>NZ_JBQFNZ010000002.1:0-754269 GCF_056532945.1 Ruegeria sp. H7
AGCCGCCATAGTAGCGCCGACCGGGATAGCCTTCGGCGTATTTGTTGGTCATGACCGAGCCCTGCGCCTCCATCACGGCGGCAGAGACGATGTTCTCGGACGCGATCAACTCGATCTCGTCGCGCTGGCGGCCCAGCTCGGATGTGATCGAGCCGAAAAGTTCCGGGTCGCGGTCGGACAGGGATTGGGTGAAAAAGCCCGTATCACGAAGGTTGGCGTTCATTTGCGCTCCATAGACTGGGGTAAAAACTTGCGGATTTCCTATCGGAAACCCACCATCGGCAAAAGGCATAAAGCGACGATTTGGCCCGCTGCGGCGTCAAGTCTGGCCTATTGAGGAAAGGTATGTTTGTTTCGGAACCAAATGTGTAGCACCGGAAACCAGACCCAATGAAAAAAAGAATCGCCTTCCTCGCCAGTGAGGCCGAGATGGCGCAGGACGCCCGTGATCGCCTGATTGAACAATATGGCAATGCCGCCCCGCGCGACGCCGAGGTGGTGGTTGCCCTGGGCGGTGACGGTTTCATGTTGCGCACATTGAAGAACATGCAGCATCTCGACGCGCCGGTATACGGTATGAATCGCGGAACAATCGGGTTCCTGATGAACAATTTTCATGAAGAGGACCTGATGGCCCGTCTTGCAGATGCGCAGGAAGAGGTCATCAACCCGCTGGCCATGCGGGCCATGGACCAATCGGGAAAGCTGCACGAGGCATTGGCGATCAACGAGGTCTCACTGCTGCGCGCAGGCCCGCAAGCCGCACGGTTGAAAATCAGCGTCGATGGGCGCGAGCGGATGGCGGAACTGGTCTGCGACGGTGCGCTTCTGTCCACGCCTGCCGGTTCGACGGCGTATAACTACTCGGCCCATGGTCCGATTCTGCCAATCGGGGCGGACGTCCTTGCCTTGACCGCAATTGCCGCATTCCGGCCGCGCCGCTGGCGGGGGGCTTTGCTGCCGAAGATTGCCAAGGTTCGATTCGACGTTCTGGACGCAGACAAACGCCCCGTCATGGCCGACGCTGATTCCATTTCATTCCCGGATATCGACTGGGTTGAGATTCGGTCAGAGCCTGCAATCACCCATCGCATCCTGTTTGACCCGGGCCATGGTCTGGAAGAGCGCTTAATCTCTGAGCAATTCACCTAAACTGCGATTTTTTTAGATTTATTTTCTCTTGTGTGAAGAAGTTCACACGGCATTCGTTACGGATTGGCTAATCTGACCGTGCTCGGAGATCACGCTATGGTGGGAGTGAGTGGCCACCTGTACGGCGTTTTCGAATGATTGCGTAAATTTCGCGCTGGCGAGGGTGGGTGGTGCTACGCTCGTCATCAGAAATCCGGGCATATTTAAGCAGCTGGACCCCGGGCCCAATAACCCGGGGTCTATTTTGTTTGGGGCGGTTACCCGTCTGAAAGCCTGTCCCATAGTGGCAGACACATCTGCCCGACACGTTCTTCGATGGCGGCGGCAGCGTCCACGGCCAGATCTTCGCGCCAGCGCCGCGCGGCAATCTGGACATTGATGGGCTGCGGACCTTTCGGCAACTGAGCCAGACGGGCAGGGACGCAGGCGGCGGGCAGGCCCAGAAAGTTCATCGCGTAGGAATAAACGGCGCAGCCCAGAACCTCATGCACGCCTTCGGCCCCTTCGGTGTCGCGGTCCGGCTTGAAGAAGGGTTGCGGCAGGAAGGGCGACAGGACCAGCGGGTAATCCTGTAGAAACAGCGACCATTCGCGCGCATAATGGCTGCGTTTGGCCAGCATCCTAAGCAACTCGGTTTCGACGATAGGCGGGAATTCCTGAAAATAGACGTCGAAGATGTCCTGAATGGTCTGAGAGCCCGCAGCCTCGACATCCGACTTCATCAGCGTCAGCACTTCGCCCATCAACGAGCGATAGCCGATCCGCCCGCATTCAAAGACATCGGGCGGATCGATTTCTTCCACCAGATACCCGGCATCCGCCAGCGCATCGCGCGCGGTGTCCAGCGCCTTTTCGACCTCGGGGTGAAGGGCGTAGCCAAAGGTGTTTTTGGTAAAGGCAACTTTGATCGGCCCTTCCAGATCGTCCCCGCGCCAAGGCATCGGCACGTGGAAAGGGTCCCGTGCGTCGGGCGCGATCAGGCTGGGCATCGACAGGTGCAGATCCGCAGCGGACCGGGTCAACAGCCCTTGCACCGACATGGATTGGGCCAGCGATCCGCGCTCGGCCTTTTGGCTGGGGTTCCAGGCGGGCACGCGACCCAGGCCGGGCTTGACCGTAACCGCGCCATTGGCGGCGGCGGGAAACCTGAGGCTGCCACCGATGTCATTGCCGTGAGCCAGCGCGCCGATACCCGCCATCACGGCAGCACCGGCCCCACCAGACGATCCCCCGGGCGAGATATGCTGACCCCAGGGGTTATGGGTGCGCCCGTATAGCGGGTTGTCCGTATCGGCGCGGAAGGAAAACTCTGGCGTGTTCGTGCGGCCGATCACAATGGCCCCGGCCTTTTGCAGGTTCGACACAACCGGGGCGTCATCCGGCGCGATCACGTCTTTCAACGCGACCACGCCGTTTGTGGTGGCGTGGCCCTTTTGATCGACATTCACTTTGATCGTGACCGGGACGCCGAACAACGGGCCGGGATCTTCGCCCTTTGCACGCGCCTGATCCAGATCTCGGGCACGGTCAAGCGCCTGATCGCTCAGGTCTTCGACCACTGCATTGAGGCTGGGATTAACCGCATGCATCCGATCAATCGCGGCTTGTGTTGCGGTTTCGGCGCTCAAGTCGCCGCTGCGGATCAGCTGTGTCAACTCGGTGGCGCTGAGACGCCAGATATCGCTTTGTGTCATGGGCCCTCACTGTCTGATCGTGACAGTAGGGGGCCTGTATCCGGTTGCAAGGGGGGCGGTGCAGGCCGCCCCGGACTTATTGCGCGTATCCGATGGTTTGCAGGGCCGCTTTGATCTCGTCCAGAATGGCCGGATCATCAATGGTTGCAGGCATCTTGTAGTCCTGCCCGTCGGCAATCGACACCATGGTGCCGCGCAGGATCTTGCCCGAGCGGGTTTTGGGCAAACGATCCACCACGACAGCCAGCTTGAAGGCCGCGACCGGCCCGATCTTGTCGCGGACCATCTTGACGACCTCCTGAACCACGTCGCCGTGATCGCGTGCGGCACCCGCATTCAGACACAGGAAACCCACCGGCATCTGGCCTTTCAGCTGATCCGAGACGCCAATCACTGCGCATTCTGCGACGTCGGGGTGGGCGGCCAGAACCTCCTCCATCCCGCCGGTCGACAGGCGGTGGCCCGCTACGTTGATCACATCGTCGGTGCGCGCCATGATATAGAGGTATCCATCCTCGTCGATCATGCCCGCGTCGCCGGTTTCGTAGTATCCGGGGAAATGTTCCAGATAGGATTTCCGGAAACGGTCCTCGGCATTCCACAGCGTTGGCAACGTGCCTGGGGGCAGGGGGAGTTTTACCGCAATCGCCCCCAACTCACCCGGTTTCATCGGGTGGCCGCCCTCGTCAAGGATTTGCACATCATAGCCGGGCATCGGTTTGGCGGGCGAGCCGAGCTTGGTCGGCAATTCCTCGATCCCCAGCGGGTTGCCTGCAATGGTCCATCCGGTTTCGGTCTGCCACCAGTGGTCGATCACCGGAACCTTCAGCGCGTCCTGCGCCCAGATGATCGTATCGGGGTCAGCACGTTCGCCCGCCAGATACAGCGCGCGCAAGCCTGACAGGTCATATTTGGCCAGCATCTCGCCTTTGGGGTCCTCGCGCTTGACGGCACGGATGGCGGTGGGGGCGGTGAAAAAGCTACGGACATTGTGTTCCGAGATCACCCGCCAGAAGGTGCCCGCGTCGGGGGTGCCGACAGGTTTGCCTTCGAACACGATTGTGGTGTTGCCGTGGATCAACGGGGCGTAGCAGATATAGGAATGGCCCACGACCCAACCCACATCCGAGGCCGCCCAGAACACTTCGCCCGGATCGACATTGTAGATGTTCTTCATCGACCAGTTCAGCGCAACCAGATGCCCGGCGGTTGGTCGTACAACCCCTTTCGGCGCGCCCGTGGTGCCCGAGGTATAGAGGATATAGGCCGGATCATTGCCCGCAACCGGCACGCATTCCGCCGGTTCAACGCCGTATTGGAAGCCGTGCCAATTGAAGTCGCGTCCTTCAATCAGTTGCGCAACCTCTTGTTCACGCTGGAAAATCACGCAGAACTCGGGCTTGTGCTTTGCCATGTCGATGGCGCCGTCCAGCAGGGGTTTGTAGTGCACCACGCGGCCCGGCTCCATCCCGCATGAGGCGGCGATGATCGCCTTGGGCTGTGCGTCATCGATGCGGACGGCCAGTTCGTTGCTGGCAAAACCGCCGAACACCACCGAATGCACGGCACCCAGTCGGGCGCAGGCCAGCATCGCCTCAAGCGCTTCGGGGATCATCGGCATATAGATGATGACCCGGTCGCCCTTTTCGATGCCCTTGGCCCGCAACGCCCCGGCCAGGGTGGCGACGCGGTTGCGCAGCTCGACATATGAGATCTCGCGCTTGGTATGGGTGATCGGGCTGTCATAGATAATGGCGGTCTGCTCGCCGCGCCCGTTTTCGACGTGGCGGTCGACGGCGTTCCAGCAGGTATTGACCTGCGCGTCACTGAACCATTCATAAAGCGGGGCGTTATCGTCAAACAGCGCTTTGCTCGGAGGTTTGTCCCAATCGATCCCTTTTGCAGCGTCCATCCAGAACGCCTCGGGGTCGTTTTTCCAGCTATCGTAAACGTCCTGATATGCCATTTTGTAATCCTCCCAAAGCACTGAGCACGTTGTTAGGTATCCGCCGCGTATCAAACAAGCGGCGCTTGTGACGCCGCGTCAGTTTATCGCAAAATCTTTGCAGTTCGGGTCGGAATGATCTGCAAATTATTGCAAACCCGTTTGGTTTTTTGGGCTTATTTGAATAACCTTGCGGAAATTGCAAATTTGTTAACTTTTCTGTGCAAAGGCGACGACTCGCCGAACGCCAAAGCAGGCGTTCGGCTTCATGATCGCGCATCGCATCAGCCGTAGTGTGCGACCGGGGTGCCGGCGATGGCCGCCATGTTCAGCAACCCGCGCGCTGTGATCGACGGTGTCACGATATGGGCTTTGTTTCCCATACCCATCAGAATCGGACCAACCTCGATCCCGTCGGCTTTCATCTTCAGAATGTTCCGCACTCCGCTTGCCGCATCGGCATGGGCAAAGACCAACACATTCGCCGCCCCTTCCAAACGCGAGGCCGGGAAGATCCGGGCCCTGAGCTCCGGGTCCAGCGCGGCATCAAGGTTCATCTCGCCTTCGTAGATGAAATCTCTTGGTCGCTGATCGAGTATTTCGATGGCGGCACGCAGGCGTTTGCCCGAGCCTTCGGCCTGATTGCCGAACTGAGATTGCGAACAGAACGCGATCTTGGGCTCCAGCCCGAAACGCCGCACATGGCGGGCCGCGCCTATGGTGGATTCGGCCAGTTCCTCGGGCGTTGGCAATTGCCGGACATGGGTATCGGCAATGAACAGGGGGCCGTCTTCCAGAATCATCAGCGACAGCGCGCCATGCGGGCGCAGGTCGCCCTTGTTCAACACCTGCTCGACATAGTTCAGGTGCCAGCGATATTCGCCAAACGTGCCGCAGATCATGCTGTCCGCTTCCCCCCGGTGAACCATGATCGCCCCAATGGCGGTTGTATTGGTGCGCATGATGGCCTTGGCCAGATCCGGCGTCACGCCCCGGCGTTGCATGATCTTGTGGTACGAGCTCCAATAGTCGTAATAGCGCGGGTCGTTCTCCGGGTTCACGATCTGACAGTCCTTGCCAGGCCGGATGGTCAGGCCCAGTCGGTCGCAGCGGGCATCGATCACCTCGGGTCGCCCGATCAGGATCGGTGTTTCGGTGGTTTCCTCCAGAACGGCCTGCGCGGCACGCAGGACCCGTTCATCCTCGCCTTCGGCAAACACGATCCGGCGCGAGGCTGCGGCTGCGGCTTCGAACACCGGCCGCATCAGCAGGGCGGATTTGAAGACGGTCTGGTTCAGCTTTTCCCTGTAGGCATCCAGATCCTTGATGGGACGTTTGGCAACGCCGCTGTCCATCGCTGCGCGCGCCACAGCCGAGGACACAACGCCCACCAGACGCGGATCAAAGGGTTTGGGGATCAGATAGTCCGGGCCGAAATTCAGCTGCTCGCCTTTATATGCGGCCGCAGCCTCGGCACTTGTCGTTGCGCGGGCCATTTCGGCGATGCCATCGACGCAGGCGATTTGCATCTCGTCATTGATCTCGGTCGCGCCAACGTCCAGCGCGCCACGGAAGATGAACGGAAAGCACAGGACGTTGTTCACCTGATTGGGAAAATCGCTGCGCCCTGTGGCGATGATCGCATCCGGCGCGACCTCGCGCGCGGCTTGGGGCAGAATTTCCGGGGTCGGGTTGGCCAACGCGAAGATGATCGGCTGATCAGCCATTCGGCTGACCATTTCGGGCTTCAGAACGTTCGGGCCGCTGAGACCCAGAAACAGGTCGGCCCCGTCGATCACGTCGTCCAGCGTGCGCAGGTCGGATTTCTGCGCGAACTGATCCTTGTGCGGGTTCATATCCTCTTCACGGCCTTCATAGACCAGCCCATGAATATCGCACAGCCAGATGTTTTCGCGCTTCACGCCAAGCTTGACCAACATGCTCAGACACGCGATGCCCGCCGCGCCACCGCCGGTCGAGACGATCTTGATGTCCTCGAAGGACTTGCCTGCGACGTGCAGCGCGTTTTTGGCGGCTGCTCCGACCACAATGGCCGTGCCATGCTGGTCGTCGTGAAAGACGGGGATGTTCATGCGCTCGCGGCACAGCTTTTCGACGACAAAGCAATCCGGGGCCTTGATGTCTTCCAGATTGATTGCGCCGAACGTGGGTTCAAGCGCGCAGACGATATCGGCCAGCTTTTCCGGGTCGGGCTGATCGACTTCGATGTCGAAACAGTCGATTCCGGCGAATTTCTTGAACAGGACCGCCTTGCCCTCCATCACCGGCTTCGAGGCCAGCGCGCCGATATTGCCCAACCCCAGAACAGCCGTTCCGTTCGACACCACAGCCACCAGATTCCCGCGCGAGGTATAAAGCTCCGCGTTCGACGCATCGGCCTTGATCTCAAGGCTCGCCTCGGCCACGCCGGGCGAATAGGCGCGGGCCAGATCGCGACCATTGGCCATTGGCTTTGTGGCCTTGATCTCAAGCTTTCCGGGTTTTGGATGGGCGTGATAGTCAAGCGCGGCTTGTCTTTGGCTGCGTGAGTCAGACATCAGCGATACGGCTCCCTTCTGGTATCTAACCGTGTGGTAACCGAGTTTTTGCGGCTTGGCTACGTTGCGTCACCTATCACAGCTTGATGTCTCTTAATCCGGGCTTGGTTGATTTCCGTTGTAAAATATTTACATTCGGCCAAATCCACTCACTCAAACTGCCGAACCAGCAGAACCAAGATAGGCATGACTTTCAGCACTGAAACCAAAGCAGAGCGTTTGACTCTGCCCGTTCGATTTGCACCCGCAACCGGCGTTGCGGTGACCCATTGTGTCATGTTGGCGACGCTGCTGTTTTGCGTGGTTGGGATACTGTGGCCAACCTGGGCGATCACGCATGTTAATGAAGGCGGGATTGTCGAGATTGCATCGGCTGTGATGCTGTTCGGCGCGGCTGTGGCGGCGTTGGTAACTTTGAAGGGGTTGCCGCGAGTGTATATTTCGCTGGGCTGTTTCCTTCTGGCAGAGCGAGAGATCGACACCGAGATCTTCGCCGCAGACAGCTCGCTTGCGGCTGTATTCAACGCGATTGACAACATGCTCGATCCCACTTGGGTGCGGGTGGTTCTGGGTCTGGTCTTGCTGTTCGGAGTGGTCTGGCACGGGATCCCAACGATCTGGAAAGCCCGCAAGGCCCGTGCGCCATTCCTTACCGTTTTTGCTTTGGCAGTGTTGGCTGTCGTCGTGGCGCAAGTTGTGGATCAGGTCGCACGGCCCAAATATACGGACTTTTCCCAACTGACGCTGATGCGGCTTTTTGTTGTGGAAGAAACGCTCGAGCTATTGTTTTCGATTGGCATTTTCGCTTCGGTTCTGATCGGATGGCGTAAACACCAACAGCACGAGACACTGCCCGATGCGCCCTTTGCGTTCGAACCAGACGATAGCCGAGTTCCGCTTACCAACGAATGAGCTAAGGGACGACATCCCATTTTACACCAAGGTTCTGGGGATGCGGATGGATATGATCTATCCCGCAGACGATCCGCGGACTGCCGTGTTCTCAGGTCATGGGTTGCGTCTGCGCATCGAAAAAGATGCGCCTGAAGGTGCCGGAACGCTTCGCATCCTGACCGAAGACCCCGATGCATTTGCCGGCGGCGAAAGGGTTTTGATCGCGCCAAACGGAACCCGAATCGAGATTGAAGACCGCGACCCGCCGCTGGTCATGCCCGAAACGGTCCATTCCTTTGTCGTCCGTCGCCTTAAAGATCAGGCCCCTTGGATCATCGGGCGAGCCGGGATGCACTATCGCGACCTCGTTCCGGATCGTTTGGGCGGCTCGATCATCGCCAGCCATATCCGCATCCCCGATGGCGGGCCGGTGCCGGATATGGTGCATTTCCACAAAGTGGGTTTTCAGCTGATCTTCTGCATCCATGGCTGGGTCGATGTTGTCTACGAAGATCAGGGTGACAAGATGCGCCTGACCGCCGGGGATTGCTTTATCCAGCCCCCGGAAATCCGCCACCGTGTGCTGGAAGCCTCGGACAACGTGCAGGTGATCGAGATCGGCGTTCCGGCCGAGCATGTCACCGAGATTGATCATGAGATGGAGTTGCCGACGCCTCATTTGCGTCCGGACCGGGAATGGCAGGGCCAACGCTTTGTCTACAATCAGGCCAAGGATGCCGAGTGGATACCCTTCCGGCTGCCGGGCTATGTTTGCCGCGACACGACGATTGCCGAAAACACCAAAGGCGTGGCCGGGGTACAGGTCATCCGCCGTGGGCAGGGGGACCCGGTTTGGGCCAGCCATGATACCGACATTCACTTTACCTTCGTCATGACCGGAGAGGTTACGTTGGAAGGCGAAGGGCGCGAGCCATACCGGCTGGAACAGGGGGATGCCTTTGTTATTCCGCCGGGAATGCGCACGCGGCTGGCGGACCCGTCCGAGGATATCGAATTGCTGGAAGTGACATTACCGGGAACCTTCAACACAATGCTGGAATAGGCGAAAAACACATGCTGGGGGCTTCAACTTCCCCGGCGCTTGCTATTAGGGTACGTTTTTCTGACCAACTGATCAAAAATTGGGGAATCGCCATGTCGCTCAAAGATGCTGCCCTGAAGGTTCGCGAAAACGCCCATGCGCCTTATTCGAACTTCAAGGTGGGCGCGGCGATCCTGTCGGGGTCCGGTACGCTTTACGTCGGCTGCAACGTCGAAAACGTGGCTTATCCCGAAGGCACCTGTGCCGAAGCAGGGGCGATAGCCGCCATGGTTGCCGCAGGTGAGACCGAACTGGCCGAGGTCTACGTCGTGGCCCAAAGCCCGCAACCGGTGCCGCCCTGCGGGGGGTGCCGCCAGAAACTGGCCGAGTTTGGCGCGCGCGACGTGAAGGTCACGCTGGCGACGACCGGGGGGATGGAACTGGAAACCACCATTGGTGATCTTCTGCCGGGCGCGTTCGACGCGTCCCATATGCAGGACGCCTGAGCCAATGGATGCCCGCTCGATCATCGCAAAACTGCGCCGGCATGAGGTGCCGACCGGCGAAGAATTGACATGGTTCGCGCAAGGTCTGGCCGATGGCGGGGTCAGCGACGCGCAGGCCGGGGCCTTTGCGATGGCGGTTTGCATGGGCGGGTTGGGCGCGCAGGGACGTGCCGACCTGACCCTAGCCATGCGCGACAGCGGCGATGTCCTGAGTTGGGATGTGGATGGGCCGGTGATCGACAAACACTCGACTGGCGGGGTGGGGGATTGCGTCAGCCTGATACTGGCCCCGGCGCTGGCGGAATGCGGGGCCTATGTTCCGATGATTTCCGGGCGGGGCCTTGGTCATACAGGTGGCACGCTGGACAAGCTTGAAGCAATTCCCGGTGTCACCACGCAGATCGGGCAGGACCGCCTGGCCCAGATACTAAGCGAAACCGGGGCCGCGATTGTTGGCGCAACCGGTCAGATCGCACCGGCCGACAAGCGGCTGTATGCGATCCGGGATGTCACGGCGACGGTCGAAAGCCTCGATCTGATCACCGCGTCAATCCTGTCCAAGAAACTGGCGGCCAGCCCCGAGGCATTGGTGCTCGATGTCAAAGTCGGCAGCGGCGCGTTCATGAAAACGCTGGACGAGGCGCGCAAGCTGGCACAGGCCCTGACCGAGACCGCGAATGCGGCTGGGTGCCGGACTTCGGCCGTGATCACCGATATGCATCAACCCTTGGCCCCGGCGCTGGGCAATGCGCTGGAAGTGGCCGAGGTGATGAATGTTCTGACAAATGCGCATTACGCGCCGCTGGCCGAAATTTCGGCCGAGCTGGGCGGCGTATTGCTGACCGATGCCGGCATGGTCGCCACGGCGGATGAGGGGCGAGACAAGATCACTGACGTTATCCGCGACGGGCGCGCAGCCGAGCGGTTTGGCCGCATGATGGCCGCTGTCGGCGGGCCGCTGCAGTTCGTCGAAAACTGGTCACGCTTCCTGCCCGAAGCCAGCGTGATCCTTGAGGTTCAAGCCCCGCGCGGTGGGTATATCAACGCGATAAATGGCGAGGCATTGGGCCTTGCCGTGGTTGCCTTGGGCGGTGGTCGGCAGGTCGAAAGTGACGTGATCGACCCGGCGGTCGGTATGTCCGGCATTGTCCGGCTGGGCGACAAAGTCGACAAAGGCGCGCCCTTGGCCGTGGTGCATGCCGCGCGGGAAGACGCCGCGCGGCAGGCCGCAGATACGATCCTGCAAGCCATCTCGATCGGCGATGATGCACCGATGACCCCGGCGCTGGTTCATGAAAGGATCACCGCATGAGCCGGGCTTTTCTGGTCGTCATGGACTCGGTCGGTATCGGCGGCGCACCGGATGCGGGCCAGTATTTCAACGGCGACGTGCCGGACATCGGGGCCAACACGGTTACCCATATCGCGCAGGCCTGTGCCGAGGGTCGCGCCGAGGACGGGCGCTCTGGCACGCTAGACCTGCCCAATCTGGACGCGCTGGGCCTTGGTGCTGCGGCGCGCCTGGCGTCGGGGGATGATACGCCGGGACTTGATGCTGAACCCTCGGGCCTCTGGGGCTGCGCGCGCGAACGTTCGCCGGGCAAGGACACGCCCTCGGGCCATTGGGAACTGGCCGGGCTACCCGTACCGTGGGATTGGCGCTATTTCCCCGACACCACCCCGGCCTTTCCCGCTGATCTGAGCCGAGCCGCAGCCGAGGCGGCGGGTGCCGACGGCATTCTGGGCGACTGCCACGCCTCGGGCACCGCAATCATCGCGGAACTGGGGGCCGAGCATATGCGGACCGGCTGGCCGATCTGCTACACCTCTGCCGACAGCGTGTTCCAGATCGCCGCGCATGAAGGCAGCTTTGGCCTCGACCGCCTGCTGCAGATGGGCCGGACGCTCGCGCCGCGTTTGCACCAGATGAAAGTGGGTCGGGTGATTGCACGGCCCTTTGTCGGATCGCCTGAGGACGGATTCACCCGCACCACCAACCGCAAGGATTTCGCGATCCTGCCGCCTGCTCCGGTGCTGACCAATTGGGTACAGGATGCCGGTCGCAAGGTACATGCCGTGGGCAAGATCGGCGACATCTTTTCGATGCAAGGGATCGACACGCTGCGCAAAGGTTCGGACGCCGAGTTGATGAGGCACCTGTCCGATCTGGTGGACCACGCCGAAGAGGGCAGCCTGACCTTCGCCAATTTCGTCGAATTCGACAGCCTCTATGGTCACCGCCGCGACATCAGCGGTTACGCCCGTGCTCTGGAATGGTTCGACCGGGAAATCGGCACAATCCTGCAAAAGCTGCGACCTGACGACCTGCTGCTGCTGACCGCCGATCACGGCAACGATCCCAGCTGGACCGGAACCGATCACACGCGCGAACAAGTGCCTGTTCTGGTCGCCGGAAAAGGAAGTGGCCAAGTCGGTCAGATCAGTTTTGCCGACGTCGCAGCAAGCATTGCCCATCACCTGAACATTCCGGCGCAAGGGCCGGGGAGAAGCTTTCTATGACCGTCGCAGACCTGCCCAAGATCGAGTTGCACCTGCACCACGAAGGCGCGGCCCCGCCCGCCTTTATCCGCCAACTCGCCCATGAAAAGCGCGTTGACCTGAGCGGGATTTTCAAACCTGACGGCAGCTATGACTTTCGTGATTTCGCCCATTTCCTCAGCGTGTATGAGGCCGCTTGTGAGGTTCTCAAAACGCCCGAGGATTTCCGCCGTCTGACGCTGGCGATACTTGAAGAAAGCGCCGCAAATGGTATTGTTTATTCAGAAACCTTTCTCAGCCCGGATTTCTGCGGCGGCGGGGATCTTCATGCCTGGCGTGACTATCTGACGGCCATTCAGGACGCCGCTGACGAGGCTGAGCGCAAGTTTGGCATCACCCTGCGCGGCGTCGTCACCTGTGTCCGTCATTTCGGACCAGAACAGGCCAAACGCAGCGCCCATTGCGCGGCGGAAACCGCAGGCGACTGGATCACCGGGTTTGGCATGGGCGGCAACGAATCCGTGGGCACCCAGGGGGATTTCAAATGGGCCTTCGACTGCGCCCGCGAGGCGGGTTTGCGTCTCACCACCCATGCGGGCGAGTTTGGCGGCCCGGAAAGTGTCCGCGATGCGATCCGCGACCTTGGTGTGGAACGCGTCGGCCACGGGGTGCGCGCGATTGAAGATCCTGACCTTGTGCACGAAATTACCGACCGTGGTATCACGCTAGAGGTCTGTCCGGGATCAAACGTGGTCCTTGGCCTGTTTCCAGATTTCGCAGACCACCCGATTGCAAGGCTGCGCGATGCAGGCGTCAACGTAACCGTTTCCACCGACGATCCGCCCTTTTTTCATACCACCATGCGGCGCGAATATGAGATGCTGCACGCAGCCTTCGGCTGGGACGCCGAAGACTTTGCTGCGCTGAATGAAACAGCCCTGAACGCGGCTTTTTGTGACGAAGGCACCCGCGCGCGGGTCAAGAAAAGACTGGAGAACTCATGAGCGATCACCTGACCGTCGTCGACCACCCGCTGGTGCAACACAAGCTGACGCTCATGCGGGGCAAGGGCACCTCGACCGCCGTGTTCCGGCAGTTGCTGCGCGAGATCACGCTGCTGTTGGCTTATGAGATCACGCGGGAAATGCCGCTGACGACGCGGCATATCGAAACCCCGATGGAGGAGATGGACGCCCCCATTCTGGCCGGCAAGAAGCTGGCGCTGGTCTCGATCCTGCGGGCGGGCAACGGGATGCTGGATGGGGTTCTGGAATTGATCCCCTCGGCACGGGTGGGATTTGTCGGCCTATATCGCGATGAAGAAACGCTGAAACCCGTTCAGTACTACTTCAAGGCCCCCGAGGGGCTGAAAGACCGTCTGGTCATCGCCGTGGACCCGATGCTGGCCACCGGCAACAGCTCTGCCGCCGCGATTGATCTGCTGAAAGAGCAGGGCGCGACCGATATTCGCTTTCTCTGCCTGCTGGCCGCACCCGAAGGTGTCGAACGCATGAAAGAGGCGCATCCAGATGTGCATATCGTCACCGCCGCGCTGGATCGCGAGTTGAACTCGAAAGGCTATATCATGCCCGGTCTCGGTGATGCCGGGGACCGGATGTTCGGCACCAAGTAAGGCGGATCACTCGCCGCAGATATTCTGTAGCCGGACCCAATCGCGGTCCGGCAACACCTGTTCCAACGTGCGCCCGGCCATCGGGTCGGCCTCGATCAGGCCCAGCACGGTTTCCCCGGTGATGTCACGTGCATAGGCATAAGGGGTCGAGGGCAGGGCGGCCTGCGCGAACATCGCCAGCAACGCCTCATCCGTGACCGAGGGGCGGGGTTCGGACAAGACCTGTTCGGTATAGCTGTCGACGATCTGAGGCGTCAGCCCTCCGGTTGTCAGCAATCGAAACGCCGAGGACGCGCCCGTCCGGTCCAGCAAATCATCCAGCGGGTCCTGCTGTTCGGACCGCGCCCGTTCTGCAATAACATATCCGGCGGCGACGGCTGGATCCTCATGATCCTCGACCAATGACCGGCTGAGTAGCACGGTACCGCCCGGCAGGCTGAGGCTGTCCTGCACCCCTGCAGGCAGGATGATGATCTGCCGCACGCCGGTCCGTTTCGCCAACCGATCCAATGACGCCTGCGCATCGCGTGAGGTACAGGCACGCCCCGACACACGCTCGATCCGTTTCAGAATCGCGCCGCCGATTTCCTGCCGCTTCACCTCGGGCACGACGGACACCACATGGCTTTGCAGCGCTCCGGGCAGCCACAACAGCATGACCGCCAGAACAGCGGCAACAACGCCCCCAACGCTGAGCCACCGCAGACGCCCGGGATGCGGACGTGCCTTGTCGATGGCGCGTTGCAGCCGGTCGATGGCTTCTAGCATGGTCTTTTCGCTTTCGGCCAGCTCCAGCGTCTCATCCGGGTCGCCATCGGGGTTGAAGATCGCCGGGAAGACGCCCGGATTTTGCCGTTCCAGCGCCGCCAGTGACCAATGCGTCAACGCCCGGTCATTGAAATCCGAGATGGTGAGCGTGGCCTCACCAATCGAGACGACAACCTCGCGCCGTTGTTCATCGGGCGAGGGGCGCCACAGACCGGTGGCTTCGATCCGCTGGTACTGTTTCAGGGCGGTCATCTGGATGGGTTCTGCTCGTATTTCTTTTGCCGCAGCTTAGCACGCCCAAATCGCGTGGCGCAAACTTGTTGCGTCGGGATTGGCAATTGTGCTGGATGGCGGGACGCAGAACAGGAACAATGGCAGATGCAGGCAGCTAAACCGACCTCACCGATTTTGGCCGCGGCCCTGATGGTCAGTTCCATGGCCATCATCGGGGTTGTGGACAATGTCGTGATTCTGCTGGCCGAGACAATAGGGCTGTGGCAATTCCACCTGAGTCGGGCCGCTTTGATGTTGCCCTTGATCGCAGGGCTGTCGCTGCTGGGCTTTGGCACGCTGCGCCCCAAACGGTTAGGGCCTGTCGTGGTGCGCAGCCTGCTGATCACCACGGCCATGCTGTTCTATTTCGCCTCGCTGGCTTTGATGCCGATTGCGCAGGCGCTGGCCGGGCTGTTTACCTCACCGATCTTTGTGCTTCTGATCTCGGCACTGGGGCTGAAACAACCTATCGGTCCGTGGCGTATCGGGGCAGTGATGATCGGGTTCATCGGCATCCTGTGCGTTTTGCAACCCAACCCAACCGATTTCGACGCCCGAACCCTGTTGCCGGTGGCGGGCGGGTTTTTCTATGCGCTCAGCGCCATTGTCACCCGCAGTCATTGCTCGGACGAAAGCACGGTGGCTCTGCTGGCGAATATGGTGATGACCCTGGGACTGGCAGGCGCAATCGGGTTGGCCTTTTTCACCGCCTTTCCGGTGGATACGCCCGAGGGGCCGGATGGGTTTGTGACCCGAGGGCTGGTCTGGGACTTCCAACCGGCCATCCCGTGGATCGTCGTGCAAGCCGTGGGGTCGACCATCGCGGTCTTCATGCTGATCAAGGCGTATCAAGTGGGCGAGCCGTCCTTTGTTGCCGTGTTCGAATATTCGGTGATGATCTTCGGCCCGCTTTTTGCCTGGGTGGCGTTGGGGCAGTCCATCGGCGTGATGCAGGTCTTTGGCATCGGACTGATTGCAACGGCGGGGGCCGTGCTGGGATGGCGCGCCAGTCGCGCAACGGCAGAGCAGGGCGTGGCGTGATCATCTCGACCGGACGCCGTTATGTGTTCGTGCATATCCCCAAGACCGGGGGCACGTCGCTGGTGTTGGCGCTGGAACAGCGGGCGATGAAGAATGACATTCTGTTGGGGGATACGCCCAAGGCGCTGAAACGTCGACGCCGCGCCAAATCCCTGAACGCGCGCGGGCGCTTGTGGAAGCATTCAACGCTGTCCGATATCGACGGGGTTCTGTCTGCCAAGGCTTTGACGTCGATGTTCGTGTTTACGATGGTGCGCAATCCGTGGGACCGGATGGTGAGCTATTATCATTGGCTGCGGGTACAGAGCTTTGATCACCCGGATGTCGGGCGCGCCAAAGATCTGGATTTCGGGTCGTTTGTCCTGCATCCGTCCACGCTGCGATCCTTTCGGCACCACCCCGCGCGCGCCTATGTGACCATGGCCAACGGGGCCGAAAGATGTGACGCATATATTCGCCTTGAGCATTTCGCACAGGACGCGCGGCCTCTGATCGAACATCTCGGGTTTGACGTGGAGCTGCCGCATCTGAACCGGTCGAAGCGGGATCGCGATTACCGTCGGTACTATACGACGCAAACAGTGGATGCGGTTGCCCAAGCCTGCGCGGAAGATATTCGGAGATTCGGATATCAGTTCGACGGATCGGCCCAGTAATCGTTTCCGAACGCGGATCAAAAGAAGTATTTACCCCGCATTTGTCTGTAAAATGTGCGCAAAAGGGGCCTCAAAAGGCCCAAATTGGGCGCAAATATGTCAGAAATAAGTCACCTCTTAAAATTCATGCTATCCGTTTTGCATCGTTAGTTTGTGCCACAAGGGGGTGAGGCACGTGTTTGAAGTAGTGAGTGTTTCGGGGTTTTCGGATCAATCTGGTGACGTTGATTTCGCCGACCCGAATAAAGCGGTAAACGCACGCCGTGGTGGTTTGTTGCACGGCACCAAAGTTGCTACCACAAGTGGCTGGAAGTTGATCGAACGGGTTGCCGTGGGCGATCTGGTGCGAACTTTGGATAACGGGTTTCGCGAGGTGCGCCGGATTTCGACCTGTTGCGTCGTCATTCCGGCCGACGAAACCCGCGCCGATTACATGCCGATATTTGTACCCGCACGGGCGACCTATAACGGGCGGCCCGTCTGGTTGATGCCCGAGCAGGGCATGGCGCTGGACCTTGGGAAACTCGATCCCGACGCGGCGGGTGTCTCGGTCATTCCGGCCCGGATGTTGAACGGTGCGTGCCGGATGTCGGCGCAGGTGCCGGGGTCATCGTTCCAGGTGACGACTTTGTTTTTTGACACGGATGAGGTGATCTTTGTCGAGGGCGGGCTGCAGGCCTTTTGCCCGGCCGGTCGGTTCAGTGCCCGTTCGGCACAGGAACACGCGCCCTATAGGGTGGCGGATGAACAGACCGCGACGGCTTTGGTCAATTCGATTGCAATCAGGGGCGACGTTTCAGCCCTTGCAAACCCGTTGGGTGCACTGCCTGCACCCATCCCGCAGGAACCGATTTTCCCGATCCGCCCGCCATCCGGCATGCGCAGGCCGGGGCGTCCGGGCAGGCCAAATGCGCCTGTCCTGTTTCTGCGGCCTGAATGGCAGACCTAACCAAACACGAAAAGAACGATGCAGGCGCGTGGTGTCACGCGCCTGCATCAATTGATTAAGCGGCTTTGGCTTCGGGGTCGAAGCGGCCATAGAAGGTCTGACCTTTCTCGGCCATCTCACGCAGCAGCGGCGGGCAGGCAAAACGCTCGCCATAGGCTGCGGCCAGTTGGTCGCAACGCTCGGCGGCGTAAGGCGCGCCGATGATGTCAAGCCAGCTCAGCGGACCACCGGACCACGGCGCAAAGCCCCAGGCCAGAATGGCGCCCACATCGCCTTCGCGGATGTCTTCCAGTACACCCTCTTCCAGCGCGCGCACCGCTTCCAGAACCTGCGCGAACATTAGACGTTCCTGCACTTCGATCAGGTCGGGCTGATCCTCGGCCAGCGGATACTTGTCCTGCAGGCCGTTCCAGTACCCGACGCGCTTGCCCTTTTCGTCATAGTCAAAGAAGCCTGCGTTCGATTTGCGGCCCAGACGGCCCTGTTCTTCCATCCAGAAGATCAGATCGTCCGAGGGGCTTTCGGGATAGGCATCGCCCATCGCCGCCTTGGTGGCACGGGCGATCTTGGCCCCCAGATCGATCGAGGTCTCATCAGTCAGCTGAACCGGACCCACCGGGAAGCCCAGTTGCCGCGCGGCGTTGTCGATCAGCACGGGGCTGACGCCCTCGGTGATCATGCGCGCACCTTCGTTGATGTAGGGGATGATGCAGCGGTTGCAGTAGAAGAAGCGTGCATCGTTGACCACGATGGGCGTCTTCTTGATCTGGCGCACATAGTCCAGCGCCTTGGCGACCGCGCGATCCCCGGTTTCCTTGCCCTTGATGATCTCGACCAGGAACATCTTCTCGACCGGCGAGAAGAAGTGGATGCCGATGAACTGATCCGGACGCGCCGAGGCTTTGGCCAGATCGGTGATCGGCAGGGTCGAGGTGTTCGAGGCAAAGATGCAATCCTCGGGGATGATCGCTTCGACCTTCTTTGTCATCTCGGCCTTGACGCCCATGTCTTCGAAGACGGCTTCGATGATCAGGTCACAGCCTTTCAGGTTGTCCAGATCCGGGGTCGCGGTGATGCGGCCCAGCATGGCCTCTTTCTTTTCAGCGGTGACCTTGCCGCGCTTCATGCCCTTGTCCAGATAGGTCTCGGTATAGGCCTTGCCCTTGTCGGCGGCTGCTTGATCACGGTCGACCAGAACCACTTCCATACCGGCCTGCGCCGACACCAGCGCGATGCCCGCACCCATCATGCCCGCGCCCAGAACGCCGATCTTCTTGACCGACTGATCGGGAACACCAGCGGGACGCACAGCGCCTTTTTCCAGCGCTTCCTTGTTCAGGAACAGCGAGCGGATCATGGCACCCGAGGACGGGTTCATCAGCACGGATGTGAACCAGCGCGCCTCGATCTTCAGCGCGGTGTCGAAATCGACCAGAGCACCTTCGTAAACCGCGCTCAGCAGCGCCTTGGCAGCCGGGAAGGCGCCTTGGGTCTTGCCATGCACCATCGCCGAGGCTCCGACGAAGTTCATGAAGCCCGCAGGATGGTAGGGCGCGCCGCCGGGCATCTTGTAGCCTTTGGCATCCCAAGGCTTGACGATGTCGCCGTCCTTGGCGTTCAGCACCCATTCCTTGGCCGCAGCCATCGGGTCTTCGGCGATCTCATCGATATAGCCTGCGCCCTTGGCTTTCTTGACGTCCAGCATCTTGCCTTCCAGCAACAGCGGAGCCGCCGCAATCGCGCCAACCTTGCGCACCATCCGCGTGGTGCCGCCCGCGCCGGGGAAGATGCCGACCATAATCTCGGGCAGGCCGAACTTTGCCTTGGGGTTTTCGGCGGCAAAGATGCGGTGCGTGGACAGCGGCAGTTCCATACCGATGCCCGCGGCGGTGCCGGGCAGAACGGTGGCAATCGGCTTGCCGCCCTTCTTGGTCTTGGGGTCCATGCCCGCAAGCTCGATCTTGCGCAGCAGGGCATGCATCTGCATCGTGCCCTCGAACAGACCCTTGGCCGGATCGTCGCCTGCCTGTTCCTTCATCACCGCCAGCAGGTTCAGGTCCATGCCACCGGCAAACGAGCCTTCCTTGCCCGAGGTGATGACGATGCCCTTGACCGCGTCATCTGCCAGCGCATCATCGATGCAGCTGCTCAGTTGCGCCAGCCCGTCAAAGGACATCACGTTCATGGTTTTCCCGGGCACATCCCAGGTGATGACGCCCACGCCATCAGAGTCTTTTGTCAGAGTGAATTCAGTCATTGTCATCTCCAATCTGGTCAGCCGTCAGCGGGCTGCCGTCTTTGCGGGTAAAGCGAAAGCCGTCGGCATCGAACTTCACCATCATGTCTAGGTCGCTGTAATAGCCGGTCTCGGTCGGGGTCCGTGTGCCCACCACCAGAAAGGTCGCGGGCGCATCGGTTTTGTTCACAAGGTGGTGGCCGTTGGCCTCACCTGCGGGAAAAGCGGCGCAATCACCGGGCTGCATCTCATGCTCACCATCATCGTCGATCAGGGTACAGGTGCCGCTGAGGACGATGGCGAACTCGTCCTGTTCCATGTGATAATGGCGCAGCGAGGACAGCCCCTGCGGTTCCAGCCGCACGATGTTGACCCCGTACTGGGTCAGCCCGCCAGCATCCCCCACAGGCTGGACAAAGCGGCCATCGCCTGCCTTTGCCAGCTTGCCGGGATAGCCCGAACCGCCCCTGAATGGGATCTGAGAGAGATCCAGCTTGGGCATCAGACCCTCTCGATGATGGTTGCCGCACCCATGCCGGACGCGATGCAAAGCGTTGCCAGACCCATTTCCTTGTCCTGACGCTCAAGCTCGTCCAGCAGCGTGCCGATGATCATCGCACCGGTTGCGCCCAGCGGGTGACCCATCGCGATCGAGCCGCCATTTGGGTTGACCAGCGCCGGATCGACGTCAAACGCCTGCTGGAACCGCAGCACGACCGAGGCGAAGGCTTCGTTCACTTCGAACAGGTCCAGATCGCTGATCTTCATGCCATTGTCGGCCAGAATCTTCTCTGTCACCGGAACAGGGCCGGTCAGCATGATGGTCGGATCGGTGCCGATCTTGGCGGTCGCCTTGATACGCGCGCGCGGTTTCAGGCCGTATTTCTCGCCAAACTCCTTGTTGCCGATCAGCACAGCAGCGGCCCCATCCACGATGCCCGAGCTGTTGCCCGCGTGGTGGACGTGGTTGATCTTTTCCAGATGCGGGTATTTCAGCATCGCTACCTTGTCAAAGCCCGGCATCTGCTCGCCCATCATCTGGAAGGACGGGTTCAGCGAACCAAGGCTTTGCATGTCGGTGCCGGGGCGCATGTACTCGTCGCGGTCCAGAATGGTCAGCCCGTTCTGATCCTTGACGGTGATGACCGATTTCTCGAACCGGTTGTCCGCCCAGGCCTCTGCGGCACGGCGCTGCGATTCAACCGCCAGCGCGTCCGCGTCATCGCGAGTAAAACCATATTCGGTGGCAATGATGTCGGCCGAAATGCCCTGCGGCACGAAATAGGTGCCCATCGCCAGCGAGGGGTCCACGGCAATCGCCGCACCGTCGCTGCCCATGGCCACGCGGCCCATCATCTCGACACCGCCGGCGATATAGGCCTCGCCTGCGCCGCCTTTGACCTGGTTCGCCGCCAGGTTCACCGCTTCCATGCCCGAGGCGCAGAAACGGTTGATGGCCAGACCGGGGATCGATTCATCCAGATCCGAGGCCAGAACAGCCGAGCGCGCCAGACAGCCGCCTTGCTCCATCACCTGCGTGACGTTGCCCCAGATCACGTCCTCGACAGCGTGGCCTTCCAGATTGTTACGCTCTTTCATCGCGTTCAGGGTCAGGGCGGACAGGCGCACCGAGGTCACCTCGT
Organism: Ruegeria sp. H7; assembly: GCF_056532945.1. NCBI lineage: Bacteria > Pseudomonadati > Pseudomonadota > Alphaproteobacteria > Rhodobacterales > Roseobacteraceae > Ruegeria > Ruegeria sp. H7. Next base: position 21,490 of record NZ_JBQFNZ010000002.1, read on the forward strand.
GCAGGCTGCCATCCTTGCGGCCCTTGCCGCGCGGGGTGCGCAGGGCATCATATATGTAAGCTTCGGTCATGAGACTTCTCCTTAAGCTCGATCCGACGGGTTGCCGGGCATCAGGTCATAGGGGTGTTTCCAGCCGGGCTGTGCGCTGAGACGGGTCAGCCAGGCATCGATATGGGGCCAGTCGGCACGGTCAAAGCCGAATGGTTCGGGGTAATACAGATAGCCGCAGCAACTGAGATCCGCGTTGGTGACGCCATCACCAACAATCCAGTCACGGCCTTCCAAATGGGCATTAAGGACTTCGTAAGCCGCTTTCAATCGTCCCTGATTAAACGCAATCACATCCGGGTTACGGTGTTTTTCCGGCAGGAAATTGACCAGAAACCGCGTCAACCCGGCCATCGAGCTGAGCTTGTGGTTGTCCCACAGCACCCAGCGAAGGATCTCGTAGTTCTCGTCCCGGTCCTTGCCGCCGAACTTGCCGGATTTTTCGGTCACGTAAGCCTGAATGGCGCCGGACTGGCTGGTGCGAAAATCGCCATCGACAAGAAACGGGGCTTCGCCCATCTCGTTGGCGTCCTTGCGGAACTCTGGCGTGCGGGTCTCACCGTTGAAGAAGTCGACAAAGACCGGCTCCCACTGCAGCCCGGACATCTCCAACGCCAGCGCCGCCTTGTAGCTGTTTCCGCTTTCTCCGAAGCAGTGCAGTTTGATCGTCATGCGATTGCCCCTCCCAAGGCGCATGTGGTCAGGTTGGAATTGAGTATTTGTAAAAAGATGAAGTGAGGAGTTTACCATTTATCAAACCGGATCTGTTTCACTCGGCTTGCGGTACAGGCTGGAGAGCCGATGACCGCAAAAGGTGAAGTCGTCCCTGTCCTGATGGCGAGTGCGCCCGGTGGCAGGGGCGCATCACGTCTTCATCTTTTCAGAAATACTCCCGCCGGAGGCGTCCGGCCCTAAGGCCGTAGCAGGCAGTTGGTTGGTGCGTGCCCTCACCGTTTTCGCGCTTCCAGATCAGAGTTGAAGATGCGCAGACGGTGGGTCAGATTCTCCTCGTCAATCACGCTGTTGAAGTTCTCGAACAGAAAGGACAGCGCCTCACCTTCATCCAGACCGGCCTCACGGGCGAAACCCTTGAGTTTGCGATACCCGTCTTCAGTCATGGCGACCGGAAAACGGCGGGTCAGGCGAAAACGTTTTGGCATCTTGTATCCTCTCAATAGCTGGGCCCGGGCATGAGCGCCCGGACCCAGACTGAGATCAGAAGCTCGCCGCGTCCAGAGCCATCACAGTGTCCGCACCGGTCTGGATACGGGCCAGATGCAGCGTCGTGGCGGGCAGGCGGCGGGCCATGTAGAAGCGACCGGTATTGATCTTGGTCTCGTAGAACTCTTTGTCCGACGCACCATTGTCCAGCGCACCCTGCGCGGCCTTGGCCATCTGCGCCCACATCAGGCCCAGGCAGACATGGCCGAACATATGCATGAAGTCATAGGATCCCGACAGCGCGTTGTTGGGGTTCTTCATGCCCTGCTGCATGAAATACATGCCAGCGGCCTGCAGATCCTTCGACGCAGCCTTCAGCGGTTCGATGAACGCCTTGTCATAAGCTTCGTCCTGGCCCGTGTTCTCTTTGCAGAACCCCTTGACCATTTCGAAGAAGGCCATCACGTGCTTGCCGCCATCCTGTGCCAGTTTGCGGCCCACCAGATCCAGCGCCTGAACGCCGTTGGCGCCTTCGTAGATCTGGGCGATACGGGCGTCGCGGGTGTATTGCGACATGCCCCATTCCTCGATGTAGCCGTGGCCGCCATAGACCTGCTGCGCCTGAACCGTCATGTCGTAACCCTGATCGGTCAGGAAGCCCTTGATCACCGGTGTCAGCAGCGAAATCAGACCGTCCGCGTCCTTGTCACCCGAGCGATGCGCCTTGTCGATCATCGTCGCGCCCCACAGGATGAACGCGCGCGCGCCTTCGGTAAAGCTTTTCTGATCCATCAGGTTGCGGCGGATGTCGGGGTGCACGATCAGCGGATCGGCGGGGCCGTCCGGGTTTTTCACGCCGGTCACGTCGCGGCCCTGTAGGCGGTCCTTGGCGTATTCGACGGCGTTCTGATAGGCGGCCTCGGCCTGCGCCAGACCCTGCATGCCCACACCCAGACGCGCTTCGTTCATCATGGTGAACATGGCGCGCATGCCTTTGTGTTGGTCGCCCAGCAGCCAGCCGGTCGCCTCGTCATAGTTCATCACACAGGTCGAGTTGCCGTGGATGCCCATTTTCTCTTCGATCTTGCCGACCGAAACACCGTTGCGCTCGCCCGGGGTGCCGTCTTCGTTCACGATGAATTTGGGCACGATGAACAGCGACACGCCTTTGATGCCTTCGGGGCCGCCGGGGATCTTGGCCAGCACCAGATGGATGATGTTGTTGGACATGTCGTGATCGCCAGCCGAGATAAAGATCTTCTGACCCGAGACCTTATAGCTGCCGTCTTCCTGCGGTTCCGCCTTGGTGCGCATCAGGCCCAGATCGGTGCCGCAATGCGGTTCGGTCAGGTTCATGGTGCCGGTCCATTCGCAGCTGACCATGTTGGGCAGGTATTTGTTCTTCTGCTCGTCCGAGCCGTGCGCCAGAATGGCCGAGGCCGCGCCGTGGGTCAGGCCCTGATACATGGTGAAGGCTTGGTTCGCGGCCGAGAACATCTCGCCCACAGCAGTCCCGATGACATAGGGCATGTTCTGGCCGCCATACTCTTCCGGCATGTCGAGGCCAGTCCAGCCACCTTCTTTCACCTGCTCGAAAGCGTCCTTGAACCCGGTCGGCGTGTAAACGATGCCGTTTTCCAGCCGACACCCTTCGGTGTCGCCCACGGTGTTCAGCGGATGCAGCAAATTCGCGGCAACTTTGCCTGCTTCTTCCAGAACTGCGCCGGTAAATTCGGCTTCCAGTTCATCATAGCCGGGAATATCCGACTGCGAGACTTTCAGAACGTCATGCAGGATGAACTGCGTGTCTTTGGTAGGCGCGTTATACACGGGCATGGAAAGCTCCCTTAATTCATATTTCCAGCCGGCAGGCCGAGGTTACTCGGCTGCCTTTTTTTCCTGTTTCATCGAGGCGATGACTTTTTCGCCCCAACGCAACTGTTCTTTCAGATCGTCGATTGCCTGCGTCAGTTCTTCGCGGCGCGATTCCATGTCTGCCAGACGGTCGCACGCGATCTCATAGGTGCGGGTCATCTGGGTCAGTTGCTGATCGCCCACATGGTACAGATCCAGAAGCTGGCGAATTTCCTCCAGGCTGAACCCGAACCGCTTGCCGCGCAGAATCAGCTTCAGCCGCGCGCGGTCGCGTTTGGTGAACAGGCGTTTCTGACCCTCGCGGATCGGAAACAGCAGTTCCTTCGCCTCGTAGAACCGCAAGGTACGGGGCGTGACATCATAGGTCTCGCACATCTCACGGATGGTCATCAGATCTTCGGTCATTCGTCATACTCTCGTCACTGGCGTCACTGGACATGACTTGCGCAGTTGCTGGTCGCTTTACAACATGAGAGTGACGTTTACGTAATCCAAACGCTGCGTCATTTCCAAGTTGACGTAACTTCCGAACGCGTAAACAGACTCAGGGGCAATTTTGTTTCCCCTGCGTCAACCGGGAATCGGGACGGACGCCGCCAAAACGACTGGCAGATTTATGGGCGCTTGCGGCACCCGGCAGGCATTGAGCCTGTCAGTTCAGAGATTTTGCTGTCTGGTCGCGCAGGCGCTTGAGCTCGCCCATCGCCTCGTCCAGTTGCTGGCGCTGCTGGTTCAGTTCGTCCATCTGGCGGTCGGCCATTTCGACAAAGGCAGCCATTTGCGCCTCGTTGCCCTGATCTTCATAGATCAGCAGCCACTGACGAATCTCTTCCAGCGGAAAGCCGAATTTGCGCCCGCGCATGATCAGCGTCATGCGCGCGCATTCGCGGGGGCCGTAAAACCGCGACCGGCCTTCCCGATCGGGCTGCAACAACTCGATATACTCGTAGTAACGCAGGGTACGCGGAGTCACATCGTACTCAGCGCACATCTCTTTGAATGACAAACGGTTGTCGGACATTCCTGGTCTCCTTGGCAGCACCGTAGGGTGTCATGAGGACGAGCGCAACAGGCGGGCTTGCCCTTTGCATCGTCCGCGGCTCATAAAGGGGCAACTTGACGACAGGAGCCAAATGTATGGCGGATATCTCAAAATTTGCGCGCCAGTTCATCCAGGCCATTCCTCACGCACAGGCACTTGGGTTAGAGCTGACGCATATTAACAATGGTGAAGCGGAAATCACCATGCCTTACAACGAGGCGCTGGTTGGCGATCCCCGGACCGGTGTCATTCACGGTGGTGCCGTATCGACAATGCTGGACACGTGCTGCGGCGCAGCTGTGATGAGCAATCCGGTGAAGCCGACAAGCACCGCAACCATCGATCTGAGGATAGATTACATGCGCGCCGCAAAGCCGGGCCAGACCATCACGACACGCGCCAAATGCTATCATATCACGCGGAACGTGGCCTTTGTACGGGCCACGGCAACCGATGAAGATCAGGACAATCCGGTCGCCACCGCATCGGGTGCCTTCACCGTGGAGGTCAAGTAAATGGCGCGTGCACGTCCCGAACCCATGCAGGTTGTCAAACAGCGCCGGGATGCCGCGCTGACCGCTTTGGTCGAAGGTGTTCCGTATATCCGCTTTCTCAATATCAGCTTCGACCGGCGCGGAGATGAGCTGACCGGCGTTCTGAATTTTGACGAAAAGTTGATCGGAAACCCGCTATTGCCCGCCCTGCACGGTGGCGTGACGGCGGCGTTTCTTGAGGTCACAGCCCTTATCACCCTAAGCTGGGAACGTTTGTTCCCCCGGATCGAAAGCGGTGAACTGGATGTTGCGGATATTCTGAAATCAGAAGAGACGCGCTTTCCCAAGACGATCGATTTCACGGTGGATTTCCTGCGCTCAGGCCTGCCGCGCGACGCCTATGCCCGCGCCTTTATCAACCGATCCGGTCGGCGTTATGCCTCGGTTCGGGTCGAGGCCTGGCAGGACAATCACGACAAGTTGTTCGCGCAGGGCACAGGGCATTTCCTGATCCCCCAAAGCCGCTCTGACAAGAGCTAAGGAATGCACGATGCCCCGGCACCCATAACGCACGGGCGGGTGCTGAAGATCGCGGTTCCGATTGTGCTGTCCAACGTGACGGTGCCGATTCTGGGTGCGGTGGACACGGGCGTTGTCGGGCAGATGGGTCAGGCCGCGCCGATAGGGGCAGTGGGGATCGGCGCTGTGATCCTGTCTGCGGTCTACTGGATTTTCGGTTTTCTGCGCATGGGCACCACCGGTCTTGCCGCGCAGGCGCGCGGGGCAGGGGATTTGGCCGAGATGCGCGCCCTGCTGATCCGGGGGCTGATGCTGGGTGCGGCGGCCGGGCTGGTCTTTATCGTCACGCAGGTCGCGATTTTCAGCGGCGCGTTTCTGCTGTCTCCGGCCAGCCCAGAGGTCGAGGCGCTGTCCCGGGCCTATCTTGAAATTCGGATCTGGGGCGCGCCAGCCACCATCGCGCTTTACGCGGTGACCGGATGGCTGATCGCGGTCGAGCGGACGCGGGGCGTGTTCCTGCTGCAAATCTGGATGAACGGGCTGAATATCGCTCTGGACCTGTGGTTTGTTCTGGGCCTCGGTTGGGGCGTTGAAGGCGTCGCCATTGCAACCCTGATCGCCGAGTGGACGGGGCTGGCGCTGGGGCTGTGGTTGTGCCGCGACGGGTTTCAGAACCGGATCTGGCGCGATTGGTCGCGTATCTTCGATGCGGCCCGTCTACGGCGGATGCTGCAGGTTAACAGCGATATCATGATCCGTTCGGTCCTGTTGACCGGTTCCTTCACAACGTTCCTGTTTGTTGGGGCCGATCTGGGAGACGTCAATCTGGCAGCCAATCAGGTGTTGCTGCAATTTCTGGAAATCACCGCCTTTGCGCTGGACGGGTTTGCGTTTTCTGCCGAGGCGCTGGTCGGTGGCGCAGTTGGCGCGCGGGACCGGTTTCAGGTCCGGCGCGCCTCTGTCTTGTCGTCGCAATGGGGTGTCGGCGGGGCCTTTCTGCTGGGCGCGGTTTTCTATTTCGCCGGACCTGCGCTGATCGATCTGATGTCCACCTCGCCCGAGGTACGCGAGGCCGGGCGCGCGTTCCTGTTCTGGGCGGCGATTGCCCCGGTCATTGGCGTGGCAAGCTGGATGTTTGACGGCATCTATATCGGCGCCACCTGGACCCGCGAGATGCGCGATGCGATGCTGCAATCGGTGGCGGTCTATATCGTGGCCCTGTTCCTGCTGGTGCCCAGCTTCGGCAACCACGGGCTGTGGGCCGCGCTTATGGTCCTGAACTTTGCGCGCGGCGTGACAATGGGCTGGCGCTATCCCCGGCTTGAGGCTCAGGTGGCTTAAAGCAGGTCCAACAGGTTTTCCGGGGGTCGCCCGATGGCAGCCTTACCGCCCGCGATAGCCAGCGGCCTCTCGATCAGGATCGGGTTCTCGGCCATGGCATTGATCAGTTCCGCATCCGGTGCATCTTTTGACAGGCCCAATTCCTTGAACCGCTTCTCGCCCGTGCGCATCATCTGAACGGCGGATACGCCCAGAAGGGCCTGAGCTGCGCGCAACTCCTCGACCGAGGGGGCATCTTCAAGATATTTCCGAACCTGAACCTCCGCACCGCGCTCTTCCAGCATTGCCAGACCCGTGCGGGATTTTGAACAGCGCGGGTTGTGCCAATATTCGATCACAGCCAATCCTCTCGTTTGCTACCCACGGCCTGCGCCACCGAGTCGAACCCGTCACGCGCCAGCAGGGCATCCAGCCCCTGCGCGATCTCCGCAGCCAGCGACAGACCGCCATAGACCATTGCGGTATAGAACTGCACCGCGGACGCCCCGGCGCAAATCTTGGCATAGGCTTGTTCCGCCGTGCTGACGCCGCCGACGCCGATCAGAGGGATGTTGCCGCCGGTGAGGTGACTCAACCGGGCCAGCACGCGTGTCGATTTCTCGAACAAGGGCGCACCCGACAGGCCGCCTTTTTCGTCCTTGTGCGCACTGCGCAGACCGTCACGGGACAGGGTGGTGTTGGTTGCGATCACAGCGTCCACGCCGGTCTCGGCGGCGACCTCGGCGATGTCCTGCAATTCGGCCTCGGTCAGATCGGGCGCGATTTTCAGGAAGATGGGCAGGGGGCGGGGCAGGGCATTGCGCGTCTCGATGACGCCGCTCAGCAGCGCACCAAGCGCGGCTTTGCCCTGAAGATCGCGCAGCTTTTCGGTGTTGGGGGACGACACGTTAACGGTGGCAAAATCCAGATGCGTGGCGCAATGGGCCAGCACTTTGGCGAAATCTCCGGGCCGGTCGTCGCTGTCTTTGTTTGCGCCAAGGTTCAGGCCGATCACTGCATCTTTGGGACGGTTGGCTAAACGCCGTGCCATGACCTCCATGCCATCATTGTTGAACCCAAAACGGTTTATGGCGGCCTTATCCTCGGTCAGGCGGAACAGGCGGGGCTTGGGGTTGCCGGGCTGTGGGCGCGGGGTCACGGCCCCGACCTCGATAAACCCAAAGCCCGCGCGGGACAGAGGGGTCAGGACCTCTCCGTTCTTGTCAAATCCAGCGGCCAGCCCCACCGGGTTGGGCAGGCGCAGCCCCGCAACTTCGGTGCTCAGCCGGGCCGAGGTGATCGGCCCCGGCGCAGGGGCCAGCCCGGCTTTCAGTGCTTTGATCGACAGCCCATGGGCGGTTTCCGGATCCATCCGGTGCAGGGCGGCCAGCCCAAGTTTTTCGGTCAGTTTCATCCGAAGGACGCCCCGCCCTCGGTCGAACCGCAGCGGATCAGGCGCGAGGTTTCGACCGCCGCCTGACGATGCACAACGGCTTTCTGATAGTCGGGGTCGGTGACCATTTCCAAAAACACATGAGCGCTGGGATAACGGGCGATGAACACTGCATCCCACGCTTCATCCGTCGGTCCGATTAAGGTTGCCTGAAACACGCCGCGCCACAGGATCGACGCGCCCAACCGGGCAATGATGGGGGCGGTCTCAAGCCCGTATTTGCCATAGGCATCCGCCCCGGTCAGGTCGGCCCCGGCCAGTTCGTGACCCGCCGGATAGGCGGCCTTGGCGCGAAACTTGACCAGATTCAACATCTCGATGGGGTGATCGCGATCCAGCGTCTTGAAGGTTTCGAATTGCTCGCGTTCGGGATCGATATAGGCGGTCATGCCATCTCCTTCGGGAAGTGGTGGGTTTGGCCATCAAAGGGCAGCGCGCGCGACCAGACCACATCACTCATGCGGATCTGGCGATAGAGATGTGGGAACAGGGCCCCGCCGCGCGACACCTCCCATTTCAGGTCATCGCCCATGGCATCCGCGTCGCAGGCCAACAGGGTCAGCCCCTCGATACCGGCGAAATGCTTGGCTGCGGTTTCAGCCGCCTGTTCAGCGGTGGAAAAATGCACGAACCCGTCGGACAGATCGATCGGAGCCCCGTCCGATGCCCCATTGGCCTGCAACTCGGCCCATTCATCGGCCCGGAAAATTTTGTAGATCAGCATGTCTTGGGTGATGCCTCGCGCTGCGGGGGGAATCAAGTCGGATTTGCCCCTTTGACTCTTTCCCGTCCACAGCGCACGATCTGCGCAATCAAAGATAGGGAGTATTCAAATGTTGACCCGTTTCCTAACATCGGCCGCCGTGTTGGCCCTGACCGCAGGTGTTGCGGCGGCTGACTACAAGCTGACGATTTTGCACACAAACGACATTCACAGCCGCATCGAGTCGATCAACAAATACGATTCCACCTGTGACGCCGAAGACGAGGCCGAGGGCAAGTGTTTCGGCGGCGTGGCCCGGCTGAAAACAGCCGTGGACGCCAAGCGGGCCGAGCTGGCGGATGAAAACGTGCTGCTTCTGGATGCAGGTGATCCGTTCCAGGGCTCGCTGTTCTACACCACCTACAAGGGCGCGGCCGAGGCCGAGTTCATGGAAGGTATCGGCTATGACGTCATGGCCGTTGGCAACCACGAGTTCGACGATGGCCCCGAAGGTCTTGCCGCCTTCATCGACGCGGTCAGCTTCCCGGTGATCTCGGGCAATCTGGATCTGTCGAATTCGGCCGAGCTGAAGGACAAGGTGCAAAACCACGTGGTTCTTGAGGTTGGCGGCCAGAAGATCGGCATCATCTCGGCGCTGGCAACGGATACGGTCGATACCTCAAGCCCCGGCAAGGACGTGGTGTTTCAGGACGAAATCGAAAGCCTGAAGGCCGACGTCGCGGCGCTGCAGGAAGACGGCGTGAACATCATCATCGCGCTGAATCATGTCGGCCTCGCCAAAGATCTGGAGATTGCCGAGCAAGTTCCCGGCTTGGATCTTGTCGTTGGCGGCCATTCGCACACGCTGTTGTCGAACACGGACGAAGGTGCTGCGGGCGCCTATCCTACGATGGTGGGCGATGTGCCGGTGGTGCAGGCCTATGCCTATTCGAAATATCTGGGCGAAGTGGTTCTGACCTTCGACGATGACGGCAATCTGATTTCCGCAGAAGGCGAGCCGATCCTGCTGGACGCCTCGGTCACTCCTGACCCGGATGTCGCAGCGCGTGTCGCCGAAATGGGTGCACCGATTGAAGAGATGAAGCAGCGCGTGGTCGCAGAAACCGGTGCCGCCGTCGAAGGATCGCGCGATATTTGCCGGGTGCAGGAATGCGAGATGGGCAACCTTGTCGCCGATGCGATGCTGGCGCGGGTTGCCGATCAGGGTGCCCGGATTGCCATCGCAAACTCGGGCGGGCTGCGCGCCTCGATTGACGAAGGCGAAGTGACCATGGGCGAAGTCCTGACGGTTCTGCCGTTCCAAAACACGCTGTCGACCTTTGAGATCAGCGGTCAGGGCGTCATTGACGCGCTGGAAAACGGTGTCAGCCAGGTGGAAGAAGTCAAAGGCCGCTTCCCGCAGGTTGCCGGTATGACCTTCACCTGGGATCCCTCGGTTGCGCCGAACGAAGGCCGTATCACCGAGGTGATGGTTGCCGAAGGTGACGGCTTTGTGCCGATCGATCCAGCGGCGACCTATCTGGTTGTGACCAACAACTACGTGCGCAATGGCGGAGACGGGTACAGCATGTTCGAAGGCGACGACAAGAACGCTTATGATTTTGGTCCTGATCTGGCGGATGTCACGGCAGAGTATCTGGCCGCAAACGCGCCGTATACGCCTTATGTAGATGGGCGTATCAAGCAGAAGTAAGGCGCTGGTATATCAAAGAAAGCCGCATCATTTCGATGCGGCTTTTTTCGTTTGGATCAGCTGAAATCGTACTCCGGCCATAGATCGGGATCGAACCCGTCCAGCATGGGCTGAATATGCTCGGCGACGGCGCGCCAACCACCGATCGACTTGGTCGAAATCTTGTTGCGGACCTGATCGATACTGGCTGTTCGCACTTGTTTCGTATTGTCCTCGGGGCGAACCATCGCGGGGTGCCATTCAATATCGCAGAACGCGGCGATGTCCCTGCTGTAGGTTTCCGGGTCGGCAACCAGTTTTTCATAAGGCACGGTCAGGATGCGGCCGGCAAACGCGGCATCCCAATGCGCCATGTACCGACGGTACAGGTTGGCCGTATGCGCAATCGACTCCAGGTTCGAGGCATAGTTCATGCCGCCGGCCGGGAAACGCCGAATCCATTTTGACAGGCCAACATCCCGGGGATCGCGTAACATATTGATAACCTTCGCGTTCGGGAACGCCGCAAGGACGAAGCCGACGCGCTGGAAGTTATGGGGCATTTTGTCGACAAAGGCTGTCGAATCCTCGGGGATCGGCGGCATTAGCTCGCGAAACTGCTGTGCGAACTTGCGTGCTGCATCCGCGTCGAACGCCTGTTCGCCCGATTGGAACTCGACAGACAAATCCGCCGCCAAAGTCAGTTCGCCACAACCCGCGATACCGGGCGCGGCGCTGAGCATCATTTCCATCAACGTTGTGCCAGAGCGGGGCTGCCCGATCACGAAAATCGGGGCTGGGGTCTCGACCAGATCAGAACTGACTGCAGGCCCGCCAACCGGAAACAGGTTCGTAATCGCGTTAAACTTCTTATCTTCCGCCGCAAAATGGTAGGGATTGGTGCCGTGCTGCGTCGCGTTGGCTTGCGCGAAATGCGGCATCGCCGCACCCAGCCCTTCAATCTTCGAGGTCAGGTGGGCCTTTGCGAATTGAAGCTCTTGCAAGTCGTGATCACTGGCATCTATCGCCGCTTCAACCTTGTTCAAAAGGGCAGAGGCATTACCCTTGTCGGCAATGGTCGACAATTGCAGCAACGCGTTCTTGTGGTTCGGGTCCTTGTCCACAATCGCACGATAAAGCGTGCCAGAGCTCTCTTTGTCGCCGCTTTGGTGCAAGGTAACTGCTTTGGCAAAGGCGACTGCCGGATTCTCGGCGTCCAACTCGAATGCGCGTGAGACATCGCGCGTATTTTCCTCCACAAAGCCGATCCTTGCGAAAGCACGCGCCCTTTTGATCAGCAGATCAGCATTATCGGGATCATTGGCCAGTTTCTGCGTCGCATAGTCGATGATCGACCGCCAGTTGCTGCCCTTCAGTGAAATCTCTTCGATGACCCGCGCAAGTTCCTTGTTGTTCGGAAACTTCTCGGATTTTTGTTCCGCATAGGTCAGCGCGCGCTCGATCTGGCCGGTCTGCATCAACGCATTTGCAAGGTTCTCGACAAATTGCGGGTCTTCCGGCTTCATACGCGAGGCTTCGACGAAATGCGGGATCGAGCGTTTGTATTGCTTCATCTCGGTCAGGACGAACCCGGCTATGGCGCGATAATCGCAGTCCTTCGGGAATTTCTTGATCCCCAGCTCGGCCTTTTTCAACGCCTGTGGCAGTTTTCCTGCCTCCAAAAGCTCGATTGCCTTGTCTTTCAGGGATTTCGCCGTTTGATTTTTCATGTCACCCCATGAGACCTTGTGCCTGAATGAAACACTTTCGAGGGTTCATTACCCATGTGCGGACGGTTTGCAATAACTCTTCCCAATGATGCCATGGCGCAGCTTTTTGCCGCCAGGCCTGCCAACGCCTTGCCCGCCGTCCCGAACTACAACATTTGCCCGACAAATCAGGTCCACGCCGTGCGGTTGGGTGAGGGCGGTCGGCAGTTGGACGCGCTGCGGTGGGGATTTCTGCCCCGTTGGTACAAGACCGAAACCGCAGGGCCCTTGTTGATCAACGCCCGGGCTGAAACACTGGCTGAAAAACCCGCTTTTCGCGATGCCTGCCGCGCGCGACGGTGCCTGATCGTAGCCACCGGTTTCTACGAATGGACCAAGACGGAACAGGGCACCCGTCTGCCCTGGTATATTCATCGCAAAGATGGGGCTCACATCGCGTTTGCAGGGGTCTGGCAGGATTGGGGCCCTGATGACGCCCGGCAATCCACCTGCGCCATCGTCACCACGCAAGCGAACCAAAACCTGTCTGCCATTCACCACCGGATGCCCTTGATCCTTGAGCCGGACGACTGGTCCTTGTGGTTGGGTGAGGCAGGCAAAGGTGCCGCGCGGCTGATGAAACCCGGGGCCGAGGATGTGTTGGAGTTTCACCGGGTCGACCCGACGGTCAATTCCAACCGCGCGTCGGGCCCCGAATTGATCGAGGCAATCGAAGAATGATCGCTGACAGGCTTTCCATAGGTCGCGCGGACAGCTAGATCGTTGCCATGGCTCTGAAATTCTCTGATCTCACACAGCTTTATTCGCATGGGTTCGACACCGTGATCGACGTGCGCAGCCCGGCAGAGTTTGCCGAAGATCACCTGCCTGGTGCGATCAACCTGCCTGTTTTGGACAATGAAGAACGCGCGCGGGTAGGAACGATCTACAAACAGCAAAGCCCGTTTCTGGCCCGCAAGCTTGGGGCCGCGTTGGTGTTTCGGAACGCGGCCAACCACATCGAACACAGGCTCAGCCATCATGAGGGCAACTGGCGTCCACTGGTCTATTGCTGGCGCGGCGGTCAGCGCTCGGGCTCATTCACCTGGACATTGCAACAGATCGGGTGGCGGGCCGAAGTGGTTGAGGGCGGGTATCGCACCTATCGCCGTTTGGTGAATGCCTACCTGTATGACCAACCGTTACCGTTCCGGCTGGTGGCGTTGGATGGGTATACCGGGACCGCCAAAACCGACCTGTTGCATTATCTGAACCAACGAGGCGTTCAGGTCGTCGATCTGGAAGGTCTGGCCAATCATCGCGGGTCTTTGCTGGGGGAAAGGCCGGGCGGGCAGCCCAGCCAGAAGGCTTTTGAATCCGCTCTCTCTGCCGCCTTATGCGCTCTGGACCCGGCACGCCCGGTTGTGGTCGAGGCGGAGTCGTCCAAAATCGGAGAGCGCATATTGCCGCCCAGCGTCTGGACCGCGATGTGCAACGCGCCGCGCATTCACATCAGCGCACCGATTGAAGCTCGCGCCGCCTATCTCGCTCGCGCATATGACGACATCCTGTCGGACACCGAACGTCTGCGCGACCGGCTGTCACCGCTGCGCCTCCATCGTGGGCACGAGGTTGTTGATGGGTGGTTGCAACTGATCGATGCCGGTGACAAACCGGCCTTGACCCGCGCCCTGATGGAGCAGCATTACGATCCCGCCTACACCAAATCCCGACGGTCTTTTGCGACCGACACACTGGCGCAGATCGAAGTCGTGCGCTTGGATGAGCCGGGCTTGAATGAGGCAGCCGCCCGGATCGAACGGGCTCTGGATCAGCATTGAAGCCGCAGGCCCGGTGCTTCGGTCAGGGAACCGATGCGCACCGCCGGATACCCGGCGTTTTGCAGGTCTTCCAACACCGCGTCGGCATCGTCGGGCGCAATGGCTGCTAGCAACCCGCCTGCGGTTTGAGGGTCGAACAACAGCGCCGCCTTGCCGTCCGAGGGAAGTTCGGGCGCGATTGATCTGTTATCCGCGAACAAGGTGGAATGCATGCCGCTGTCGTTCAGGTCCAAGGCCCCGGGCATTGCGGGAACAGCCTCCAGATCCAGAACCGCGCCACCACCCGAGGCGTCGCACATGCCCTTCAGGTGACCCGCCAGACCGAAGCCGGTGACGTCGGTCATGGCATGCGCACCGGCCAGAATACGCGACGCAGCGCCCTGCGGTTGGGTCATGATTTCATAAGCTCTTGCCACGCTTGCACCATCTCCGCGCCCGGCCATTTCCGCAGCCATCACGACGCCGCTGCCAATAGGCTTGGTCAGGATCAGCGCATCCCCTGGTCGGCCACCGGCCAGAGTGATCGGCGTATCCTGGCACAAACCCGTCAGGGTGAACCCAATCGTCATCTCATCGCCCATCGAAGAGTGACCGCCGACGATCTCGGCCCCGGCCTCTCGCATGACCTCGTTGGCGGTGGTCATGATCTCGCTCAGGGTGCGTTCCTGTAGTGCTGCGGACATGCGGGGCAGGATCAGAGTCGCCGTTGCAGCCTGCGGTTCGGCCCCCATGGCCCAAATGTCGCCCAAAGCATGCACCGCCGCGATACGCGTCATCAAAACCGGGTCATTGGTCACGCTGCGCAAATGGTCCGAGGTCATGACCTGCCGTACCCCACCCGTTGTCAAAAGCGCAGCGTCGTCTCCGGGCAGGGGCGTCACGTCGGTCCGGGTTGGCTCAGGCAAAGCCGCCAGCGCCTGTTGCAGGGCACCGCGCCCAACCTTGGCCCCGCAGCCGCCGCACATGGGTTTGTCGCCCAGCACCTCGGTTAGGCCCGCCGCGTGATCGCGCGGCAGCGCCGGGGTTGGCATCGTTGGAAGGTCGCGGAATTTGCTCATGAAGGTCTGGTCGATGTGGTTTTTCCACCGCCACATCAATGCGCCGCTGAACGAGGTGCCCAGCCGCTCCCCCAGCGCGGATTTGCCGCCTAGCGAGATCAGCTTCAGGTAATCCTTCTGCGGCACATAGCGCCGCATCCGACCCGCGCCCAACGCCGCCCGCAGGTTATGGAACAGAACCGGAGCTTCGCGCACCGCATAAACGCCCGCCTTGGGGCGTGGGTTTTCCGTCAGATGGGCGCAGTCCCCGGCGGCGAAAACGGCCGGATCGCTGGATTGAAGGTGGCCGTTCACCCGTATGAACCCGTCCTGCAGGTCCAGCCCGGTGCGGGTGATCCAGTCATAGGGGCGGGCCCCTGCCGCTCCGGTTACGAACTGGGTCTCGATCTGGCGACCATCCTGCAACGCCACATGATCGGCGGCGATTTCCTTGATCGCGGTCTGTTCCAGCACCTCGACGCCCATCCCGGCCATTGCCCGGCGGATCGTCGCGGCGGCTTTGAGCCCGGTCGCTGTCAGGACCGAGGCATTGTCGATCAGCGTCACCTGCGCCGTGCGTTGGCGGGATTTCAAGGCATGGGCCATGGCCATGGCCAGTTCGACACCCGCGACACCTCCGCCAATCACGGCAACCGATGCGGGGCCGCTGCCATCCAGATATGCAGCCCAACGGGCGGCGAAAGGGCCCAAGGGTTTGGCAGGCACCGCGTGTTCGGCAAAGCCGGGCAGGGCGGGCATGTCCGAGGTGATCCCGACATTGACCGAGGCCACGTCGAACGCCACCGGCGGACGCCCCGGTACATGAACGCAGCGCTGATCGGTATCGATGCCATCGACCGCCCCCAGAATGACCCGCGCACCGGCAAATCTGGCCAGCTTTACCAAGTCGATATCCAGTTCCCACCGGGCATAATGCCCCGCGACATAGCCGGGCAGCATCCCGGAATAAGGCGCGGTCGGGCCGGGATTGATCACCGTCACCCGTGCACCGGGCAGCGGGTTCATCCCCCATTTGCGCAGCAACAGCGCGTGGGTGTGTCCTCCGCCAATCAGAACCAGATCACGGGTCAGGGGCAGCGGAGGTCTATTCATCAGGATCAGTTCGTACTGTGGTCAGGGACGTCTTCGACCTGCTCTACCGCGTGGGTGGCCCAAAGCTCATCCTCGCCCGCGTCGGGCAGATCCTCGGGCTTTTCATGGCGATGTATGTGCCATTTGGCAATGAACAGGGCCGTGATCGGGGCGGTCAGGAACAGAAACAGGGTGATCAGCAACTCGTGCAGGGAAAGTTTGCCTTCCAACAAGACAGAATGCGCGATCGAGGCCAGCAGCACGCCGCCAACCCCCAGCGTCGTTGCCTTGGTGGGTGCGTGCAGACGCGACATCGGGTCCTTCAGTTTGATCATCCCGAAAGAGCCCACAAAGCCGAAGATGCCAGACATAATCAGGAAGGCTGCAATCAGAAGTTCGACGAAAAAAGTCATCCCGCCCTCACTCGATAATATTGCCGCGCAGCATAAAGCGCGCGTAGGCCACGGTTGAAACAAAGCCCAGCATGGCGATGATCATGGCGGCCTCGAAAAAGATCTCGGTGCCCTGATCCAGACCGTAAAGGATCATCAGGGCGATGGTGTTGATCACCATCGTATCCAGCGCCAGAACGCGAGTGCCAACGCCGTCCGCAGTGATGATCCGCCACAGGCACATCATTATTGCGGCTCCGAAACAGGCGAAGGCAAACCAGATCGCATAGTCAATCATTCGAAAATCTCCTTCAGTCGGCGTTCATACCGCTGCTTGATCTGGTCGCGGACCGCATCGGGGTCGGGGGCGTCGAGGCAGTGCACCAGCAGGTTATGCCCCTGCGCCGACAGGTCACAACTGACGGTGCCGGGGGTCATGGTGATGGTGCCTGCCAGAACGGTGATCGCCTCGGGCGTGCGCAGCTCCAGCGGGATGCAGACCCAGTTGGGCTGACGGTCCGAGTCGCGCTTGAACAAAATAATCCGGGCAACGGTGATGTTGGCCATCACGATGTCCCACAGAACGACCAGCATGTACTCAACGACCATCGGCCAGTTGCGCAGCTTGGGGCGGTCGGGCCAGTAGGGTTGAGTGATGAAGGGGATGATGATCCCCAGGATCAGCCCGAAGACCAACGAGTTCAGCGACGGTTTGTTGGCCAGCAGCATCCAGACCACCGTCAGCAGGAAGGTCAGGTGCGGGTGCGGGAATACGCGGCGCAGCAGCTTGATCATTCTTCCCCTCCCAACACGGCCGAGATGTAGTGCTCGGGCGTGAACAGTTGTTCAGCGGTTTTACTGGTGTAGGTCAGTGCAGGCCCGGCAAATATAGTCAGCAGGATCAGGCCGGCGACCAGACCGCAGACGGATGTAAAGGCCAAGCCGGGTTGCGGCTCGGGCGCGGTTTTGGGGGTGTCCTCATCTTCCGGTGTCGATGCATCGTGGCTCTTCCAGAAGATCAACGATCCTGCGCGCGCCAGTCCGACGATGGTGACAAAGGACCCGATCAGGATCACGGCCCAGACCCATCTCGCATCCGGCGCCCCGCGCGAGGCATCCAGCACCAGCAGCTTGCCGACAAAGCCCGACAGCGGCGGCATACCGGCCATGGCGATGGCTCCGACAAAGAACAGGGCCGAGATCAGCCCGGTTTGCGCCATCGGCGCTTTGGGCATAATCGCTCCGCCCCGTCGTTCCATCACCAGATCGGCGACAAGGAACAACAGCGCCGTGGCGAGCGTCGAATGGAACACGTAATACAGTGCGGCGGCGCTGGCCTGAGGTGTGAACAGCGAGATCGCGATCAGCAGCGTCCCCATCGAGGCGATGGCGCAGAAGGCCACCATCCGCGCGATATGCTGCGACCCCAGAATGCCAATGGCCCCGACCGCAAGCGTCACCAGTGCGGCGGGTTGCAGCCAGTCGCCGACCAGCCCTTGGGTCGCCTCGACCTCGGGTCCAAAGGCCAGCGTATACATCCGGATGATCGAGTACGCGCCGACCTTGGTCATGATCGCAAACAGCGCGGCCACCGGCAGCGGCGCGTTGGCATAGCTGGCTGGAAGCCAGAAATGCAGCGGCAGAACGGCAGCCTTGATGCAGAAGACCAGCAGCAGCAGCACCGCACCGACGCGCAGCAGAGCGGTGTCTTCGGGCGGGATCTCGGCCACGCGCAGGGCGATATCGGCCATGTTTAGTGTGCCGGTCACACCGTAAAGCGTGCCCAGAGCAAACAGGAACAGGGTCGAGCCCAGCAAGTTGTAGGCCACATATTGAACGCCGGATTTCAGCCGCACGGACCCGCCGCCATGGGTCATCAGACCGTATGAGGCGATCAGCAGAACCTCGAAGAACACAAACAGGTTGAAGGCGTCACCGGTCAGGAAGGCGCCGCAAACGCCCATAAGCTGGAAATGGAACAAGGCGTGGAAGTGTTTCCCCCGTTCATCCCAGCCCGAGGCGATAGCGTAGAGCACAATGGGCAACGCCAGCAAAGCGGTCAGCAGAACCATCATCGCCGAAAGCCGGTCCAGCACCATGACGATGCCGAACGGCGCGGGCCAGTTGCCAAGCTCATAGACCTGAATCTCCCCTCCCGCTGCCTGGGCGGTGACGGTCAGGGCAATGCCCAGCAAGGCAACGACGCCCGAGACCGAGAAGATGCGTTGCAGGTCCAGATGATAGCGCAGGACCATGATAATGAACGGGGCCAGGATCGCGGGAAGGACGATCGGCGCAACGATCCAGTGGTTCATGCGTCTTCCTCCGGCGCGTCCACGCTGTCGCTTGCGCTCATGTCGATATGGTCATCTTTCGAGGACAGATAGGCCGACAGGGCGATCATCACGATCACCGCCGTCATCCCGAACGAGATCACGATGGCCGTCAGCACCAGGGCCTGGGGCAGCGGGTCGGTATAGGGGACGTCTTCGTATTTGTTCAGAACCGCAGGCGCATTCAGGGCCAAACGTCCGGTGGCAAACAGGAACACGTTCACCGCATAGGTGATCAGCGACAGGCCAAGAATGACCGGGAATGTCCGTCGGCGCAGGATCAGGAAGATCCCGGCGGCGGTCAGAATGCCTACGGCAGAGGCAACCAGCGCTTCCATCAGGCCTGCTCCTTCTCTTCTACTTCGTCCTGTGGGGCATCCCGCAGCGGGTTGATATCCATCGGGAATTCCTGCGCCATGCCCGGTCGCCACGCAAAGCGCGACAGGCTGTCGAGCGCCAGCATCACGGCCCCCAGAACGGCCAGGAACACGCCCACGTCAAACAACATGGCGGTGGCCCATTCGAACTCTTCCAGCGGGGGCCAGTTGATGTAGCCGAAGTCGCTGGTCAGGAAGGGGCGTTCGTTGAACCAGGCCCCCAGACCGGTGGCGGCGGCGATCAGCACACCCCAGCCGATGGTGCCGTGATAGTAGAACCTTTGTCGTTCAATCGCCCAGGTATAGCCGCTGGCCATGTATTGCATCAGAAACGCAATCGCGACGATCAGACCGGCGATGAAGCCGCCCCCGGGCTGGTTGTGACCCCGGAAGAAGATATAGGCCCCGACCATCAGCGCGATGGGCATCATCACACGGGTGACAACCACCATCATCAGCGGGTGTGAATCCCCCGATTGCGGCCAGTGCGGTTTGCGGTTCAGCAGGTAGCCGCGCACATTGGTGCCCAGAACCGCCTCGGTCAGGGCAAAGATGATCAGCGCGGCAATGCCCAGAACAATGATCTCACCAAAGGTATCAAAGCCCCGGAAGTCGACCAGAATGACGTTCACCACATTGGTGCCGCCACCGCCTTTGTACGAGTTCGCCAGATGGAACTCGGAAATCGTCGGGAAGGCGAAGTCGCGCAGCATGATCGCATAGATCAGCGCCCCGGTTCCCACGCCAGCAACCACGGAAATCGCCGCATCCCGCCAGCGCCGCGCGGCAGAACTGTCCCACGGCGTCTCTGTCGGCAGGAAGTTCAGCGACAAAAGCAGCAAGATCATCGTCACCACTTCGACCGAGATCTGGGTCAGCGCCAGATCCGGTGCCGACAGATAGTTGAAGGCAACCGAAACGATCAGACCAACAACGCCGATCAACACCAGCGAGAGCAGGCGGTTGCGGTGGAACCACATGATGCCCAGCGTCGCGCCGACCAGACAGATCCAGCCAATGATGGGAATAATCTGCGCGGGAATCGGAACACGGGTTTCGACACCGATGGTTCCCGTCGAATAGGCGTAATAGCCAAGCCCCACGGTGAAGGCGACGAATATGATGGCGTAACGGCTCAGGACCCCATTGTGCAGCTCATCCGTGATCCACTGGCTGAGGCGCGTGAAGGCGTTGATGACGGCCTCGAAAATCACCTTGGCCTCGGGGCGGGGCAGAGCGTTCCACACATACTCGCCCCGTTTGTGCAGCGCCAACAGGAACAGACCGCCCAGCGTGGCCACGACCGACATATACAGCGCCGGAGTAAACCCGTGCCACAGTTTCAGTGAGTAATAGGGCAGATTCTCGCCCCCGATCACAGCGCTGGACACGACGGCCACCAATGGGCCGACGATAGCGGCGGAATAGAAGCCGATCAGCACAACCAGAACCACAAGGAACGCCGGGGCAATCCACAGCCCGACAGGCGGATCATGCGGATGCGCGGGGTAATCATCGCGCTGCGGTCCAAGGAACACATGGCTGACGAAGCGGAAGGAATAGGCGGCAGAGAACAACGCCGCCAACAGGGCCAGACCCGGCACCAGATAATGCGAGTTCAGCCATGTGGTGTGTACGGTTTCCTCCAACATCATCTCTTTCGAAAGGAACCCGTTCAGCGGCGGCAGGCCAGCCATCGACAGCGCGGCGATGGTGCCGATTGTGAAGGTGATTGGCATCAGGTGGCGCAGACCGCCCAGCCGTTTGACGTCGCGCGTGCCGGTTTCGTGATCGACGATACCGGCGGTCATAAACAGGGCGGCTTTGAAGGTCGCGTGGTTGATGATGTGGAACACGGCGGCCACGGCGGCGAACTTAGTGCCAAAGCCCAGCAGCATGGTGATCAGGCCCAGGTGCGAAACGGTTGAAAACGCCAGCAGCGCCTTCAGGTCATCCTTGAACAGCGCAATCACCGCCCCCAGCAGCATGGTCACCAGACCGGTGGTCGCGACGATGTAGAACCACGCATCGGTGCCCGATAAAACCGGCCACATCCGGGCCATCAGAAACAGGCCTGCTTTTACCATCGTCGCCGAGTGCAGATAGGCCGAAACCGGCGTCGGTGCGGCCATCGCGTGCGGCAACCAGAAATGGAACGGGAACTGTGCCGACTTGGTGAAACAGCCCAGCAGGATCAGGATCAGCGCGGGCATGTAATAGGGCGAGGCCTGTATCAGTTCCTTGTTCTGCAGAATCACACTCAGATCGTAGGACCCCACGATATTGCCCAGGATCAGCATCCCGGCGATCATCGCCAACCCGCCGCCACCGGTGACAGCCAGCGCCATTCGCGCGCCCTGACGGCCTTCGGGCAGGTGTTTCCAATAGCCGATCAGCAGGAAGGAACTCAACGAGGTCAACTCCCAGAAGATCAACAAAAGCAGGATGTTGTCGGACAGAACGATCCCGACCATCGCGCCCTGAAACAGCAGCAGATAGGTATAGAACTGCCCCATCGGATCTTCGCGCGACAAGTAAAACCGCGCATATAGGATGATCAGCAGACCGATGCCCAAGATCAGCAGGGCAAACAGAAAACCAAGCCCGTCCAGCATGAAGTTCGCGTTCAGCCCCAGGCCCGGTATCCAGTCGTACCGGGCGGTCACGATCTCACCTCGCATGACCGAGGGGATGTGGATCAACAACCCCATCAGGGCCAGGAAGGTGGTCAACCCAGCGGCCGAGGCGGCTGCGTTTCGTCCCGCCCGGATCAGGAGGGCTGGAAACACAGCTCCGATAAAGGGAAGGGCCGCGATGAGGAATAGGGACAAGTGCGATACTCCGGTCTGAGCGGTCAATATGATTGAATTGGTAAGGATAATTTATTGACTGTCCAAAAATTGCAAGGTTTCGAACGGCCTCAAAAGATGTATTCCGGATGTGATTAACCTGCGTAATAATGACGCGAACTTGAACGGGTGGCCGGTTTTCCGCGCAGCACCGGCCCCGCTGCTGTGTTAGAAAACACCCGTCAGCGCAGGAGGGCGCCGCATGGCGGACAGGACAAACCGGACCCGAAGGTGGGTTTTGCTGGGTGGCGGGGCCGCCATCGCAGCCGGGTTTGCGATACGGGAATATCGTCTGATCCCGCAGGATTATTCTGGTGGTCAGCTGGACGTATCTCAGGCGCATCAACAGGCGGTTTCGGGCGATGTTCTGCTGGTGGATATCCGCACGCCGCGCGAATGGCGCGCAACCGGCATCGGGCAGGGGGCGCAGCCTCTGGATATGCGGCGGGACGATTTTGTTCAGGCTTTGACGACGTTGACGGGCGGAGATCAATCCGCCCCCGTTGCCCTGATCTGCGCCCGCGGGGTCCGCTCAGCCCGGCTGAGCAACCAACTGACCGAGGCGGGTTTCACCAATATCATCGATGTGCCCGAAGGCATGCTGGGGTCTGCCGCCGGGCCGGGCTGGGTGCGCGCCGGGTTGCCGGTCGAAGCTTATACCGAGGGGACGTAATGGAAACGAAATACTGGCTGTCTTTTTGTTTGGCTTTTGCAGGAAGCTCGGCCCTTGCCGATTGTGGTCCGGATCAAGGGACCTGCCAGACGCCGTCGGGCGAGTATCATATCGAATTGCCAAACGCCGAAAATCCGCCATTGGTGGTTTTCCTGCATGGCTATGGGGGCAGCGGTGCCGGAACCATGAGAAACCGCGCTATGGTGGACCCATTGCTAGAGCGTGGCTATGCCGTCATGGCCCCCGAAGCGCTTGAACGACCGGACAGGGGCGGCACCAAAAGCTGGAACTTCTATCCGGGTTTCGGGGATCGCGATGAAACCGTGTTTCTTAGCGAAACGGTCGAAGATGCGGCCGCGCGCTTTGGCATCGACAGTGAACGCGCGATACTTGGCGGGTTCTCGGCTGGTGGCTTCATGGTGAATTACCTGGCTTGCGCGGCACCCCATACGTTCTCGGCCTATGTGCCCGTCTCTGGCGGGTTCTGGCGTCCGCATCCCGAAGCCTGCGAAGGGCCGGTTCGGATGTTCCACACCCATGGCTGGACCGACAATGTGGTCCCGTTAGAAGGGCGTCTGCTGGGCGGCGGGCGCTTTCATCAGGGCGATATCTTTGCGGGGCTTGAAATCTGGCGCATCGCCAATGAATGCGAGGATACGAAGCCCAGTGGATTTTCGACCACCGGGCAGTTCATGCGGCGCAACTGGATGGGATGCGCCGAAGGCAGTGCGCTGGAATTTGCGCTGTTTCCCGGCGGTCACAACGTGCCAAGTGGCTGGGCTGACATGATGCTGGACTGGTACGAGGGGTTGCCCGGCGGCTGATTACTCCGCCGGGGTCATAGTGCCCTTGCCTTCGATCAGGCGCTTCAACTCATCGCGGTGACGACGGGCCGAGCGGGTGATGGCCGGTTCGGCAAAATCCTCGCGCATGCCAACCATGCGGCGGGCGGTACCGGCGGACACGCCGCTGAGAGCGGAAAGCGGGATCGCCAGTGCTAGGCTGATCGCAATCGGGGCCAGCCAGACCGAGACCAGACCGGCCAGAATACCAACGCTCAGCGCGATGC
Source organism: Ruegeria sp. H7 (assembly GCF_056532945.1). Taxonomy (NCBI): domain Bacteria; kingdom Pseudomonadati; phylum Pseudomonadota; class Alphaproteobacteria; order Rhodobacterales; family Roseobacteraceae; genus Ruegeria; species Ruegeria sp. H7. Next base: position 45,170 of record NZ_JBQFNZ010000002.1, read on the forward strand.
CGCTGATGGTTTCCAGCGTGTGGCACAGGATCAGGGTGCGCAAGGAATAGCTGCCGCCATCGCGTGCCTGTGGCGACCAGCCCCTTTGAATGCCCAAGGCGGTGCGGAACACGGCGATCATCTGCTGCACCATCAGGATCGGTGCGTAGAGGATCGACAAGATGACCTCGAACAGGAACGAGGTGAAGAACCGCCGCCAGCCGCCGAAATCGGAATAGCGCACACCGCTGAGGGGCAGGGCGGCCACACCCAGAACCTTGGGGGCCAGCAGCATGGCGTACATGACCAGAATGATCAGCACGTGGCGCGTCTCGGTCATTTCGGGCCATTGCGGGAACAGCGGATTATCGGGGCTGAAGTAATGCAGAACCGAGGCCTCTTCGCCCTGACCGATCAGCGCCCACATCAGCAGCAGCGCAAACCACAAAGGCGACATCAGATATCCAACCGCCCCATGGAACATGTGAAACCGCGAGACCGAGCGGAACCCGCGCGAGCCCAGAAGTTTCAGATGCTGCAGGTTGCCCTGACACCAGCGGCGATCCCGCATGGCGTGGTCGATGAGTGTGGGTGGGGTTTCTTCGTAAGACCCCCGGATGCGCGGCAGGAACCGCACAGCCCAACCGGCGCGGCGCAGCAGACCGGCCTCGACGAAATCGTGGCTCATGATCAGCTTTTCCTGCCCGGTCAAGGACCGCAGCTTGGGCAGACCGGCACATGTGGCGAAGGCCCTGGTGCGGATGATGGCGTTGTGGCCCCAATAATTGCCCTCTTGCCCGCACCAGCGGGCCAGACCTTCGGCAAAGGCGATGCCATAAACGCCATTGGCAAACTGCTGCATCCGGGCAAAGACCGACTGCGCGCCGATCAGTTGCGGGTAGCTTTGGATCAGGCCTGCGCCCGGGTCGCGCGCCAGCGAATCCGTCAGGCGGGCGATGGCGCGGCCGGTCATCAGGCTGTCGGCGTCCAGAACCAGCATCGCGTCCCAATCCGCGCCCCAGCGGCTGACCCAATCGGCGATATTGCCAACCTTGCGGTCCGTGTTCTGAGGACGGCGGCGGTAATAGAGCTTCAGGTCCGGGGCCAAGGTCGTGCGCAGCGCTTCGATACTGGCTTGCTCTTGCGCGGCGATATCCGGGTCGCGCGTGTCCGACAGGATGAACATCGCGTATTCATGCTGACCGCCCCGCGCGCGCAGTTCTTCCAGCATGGTGCGGGCATTGCCCAGCACGAACCACGGGACCTCATTATAGGTCGGCATCAACAGGGCCACGCGCAGCGGTTGCGCGCGTTCCCGTCTGACCGGACGGTCCTGCCGGGACAGGGAAATCATGCCCAGAAGCACCGTGCAGACGGTGAAGGAAATCCAGAAGAAGTTGAACGAGATCAGTGCCAGCAGAATGCCTTCGACCAGATTGATCCCCTCGGCCCCGAACCAGTCGCTCATGACCCAGAGCAGGCCCAGCGTTGCCGCCATGGCGGGCGAAAAGGCCAGCGCGCGCCAGAACCCGGCGGATCGGCGTTTGCCCGACGGCACCCCGGCATCGCGGAACCCCGCGCGGAAATCCTGCGCGGGCATGGCCAAGGGCGCCTCGGGCGGCATGATATGCAGATCGCGGCTCATGTGGTCCAACGGTACAGCCAGACTTCGGAGGCCGGTTGCTTGCCCACCAGCAGCTGCGCGCGCAGTTCAACATAATCGCGGTCGCCGGGCTGGAACGAGAAGGCCAGACGCACACCGCCTGTGTCCGGGTTGCGTTGCAACACGCCGTCCGAGGTTTCGGCATGGGGCGAATTGGCAAAAATGCGAATGGCGTCCAGATCGTCGAACAACTCGCTGGGTTCGAAATCGATCACGGCCAGACGGCCTTCGCCAAAGGTATTCTCACCCATCGCCGTGTTGATGACACGCGGCATCGAGGTGCGCTGCGGCTCTTCACCCCAGATCAGGCGATAGCTGAGGTCCACCTGACTGCCTGCAGCATAGGGTTCCGCCGGACGCCAATAGGCAACGATGTTGTCATAGATTTCCTGATCGGCCGGAATCTCGACCAGTGTGACGGTGCCCTTGCCCCAGTCATCCCCCGGTTCGACCCACAGGCTGGGGCGCTTGTGATAATTCGCCTCAAGATCCGCATAGTCCGAGAATTCGCGCTTGCGCTGCATAAGACCAAACCCTTTGGGGTTGGTGTCCACGAAAGATGAGATTTGCAGGCGCGTCGGGTTGGCCAGAGGCCGCCAGATAACCTCACCCGCGCCATTGCGGATCAGCAGCCCGTCGCTGTCGTGCACGGCGGGGCGGAAATCGTCGAACCGGCTGTGGTTGGTCTGATCAAACAGGAACATCGAGGTTCCAGGCGCGATGCCGACGTGATCCAGCTCGGTGCGCGGGAACAGGGTGGCTTCGACATCCATGATGCAGTCGGCACCGGCGGTAACGTTGAAACGATAGGCCCCGGTCACGCTGGGGCTGTCCATCAACGCGTGGACCACCATGTTGCGCTGGCCCGGTTCCGGGCGTTCCAGCCAGAAGCGGATAAATTCCGGGAATTCCTCACCATCCGGATCGCCGGTTTTCAGCGCCAGACCGCGGGCGGACAGACCGTAAACCTCGTGCAGGCCGATGGCGCGGAAATAGCTGGCCCCCTGCCAGACGCAGAACTCATCTGTTTTGCCGGGGCGGTGCATTTCGGTGCGCAGGCGCAGGCCCGAGAAGCCCAGCGTGTCGTCGATAGGCAGGGTCGGAACCTCATCCGACTTGTCGAACATCGCAAGATCGAAGGCCACCGGTTTGGTCATGCCATTCTCCACCGTCGACACTTTGACCGTGCGCGGGAAGTACAGGCCCGGCGTGAAGAAATCGACGTTGAAGGGGGTCTCGGTCTCGTACCAAAGGGCGCGATCCAGACGGAACCGGATCGAGCGGTATTGCTGGTACGTCAGGTCCTGCCATTCCTGCGGCACCATCTCACGCTCGGCAAAGGGGCGGCTGGCCAGTTCACGGGCCAACTCGATCACATGATCGCGGTCAAATGGCACGTCTCCGCCCGAGGCAAAGGTGGCGGGCGCCAGAAACAGCGCGGAGGTTGAGGCCAGAAATGCGCGGCGCGTCAAAGTCATTTCTTAGATTTCCACGGATGAGATTTGAACCAGCCGGCCAGATAGGCCACTGCGATGATCATGGCAAAGCCAATCATGTTGGCGGCGAAAACGGTGGCGGCATCCCGCCCGGCCTGATCCAGCGCAACGCCGATCAGACGGGCTGCCGCCATCGAGAAGACGAATACGGCAAGGGATTGCTGGCCGACTTTGGTCACCAGCTTAAGCACCACTTGCCAAACCCGTGCGCCGACACTGTGGCCCGAGGCGATCAGGCGGTGGCCATGTTCACCCGCGACGACCCAGCCCAGATAGGCCAGCGACAGGAAGTGGATATAGCGGAACAGGCCGAACTCGGTCTTGCCGCGCAGTTCCTTGGTCAGGGGCCAGATCTCGCGGATTTCTTCGGCCAGGCCGGGGGCTGCGGATTGCACCCACAGGAACACTTTCCACGACCCAATAGGCGCGGACAGAACCAGAAACGCAATCGCCGCCCAGATCAGTGTTTTTGACACCCGCGGGGCAGGGATCCAGCCGCGCATGAAAGCAAAGCCGGTGAAGAACAGCAGCTGCCAGCCGAACGGGTTGAAGAACCATTGCCGGTCAGACCAAGGCTCGGCCGGAAGGGCAAGCGCGCCGGTCTGAGCCACCAGCCAGATCGACACCGAAGCCAGCGCGACGGCCCAGAACCCGATGCGCGACAACGCCATGAACAGCGGCATCATCGCCAGCACAACCAGATACATCGGCAGTATGTCGAAGTAGTTCGGCACATAGGTCAGGGTGAAAATCCCGACCATCTGCGGCAGCGGATCGTTGAAGAAATGCTGCAGGTTCAGGGACGAGACGTAATTCTTTGTAAACAGGCCGGAATTATCAAGCGCGGCCATTGTCATGGCGACAAAGAAGAACAGACAGATATGCGCCCAATAGACCTGCCAGATGCGGAACGCCACGCGGGCGGTGCCCATCCACCAGCCCTTGCGCAGGAACGCGCCGCCAAAGGCGATGGCCGAGGCCATGCCGGAACAGAACACAAAGATCTCGGTAGCGTCGGAAAACCCGAAGCGCGCCGGAATCCAGCTTGTCCAGGGGTTGCCGGGGATATGGGCAACCAGAATGATGAACATCGCGATGCCGCGATAGAAATCCAGTCGCGGGTCGCGCACGGTTGCCGGAGCGGCCACCGGGGCCGCCACAGGCGCAAAATCAGAAGCGGGCGATGCAGTCGCCATACGTTTTCTGTCCTTCTTGGTCTTTTTGTTATTCGGCCGGGACGCTTTGAGCGTCTCCGCTGTCGCGGGCCGCGTCGATCAGGGCGCGGCGCGCAAGTGCGTAATTGTCCTCGCCCCCGGCACGTTTGGCGCGCCGGTCGTCCAGGATGCGCTCCACCGCGTCCAGACGCCCGGCGCGCAGGCCGGAATCGATTGTGATGCGCTCGAATACATCACGTTGTGCGTGGCTGCCACCTGCCATTTGCATGCCAGCGCGCGCGGTCGACAGGAAATCGAAGGCCGCGCCATAAAGCCCGTCGCCGAAGGCCTCCAGGCCCTTGGCCGCAGCAATGCCCGGATCGGACATGCGGATCGGGGTGTCCCCCTGATTGCGCTGCGCATCCTTCTGAATGCGCTGCAACATTTTGCCCGTCGCGTCCGCGCGGTTGTCGCCGGTCAGGGCCAGCAGGTAATGCAGGTCGGCAAAGATCAGGCAGCCGTCCTCGGTCCGCGCGGCGCTGAGATCGGCGAGTTCTTCCCAGCGGTTGCCAACATCGATGCCCTCAAGCTCCAACCGCGACAGCAGCGAGGTCGCGTTCGAGATGTCGCGATAATCATCCGTCTTGTCCTTGCGGATATGCTGATCATACAGCGCCATCACCTGATCGACCTGACCCAGATCCAGATGCATCAGCGCCTTGTGCCACCAGACGTGATAGCGAAAGTTGTTGCAATGCGCCCAGGCGTCCTCGCGCCCGGCAAGCCAGTCCAGACCCAGTTGCGCGTTGCCTGTCATCTCGTGGACGTGAGCGACAGCATGCAGACCCCAGGCATCGTCCGACACCATCCACAGGGCCTGTCGACCGGCAATCTCGGCCTTTTCATAGGCGCCAGTTTCTTCCAGCGCGAAGGAATGGCAGCCCAGCAGATAGCCGCGTCCGGCATGATCCGGCTCGTAGGCGGGCAGAACCCGTTCAATCGACCGACGCATTCCCGCCGCGTCTCCCAGCACAAACCGTGTCGCGTGGCTGAGTTTCATCGCCAGCGTGTCGGTCGGATGGGCGCGCAGGACCTCTTCGAATTTCTGCACAGCTTGCGAGGGCAGGTCGGCTAGATAGAGCGACAAGGCATCGACATACAGCTTCTCACGCGCCGACACGGTCTGGCGTGTCATTGCGGTGTTGGCTGCGGCCAAAGCCTCGGTCGCGACGGGCAACATCTCGCGCCGACCCAGCAGAACCATGAACAGACCCTTGATCGCATGACCCAATGCGAAGTCCGGCTCAAGCTCGAGCACCTTGCCCAGATGCTGAGGGGTGATTGCCGCGTGCGCCATGAACCCAAGCAGAACACCATCCCACGCTTCGACGGCTGCCGGGTGGCTGAGGGTGTTCATTTGTCCAAAAACGTCTTGTTTCATACTTGGGTCCAATCTGATTGCGATATTTGACACTGTTCGATTTATCAGAGTGTGCGGGCGCGTCGTAACAGTATCGACCCTGCTCTCGAATTGGTGAAAACCCGTGTGTGCAAAAATTGAAAAAAACCGCCGATTCAAGGGCATGTTTCAGCAACTTGCCGCCGAAATGGGCAAGTGTTTCAGTCTTCGAAGGGGTTTTCAGCGCCTAAAACTGCATCAGTATCCGCACCGAACACCGGCGGGGCATGCCGATATGTTACAGGCGTGCGTGACAGGTTCAGGGGATTCCCGATCAGTTTCACCTCGGCCGGATCGGCCTGCATGGCGATCTGCATGCCACGGGCTGCCACCTGATCCGAGGCAAAAACCTGATCCAGTGTCCGCACCGGGCCAACCGGCACCTTGCGGGTTTCAAGCTCGGAAATCACCGTGGCCGTTGCCTTGGATTTCATTGCCGGACGCAGCACCGCGTTCAGGTCATCGCGATGTTCAAGCCGCGCGGGGTTGGTTGCAAAACGCGGATCGTCGGCCAGTTCGGGATGCCCGATGAAATCGCAGAACCGGCGGAACTGGCTGTCATTGCCAACTGCCAGAATCACGTGGCCATCGGAGGTTTCATAAACCTCGTAGGGCACGATATTGGGATGCCCGTTACCGCGCCGCTGGGGCACATCGCCCGAGGTCAGATAGTTCACGCCTTCATTGATCAACCAGGCCACCTGCGAATCCACCAGCGCTAGATCGATCTGCTGACCTTCGCCGGTCAGGTCGCGGTGACGCAGCGCCGCCAGAATGCCGACCGTCGCGTACATGCCGCACATCACATCGGCGATGCCCACGCCCACTTTCATCGGCGCGCCGTCGGTATCGCCGGTCAGCGACATGATCCCGCCATAGCCTTGCGCCATCAGGTCATAACCGGGCTTGCTGGAATTGGGGCCGGTCTGCCCGTATCCGGAGATCGAGCAATAGACGAGCCCCGGAAGATCCTGAGACAAGCTGTTGTAATCCAGCCCGTATTTCGCCAGCCCGCCGGGTTTGAAATTCTCGATCAGAATATCGGCATGTGAGGCAAGGCGTTTGATTTCAGCCTGTCCCTCGGGCGTTGCGATGTCGATGGCGACGGATTTCTTGTTGCGGTTGGCCGACATGAAATAGGCGCTCAGGTCCGAGCGGTTGCCGTCTGCATCCTCGACGTAAGGAGGGCCCCATTGCCGCGTATCGTCGCCGCCGGTTGCGGGGTTTTCGATCTTGATGACGGTTGCACCCAGATCGCCCAGCAATTGCGTGCAGGTCGGTCCGGCCAGAATGCGCGACAGGTCAAGAACCTTTACGCCCTTCAGCGGTCCTTCAGATGCGGCCATCATACCCTCCACGATCAATCTCGGCGGCGATCACGGTAAAGCGGTCGGCCTTCATCGCCTCGTTCAATGCTGCGCGCAGTTCTGCGCGGTTGCGCACGGTATGTCCATAGCCGCCAAAGGCGCGGCCCATCGCGGCAAAGTCGTGGCGGTCGAAATCAACGCCCCGGTTGCCCATCTGGCGCTGGCGTTGCTTCAATTCGATCAGCGCCAGCGAGGCGTCGACGAACACGAGAAAGATCGGATTTCCGCCCATTTCGGCAGCGGTCGACAGCTCTCCGGCGATCATCAAGAACCCTGCATCGCCCGAAAAGCTGATCACCGGGCGGTCAGGTTCGGCCAAACTCAGGCCCATCGCCATCGGAAGGGCGCAACCCATTGTGCACAAAGCAGAAGACTGGATCAGTCCGCGCGGCTCTTGGCACTCCCACATCTGACTCAGCAGGATACGGTGTGCGCCGCTATCGGCCGAGGCCAGCGTGTTGCCGGGCAGCACGGCGCGGGTTTCGGCGATCACACCCGCAGGGCCCCATTCGTCGTCCTGAGGGAAAGCGTGCGCCAGCGCGGCCTTGACCTGAGCGGGTTCTCCACTGGGCCACGTGGCGTGGGCCGGGTTGCCCTTGGCAATCGCCTCCAGCGTCTGGCCGGTATCGGCCACCAGATTCAGCCCGGCCTGATGCATATAGTGATCGTTCACCACGGCCGAGATGTCGATAACGCGCTTTTCGTCCGGATCCCAGATCTCGCGCCAGCCGGGGCGCATTTCGATGGGGTCATAGCCAAGGCACAGAACCAGATCGGACTGTTCGATCAGCGGCACCAGATGTTTGTCGGCCAGAGGCGACAGCCCCGCGCCGCCCAGACACAAAGGGTGATCCTCGGGGATCACGCCCTTTGCCTTGTAGGTGGTGACAAAAGGAATGCTGAAATGTTCCAGAAACGCCTGAACCACACTGCGCGAGTCGTCATACAGCACATCCAGCCCGATGATCGCGACGGGACGTTCGGCCTCGGCCACCCAGCGGCGGGCCTTGGACAGGCAGTCGCCTTCCGGGGCTACAGCCGCCACCTTGGCCAGGCGGCGGCGTTTGGGCGAAGACATACGCGCATCCGCAACCGAGATTGGCACGTCGATATGGACCGGGCCGGGGCGGGGCTGATTGGCCAGAGAGACTGCCTTATCCGCAATGATATCCGCGCCTTCGGCGGTCATCACATAGGTGGCCTTGGTGATCGAGCGGTAGACCTGTGAATGGTCCATGACCTGATGGGTATAGGTCAGCGCCTCGTCTGCATCCACACAGCCGGTCAGCACGATCATCGGCACCCGGTCCTGAAACGCATTGGCCACCACGTTGATCCCGTTCATCGCACCCGGCCCGATGGTCGCAACCAGAATGGCGGGCGCGCCGTCGCGGTGATGCACGGCCTCGGCCATGAAGCCCGCGGCGTTTTCGTGCTTGGTCAGATGGAAGGTGATGCCCGCCTTTTCCAGCGCATCAACCAGCGTCAGAACCTCGCCGCCCGGCATCCCGAATGCGTGGCGGCAACCCGCCTCGTACAGCCGTTGGGCCAGAAGGTCCGCAGCGCGGGGGGACAGGTCCTGCATCAGTCATGCTCCGAATTAGCCAATGGGAAGCAAATGTCTGACATCCCTAACAGAGGCAAGCCGGATCACGCCAGTGTGACTATTTGACTGCGGAATCCGCGATGGATTGAAACTTTGCGTCCAATTCTTCGGCAATCGCAGACAGCGCCGCGCCGCCTTCGTCAGCGTAAGGCTGGAAGACAAAGCTGGGTGTTTTGTAAGACAAGGTCGCCGTGCCATCGTCATTTTCGGTGACGTAAAACCGGATCGGCGCTTCGATCATCGCAGCGGTCGAGGTTTCCAGAACGCGCACGGCAAAATCGTTGTTGAACACGCCGATCACGCGGTTGCCGGGGATGGTAATCCCACGCGCCGCAGCGGCCTTGGTCGGACCGGCCTGCGTGACCACGATCAGCCCATTGGCTTTCACTGCCGCTTTCGTGTCAGCGACCAGCGCCTCATAGGATTTTTTGCTGTCAAACACGGCCCATCCGGGCAAAGGCTCATCCGCAAAGGCGGGCAGAGCCAGCAAACACGCAAACGCAACGACAGGTTTCATCGCAGGCCCTCCGTCAACTTGGCTGCCTGCTTGATGCCAGAATTCGCGTGTCGGCGCACTCACATTCTTGTACCGTTACCTGTTAGTCAGCGCGTCGCTTCAACAGATAGATATCCATGATCCATCCATGTGCGGCCCGATGTCTGGCGCGATTGGCCAGAATCTCTTCGGCCACGTCGGCCAGAGGCCCATGGATCAGAATCTCTTCCTTCATTCCGACATAGGCGCTCCACCAGATGTCATAATCTGCCATCTCCAGTGACTGGAACGAACATTCTCCATCCAGCATGACGGCGACATTCGATGCGCCCGGGGGCCAACCTTCGTCCCGCAAACGTCGCCCCGTGGTGACGACATAAGGCGCACCGATCTCGTTGATCGGGATTGCGTGGGCCGCCGTCAGCGCTTGCAACGCGGTGATGCCCGGGATCACCCGCTTGTTCGGCTGCGGATTCAGCCGGGCCGCAATGCGCAAAGAACTGTCATAAAGCGACGGGTCGCCCCAGATCAGCAGGGCAACCTTGCTGGCCGTCGGATGGGCCGAGATCGCCTTTTGCCAGCGCAGCGCAATTGCGTCGTGCCACTCATCCACGCCTTGCAGATAACCGTCGTCGGACCGCCGTTTGGGAATGTCGAAATAGGCGATCTGCGGCGAGGTGTCCGTGACCGTGGCGATGATCTCTTCGCGCAGCCCGGCCAGATCGGCCTTGTTCTCACCCTTGCGCGGGATCAGGATCAGATCGGCCTCGCGGATTGCCTCAATGCCTTGCCGGGTCACATGATCGGGGTTGCCGGTGCCGATCCCGATCAGGGTCAGATCATACATCATCCAACTCCGCCAATGGACCATAAAGGATCAGGGCAGGGGCCGTGCCGATTTCGGATTTCAGCGAGTCCGCAAGCGCACCGATGGTGGATCGATGCAGCACCTGTTCGGGGGTCGACACGGATTCCGCCATAAGCGCGGGCGTGTCCAATGGCAGGCCATGCGCATGCAGCGCCTCGACCAGCAGGGGAAAGGTGCGCTTGCCCATGAAGACCACCGTTGTGGCCATTCCGTCGGCCAAAGCGGACAGGTTCAGATCGTCCGGTAACTGCCCGCTGACATCATGGCCGGTGACAAATTGCACCCGACGTGCCGTCAGGCGACGTGTCAGCGGGATACCAGCAGCGGCGGCTGCTGCGACAGCCGAGGGGATGCCCGGAATGACCTCGTACTCGATCCCGGCCTCGCGCAATGCCACCAGTTCCTCCTCCAGCCGCCCGAACAGCCCGCCATCGCCGGATTTCAACCGCACCACGCGCTGACCGGTCTGCGCATATTCGACCAACAGGCGGCTCACGTGATCCTGCTTGGGCGAGGGGCGTCCGGCGCGTTTACCGACGCCGACCAGATCCGCATCCTCGCGCGCATGCGTCAGAATCGGCCCACTGCTCAGGTCATCGAACAGCACCGCGTCGGCCTTTTGCATCCGGTCCACGGCCTTGAGCGTCAACAGCTCCGGGTCGCCGGGGCCTGAGCCTACGAAAGAGACAAAACCGCTCATGCCGAGGCCTCGGCAATCAGGTGAAAGAACGTGCCGGTGACGTTGCCGCGCACTGATCCAGTTTGGGGACCTTCGGTTCCCTCGGCATCAAACACCCGCGCCAAGGGGGCATCGGGCTGTTCGATAATCGAGGAATAGTGGAACTCATGCCCCCGCAGGGCTGTCCCTGCCGCAAGTCCCGGCATCGGGGCGAGCAGTTCAGCCCGGCGATAGCCCAGATTGAATTTGCGCTTTTCGTAGGATGTGACCAGCCCAAGCAGTCCAGCCATCTTATGCCGCGTGCCGTCCTTGTCGATCAACCCTTCGCCCAACGCCATGTACCCGCCGCATTCGCCGTGAACCGGTTTGGTTTCGGCGTGGCGACGCACTCCGGTCAGGAAGGTATCAGCAGCGGCCAGAGTGCCCGCATGTAACTCAGGGTATCCACCCGGCAACCAGACCAGATCGGCATCCGTCGCCGGAGCTTCATCCGCCAAAGGCGAGAAGGGCAACACCTCGGCCCCAGCCCTGCGCCAGCCTTCCAGCAAATGTGGGTAGGTAAAGGAAAATGCCGCATCCCGCGCCAATGCAATTCGCTGGGCCGGGGGGCGCGGCAGCGCGGCTGACGATGGCCCAGCCGGGCCTGAGGAGGCCGCCCGCTTGATCGCTTCCAGATCTACATGCTCACGCAGGAAGGCCGCATATCCGGCGATGGCGCTTTCCAGATCGGGGTGCTCAACGGCCTGGATCAGGCCCAGATGCCGCTCGGGCAGGGTCAGATCACCGCGTCTTGGTAGCACGCCCAGAACCGGCAGGCCTGCGCGCTCCATGCCCAGGCGGGTCAGACGCTCGTGGCGCGGGCTGGCACAGCGGTTCAGGATCACGCCGGCAAAGGGCAGATCGGGGTTGTACATCTTGAACCCCAGCGCCGTCGCCGCCGCCGATTGCGCCTGTCCGCCCACATCCAGCACCAGCACCACCGGCCAGCCCATCCGCTGCGCTGTCTCGGCGCTGGAGCCATGCCCCAGTTCTCCGGGCTTCGCGACGCCATCAAACAACCCCATCGAGCCTTCGGCGACCACAATATCCGCCCCGTCCGCCTGCGCAGAGATCGCGTTCAACAGCGGATCGCCCATCGCCCAACTGTCGAGGTTGAACGAGGCCCGTCCTGCCGCCGCCCGGTGAAAGGCCGGGTCGATATAGTCGGGGCCACTTTTGAACGGTTGCACGGTCAGGCCGTCCTCGGTCAGTGCACGCAGCAGACCCAGCATTACGGTGGTCTTCCCGGTTCCCGAAGACGGGGCCGAGATCAGAATGCCCGGAGGATTAGTCATCACCGTGGCTCCAGCTTGACCACGGGCTGTCCGCGCTTTGCGGGCGATACCGGCGGTCATAGGACTTGGAATACAGGCAGCTTTCGTCGAACCCTTCGCCCGCCAACGCTGGTCCGACCATGATCAGTGCAGTGCGCGAGATGCCCTCATCCAGTGCATCTTTCAACGTTTCCAAGGTCGCGCGGATGATCCGCTCATCCGGCCAACTGGCGCGATAGACAACGGCCACCGGGCAATCCGCGCCGTAGGCCGGGGTCAGGTCAGCGATAACCTTGTCCAGATTGCCAATCGAAAGGTGAATGGCCAGCGTGGCCCCGGTGCGGGCGAAGTTCTCCAACGTCTCACCTTCGGGCATGGAAGATGCACGTCCCGGCGTGCGGGTCAGCACCACCGATTGCGCGAGTCCGGGCAAGGTCAGTTCAGTGCCCAGAGCCGCCGCCGCCGCGGCAAAAGACGGCACACCGGGCGTGACGCTGACCGGAATGCCCATCTCTTTCAAACGACGGATCTGTTCCCCCATTGCCGACCAGACCGACAGATCGCCTGAATGCAGCCGGGCCACGTCTTGCCCCGCTTTATGGGCCGCTTCAATCTCGGCCATGATCTGGTCCAGATCCATCGGCGCGGTGTTCACGATCTTCGCGCCTTCGGGGCAATGGCTCAGGATCTCCTCCGGCACCAGCGAGCCCGCATAAAGGCACACCGGGCAAGAGGCGATGATATCGCGCCCGCGCAGGGTCAGCAGGTCGGCGGCACCCGGCCCGGCACCAATGAAATGAACGGTCATGTCTGTCCTCCGATGGCAATGGCACACGTGGCCAGCCGGTCGTCTGAGATGTGTCTGGGTGTAAGCAGCCGCGCGCCGAACCCGGCGGCAGCCAAAGCGGATGCTTCGGCCACGCTGCCGGTGCCATAGCTGGCGCCGCTGCGGGCTGAGCATGTCAGGGTGCGCTGTCCGGCCAGGTCAGCGGGTGCAACAAGGTGCAAGGGCAGGTCGACGATTGCCGCAAAGGCGTCCAACGCGGCGTGGCCGTCCTTGTCCGCGACCGTCGCCAGCGCATCCACGGCATGGCCCGAGGACGCCTGATCATAGGCCGCCTTCAGGCTGTCCACCGTGGCGGAGCTGGAAAAACCAAGACCGGCGACGATCATAGGGTCACGCTCCACTGCACCACCGGATAGGCGGATTTCCATCCGCGGCGGGGGCCCAGAGCGCCCGCCTGCGCCAATTCAATCCGCAGCAAGTCGCCGCCAAGGGCCTCGTGCCATTGGGCGAGCAAAGCCTCGCTTTCCAGCGTCACGGCATTGGCGACCAGCCGCGTGCCCGGTTTCAGGTTGTCGCGCAGCCAGACCAGCAAAGCCTCGGACAGCCCGCCGCCAATAAAAACCACATCAGGCATGGCCAAGCCCGGCAGAGCATCGGGCGCGGTGCCATGAACGACCTCCAGCCGATCCTGCCCCAACGTGTCCGCGTTGCGCCTAATTCGGTCTGCACGCTCGGCCAGCGGCTCGATCGAGGTTGCGGTCAGGGTCGGGTCGCACATCAGCCACTCGATGCTGATCGAACCGGTACCGCCACCGATGTCCCACAGATGCTCGCCCCGTTGCGGTGCCATCGCGGACAGGGTCAGCGCCCGGATGGGCCGCTTGGTGATCTGACCATCCGTTTCAAAGATGTCGTCCGGTTTTCCGCTTGCTTTGGGGAAAGCCAGTCCGGGGCCGGTGACCTCAAGCCCAACACAGACCGGGTGATCGAACGTGCCCAGCAAGGCTTCGGTCAGTGTCACGGTCTGCGTGTTTTCGCGTGGCCCGCCCAGGGCTTGCATCACATGCAGCGCGCTGTCGGCGAAACCGGTCTCGGTCAGATAGGTGGCCAATTCAGCCACCGCCTTGCCATCGCGCAGCAGCAAAATGGCACGCAACCCCGCCGCCAGATGCGGTCTCAGCCGGGTCAGCGGCGCGGCGTGCAGCCCAAAGGTCAGCGTACTTTCCAGCGGCCAACCCAACCGGGCAGCGGCCAGCGAAAAGGTGGATTGACCGGGCAGGGCAGTCCATTCACCCGCGTCAAAGGTTCTGGCAATGACCGATCCCGCACCGAACCAGAACGGATCGCCCGAGGCCAGCACAACCGTTGGCCGCCCGCGCAGACCCGTCAGTATCGGGATGCCATCGGCAAACGGCACGGGCCATTCGATCCGTTCAGCCTGTGTTTCGGGGATCAGCGACAGATGACGGGGCGGGCCCATGACGACCTCGACCCGATCCAGCACTTGACGACTTGCGGGCGGCAGGCCATCCAGTCCATCTTCGCCCAGCCCCAGAATGGTCAGCCACGGAGCCTTAATCATGCCCAACCTCCTGCTTCTTGGCGGCACGACCGAAGCCAATGCACTGGCCCGCAGCCTTGCCGAAAGGGGGGTGCGCGCAATCTACTCTTACGCCGGACGTGTGGACAATCCTCGCCCGCAACCTTTGCCGGTGCGCGTCGGCGGGTTCGGAGGGGCCGACGGACTGCACAGCTATATCCGCGACAACGCGATCACGCATGTCGTGGACGCAACGCATCCCTTTGCCGCGCAGATGAGCCGGAATGCCATCGCCGCCTGCGAAGCCGCAGGTGTTCCGCTGGTTGCGTTGACCCGACCGGCCTGGATTCCGCAGCACGACGACCGCTGGCAGCATGTTCCGGACATTCCGGCGGCCGTTGCAGCACTGGCAGGCCCCGCTCGGCGCGTCTTTCTGGCTGTGGGCCGGATGCACCTGCAGGATTTTGCCGCGCAACCCCAGCATGACTATTTGCTGCGGCTGGTTGACGAACCTGACAATGTGCCGCTGCCAAACGCCGATATTGTCGTCTCGCGCGGGCCGTTCACGGTTGAGGGCGATCTTGCGCTGATGAAACGCCACGCCACCGAACTGGTGATTTCGAAAAACGCCGGCGGCACCGGCGCGCGCGCCAAGCTGGACGCCGCGCGGGCGCTGGGCGTGCCAGTCCTGATGATCGACCGGCCCAGCCTGCCGCCCCGGCAGGAACTGTCCTCGGTCGCGCAAGTTCTGGACTGGCTGGCTCATCCCTGACCCTCGGCCAGAGTGAACCTTGGCGTGTAGACAATCGGCGCGCCGTCGCGTTCGATCACGCGCGTCAGAGAGGATCCGACAATCACAACCGTCTGCATGTCGGCCATATCCGGTGTCGCCTCGGCCAGCGTTGAGATTCGGATCGCTTCATCCACCCGAGTCACGGCCCGTGCGAACAGGATCAAGCGTTCTGGCTCACATTCTTCCCGCAGGATTTCCAGCGTTTTTACAAAACCTTCCGGGCGGGACTTTGAGCGCGGATTATAGAACGCCATGGCGAAATCGCCCTGTGCCGCAAGGCGCAGGCGCTTTTCGATCAGGGACCATGGCTTGAGGTTGTCGCTCAGGTTAATGGCGCAAAAGTCATGGCCCAAAGGCGCACCGACACGGGCCGAGGCGGCCAGCATCGCGGTGATGCCCGGCAGTACGTCCACCGGAATATCACGCCATTCACGCGGCCCGTTTTCCATCGCCTCGAACACTGCCGCCGCCATGGCAAACACGCCCGGATCACCCGACGACACCACGACCACGCGCTTCCCCTCAGCCGCCATTTGCAACGCATGTTGGGACCGGTCGATTTCGACCCGGTTGTCGCTGGCATGCAGGGTTAATCCCTCACGGTCAGCCACACGGGCAACATACGGAATGTAGCCGACAACATCAGTAGCCTCGGCCAGCGCTGCGGATACTTCGGGCGTCACCAGTTGTTCATCACCGGGGCCCAGGCCGGCGATCTTGACCCACCCGCTCATGGTCTGCGTCCTTGGCCATGCACGATGATAATCGAGAAATAAGGGGTAATGCCGTCCCCGTCCTCGGACAGTTTCCGCACGCGTTGATTGGGCATCTGCGCAAACTCGACGATCCAGGCCCGGTCAAAAAGACCGGCAGTTTTCAGCGCCCGTTTGACCTTGTCGATATTGCGCCCGATCTTCATCACAACCAACGCATCGGTTTGCGCCATACGTCGCGCCAGATCATCCTCGGGCAGGGTTCCGACCAGCACGGTCAGCACATCATCGCCCCATGTGATCGGGTCGCCCGTTGCCGTCCACGCGCCGGACATGCCAGTAATTGCAGGCACCACATCTACATCAGCTTCATCGCGTAAGCGGCTGTAAAGATGCATGAATGACCCGTAGAAGAACGGATCACCCTCACACAGAACAACAACGTCCTCGCCTTTGTCGGCCAGCGTTTTCAGATGTCGTGCGCAGTCTTCGTAGAAAGCGGCGAGCAATTCGTTGTAGCGCGGGTCTGTCACGGGAATTTCCGTGGTGACGGGGTATTCCATCGGGAATTCCACCGCGTCTCCGGGGATCATGCCGTTGACGATCTTGCGCGCCTGACCGCTGCGGCCCGGCTTGCGGAAAAACGCCACGTGGCGGGCATTGCGCAGCAGCCGGTCGGCCCGGACGCTCATCAGATCCGGGTCGCCAGGGCCGAGGCCCACGCCATAGATTTTACCCGCGCTCATTCGGCGCGGCTCGCGATGGCGTTGATAGCGGCCACAGTGATCGCGCTGCCGCCCAGACGGCCCTTTACTATGCAGGACGGCACCGGCTGCGCCTCCCACAGCGCGTCCTTGGATTCCATTGCGCCGACAAAACCCACCGGGCAGCCGATGATGGCGGCGGGGCGCGGGCAGTCGGGGTCTTCCAGCATGTTCAGCAGGTGGAACAGCGCCGTGGGCGCGTTGCCGATGGCGACCAGAGAACCCTCCAGATGCGGCCGCCA
Organism: Ruegeria sp. H7; assembly: GCF_056532945.1. Lineage (NCBI taxonomy): Bacteria > Pseudomonadati > Pseudomonadota > Alphaproteobacteria > Rhodobacterales > Roseobacteraceae > Ruegeria > Ruegeria sp. H7. The sequence continues at coordinate 62,089 of NZ_JBQFNZ010000002.1, forward strand.
CAGTTCCAGCGCGGCGGCGGAGCGTGTGTTGCTCATCTCAGCCGCCAACGGGCGCACGCGGTCGTCATGCAGGGTGCAGATCACCTCATTGTCGGCGGGCAGGCGAAAGCGGGTCACACCTTCGCTGACCATCCGCGCGTCGCACAGGATCGGCGCGCCATTTTCCAGCGCGGTGCGGGCGGCGGTCACGAAACCGGGTGAGAAATGCACGAACTCTTCCAGTCCGACCATGCCTGCGGCGTGGATCATGCGGACGGCGACCTGCTCCTCGTCGGCGTCGAACCGGGCCAGATCGGCCTCGGACCGGATGGTGGCAAAGCTCTCTTTGTAGATCGCTGCGCCGTCGGTTTCGTATTCATAGGGCATCAGGTCAGGTCCATGGTCAAAAGTGTTTCGGGGCTGAGCCCGCGCTGACAGGGCTCATCCCCTGCGCGGCCCCGTTTGACAAGATCAAATCGTCCGTTGTTGCCGACCAAAGTGACGTCGGCGGGGCCCATGCGGGCACATCCCTTGGCGCAGCCCGAGACATGCAGGCTGCCGGGAACGCGCGCGGCCAGGGCGCGGGCGATGTCGCGGGTTTCCACTTGCGCCTGCGGGCAGAATGGCGCGCCGGAGCAGGCGTCGGTGCTCATCAGCGGGTCGGTGCCATCGGTGACGAAGTCCGGGGCAGGTATCGCCGCCCCGCCTTCCAGCAGGATCAGCCGCCACGGGGTAACACGCAGGGCTGTTGCGCCGCTATCGTCAATCAGATCGTAAAGCTTGCGGGCCGGCAGCGACCCAAAAGCTGCGCCATACAGCGCACCCAGTTCATAAAGGCCGGGGTGCAGTTTTTCGCCGACCGGGCCGGGCGCGTGTCCCTGCCATTCCTGCGGCAGCGCGTCGATGACCCGTGCCATGCGGCGCGTCTCGGGCGTATATGTTTCTGAAAACCACCGTGCCAAAGCGATGGCATGGTCAATGGCGTCGGCCTCGGCCACAGGTCGCCCGGTCTCGCAGCCATCGGCGCGCAGGATCAGACCGTCAGTGCCGGTTTCCAGACGAATATCCGCTGAATCCGCGCTGACCAGTCGCGCGGGCCCGGTGTCGATGGCAAAGCCGAACTTTGCGGGCAAGGCAGGCAGTTCTGCCAGCCGGTCAATCAGTTCCTGAGACAGGCGCGCGGTCAGATCACCCGCCTGATACAGCGGCGTGACCAGAATGTTGCGCCGCACCTCGATGCCCGGTTCCGCGTCCAGCAGGTCCAGCGCCGCCAGTTCCTTGAGCAGTGGCTGGTGGTCATAGTCCTCGACCCCCCGCAGTTGCAGATTGGCGCGGTTGGTCAGGTCGATCGAGCCATTTCCAAACCGATCTGCAAGGTCGCACAGACCCAGCGCCTGATCGACCGTCAGACGCGCCAGCCGAGGCCGCACCCGCACAACCAGCCCGTCGCCCGACATCATCGGACGGTGTGCGCCGGGGCACCAGCCCTGGACGACGGGGGCGCTCATCCCAGCCCCTCCAGATCAGCGCGGATCGAGTTTCGGCGGGTGTTCCATAGCCCGGCCTCCAAAAGGGCGCGGAACCGGTCCTGCATGGCCTGATGCGCCTGCGGGTTGGCCTCGGCCAGAAAGGCATCGACCTGCGGATCGCCCAGCGTCGCGTCGTGATACAGATCGAACAGATGCGGCGCGACCGTGCCCGACAGATGCGCGAAGGAGGCCATGTGATCCAATGTCGCCGCGATCTCGGCAGCGCCCCGGAACCCGTGCCGCTGCATCCCCGCGATCCAACTGGGATTGGCGGCGCGGGCATGGACGACACGACTGATTTCCTCGGGCAGGGTTCGCGCGCGGGGATTGTCCGGGTTGGTATTGTCCAGATGGTACAGCTGCGCCTCGCCGCCCGTCACCTTTTTGGCCGCTGCAAACCCGGCCTCATGGGTGGCGTAATCGTTGGCCAGCAACAGGTCGGTCTCGGTCAGGTCCTGCAGGTGGACAAAGCTGTCGGCATTGGCGACGCGCTGCGTGATCCCGTTGATGTCCTGCGCGATATGCTCACCTTCCAGTGCGAAGGAGCTGGCTTGCAACCATGCCTCACCCGCTTGCGCGCGGGCCTCGTCGGTGTAGGTCTCGGACAGGAGGGTCATGTTCACGCCATAGCTGCCCGGCGCGGGGCCGAACACGCGCGCAGCCGGGGCCTGCCCGGCATAGGGGTTCCAGTCCGGTGCCTCATCCCGGTCGGCCAGTGCCCGCACCGCTTGACCATAAAGCACCGAAAGCGTCGGGAACACGTCGCGGAACAGGCCCGAGACGCGCAAGGTCACATCCAGACGCGGGCGGCTGAGGTCGGTGATCGGCAGAACTTCGATGCCCGACACGCGCTCGGACCCCTTGTCCCAGACCGGTTTCACACCCAGCAGGTGCAGCGCCATGGCGAATTCTTCCCCGGCGGTGCGCATGGTGGCCGAGCCCCAGAGATCGACGATCAGCCCCTTGGGGTAATCGCCCTCTTCTTGCAAATGCCTCCGCACCAGTTCCTCGGCCAGTTTGACCCCTTGGGTATAGGCGGCACGCGTGGGCACGGACCGTGGATCGGTGGTGTAGAGGTTGCGCCCGGTGGGCAGCACATCCGACCGACCCCGATAGGGGGAACCCGAAGGGCCAGCCTCGATCCGTTTGCCCGCCAATGCGTTCAGCAAAGCGGTGCGTTCGGCATGGGCCGAGGGCGCGGGGTCGAAATTGCCGGTCACGTCGGGCACCCGGCCAAAGACATGCAGCCCGTCGCCGAACTGGCTTTCCTTGATGTCACAGACAAAGCGGTCGATGCGGGTGATCGCCTCGGCGGTACAGGTGGCCTGATCGAGGCCCAGGTCGCTTTCCAGCCCGATGGCCTGCGCCTCATCCCGGATATCCTCTTGCAGGCGGTCGCGGCGCTTGGGGTCCAACCCGTCAGCGTTCGAGAACTCGTCCAGCAGCGATTCCAGCCGCACCATCCGATCCGGCGTACCGCTTTCCTTGAGCGCGGGCGGGATATGGCCCAGCGTGACGGCCCCGATCCGGCGTTTGGCCTGCGCGGCCTCGCCGGGGTCGTTGACAATGAACGGGTAGATGACCGGCAGATCGCGGATCAGCGCCTCGGGCCAGCAATCGGCGGACAGGGCGACGGATTTGCCGGGCAGCCATTCCAGCGTGCCATGCGCGCCGATATGGATCAGCGCATCCGCACCCAGCCCTTGGCGCAGCCACAGGTAAAACGCCACATAGCCGTGGCGCGGGGTGCGCGAGAGGTCGTGGTAATCGTCATCGCGCAACTCGGGCGTGCCGCGTTCAGGTTGCAGCGCCACTAAAGCCTTGCCGCGTCGTACGGCGGTGAAATGGAAGGCTCCATCGGTACAGGCCGGGTCATCTTCGGGCTTGCCCCAGACGGATTGCAGATCACTGCGCAGGGTTTCGGGCAATTCGGCCAATGCGGTCAGGTAGTCCTGCAGCGGCCATGAAATCCGGGCATCCGGCAGCGCATCGGCAATCGGCTCGGCAGGGGTGGTGTCATAGCCTGCGCCTTGCAGATCGGACAGCATCGCCTCGGCCGAGGTCAGCGCGTCGAGGCCTACCGCATGGGCCATCTGCCAGTCCTTGCCGGGATAGGTGGACAGCACCAGCGCAGGCGTCTGATCGGCTTTGGGTTTGTCGTGCAGGTTAAGCCAGCCTGACACGCGGTCGATGATCGCTTCGATCCGCTCGGGCTCGGCCCGGTGGGCGAAACGGGAATATTCCAGATGCGGGTCGCGCTTGCCCGGTTCCTTGAACGAGGCGATGCCCGCTGAAATCCGCCCGTCCACTTCGGGCAGTACCACATGCATGGCGAGGTCGGCGGGGGATAGCCCGCGTTCCGCCTCGGCCCATGCCTTGCGGCGCGAGGTGGCCAGCGCGACCTGAAATACCGGCACGTTGGCGGCGTCCAGAGGCGAGGTGCCCGACGCGCCTTTGCCCGAGAATGAGGTGGCGTTGATGATGGCCGACGGGGCCAGCGCCACGACCTGCTCACGCAGCCAATCGGCTGCTGCGGGCGCTTTCAGAGACGGAGCGAACAGGCCCACCGCCTCAAAACCCCGCGCGCGGAGGCTGCGGATCAGAGCCGCGACAGGAGCGGTGTCGGCTGAGGTCAGATAGGCCCGGTAGAAGGTCACAAGGATGCGTTTTGCATCGCCCGTGAAGGCGGCATCCACCGGGATCACGCCGCGATCCGGGCACCACGCGCCGCATTCGGGCAACGTCTTGGCCCCCATCACCGGCCCGGCATAAAGCCCCGCCGCCAGCGCCATTTGCGCCAGGGCGGCCTGCGCCGCGACCTCTCCGCCGGTGTCGCACAGATGCGCCAATCGCCGCAGGGTCGAGATGGGCAGGGTGGAATAGTCATCCAGCCGCGTATCCTCGCGCCCGTCCGCAGGCAGGACCGCCAGCGCGATGCCCTTGGCCTGCGCCAGTGCCAGAACCTGTTGCAACCCGTAGGACCAGTAGGGCACACCGCCGATCAGGCGGATCAGTATACCCTTTGCGCCCTCCAGCGTCTGTTCCACATAGGTATCGACCGACAGAGGGTGCTTGAGCGCCGTTAGGTTCGCCAGCCGCATCGTCGGCATCCGCCCCTCGGGGCCGCCACCGCGATGCCAGCCCGCCGCAAAGGCGCCGAGGTCACTGTCCGAGAACGACAGCACCACCAGATCCGCCGGGCTCTGGCCCAGATCGGTCGGGGTCTCGGTTTCCTCTAACCCGTGGCTTTCGCGGAAGACGACGTGCATGGTTTACTCGGCAGCCTCGGTCACACCCACGAGGATATCGCGGATCGCGGCCTCTTTGATGTCGTCATGCTCGGCAATCACGACCAGACGTGAGCGACGGTCCTCGCCGGGCTCCCACGGGCGGTCATACTGGTGACGCACGCGGGCACCAACGGCCTGCACCAGCAGACGCATGGGTTTGCCCTGAACGGCGGCATAGCCCTTGACGCGCAGGATGTTCAGCTCATTCGCCAGACGTTCGATCTTGGCGACCAGTTCCGCCGGGTCGGTCTGTTCCGGCAGCTCGACGATGATGCTTTCGAAATCGTCATGCTCGTGGTCGTGGTGGCCGTCGTGATGTGACGGGCGCGCGTCCATGTCATCCTCGGCGGCGGCCTCAAGGCCCAGCACGACGCGCACGTCCACCGCGCCTTCGGCCACTTCGACCACGGGCAGGGGGCGGGGGGCTTCGGCGGCGATGACCTCTTTGGCTTTCGCCACACCTTCGGGACCGGCCAGATCGGGTTTGGTCAGCAGGATGATGTCGGCGCAGGAGATCTGATCCTCGAACACCTCCGACAGGGGCGTTTCGTGGTCGATCGAGTCATCGGCCAGACGCTGGGCGTCCACCGCCTCGACATTCGGCGCGAAGCGACCGGCGGCCACAGCCTCGGCATCGGCCAGAGCGATCACGCCGTCCACGGTGATTTTCGACCGGATATCGGGCCAGTCGAACGCCTTTAGCAGCGGTTTTGGCAGGGCGAGGCCCGAGGTTTCGATCAGGATGTGATCCGGGCGCGGTTCCAGCGCCATCAGCGCCTCAATGGTGGGGATGAAGTCATCGGCCACGGTGCAGCAGATGCAGCCATTGGCCAGTTCCATGATGTTTTCCGCCGGGCAATCCGGGATCGCGCAGGATTTCAGGATGTCGCCATCAACGCCCACATCGCCAAATTCGTTGACCACCACGGCCAGCCGCTTGCCTTGTGGGTTCTGCATCAGATGCTTGACCAGCGTCGTTTTGCCCGAACCCAGAAAGCCGGTGATCACAGTGACGGGGAGTTTTTCGAGGTTGCTCATTTCAGGGCTCCAATCGGGGGAATGCGCGAGGCGCAGTTCTTGCGGAAATGTTCGGGGCGCTCGCGCCATTTGACCAGGCCGTCCTCGGTGGCCAGATACTTGGTCGCACCATCGACGATGACGTCAACGTGATCGGCCTCATTGAGGTTCTCATAGACAAAGGTCCAGCGATCCGGCCCGCCGCGCAGCACGATGGAACAGCCCTGATCGCAGTTCGACAGGCATTCGACGGCTTTCAGCGTGACGCCCTCGGGCAGGTCCGCCTGTTCCAGCGCTTTGTGCAGCAATGTGCCGGGGCGTTGATCGTCATCCTCGATGGGCAGACCACGGCGGCACGTGGTGCAGACCAGCAGCTCGACCGGCGCAGTCTCGGTCATGTCTCTCATCCCCCCAAATCCTCTTCGCGGGGGACGGGGTTTCATGCGGGCCACGCGATGCACATGGACCCGACACCGGAACACCCCGCCCGGTTTCAACTTCGGGTGCTGGCAGGTCTCCCGGCTTGCGGATGTCAGAGGCCCGGTTCGTCTGGCTCCTCTGTCGGATGTCCCGCCTTCCCGGCTTTGCAGCCAGTGGCATTGGGCACCCTCTCCGGTCACGGTCGCGGGGGCGGCTGCGTTTGACGGATACCCGCTGACGCATTCCCTTTTCATCGGCTGTCGCCGACACCAACGACAGGGACATGCGGCACGTGCGGGCAGGTTGTCAAGCGCGATGCGACCACCATCGCGTGGCTAGGATGAAAAGCGACCTGCCAGCGTCGCTGGGCGGCATGACGCCGTGCCCGCGACATGGTCGCATACCGGAAAACACGCAGGGAGACGCGAATAATGAAAGTTGGGTTCATCGGACTTGGAAATGTGGGCGGAAAACTCTCGGGCTCGTTGCTGCGCAACGGGATCGACCTGACGGTCCATGACCTGAATGCAGACCTGGTGGCAGAATTCGTCGAAATGGGCGCACAGGCCGCCGAAAGCCCGGCCCAGCTGATGCGCGATTGCGACGCGGTGATCACCTGCCTGCCATCGCCTGCCGCCTCGGACGCGGTGATGCAAGAGATGTTGCCCGAGGTCGGCCCCGGCAAAATCTGGATGGAGATGTCCACCACCGACGAGGCCGAGGCCAAGCGGCTGGGTGCCATGGTCATCGAGCGGGGCGGGGCGGCGGTTGATTGCCCGGTTTCCGGCGGATGCCACCGGGCGGCAACCGGCAATATCTCGATCTTCGCGGGCTGCGACCGGGATACCTTTGAGCGAATCCTTCCTTTCCTGACAACGATGGGCCGTCGGGTGTTGCATACGGGCGATCTTGGCTCGGCCTCGGTTCTGAAAGTTCTGACCAACTATCTGGCAACCGCTAACCTGATCACCTGCGCCGAAGCGCTGGTGACCGCCAAAGCCGCCGGGATGGACCTGAACACAACCTATGAGGCGATCAAAATCTCGTCCGGTACGTCGTTTGTGCATGAGACCGAAAGCCAGGTCATCCTGAACGGTTCGCGCGATATTTCCTTTACCATGGACCTTGTCAAAAAGGATATCGGCCTGTTTCAGGACGTCGCCGACCGCGCGGGTGTCCCGCTTGAGATCAACCCGATCATGATCAAGATTTTCGAGGACGGCATCGCACGCTACGGCGAACGCGAACTGTCGCCCAACATCATCAAACGCCTGGAAGACGCCACCGGCCTCGACATCCGCGCGCCCGGCTTTCCACCTGAAATGCAGGACGATGAACCGGAAGAACCAGGGTATGAGGTTGTCCCGGTGGGGCGCGAATCCTGACGTTTGAACCGGGCGTTGGTGGGTGGATTCTGGCGCGCACCAACGGGGAATTCGGCGTGAATGCGCCAGCTAACCGGGGGCTAGTGAAAGTTCGCCTGGAAGCTCATGGCGCTTAGCGCGACATGAGCATCCAAAGGTGGGCGCAGTTCGAACGCCCTCGGTTCCCGTGAGAAATTCCACAGCCTGAAAAGGATCCAGTGGCCGCGGTTTTGCTCAGCAACCGCCAATTCGTTCCGGGAGATGTGAAAGGGTGTGCGCTCCCAGCCATTGGTCGTCTTTACCTCGATCAGGCGGATGTTCCCCTCAGGCGTGAAGCTTGAAATGTCATACCCGGCGCCATCGCCATCTTCCTGACTGACCCACCGCACCTTCTTGGCTAGGTCTTGCCGGCCTGCACCTTTCAAAATTGCGCGCTCATGATGCAGAACGCGCTCCTCCCCGGCCTTACCCAGAGATTTGTTTTCCTCATCCCGCCCTGCCACATCGAATTTCCGTGCTACGGCCTGCATTTGTTCCAATTCATCCGGAGGCGGCGTGTTTTGCATGGTTGGTGGGGTGCCGATCCAAACAGGTCCGGGAGGTTCCGATGCACCTATTGGAGGAGGAGTATTTCTGGCAATCCATCCACCGTGTCGATGGAGGTGCCGGGCAACGGCATCTACCAAAGACATCTGAAAGTTGAAGGCGGGTTTGTAGCCATTGATCCAGGTCTCACCCAGCCCCTTAAGGACCGCTGAGATGTTTTGGTGTTTGAACTCGATTGAGCCTTTGGATCGACCAATTGACTCCTGCATGGCCCGATTGTGGGCCGCCTTGTTGTATCGCTTTCCCGCCAACTCATCACGAAGCATGGAAAAATAGTCTTCTACGATGGCGTTGTTTTCTTGATCTGACCATTCCGCACCACTCATGGTGCCAGGCTATGCGAGGCGGTTCCTGATGTCACGCGGTGTAGTTTTATGGAGAAGTCTGTATGTCAGGCCGTCGAGACAAAGCGCCCAAAGTGGCGCGAAAGTGATGCAAAACATTGAAGAGGAAGTGGAGGCGAGTACCGGAATCGAACCGGTGTACACGGATTTGCAATCCGCTGCGTCACCACTCCGCCAACTCGCCTTTTTAAGTAAAATCAAATACTTGCCGTGGTGTGACAGGCGTTTTAGCAGCTTTCTTATGGGGCGTCCAGAGGATTGCGTGTAATTTTGGTGCCTGAGGCGGGAAATGCTGATCTGGGCCGGATCACAAACCTGTCGCACGGTCCGGGCTGTGGCAACAGGGCCGTTGCCGGTTGCTGCGGGATGTGGCAAAAGCCAAAAAAACGTGGGAATTCAAACGAGAGATCACATGACAGATTTCGCAACCCGACGCCGCACTATGGTCGATACGCAGATTCGGCCCTCTGATGTCACGAAATTCCCGATTATCGATGCTATGCTGACCGTCCCGCGTGAAAATTTCGTGCCGGATGCGCAGCGCGAGGCCGCCTATGTGGAAGGCATAATCGATCTGGGGGACGGGCGCAGCATGCTGGAGCCTCGGACTCTGGCCAAGATGCTGGACGCTGTGAATATTTGCAAAGATGAGGCGGTTCTGGATATCGCGCCTGGGCTGGGATATTCCACCGCCGTTGCCGCGCGCATGGCCGAACTGGTGGTCGCTGTTGAAAGCGATGAAGCGCTGGCCGCAGAAGCGCAGGATGCCCTGACCGAGGCGGATGCTGACAATGCCGTGGTGCATGTCGGCCCGCTGGAGCAAGGGGCCGAGGAACACGGGCCATATGACGTGATCATGATACAGGGCGGCGTGCAGCAGGTGCCGGACGCTTTGCTGGACCAGTTGAAAGACAACGGGCGCATCGCCTGTCTGTTTGTGCAGGATGGTCTGGGCGTCGTTCGGATCGGGCGCAAGGCTGGTGACCGGGTCAGTTGGCGCGACGCGTTTAACGCCAGTGCGCCGACACTGGACAGTTTTTCAGTCGAGTGTGCATTTTCGCTATAGTCGGGCGGTGGTTTTTTCTGCCACCTTGATTAGTTGAAAACGGCAACGCAAACTTCCCGCAGGGCAGTGTAATTTTGATTTGAGAGGATTTGGTGATGCGTGGAATGGCAACTGGTAAGCTGGTCAGGGCCTTGGCGGTGACCGCTGGTCTTGCCCTTAGCGTTATGCCTGTACGCCTGGCATGGGCGGACAACCTGACCGATGCCTTTATCGGGGCGTATAACACCAGCGGTCTTCTTGAACAAAACCGCGCGCTGTTGCGTGCTGCTGATGAAGATGTTGCCATTGCGGTGTCCGCGCTGCGTCCGATCATCAACTGGACCGTGCGCGTTTCGCAGGATTACACGCGGACAACGACCAGCGGTATAGTGGTCCGGAACGAGCCTTCGACATTCTTTACCGGCCTCACGCTGGCCCAGTTGATCTATGATGGCGGGTTCTCGATTCTCGGCAAGCAATCCGCACAGGAAATCGTGTTGTCCACGCGCCAAAGCCTGATCGATGTCGAGCAGGCCATTCTGTTCCGCGCAGCAAACGCTTATCTCAACGTCGTTCTGCAGGAAGAAACGGTGCAGATTCAGGTGAATGACGTCGACGTGTCGGCCGAGGAACTTCGGGCCTCGCGGGACCGTTTCGAAGTGGGTGAAGTTACCCGCACGGATGTCGCCTTGTCCGAGGCACAGCTGGCCAGTTCGCAGGCCGATCTGGCGGTTGCACGCGGTAACCTGAGCACGGCGCAGGCGGAATATGTAAATGCCGTCGGCAAACTACCGGGGGCGACCGCTGGTCAGCCCAGCCTTCCGTCACTGCCCCGGTCCGAGTCCGAGGCGATCTCGTTCGCGCGCCGCAACCATCCGGCCATTCTTGCGGCCCAGCACGAAGTGCGTGCGCTTGATTTGCAGGTCCAGCAGCAGCGGGCGAATCTGGGGCCGAACGTCACGCTGAATGCCGATGCGGGCATTACGGAAAGCTATGACAATGACGATGACACCGAAAATGCGAGTGTCTCGCTGAACTTCAACCAGCCGATCTATGCCGGCGGACGTCTGGCGGCATCGGTGCGTCGGGCGATGGCGACCCGCGATGCGTCGCGCGCAAACCTGTTGAATGTGCAAAAGGACATCACGCAGGGCGTGTCCGAAGCCTATGCAAACTTTCAGGCCGCTTCGGCCAGCCTGCGCGCGTCGACCGAGCAGGTGCGCGCCTCGCAGGTCGCCTTTGACGGGATTCGCGAAGAGGCGACGCTGGGCGCACGGACCACGCTGGACGTTCTGAACGCGCAGCAGGATTTGCTGGATGCGCAGCTGAACGAGGTCGCCTCGCGCACCGAGCGTTCGCGCGCTGCGTATCAGCTGTTGCAGGCTCAGGGCCTGTTGACGGCGGAACGTCTGGGTCTGGCGGTGCAGATCTATGACCCGACGCTGTATTATAATCTGGTCAAGAAAGCCCCTGCACAGGTCAGCAAACAGAGCAAAGACCTGGATCGCGTCCTCAAAGCGTTGCGTCGGGACTGACGGGCAATACTATCTGTTGTTCGCTCTGACAGGATTGGCTACACTCGGGCCTGAGGAAAGAGCGGTAGAGCAAAATGACGGACAATGTCGTAAAAGCCGGGATCGAAGACGTTTTGTCTTCGGTCAAACGTCTGGTCAGCGAAGAGGGGCGCAAAGCCCCGTCCTCGGGCGCGCGCAAGCCCGGGCGTCTGGTGCTGACCGAGGCGTTGCGAATCTCAAAACCCGCTCAGGTTGAACAGCCCCCGCTAAAGCTGGAACCGAAATACAGCGCCGAGGAATCGGCGAAACCAATGCTGCTGCGCGCCTGTGACATCGTGAAGGCCGATGCGGCGGCCAACAGTGACACTCCGCGTCAGGAAGAGGCCACGCCAGAGCCTGAGGCCACCGAAGACCCCGCAACCAGCCTGAGCGCGAAGATCGAAGCGCTGGAGGCTGCGATCGCCCGGACCGAGGATCAGTGGGAACCCGATGGCGACAGTGACGATGCCTATTCGGGGACACCGACTCAGGGCCTCGCCTGGACTACGGATTCAGGGTTCGAAGAGCCCGAGCCAGAGGATGTGCCTGTAGAGCAGGCAACAGACGTTGAGGACGCGGCTGCAGCGGTCGAGCCCGAGCAGGAAGAACCGCAACCAGCCACCTTCATTCGTTCGCCCGAAGTCATGCCTGTGGCCGAAGACGCTGTGCCCGCGCGCGACGTGGCCATCGACGAAGACGCGCTGCGTGACATGATTGCCGAAGTTGTCCGGCAAGAGCTTCAGGGCGTGCTGGGCGAGCGGATCACCCGCAATGTGCGCAAGATGGTCCGGCGCGAGATTCACCGGGCGCTGGCAGCGCAGGAGCTGGAATAGCCGCTCAGCCCCGCTGCGGCGGCTGCGCAAGGTCCAGCAGTAAATCAAGGTTCATGTTCTGCTCTAGGTGATCGGCCAGATCATCCAGCGTTTGCTCGACACCATCCTCATAGACGGTTTCCGATTTCACACCCAGTTTTGCCAGAAACTGCGCCCGAAACGCGTCGGACGAAAATATGCCGTGCAGATAGCTGCCCAGAATGCGCCCATTGGCGCTGGCTGCGCCTTCGGGGCGGCCCTCAACCTCTAGCCAGGCCCGCGTACAATCCGGGCCTTCCGTTTCGCCCATATGAATCTCATACCCGCTGACCGGTTCGCGGTTGGGCAGGGCGCAGGCTTCGGTCAGCGTGACATGCTTTTTACCGGCCATGACAGTGTCCACATCCAGCAGGCCCAGCCCTTCAACCTTGCCCGGCCGACCGTCCACCCCGTCGGGGTCCGAAATCGTTTTGCCCAACATCTGATAGCCGCCGCACAAGCCCAGAACATGCCCGCCGCGGCGTACATGGGCGAGAAGGTCAATATCCCAGCCTTGCGCCCGGAAATAGGTCAGATCGCCAATGGTGGATTTGCTGCCCGGCAGCAGCACAAGGTCGGCATCGCCGGGCAGGGGGCGGCCTGCGGGGATGACCTCGACGCTCACACCGGGTTCGGCGGAAAGCGGGTCCAGATCGTCGAAATTGGCCATGCGCTCAAGCTGAGGTACAACGACCTTGCACGCCCCGCCGGTGTGTGAACGGATGTCCATCATATCCTCGGCGGGCAGCTTCCACGCATCGTGGAACCACGGCACCACGCCCAGACAGGGCCAGCCCGTGCGCGCGGCTATATCGTCGCGGCCCTCATCAAACAGCGACACGTCGCCCTTGAACCGGTTCACGGCAAAGCCCTTGATCATCTCAAGATCGCCGGGGTCCAGCACGGCCTGAGTACCAACGATCTGCGCAATCACGCCGCCCCGGTGAATGTCACCGACTAGCACCACCGGCACACCGGCAGCGCAGGCAAAGCCCATATTGGCAATGTCGCCTTTGCGCAGGTTGGTTTCCGCCGGGCTGCCCGCGCCTTCGATCAGCACCAGATCGGCGTCGCTGCACAGCCTGTCGAAGCTTTCCAGCGCGGCCCCCAGCAGTTTGGATTTGTCCTTGCGGTAATCCCCGGCCTTCATCGTGCCTGCGCGCTGGCCCTGAACGATGATCTGGGCACCGGTGTCGGTTTCAGGTTTCAGCAGGATCGGGTTCATATCCGTATGCGTCGGACGGTTCGCAGCCCACGCCTGCAGGGCCTGAGCGCGCCCGATCTCGCCTCCGTTTTCGGTCACGGCGGCGTTGTTGGACATGTTCTGAGGTTTGAACGGGGCCACCCGCAGCCCGCGTCGCGTATAAGCGCGCGCCAACCCGGCCACCAATACCGATTTTCCGACATTGCTGCCGGTGCCCTGAATCATGATGGCGCGAACCATGGTCGTCTCCTATACCTTGTCGCGCAGATGACCTGATTTGAGGCCAAAGGGAAAGCCCCGGATGAACACGCCAGCGCATCTTTTGATCGGTGCTGCCGCCTTTGCGCGGCCCGCACGGGGGCGCATCCTTTGGGCGGCGGTGTTGGGATCACTGCTGCCGGATCTGTCCCTGTATCTGATGGCGGGGACGTCGCTGTATATCCTGGGCATCCCGCCACAGGTGGTGTTTGACGAACTTTACTTCTCGCCCGCTTGGCAAACGGTCTTTGCCATCGACAACTCATTCATTCTGTGGGGGTTGGCTTTGGCGTTGGGGTTGTGGCGGGGCTGGTCGTTTCTGACGGTGGCCGCTTCCGCGGGACTGCTGCATCTGGTGATGGACTTTTTCCTGCACGCGGGCGACGGGCGGCCTCAGTTCTGGCCGATCAGCGATTGGGTCTTTCACAGCCCGGTCAGCTATTGGGACAGTGCCCATCATGCGCTGTGGGTGGCCCCTGTATCCGCCATGATCTGCCTGTTGGCCTATGTCGCCTTATGGCAGCGCGACCTGTCCATCACGGCAAAGCTGTTCTTTGCCCTGCTGCTGATGGCCGAGGTCTGGGTGCTGCGCCAGTGGCTGCTGTTTTTCTGACCCCGCAACAGAAAAGCGCGCCCCTGTTGGCGGAGCGCGCTTTTTCAAAGGGAAGTCGCCCGGTGTCTAGGCGGCTTCGGCTTGCTGAGCGGCATTGCGACGCTCACTTTCTTCACGCGACAGCGCGACCGAGGTCCGCACGCCACGGCCAACGAACTCCATCAGTCCGCTGACAACCCGTTCATTCGGGTCGATACCGGCGCAGGACAGCACCTCGCGCCCATCGCGCGAGCGTGCCCAGCGGGCGATCTGTTCGGGGCCATTGCCGTATTTCTTGTCATCGGCGATAGCGTCATCAAGTGCAGCCAACACAACGGCCGCGAAAAGTTTGCGTGCACGATTGCCTTGCTCGTTGTTAAAGGCAGTGCCGTCAACGAAATCTCTCATCTCGTCTTCCTTGTTGTTCTTGCTCTTGCATTTTCGGCGTGACGGTCCTTATGACCTATTAGGTGCGATTCGGATACACCTAAAATGCATAGTTGCGTTGCGTCATGTGCATGGCTTGCTGCAAGTGCAGCACTAGGTCTCGTTGTCTTGTCAGGGTTGGTCCTGCCAGATATAGGGACCGCAACTGACGCATCAACCGTTTGTGAAGGATTTATGTCATGCCCAAGATAAATGGGAACGAAATTCGCCCCGGCAACGTGCTTGAGCATAACGACGGGCTGTGGGCGGCTGTCAAAGTGGATCACGTAAAGCCCGGTAAAGGCGGCGCTTTTGCCCAGGTCGAGCTGCGCAACCTGCGCAACGGATCGAAGCTGAACGAACGGTTCCGCTCGGCGGACAAGGTCGAACGTGTGCGCCTGGAACAGAAGGATCAGCAGTTCCTTTATGAGTCCGACGGGATGCTGGTGTTCATGGATGCCGAGACCTATGAGCAGATCGAACTGCCCGCTGACCTGCTGGGCGAACGCCGCCCGTTTCTGCAGGACGGCATGACCATCGTGGTCGAATTCTACGAAAGCGAGGCGCTGAACGCGACGCTGCCCCAGAAAGTGACCTGCAAGATCGTCGAGACCGAGCCAGTGGTCAAAGGTCAGACGGCTGCGAACTCGTTCAAACCGGCGATTCTGGACAATGGCGTCAAGGTCATGGTGCCGCCCTTCATCGGGCAGGATGAGATGATCATCGTGAACACCGAATCCATGGAATATTCCGAACGCGCGTAACGCTGCGTTACCGGATCGAAAAGACCGCGCAGGCACCCGCCCGCGCGGACTTTTATTTTCTGTGCATCTTCCGATAGCGGGTCGGATCCGGGCCGAAAAGCTCTAGCATCAGTTCGTATTTGATGCGGTTGGCGCTGACCTGCCGGTAGAAGGCGATCAGAAAGGCCGTCGGCCCCTGGATGCGTCCCAGCCCGCTGACGGCGGCAACCACGGTGCCCACATCGGTTCTGCCTTGCAGGACCAGCCAGCCGCCCAGCATCAAAACCCCGACCGTGCCCGCGCCGTTGATGACGCTCAGCAGGAACTTGGCGGACAGTTTCCATAGGAACATCCTCCGCCGGGTTTCGTAGATATCGTCGAACATCGCATCGATGTCTTTTTCGACGGCCTCAAGGTCTTCGACCGTCAGGCTGTCGGTGGCACTGCGCAGAATTTGTACGCGCCGGGCGACGAAGACGTTCACTTTGCGCTGGGACAGGAGGACAATGATGATCTGCGGCACGATCATCGAAAACGCAATCATCCCAAGCCCCGGCTGGGTGGACGAGATATAGCCGATCACGCTGATCAATGTGCCGATCTGCACCACAGGGTCCGAGAACGCGCCACCTGCGAATTTTCCCAACTCTTCAGCCTCGGCAGAGATGGCCGTGCTCATCGCGCCCTTGCGGACCGTTTCACCGGATTCGTTCAAATCGGTCGAGCGCCAAAGCAGCCGTTGCCGGATCATGCGAATGAGGTCTTCGCCCAGAGTGCCCGCGCGGTAGCCCAGAACCCATTTCAGCCCGAGGCTCAGCAGGATGACACCCATCATGCCCAGACCCAGCAGGATCAAGCGCTCGGTTCCTACATCGTCCGAGGTCAGGTGGTTGATGATGTCGCGCTGAAACTCAAGGGGTACGGCGGCCAGCGCCGCAACGGCCAAGGACAGCACGATCAAGATGATCTGCCGACCGGCACTGGCGCGCCAAATCGCAAGGTAAAGCTGTAGCATGCGGGCATCCGGGTGGTTCCGTTGCCCGTACTGTGACAGTGGGGAGGACTACGTCAAACCGGCAGGGTGTGCATAGCAACCCAAGCGTAACGGATCGGCAACAGCGTCGGATCAATCCGCTAGAGTGACAATAGCGTCTGCAGCTTGCATCGGCCCGGTTGCGCGGTCAAAGCGCAGATAGGCAATGGCGTGGTCGCCGGATCGCGTGAACAGGATGCCCACCGGTTTGCCATTGGCAGTGATCTCGGTCCCGGCGGACGCATCGCCGGTGATCAGGACGCGGCGCAGCCCTTTGCGCAGTTCGGTTTTGTGCTTCATGCGGGCGGTGACTTCCTGACCGACATAACAGCCCTTTTTGAAATCCACGCCGTTCAGACCCTCGAACCCGGATTCCAGAATGTAGCTGTCCGGTGTCAGTTCCACCCCGCTTTCGGGGATGCAGTGGCGCACGCGGATCGCGTCCCAATCGGTACCGTCATCGCCTTCGGGAATGTCAGAGTATGCGCGCCAGCCCATATCGGCATGGCGCGGATCGGGCAGGGCGCCGTCCGGTGCAGGCCCGGTACCGCGTTGCAGGTTCAGGCCAGACGGTTCGATTGTCACATCCGCCCGCAGCTTGTACATGCCCAGTCGCTTGGCCAGCCCATCCGCCATGTCCTCGGCCACGTCCAGCAGCACAGCATCGCCGTCACGCTTCAGGAAGAAGTCAGCCAGATATTTGCCCTGAGGCGTCAGCAGCGCCGCATAAATCAGCCCCGTGTCCAATCCGCCGATATCGTTGGTGATGAGGTCCTGCAAAAAGCTCTCGGTGTCCGAGCCGGTCAGGCGCAGGATGCGGCGATTGGGCATGGCAGGGTCCTCGTCATTTGCCTTGGCCTCGTGATATAGGAAGTTCCGCTGCCAAGACCAGAGGTTATCCGCCGTGCCCGCCCCGATCAGCATCGTGATCCCCACGCTGAACGCTGAAACCGCGTTGCCCGCCTGCCTTCAGGCTCTGATGGAGGGGCTGCACGCCGGTCTGATCCGCGAACTGATCATCAGCGATGGCGGATCAACCGACCAGACCTTGAACATAGCCGAGGAAGCCGGGGCCGAGGTTGTCGAAGGACCCGCCTCGCGCGGGGGGCAGCTCAGGCAAGGATGCGCGCTGACAAAAGGTGACTGGGTGTTGGTTTTGCATGCCGATACTGTGTTGGAACCGGGATGGGCAAAACCCGTGGCAGATCATTTGGCGTCCAAAACCCCGGCGGCGTTTCGGCTGGCGTTTCGGGCCAAGGGGATCGCTCCGCGATGGGTCGCCGGTTGGGCCAATCTGCGCAGCCGTCTGTTCAGTTTGCCCTATGGCGATCAGGGTCTGCTTGTCCCGCGCGATCTTTATATCCGCGCGGGGGAATACAAAGATCAGCAGTTGATGGAGGATGTCGCCCTTGCCCGTGCCTTGCCGCGGATCACGTTGCTTGACCCGCGGGCCGTTACTAGTGCGGAACGCTATGAGCGGGCGGGCTGGCTGCGGCGGGGTGCTCGGAATCTGTGGACTCTGACACGGTATCTTCTTGGGGCCGATCCGGAACAGCTGGCTCAGTCGTATCGGCGATAAGGGTTGTCCGCAGCTCGACAATGGATTTCCCCAATCGGAAAGGTGCTGCGAAACTGACCAGACACAAGGCGACGATCTGCAAGACCAGAATATGCGCGTTGGCCTGCAGATATTCCCATTCGTCTTTCAGCTTGCTGACCTGCTGGATCAGGTCGTCATAGCTTTGGGCCAGGATCAGATAGTCTCCGGCAATCGCGGGCACCTTGCGGCGCATGTTGTCGATGGCGGTTTGTGTTTCGTCATCCATCGAGGTGAAGACCAGAAACTGGTCGATATCGAACGCATCGGCCTTGGCGGCCATCTGCTCCATCTCGTCCTTGTCGTCCCGGCCGAACAGGAAATGCAGCCCTTGCAGCGGGGCGACCTCGTTCGTGACTTCGATGAACAGGGGCAGATCTGCGTTGCTGGCGGTTGAGGCCGACAGAAACTCGACCTTCTCGCACAGAACGCCTGTATCCGGGTCATAGGCCGGATCGCAGAACCGCAACCGGAACCGCGCAGCGTCGCGGTCAAAGGCTGATGAGGCCGCAAATGCCACATCAATCTGTCGGTCCAGCCGAGAGCTGTCGGCCGTGTAAAGCCCCGCCAGAACCGCCACCAAAGCCCCGATGCCGCCCAATACGACCCAGACCAGATCAGCCAGTTTCCAAGCCCGGTGCCCTGCTGGCTTGCGGAACAGAAAGCCTGTTCCGACCGATCCGATCAGAAAGAACAGGATGAGCAGTGGCAACTGGTTTTCGGTCACAAATGTCATGGGGCTGAGTTTAAGTGGTCCGCCCCCTCACGCAACAGCGATCACGCGCAGTTGTTTCGTTTTACAGGATGCTCATACTGGACGCGCTGAGGTGGGAGATTTTCATGACCAAAGACATCGTTCTGATCCACGGCGCGTTTGCGGGCCCATGGTGTATGGAAGATTACGCAGGTTTTTTCCGTGATCGCGGCTGGACCGTCCACACCCCGGCGCTGCGCTATCACGGCGGTGACCCGAAGGCTGAACCGGACCCGGGTCTGACCGATACCAGTGTCACGGACTATGCCGGTGACATTGCCGAGTTCGTTCAGGGATTGGACAGCAAACCCGTCCTTATGGGCCACGCGATCGCGGGCGTCGTGGCGCAGCAGGTGGCCGCGCGCGGCTTGGCCAGTGCGATTGTCCTGATCAACCCAAACGCCGCCTGGGGCACGCTGCCCGAAACCGACGACGAACGCGCCGTCCCGCGCGCATTGATGGAGGGCGGGGCGTTTTGGAAACAGCCCATGCGGGTCGAGTTCGACCTGATGGCCCCCTTCGCGCTCAACAAGATGCCCGAGGCTCAGCAGCACGCGGTGTTCGACCAACTCGGCCCCGAAAGCGGGCGGGTGATGTTCGAGATGTTCTTTTGGATGTTCGATGACCACCACGCCATGAAGGTCGATATCGACAAGGTCGACTGCCCGGTACTGATCGTTTCCGGCACCGAGGATCGGGCTGTGAACCCCAACACCTGCCGGGCGCTGGCGAAACTGTATGGAGACCGCGCGACTTTCCTGCCGGTCGAAAACCACGCGCATTTCCTGTTTATGGAGCCGGGGTGGGAGCGTCCAGCCGCACAAATCGCCAATTGGCTGCAGGAAAAGCTGGGTTAGGCCACACATCCCGTATTGAGATCGCCCAAACGCTGTGCAAACTCCGCGATTGACCCAATCAGGGCCAATACTCAGCGCGGAAGGCACAAGCGTGACACTGTTTGTCATCCTCATCATTCTCACGGCGGCTTTGCTGCACGCGGTTTGGAACGCCATCGTCAAAACCGCCGCTGACCGTACCACGACGTTGGGCCTTGTGGCGTTTGGGCACGTCATTCCGGCCTCGGTGATGATCCTGCTGCTGCCGCTGCCGAGCGCCGAGAGCTTCATCTACATCGCCCTCTCGACCGTCGTGCATTTCGGCTATTACTTCATGCTGGGCAAAGCCTATCAGCACGGCGATCTGAGCGTCGTCTACCCGATCGCACGGGGTATCGTGCCCGCGCTGGTCTCGCTTTGGGCCATGCTGCTGGTGGGCGAGGTTCTGCCCCTGCAAGCCTGGGCCGGGATCGCCCTGATCGCGCTGGGCATCCAACTCAGCAGTTGGAGCGCCCTGCGATCCGGCGTCGGGCGCAGCGCGCTGGGCTTTGCGCTGGGCACCGGATTCTGTATCTCGATCTATTCGGTGGTCGACGGGATCGGTGTGCGGCTGTCAGGCAATACGCTCAGCTACTGGGCCTGGGGCGCGTTCCTGCACCTGTTCATCGCGGGGTTCGTGGGAGTGCGAAAGCGGGACACGCTGGCGGCACTGCCCGCCAAGGTCTGGATGATCGGCATCCTTGGCGGGCTGGTCTCTATGACGGCCTATGGTCTGGTGCTTTACGCCAAGAACTTTGCCCCGCTGGGCGCGGTCTCGGCCCTGCGCGAAACCTCTGTCATCTTCGCCGCCCTGATCGGGTTCATCTTCCTGCACGAGGGCAACTGGATCCGCCGCCTCGGCGCAGCCGTCCTGATGGCGGGCGGAGTAGCCCTGATCGGACTGGCCGTTTAACAGGCATTACTTGCTGACCTGAAACGTGCTTTGCGGCTTCCAATGCATCGGCCCGGCCTCGCTTGGGACGCAACGCAGCAACCGTTCCTCACGCGTGTTGACGGTGGGCGTAACGGTATTGTCGCCGCTGATGACGATGAACGAGTCCATCGAATAGGCCATGCCTTCGTAATAGCAAAACCGGGTCTCGGCCCCATCCGGGATCGGAGAAGCGGTGCTGAGCATCTGCTGCGCGGCGGCTGCCGAGGCCAGCAGGCCAAAGGCCAGCCCGAGGGTTAGTGTTTTCATGTCGTCCTCCCGTTCGAAAATCTGTTCGTGGTCAAATTGGGTCTTGGACGCCCGGAGCCTCAAATGTCGTTCTTGGATGACGGGTTGAGGGTAAGTGTGAAGGGGATCAACGGGTTAGGCAAGGGGGTTGCGGTGTGCCGGGCTGAAGCCCGGCCTACGCGTTGTGGAGATGTGCTGCGCTGCCCGTCCAATGCTTGATGCTTTGAACCAAGCACGCGCCCAACCAGCCCGCGATCAAAAGGCGCGGCGATTGTAGGATGGGTGTTTACACCCATCATTGAACGGTAGATTTGCCAAGTGATGGGTGCAAGCACCCATCCTACGCTTGCTGGTATTTGTTTAGTCTCGCTAGGAAGGCATCAATATCAGCTTTGTATTTTTGCGACTTAATCGTTTTGGGGCGCACTACAAGCCCGCGTTCGCGCACGTTTAGGACACCTTTGTCGTTCGTCTTCCCCCAAAGCAATCCAGATAGTTGCGCAAGTAGCTTAGCACCTACTTTGTCTTTCTCCGGTTCATTAATCACCCAACGAAAAGATCCTACTACTATGTCGGTGACAGAGTTTAGGTGGGACATGCCGTTTTGCGTAGTTCCAACTGCAATTACGCGATCTAACTTCTTTCGTGTGCCGGCTTCACTTTGAACACCCAACTCTGAGATTTCTCTCAGAAACTTATTCTGATTGTAGTCTTCAGTGTGGTCGAAGTGCGCAGAACCAGGGATGCTACCACTTTCCTTAAGAAATTGGTCAAACTTGATGAGTAGTGTGTTCACAGCAAATTTTAGTCGGTCCTCGTGCGGCTTTCCTTTCGCAATAGCATGGGGAATGACATAACAGCAGGCTTTGCAATCGTTTTTGACGGCAAGGCGTAGGATTTCTGCCTTAATCGCCGTGTGTTGTTCCCGGCTTACATCGTCGGGCTTGGTGCCGGTTGAGAACTTCAAACTATCCCCATTGCGGAAGCCGTGTTTGCCACGAAGCTGGGATACTCTGTTAGAAATGTTAAGAAGGTTTTTTGCGGGAAAGAAAACGGAAGCGTAAACGAGAAACTCTCGTTGACCATCTTGGTCCGCTTTGTCAGCGTACATAAGGTACAATTACGCCTCCTGAAAAGTGCTTTTTAAGTATTAAACATCCAACTCCTCCACAAACCGCGCATTCTCCTGAATATATTGGAACCGCAGTTCGGGCTTCTTGCCCATCAGGCGCTCGACCAGGTCGCCGGTTTCGCCGGGTTCATCCTCATCAATCGTGACGCGGATCAGTTTGCGGGATGCCGGGTCCATTGTGGTCTCTTTCAGGTCCTTGGCGTCCATTTCGCCAAGACCCTTGAAGCGCGAGACGTCGATCTTGCCCTTGCCGCCCAGACCTTTCTCAAGCCACTCGTCACGCTCGGCCTCGTCCAGACAATAGACGCGTTTGGCGCCCTGCGTCAGGCGGTACAAAGGCGGGCAGGCCAGATACAAATGGCCCGCGTCGATCATGGGGCGCATCTGGGTGAAGAAGAAAGTCATCAGCAGCGAGGCGATGTGCGCCCCGTCCACATCCGCGTCGGTCATGATGATGACCTTGTCATAGCGCAGGTCGTCGACGTTGAACTTGGTGCCAAGCCCCACACCCAGCGCTTGGGTCAGGTCGTTGATCTCGGCGTTCGTACCAAGTTTCGAACTGGCCGCACCCAGCACGTTCAGGATTTTACCGCGCAGGGGCAGAAGGGCCTGTGTTTTGCGGTCGCGGCCCATTTTGGCGGACCCGCCCGCCGAGTCGCCCTCGACAATGAATAATTCCGTGCCGTCGCGTGTTGAACTAGAACAGTCCACCAGCTTGCCGGGAAGACGAAGTTTCTTAGTGGCGGACTTGCGTTGTGTTTCCTTCTCGGCCCGTCGGCGTAGACGTTCTTCGGCTCTCAGTATCAGGAAGTCGAGAATGGCGCCGGCGGATTTCGTGTCAGCCGCCAGCCAGTTATCGAAATGGTCGCGGACCGAGTTTTCGACCAGCCGTTGCGCCTCGACCGTGGCCAGACGGTCTTTGGTCTGACCCACGAACTCGGGCTCGCGGATGAAGCACGACACCAGCGCACAGCCGCCGGTGATCAGGTCATCGCGGGTGATCTGTGCGGCTTTCTTGTTGTTGATCAGCTCTCCATACGCCTTGATCCCCTTCAGGATCGCAGCCCAGAACCCGGCCACATGGGTGCCGCCTTCGGGCGTGGGGACGGTGTTACAGTAGGACTGGATGAACCCATCGCGCGAGGGCGTCCAGTTGATCGCCCATTCGACCTTGCCGGGGGTTCCGAATTTCTCGTTGAAGTCCACCGTGCCCGCGAAAGGCTGCTCGGCATAGGTGGACGAGCCGTTCATCGTCTCCTTGAGGTAGTCGGACAGGCCGCCGGGGAAGTGGAAGCTGGCCTCGGTCGGGGTTTCCCCGTCGTCGATGGCGGATTTCCAGCGGATTTCCACACCCGAGAACAGATAGGCCTTGGAGCGGATGGATTTGAACAGCCGCGCCGGTTTGAACCGGTGGTGGCCGAAGATGTCGGCATCTGCGTGGAAGGTCACGGTGGTGCCGCGCCGGTTGGGGGCCGCGCCGATCTTTTCCACCGGGCCCAGAGGGACCCCGCGCGAGAACCGTTGTTCGAACAGCGTCTTGTCGCGCGCCACCTGCACGACCATCGAATCCGACAAAGCGTTCACCACCGACGCCCCCACGCCATGCAGACCGCCCGAGGTCTGATAGGCCTTGCCCGAGAACTTGCCGCCCGCGTGCAGGGTGCACAGGATCACCTCAAGCGCCGACTTGTCGGGGAACTTGGGGTGCGGATCGATCGGGATGCCACGCCCGTTGTCGCGCACGGTCAGGGCGTAATCTGCGTGCAGCTCAACCTCGATCCGGTTGGCGTGGCCTGCAACCGCTTCGTCCATCGAGTTGTCGAGGATCTCGGCCACCATATGGTGCAAAGCGCGTTCATCCGTGCCGCCGATATACATGCCGGGGCGTTTGCGCACCGGTTCCAGACCTTCCAGCACCTCGATGGACGAGGCGTCATAGGTAGTGGTCGCGTCAGGCGTCAACAGATCGTCGGGCATATGGGCTGCTCTTGCTTTTGAGTTTCCCCCATTATGGCAGGGGATGTGGTTCGGGGGAAGAGGGCCACGAGGTGTTGTGGACAAATTGCTTGCGATCACCGTCGAACTTGGATTGACGGTGTGCCGTCCCTTTCAAACGCTAAAGCGGAAAGACAGTTCCGGCAGGAGAGGTTAGATCAGATCGCAGCAAACGCGCCTCATGCGGTTTCAGGACAGGTAGGGCGGTTTCGCTGAATGGACCATTGGGCGTCATGAGCTCGGGAAACAGGTCCAGAAGCTCTTGCCGGGTGGCACGTGTCATGGCGTCAAGGCTTGTGTCGCCGGGAAAGAATGTCTCGGACCAGACGCCTTCGACACGGACAAGTTCGTGCTGGTCGAACAGGATATGAACATAATCCACGTCCCGGTCCGGCGGCAGTTGAGAGATCGCGTCGCCGGTTACAAGACCCTTGGCCGGGGCCAGCATCAGGTCGTCGCCGAAAAACAGCTGCGTATTGTAAGACGACACAACGATCCGGTGTTGCGGCGAAACCAGCAGGTCGCGCGCCGGGCAGCCGTGCGAAAAACTGTTGGCTCTGATGCGAATGGGGCAGAATTTCGGTTGTCTTCTCAGGTCGCGCACCGAAAGGTGCCGCCGTCCGATCCACCGGACAGGGCGGCTGCTGCCATCCGCAACGATTACGGGGTCGCCCGGGCGCAGGGTCTCGATCCGCTTGTCTCCAGACGGGGTCAGGATCAGCGACCCGGCAGTGAAGCAGACGAAAGAGGGCAGGGTGTCATAATCCACCGGCGGGGCGGTGATGATCGAATTGTTGGTGTTTTCGATCGTGTCGCCAACATCCACATTGCCTGATGTGACAATGATATATTGGGGGTCGGAAAACTGAATCAGCGTGAATGTGACCGGCGATCCGCCAATGTCTCCGCTATAGGTTTCAAAGGTCTGAAAGTTTGCTGAATCACCGATGAACCCCGGAACGCTGGATACATCCAACTGCTGACTGCCATCGGCATCAGGGTCTTCCAGCGTATCGTCATCGTCAATAACGGCGACCTGAAAGGAATTCAGGACGGTGACATCCGTAAAGCCAAGCGGGTCGTTATCTATTTCTAGAATCGTGACAAATTTCATTCTGCCAACTCGCGCGGTACAACTTTTTCAACAAATAGAATTCTACAATACACGACATGGGTGTGAAAAAACACATTTCAGTCGTGTTTAGTGATTACCGGGGGCTGGCAGGGATATTCAGGCGATACACGCTCTTCTCGGGCATGGGTTCTGTTGTTTATATGTTGCCTGAAACTCTCCAAAACGGGCAGGCCGCGTATGAGCTGGATCAGAACAATTCCCTTTGCCGAAGCTACGGGGAAGCTACGAACCCTTTATGAGCGGGTCACGGGGCCCGGCAACAATGTGGACAACATCATGATGGCGCATTCGCTGCGGCCACATTCGATGGAAGGCCATATGGCGATCTACAAAAACGTGCTGCATCATTCGGGCAACACGGTGCCGAAGTGGTTTCTTGAGACGCTTGGTGTTTGGGTCAGTTCGCTCAATCAATGCAGCTATTGTGTCGAGCATCATTTCAACGGCTTGCAAAGGCTGCTGAAGGACCCGGCACGTGGCGATAAGATCCGAGCAGCGATTGAGCAGCGTCGTCCCGATGATGCGCCGCTGAACAGGGCGCAGATTGCGGCGATGGGGTATGCGCGAAAGTTGACCGAAGCTCCGGCGGAAATGGTCGAGGCGGATGTGATTGCCCTGCGGGAGGCCGGGTGGGACGATGGCGAAATCCTCGAGATCAATCAGGTCTGCGCCTATTTCTCTTACGCGAACCGCACGGTTCTGGGGCTGGGCTGCTCGACCAAGGGCGATGTGCTGGGCCTGTCGCCCAACAATTCGGACAATCCTGACGATTGGGG
The DNA here is from genome assembly GCF_056532945.1 of Ruegeria sp. H7. NCBI lineage: Bacteria > Pseudomonadati > Pseudomonadota > Alphaproteobacteria > Rhodobacterales > Roseobacteraceae > Ruegeria > Ruegeria sp. H7. The sequence goes on from NZ_JBQFNZ010000002.1 coordinate 87,787, forward strand.
GCATCGGTAAGGTTTATGAGGGATGTCCGAGCCAGCCCAGAATTGCCTCAGCCACGGCTTTGGGGTTCTGGTGGTGCAGCCAATGATCGGTTCCCGGAATCGCGATCCGCGTCAGGTCTGGCGCAAAGTCCTCTAACCCTTCTGTTGTTTCGGGCAACAGGGCCTTGTCCTCTGGGCCCCACAGCAGAAGATGGGGGCAGGTGATATGAAGCCGGTCCAGCGGCAATTCAGGCAGGTGGGTCAGCGGTTCACCCGGTTTGGCCACGACCAGGGGTGAGGCGCGGTACCAGTTCAACATCGCCTCCAGCCGTCCGGGGCGCGCCCACTCGGCCCGGTAGTCCTCCATCCGGTCATCAGACAGCCAGTCAAGGCCCATACCGTGGCGGAAGAACCGCTCTAGCCTGGCAAAGCGGTTATCGGCCAGCTTTTGCACGGCATCGGACGCGCGCAGTAGGTTGATGTATTGCGAGGCCTCGGATTGCGCGCCTCCCGCCGCCATGGCCCGCTGAAACGGAACCGGATGCACACCGTTGGCGATGATCAGATGGCTGACAAGATCAGGCCGGAACATCGCCAACCCGTAGGCCACCGATGCACCCCAGTCGTGCCCAAGAACGGCAAGCGGTGCCCCCAGTTGTTCGATCAGCGTCGCCATGTCCCCGACCAGCTTTGAAAGCGCATAGTGCCGAACGCCTTCTGGCGCCCAGCTTTGTCCGTATCCGCGCTGATCCGGTGCGACGCAGAGGAAGTGCTGTGAAAGATACGGGGCGAGATCGACCCACGCACCGCCATATTCCGGAAACCCGTGCAGCATCAGCAACGGAGGATTAGCCTTGTCGCCCCATGTTCGGACAAAAAATGTCTGGCCGTTCAGATCGGTGAAGGTGCTGTCCAACTCTCTCTCCTACGACTTCGGAACAATCGGCGTTTTCGGGCATCAGTTTGATACCAATCAAAGCGCATTTTCCCTGTTTCTGCTAGAGCTTCTGCAGGACAGTGAAAAAGGAAAATGTGCATGGACGCAGTGGCTCAACTCGATCTGAAATCCGTTCCGAACCAGCAGGTTCCGCCTCAAAACACGCAAAACTCAACACCCGGCCCGGAAGAAATCCGCAAGGCGTTTGAAAGTGGGAAATACCCTTATGGGCGCAAGATGGCCCGTCCGGCCTATGAAAAGCAAAAGGCGCTGTTACAGGCCGAGCTGCTGAAAGTGCAGCTTTGGGCACAGGAGACAGGGCAGCGCTTTGTCCTGCTGTTCGAAGGGCGCGACGCGGCCGGCAAGGGCGGCACGATCAAACGGTTCATGGAGCATCTGAACCCGCGTCAGGCGCGTGTGGTCGCGTTGAACAAACCGACATGGGAAGAGAAGGGCCAGTGGTATTACCAACGCTACGTGCAGGAACTGCCGACAGTGGGCGAAATGGTGTTCTACGACCGGTCCTGGTACAACCGGGCAGGGGTGGAACGTGTGATGGGGTTCTGCACGCCCAACGAGTATCTGGAATTCATGCGGCAGACACCGGATCTGGAGCGGATGCTGGTCCGCTCGGGCATTCAGTTTTACAAATATTGGTTCTCGGTCACGCAGGACGAGCAACAGCGCCGGTTCAAAAGCCGCGAGACCGATCCGTTGAAGCAATGGAAGCTGTCGCCCATCGATAAGGCAAGCCTGGACAAGTGGGACGACTATACCGAGGCGAAAGAGGCGATGTTTTTCTACACCGATACCGCTGATGCGCCCTGGACCATTGTCAAATCGAACGACAAGAAACGCGCGCGTTTGAATTGTATGCGCCATTTCCTGTCGACGCTGGACTACCCCGGCAAGGATCATGACATCGTTGGCGAACCCGATCCCCTGATCGTCGGGCAAGCCCATCACGTCATCCACCGGTCCGAGCATATTCTGGGCACTGCCCTGCATCCCGAGGCGCGGTGAAGGTTTCCCCAGTTTCGCGTTTCACCGATGGCAGGGAGAGGCCGGATTAGTCTCAATTTGAAATTTGTTTGATCTGGTCTTGTCCCGGCGTCAAGCCGGGCATATGGCTGGTCGGATGAACAAGGTGATGACATATCCGGCCCATTTCAAGGCCATTGCTGTGCTGGGCCTGCCGTTGGTCGGTGGGCATCTGGCGCAGTTTGCCATCGGCTTGACCGATACGATCATGCTGGGCTGGTACGGGGTCGAGGCTTTGGCGGCGGTGACGCTGGCCAGCAGCTATTACTTTGTTTTGTTCCTGTTCGGGGCCGGGTTCGGCTGGGCCGTCATGCCCATGGTGGCCACCGCTGCGGCCGAAGAGGATGAGACCAGCATTCGCCGCTCGACCCGGATGGGGCTGTGGCTGTCCCTGCTATACGCGGCGCTGATGATGCCGCTGCTGTGGTGGTCGCACCCGATCCTGATCGCCTTGAAGCAAGAGCCGCAAGTGGCTGAAACCGCAGCGGAATACTTGCGTGTGGCCGGATGGGGTCTGTTCCCGGCGCTGCTGGTGATGGTGCTGAAATCCTACCTTGCGGCGCTTGAACGTACTCAGATCGTTCTGTGGATCACGGTCGTCGCTGCGGTCGTCAACGGCCTGACGAATTATGCGCTGATCTTCGGCAATTGGGGCGCGCCCGAGCTTGGGGTCATGGGGGCGGCGATTGCCTCGATCGTGACGCAGGTCGTGTCGCTGGTGGCCGTGGTGATTTATGCCGTGAAGGTGCTGCCGGAACACAGCCTGTTCCGCCGGTTCTGGCGCCCCGATTGGGAGATGTTCGGAAGCGTCCTGCGCCTTGGTGTGCCAATCGGGCTGACGACCTTGGCCGAGGTGACGCTGTTCGCGACATCGGCTGTCATGATGGGCTGGCTGGGGCAGGTACCTCTGGCCGCGCATGGGATCGCGCTCAATCTCGCGTCGGCCACGTTCATGGTGCATCTGGGCCTGTCCAATGCCGCGACCATTCGGGCGGGCAACGCGCTGGGCCGTCGGGATCGCCCGCACCTCGAGAAAGGCGCAATCGCGGTCACTGCCATGTCGCTGGTGATGTCCGTGTTGACGATCATCCTGTTCCTGACCTGCGCCGAGCCGCTGATTTCCCTGTTCATGGAGGCGGACGACCCGCAACGCGGGCAGATCCTGATGATCGGTACCGGATTGCTGGCGATGGCCGCGTTGTTCCAGCTGGTCGATGGCGCTCAGGTCATTGCGCTGGGGCTGTTGCGCGGCTTGCAGGATGCGAAAATCCCGATGCTGATGGCGGCGCTCAGCTATTGGGTCGTGGGGCTTCCGTCGTCCTATTACTTTGGCTTTATCCGGGGGATGGACGGAATTGGCGTCTGGCTGGGCCTTGTGCTTGGACTGGCCTGCGCGGCGGTGCTGTTGATGGCCCGGTTCTGGATGCGTTCCGTGCGCGAGGTTGGGGTTCCGGCGGAATAGCCGTTACTCTTTCCCCATCCGATCCGCCTTTTTGCGCACCAGGACCGAGCGCAGATCGTGCATTGCCATCAAAAGCCTGTCGGTAACGTCTTCCAGCTGTTCGTCCGTCGCTTTGGACTGTGCCCACTGGGTGGTCAGGTTCAGGTAATCGACCGCGCGATGGATGTCGTCGATGTCGCGCTGGGCCAGCAGGGCCTTGCGCGCATCCATCCAACGCGCGATTTCGGCCTTGTCAGCCTCGCTCAGCGTGCGTTGACCGTGTGGTTTGACCTCGCCGTTGCGGATATTGATGACCGCGATCTGGTCCATCTCGATCCGGCGCTGGCGGTTCTCGGTGTCGATCCGAAAGACTGCCGCACCATTCTCGCGGACACGAAAGTAGTATTCGGGCAATTCAGTGGACATGAGAGGCTCCGCCTAGGTTAAGGACGCACAGAAGGTCTGAATGCGGGTGCAGGCCTCGGTCAGGGCCTCGTCCGAGGTTGCGTAGCTGACGCGGAAGTTCGGCGACAGACCAAAGGCGGCACCAAAGACGACGGCGACATCGGCCTCTTCCAGCAAGGCGGTTGCAAAGGTTTCGTCGTTGTCGATCAGGGTACCTGCCGGGGTGGTCTTGCCGATCAGCCCGGCGATGGAAGGGTAGACATAAAACGCGCCTTCGGGGGTGGGGCATTGCACCCCGTCAATCTCGTTCAACATGCCGATCACCAGATCGCGGCGGCGTTTGAAAATCTTGTTGTTGGTGGCCAGAAAATGCTGTGTCCCATTCAGCGCCTCGACCGCCGCCCATTGGCTGACCGTGCAGGGGTTCGAGGTCGACTGAGACTGGATCTTCCGCATGGCTGCGATGATCTCGACCGGCCCGGCCGCGTAACCAATGCGCCAGCCGGTCATCGCATAGGCCTTGGAAACCCCGTTGCAGGTCAGCGTGCGATCATAAAGCCCCGGTTCCACTTCGGCAGGGGTGCAAAACTCGAACCCGTCATAGGCCAGATGTTCATACATGTCGTCCGACATGATCCAGGCCTGCGGGTGACGCATCAGCACATCGGTCAGGGCTTTCAACTCATCCCGGCTGTAGCCCGCGCCGGTGGGGTTCGACGGTGAGTTGAAGATGAACCACTTGGTTTTGGGGGTGATCGCGGCCTCAAGCTGCTCGGGCGTCAGTTTGAAGCTGTTCTCGACGCTGGTTTCGACAACTACCGGTGTGCCACCCGCCAGCAGCACCATATCCGGGTAGCTGACCCAATAAGGGGCGGGAATGATAACCTCATCCCCGTCATTCATCGTGGCCGTCAGCGCGTTATAAAGCGTCTGCTTGCCGCCGGTCCCGACCGAGATCTGTGCGGGCGTATAGTCCAACCCGTGATCGCGCTTCATCTTGGCGCAGGCGGCCTGTTTCAGCTCGGGGATGCCGTCGGGGGCCGTGTATTTCGTCTTGCCAGCGGCAATCGCGGCAACGGCGGCGTCCTTGATGTTCTGCGGCGTGTCAAAATCCGGCTCACCGGCGCTGAGGCCGATGACGTCCCGCCCGGCGGCCTTCAATTCGGCCGCTTTGGCCGTCATTGCGACGGTCGGCGAAGGTTTGACGCGGGACAATGTCGCAGACAGGAAACTCATGGGCGGCCTCGGTTTGTATGTTCAGCCTGACTGTCATAGGGTGCGCCCGAATGACGATCAAGCGATATGAAACCGGGAATCGGAGACCTGAATGAGCGACGAAAACGATTGGTTCGGACCAGACGCGGCGACATTTGGGGATCGGCTGGCAGGCGCACGCGAGGCGGCCGGGATGACGCAGGCCGAACTGGCGCGTCGGCTGGGGGTCAAGAAGTCAACGATCGGGGATTGGGAAAACGACCTGGCCGAGCCGCGCGCTAACCGTCTGTCGATGATGGCTGGGATGGTCAACGTCTCGATCAAGTGGCTGCTGACCGGCGAAGGCGAGGGGATGGATGCGCCTGTGGATGAGGAGCATGCAAATCTGGATCTGGCGGGGGCCGTGGCCGAACTGCGCGCCATCCGGGGTGAGATGCGCGCCTGCTCGGAACGCGCCGCGCGGCTGGAAAAGAAACTGCGCCTGATGCTGGAGGCCAGCAAATGACCGAACCCCGCGATATTCGGATCAAACGGATGAAAATGCGGTCGATGCGGCGAGGCATCAAAGAGATGGACCTGATCCTGACCGCCTATGCTGACCGCAATCTTGACGGAATGGATGCCGACGGTCTGGACACCTATGATGCGATGCTCAGCGAAAACGATCAGGACCTGTATCAATGGGTGACAGGGCAGGTCCAACCGCCCGAGGCACTGGCCGACCTGATCGCGGATATCGCCCAGACCTTTCAAAAGTAAGGATAAAACAGGCTTAACTGATTTTTCGGGATTTCGGTTCATCGTGTCGGAAAGGCACGACTGAATCGGAGGGTTGGATGAGTATGGAATTGCAGGTCTCGGCACCGGGGACCAAAGGGTTCATGACCAGCTATCTTGAGGCGCTGGCCCTGGTGGAACGGTTGCACCGCTTGCTTCTGGACGTGATCAAGGACGAGTTCGAGCGGGTCGGCGTGCTGGAAATCAACGCAGTTCAGGCGCTGTTGCTGTTCAACATCGGCGATCATGAGGTGACGGCGGGTGAGTTGAAGAGCCGGGGTTACTATCAGGGCAGCAATGTCAGCTACAACCTCAAGAAACTGGTTGAGATGGGGTATATGCACCATCAACGGTGCGAGATAGACCGACGTTCGGTCCGGGTGCGCCTGACGCCGCGCGGGCGCGAGATTCGGGACATTGTGTCAGACCTGTTTGCCCGCCATGCCGAAGGGTTGCAAAATCGCGGTGTGCTGGGCCTGGAAGGGATCGATGATATTACAAACTCATTGCGCCGGGTCGAGCGTTACTGGACGGACCAAATCCGCTATATCTACTGATCCGGGGCGCGCGTCCGACAGCACAAGGCCCTCCAGCTCTCGGATCAGTTTGCGCGCCATGGCATCTTCGTAGGCATCAAATCCCAGGGCGACCTCGACAAACGCATCCGGGCCGAGGATGACCCAAGTGTTGTAATAGGCTGAAAGCTCACCGACCTGCACCTGCCGTTGATCGCCTTGTCTCGGATCGTCTGCGCCAATGACCAGCCCGTTGATTGTGATGCCGGTGGAGTGCAGTTGAGATTTTACTTTGCGCGGATGCGGCCCCAGATTGTGTTTGCCATCGCCGGATAGGTCCAGCGTCCGCTTCCAACACTCTTGCCGGATCAGCAGATTGGCACCGAAGGCCATGGCCGAACCCACGGCGGTGCCTTGCGGGGCAGGGCTGCGTTTCACGGCATCTAGCTGTTGCCCAATGCGGGTCAGATCAAACTGGGTGCGGATCTCGGTCCAGTCCAACAGCAGTTTCTGATGATCGGGTTCGCTCCATTCGAACACGGCAATCCGTACAGGCGCGCCAGGATTGGACAGGATCAAACGCGCTACGTCCGGACGACGCAGAGCTGCCGCAAGCCCGCGCAGTTGCAACCTGTACTCCTGCGCGTCGACCGAGCCCGACACGTCCAACCCCAAAGCCAGAGCCTGCCTGCACTGAGCGGTGGCGTGAGTCGCGAGCAGACACAGCGATGTCATCAGGATGCGCAGCATCATTCGGTCACGTCCTGCAACGCCCCAATTTGCAGGCCCCGCAATTCCCGTTCCAGTTTCCGGCGCATTGCGCGTTCGAAATCTTCAAACCCCTGCGCCACCTCAAGAAACGCGCCGGGGCCGTGCAGAACGTTGTTCTCAAAAAACGGGATCAGGAACAATTCGCCTTCAAAATCAGCGGCATTGATGACCAGCCCGTTGACCACCACGTCGCGGAACGGAAAGTGCCGATAGGCGTTCTGCGGGCCATACCCGTCATTGTTCAACCCGTCCCCCGACAGATCGATCGTCTGAAACAGGCAGGGCGGGGCCCGTTGCAGCAAGGTCGCCCCAAAGGCCAGCGCATAGCCCATCGCCGTAGCCGACCCGGCATCCGACCGTTCGGATTGGCTGATCTGTGTCGCGGCGGCCAGCAGATCGCCGGTGTTCCGGATCATCCGCCAATCCATGATGATATGCTGCGTGGACCGCCCGCTCCATTCGTAAACAGCCAGGGCAACGGGCATGGGTGAGGAGAAAAAGGCCTCTTGAACCTCGGGCGCGATCAGGGCGGCGGCCAGCCCTTGCCGTTGCAGCGAGTCTTCGCTTTCATCCACCGACACCGAAATATCCAGCGCCAATGCCAGGGCCAGACGGCAGGTCTCGGCCTGGGCAGGGCTGGCCAGCGCGGCCAGACCCACGGCTATCAAGGTGCGGATCACCAGTGGCCGGTGTTGCCCATGCTGACCCAGGGTTCCGCCGGTTCCAGCGCATCGCCGTTCTGCAGCAGTTCGACCGAGATATTGTCGGGCGAGCGCACAAATGCCATGCGCCCGTCACGCGGGGGCCGGTTGATCACCACGTCATTGTCCTGAAGGTGCTGGCATGTCTCGTAAATATTGTCGACCCCATAGGCGAGGTGGCCGAAATGGCGGCTGTCATTTGGCAGCTCGTCGTCGCCATCCCAGTTATAGGTCAGTTCAATCGGTCGATCCTCTTGCCCCGGAGGCGCCATGAAGATCAGCGAGAACCGGCCCTCTTCACTGTCATAGCGGCGTGTTTCCTTGAGGCCGAGCAACTCGTAGAACGCCAGAGATTTTTCCAGATCTTTCACCCGAACCATAGTGTGAAGATATTTCAGCCCCATCACGGCAATCCTTATTCTGCATGAGTTCGCCATCAGCTTAGCGCGCTGCGGGGGCGTGTCGAGGGGGGCTGCGAACACATTTCCGGAAATCGTCCATGTGCGGCACATCATGCGGTTCCAGCGCCGGAATTGACGATATATAGTAGGCGGCGACTCATTATCGGAAAGGATGTTTTCATGCCGCTGTCTGCCGACCAACAGGCCGAGATCGAAGCGCAACGCGCGCAGTCGCATCAAACACGCCGCGTCGTTGCAGCGGGAATGGAAAATCACCTGTATACCGCGCATCAGGTGCTGGACCACGGCTTTGTGCGCGTGATCGACTATATGGGCGACGATGCCGCGATCTGTCAGGCGGCGCGCGTGTCCTATGGCAAAGGCACGAAATCCGTCCAGAATGATGAGGGGCTGATCCGCTATCTGATGCGGCACTGGCACTCGACCCCGTTCGAGATGTGCGAGGTCAAGCTGCACGTCAAGCTTCCGGTCTTTGTGGCCCGTCAGTGGATTCGCCACCGGACCGCCAATGTGAACGAATACTCGGCGCGGTATTCGATTCTGGATCGTGAGTTCTATATCCCCGCGCCCGAACATGTCGCTGCCCAGTCCGAGGTGAACAATCAGGGGCGCGGTTCGGCGCTGGAAGGGGAAGAGGCCGCGCGCGTGCTGGAAATCCTGAAGGCCGACAGCACCCGCTGCTATGACAATTACGAGGCGATGATCAATCAGGACGGCCAACAGGGGTTGGCGCGCGAATTGGCGCGGATGAACCTGCCCGCGAACGTTTATACGCAGTGGTACTGGAAGGTCGACCTGCACAACCTGTTCCACTTCCTGCGCCTGCGCGCTGACCCGCATGCGCAATACGAGATCCGGGTCTATGCCGAGATGATGTGCAAGATCGTGGCCGATTGGGTCCCATTCGCATATCGCGCGTTCGAGGATTATCGCCTTGGCGCGGTCAATCTGTCGGCTCAGATGGTCAACAGTCTGCGTCGGATGTTGGCGGGTGAAACGGTCACGCAAGACAACTCGGGAATGACCGCGCGCGAATGGCGTGAGTTTGAGGCCATCATCCGCGAAGGCTGAACCGGGCGCATATCAATCCGCTATACAGGTTGTCATGAAACTGTTACCTTGGTTTCATGACCCATGCTTCGTTTCTTTCCGTTCTGGGCCTGACCTTTGCGCTGGCTGTGCCCGCGCAGGCCAAATCCCCGATTGCCGAGGTGTTGTGCGAGCCGACTCAACGGCTACATGACAAGCTCAAGGGACAATTCCGGTCCGAGCGTGTGGCCACGGGAATGCGTGGCCCTGAACAGATCATGGAGGTCTGGAGCAGCGAAAGGGGCGACTGGACCATGGTCGTGACCTATGCCGCCGGTACGTCCTGCATCGTTGCGATGGGACAAGACTGGCACACGCATGCCGAGGACAAGCCAGCACGGGGGTAGGGCATTCGCCGGAAAAGGGGGCGATTGACGGCCGGAAATTGGCCGCCAATCTTAATTGAAGAACCCCGCGTCACACGGGGGCGTCGTTACAACGGCTTCAAATCAGCTGCCATCTGACGGCCATCGCGCCCGTCCTGCAACTCGTACGAGACTTTCTGATTGTCTGCGAGCCCGGTCAGTCCGGACCGTTCTACGGCCGAGATATGAACAAACACATCTTTGCCCCCTTCGTCAGGGGCAATAAACCCATAGCCTTTGGTGGTATTGAACCATTTCACGGTGCCAGTTGGCATCTCCCGTGTCTCCTTCTACTTTCGCATTGTCCCACAAATTGGTGGGGCGGTGGTTGGCAAGACCGCAAAAAACGGACTGTTTCCTGATCGGGTTACAGTCCGATTTGCACGTTTCACCTTTTTCAACATTGCACGGTGAAGTAAAAAATCAAGAATAACCGCTGGAAACTGGCACAATCGCCTAAAATTGAAACAAATACCGGAGCAGTCCCCAAATGCGCCTTTATGGTCTGAAAACATGCGACACCTGCCGTAAGGCGCTGAAATCACTACCAGATGCCAAGTTTTTAGACGTGCGCAGCGACGGAGTTCCCGAAACTGTACTGGCGCAGGCTTTTGCCGAGTTCGGCGGGGCTTTGCTCAACACCCGCTCGACAACCTGGCGTGGATTGGATGAGGCGCAGCGCACGCGCCCGGCTTTGGAATTGCTGCAAGACCATCCGACGCTGATGAAGCGCCCGCTGATCGAAAATGACGGAGCATTGACGTTAGGTTGGACCGCCGAGGCGCGCGCAAAGCTTGGCGTGGCGTGATCGGGTACTTATCTGATCAGGCGCAACTGCGAGGATAATTTATGCGAAACGCCGCAATGATTTTGGGTGTCATCGCCGGTTTGGTCGGGATGATTGTTGGGTTCTTTGGATATGGATATGTTGAGGCGATCAAGCATTTCGGCGATATCGATGGCATCGCCGAGCAGGTGGACAATCCCGCTTTGATCCAGACGGCGTCCATCGTGGCACCGCTGCTGGCTCTTGTCGGTGGGGCAATGGCCCATGCCCGCGCGCTGGTGGCGGGTGTCTTGCTGTTGGTGTCGGCGGCGGGGATGTATTACGCGTTCGGGTTCGGTGTCTTCACCATGTTCCCGATTGCGTTTGCCGGTGTGGCCGGGGTGCTTGGGCTCGCCGCTGGAAAACCGGACGAGCCCAAGGCGCATTTCTGAAGCGCTTTGCGTTAAACTTGAATCGGAATGCGCTGCCTCTCCCTTTGGTCGAACGCGCATTCCGATGAATGTGTCTCAGATAAAACGCAAAACGCTGTAGATCATTTCAGGCGCAGCAAGCGGTCCAGGGACAGCGGACCTGCGCCATGGATGACGATCACCAGGAACAGGAAGGTCCACATCACACGCTGATCCATCAGATCGGGCGCAGCGTTGAACAGGCTGCCCAGTTTGACGCCGTGGCCGGTGACATCAACAATGGTTTGGACCCAGACAAAGCCGATCATGGCCAGCGCGGCCAAGCGTGTGAACAGGCCAACCAGCAGCAGGGCGGGCAGGACAAATTCGGCCACGGTGCCAAAGAAGATCACGATGCGCTGGAAGAAGGTCATCTGCGTGACGTCCCACAAGACCGCCTCGGCCGCTTTGGGAAAGATCTGCCCGAACGCCCCGCTGGAGGGCGAAAAGATCGACCCGTCGATCTTCAGCATGGCCGAATTCCAGTAATAGACCAGCAGAACCGCGATGAAGATCAGCCGCGCAAGCGTCGGTGTGAGCCAGCCGGACGCGTGGTCCACCTTACCCAGAACGTTGTTGTGGATTGAAATCAGGGCAGTCATGTCGCCAGCCTTTCGATAGTCACAGAGGTTATTGCACCACCTTGCAGAAGCAGTGCCAGAGTGGTTCCAAGGTCAAAGTCAGGTGTTTCCACAGCGGTTTTTTCGAACGCTTCGCCGATGGTGTTGCCTGACTGAATATGTCCGATCCAGTTTGCGCCGCCCGGTGGCAGCAGATGTGGGGCCGGATCAAATTCGGGGCGGGTGATCAGCACATCCTCGGCCCCGGTGGTGGGTTTCGGGGCATCGGGTTCTGAATTGAACCGCCAGATCGCGTGAATGGGCCAGTCCGAGCGGATGATCCGCATCGACGGCGCGAACGTCAGCCGCGCTTGCATCACATCCTCGGGCGGGACGGCAAGCGCATCGGCCGGGGCCGCTTGGCTGTCGGCCGCATGGTAGGATTGCCGCAGGGCCAGTTCCAGCCGCGCCACATCTGGCAGATAGGCCAGATGCGCAAGTTGTGGCATGTTGGCCAGAAACGCGGGAAACGCCTCGCCATAGAACATCATCAGGGGCGAGGTCGGCGGGTGTTGCCGCAGAAAGATACCGGACAGCCCGTCCATGTTCTGCGCGCCCAGAAGCTTGGCGATCACCGGAAAGGCCTGATGCATGGCCTCGGTCAGGGAAACGGCGACATTGTTGCGGTAGACGCTGAACCGACGGCCCGCCGGTTGCGCCTCGGCATCGGTCAGCCCGTCCGGCACCGGGGTCTTCGCGTCCAGCAAGGCCGCGTGAAACTCCGTTTGCGAGACGGTCATGCCGGAACCCTGTCCAGCGCCGCTTGCGCGCGTTCGGCCTCGGCCCGCAGAACCGGCCAATCGGGGACATCGGTATCCCATTCGACCAGCAGAGGTTTGGGACCGGATTGCTCTAAAACGTAATCCAGCAACGCCCAGACCGGATCCACAACCTCGCGCCCGTGGCTGTCGATCAGCAGGGGGTGGCCGTGGTCATCTTCGTCCTCGTCATGACCGCCGAGGTGAATTTCGCCCACCTGATCCAGCGGGTAGGCGTCGATATAGTCTTGCGGCGAGAAGTCCAGATTGGTGGCCGAAACAAAGACGTTGTTCACGTCCAGCAACAGCCCGCAGCCGGTGCGTTTGGCGATCTCGCGCAGGAAATCGGGTTCCGACCATGTGCTTTCCTCGAACGCGAGATAGCTGGAGGGATTTTCCAGCAGCATCTGCCGACCGACGGTCTCCTGCACCTGATCGATATGCGCGCAGACCCGTGCCAGCGTCGCATCCGTGTAGGGCAGGGGCAGCAGGTCGTTGAAGAAATGGCTGTCATGGGTGGACCAGGCCAAATGCTCTGAGAAGCTGGCCGGGCTCAGCCAGCCGACCAGATGTTTCAGCCGGGCCAGATGATCCGGGTCCAAGGGGCCTTCGCCGCCGATGGAAAGGCCGACGCCGTGAACCGAGATCGGGAATTGTTCTGAAAGATGGCGCAGTTGCGCCAGCGGGCGTCCACCGTCGCCCATGTAGTTTTCGGCATGAATCTCAAGCCATGCGACGGGCTGGGCGTGGTCCAGAATCTGGGCGAAATGCTGCGGTTTGTATCCGACACCCGGCGCAGCGGGCAGGCGGTTCGACCTGAGGGCATCATCCAGCATTTGCACGCTCCTTCATCGCGAAGAAAAGGGCGGGCGATATTGCCCGCCCCCTACGAGTCGTTTGGCCGAAGCTTATGCCGGCAGGTCGCGGTCCAGCTCTTCCAGCGAGCCTTGGCGCGGGGTGCCGTCTGCCTGTGCGGGCAGTTCGATATCGGCACAGGTGCCTGCATCGACCAAGGTCCATGCGTTGCCCTGATAATCAACGGTCGAGGTGCCCGCGCAGGTGGTGCCGGGGCCTGCTGCGCAGTCATTCTGACCAGCCAGCGAAACGCCATAGCACTTTTCTTTGGCCTGAGCGGTTGCTGTGGTCGCTGCACCCGATACGGCGGCTGCGACTGCGCTGGCGATGACAAGGGTTTTTGCTGTGTTCGACATCTCTGAAATCCTCTTGATGACTGGGTATGTCTGCTTGTGACAGTGACTAAGGTAGTGGGTAGTTGGCTACAGTTAAACTCACGAGCCCGTGTCTCACAACCGTGTCAGGGTACAGATTGACCCCTTGCAGGTTAATATACTGTTTTTAAGAAAGAAAAGAGGAAATGTTACAATCCGACCCCTTCCGAGGGGTCGGATTTCCGGCGATATGGTGCCGAATGTTACAGCAGGTCGGGCGGGGTTGCGGCCTGGCCCAGCTCAATTGTTACAGCCTCAAGGGATTGAACCTGCGTCTGTTTTTCGCCAAGGCGGCGGACACTGACGGTGCGGTCTTCAACTTCGCGGTGCCCGACGGCCAGAATGACCGGCACTTTGCCGACCGAATGCTCGCGGACCTTGTAGTTGATCTTCTCGTTGCGGATATCCGCCTCGGCGCGGACACCGGCGGCCTTGAGCGTTTCGACCACGTCCATCACATAGTCATCTGCATCCGAGGTAATCGAGGCGACAACGACCTGACGCGGGGCCAGCCAGAACGGCAGCTTGCCCGCGTGTTCCTCGATCAGGATACCGATGAAACGTTCGAACGAACCAAGGCAGGCGCGGTGCAGCATGACCGGCGTGTGCCGTTCACCATCCGCTGCGATATAGGTCGCGCCCAGACGTTCGGGGATAATGAAGTCCACCTGCAGGGTGCCGCACTGCCAGTCGCGCCCGATGGCGTCGGTCAGAACAAACTCCAGCTTGGGTCCATAGAACGCACCTTCGCCCGGGTTCAGATCATAGGCACATCCAGCCGCGTCACAGGCGGCTTTCAGCAGTTCATCGGCCTTGTCCCACTGCTCATCCGTCCCGGCGCGCACTTCGGGCCGATCCGAGAACTTGACCTTGAAGTTCTCGAACCCGAGGTCCTTGTAGACGTTGGACAGGAAGTTGAGGAACAGTTTGGTCTCATCGGCGATCATCTCTTCGGTGCAGAAGATATGCGCGTCGTCCTGCGTGAACCCGCGCACCCTCATGATGCCGTGCAGCGCGCCCGAGGGTTCGTACCGATTGCACGATCCGAACTCGGCCATGCGCAGCGGCAGATCGCGATAGGATTTCAGACCCTGCTTGAAGATTTCCACGTGGCAGGGGCAGTTCATCGGCTTGAGCGCATTGACCGCCTTGTCGCGGGCATGTTCCTCATCGACTTCGACGATGAACATGTTTTCCTGATACTTGTCCCAGTGGCCCGAGGCCTCCCACAATTTGCGGTCGACGACCTGTGGGGTATTGACCTCGACATAGCCGCCGCGTTTCTGCTGACGGCGCATGTAGTCCTGCAGCATGGTGTAGATGGTCCAGCCGTTCGGGTGCCAGAAAATCTGGCCCGGCGCTTCGGGTTGCAGGTGGAACAGGTCCATCTCCTTGCCCAGCTTGCGGTGGTCACGCTTGGCGGCCTCTTCCAGCATATGCAGGTGCGCTTTGAGCTTTTCCTTGCCGGTGAAGGCCACGCCGTAGATGCGTTGCAGCATCTGGCGGCTGCTGTCGCCGCGCCAGTAGGCACCGGCGATGGACATCAGTTTGAACGCGTCACCCGGAACTTGTCCGGTGTGCTGCAGGTGCGGGCCGCGGCACAGGTCCTGCCAGTCGCCATGCCAGTACATGCGCAGCGGTTCGTCGCCCGGGATGGCTTCGATCAGTTCGACCTTATAGGGCTCATTATTCGCCGTGTAGAAATCGATCGCGCGCTGACGGTCCCAGACCTCGGTGGTCACGGTGTCGCGCTTATTGATGATTTCCTTCATCTTTTTCTCGATCAGGCCGAGGTCTTCGGGGGTGAAGGGTTCGGCGCGGTCGAAGTCGTAGTACCAGCCGTTATCAATCACCGGGCCGATTGTGACCTTGGTGTCGGGCCAGATTTCCTGCACCGCGCGCGCCATGATATGGGCCAGGTCGTGACGGATCAGTTCGTTGGCCTGAACTTCGTCCTTCATGGTGTGAATGGCGATGTCGGAATCAGACTCGATGGGCCATTGCAGGTCCCAATGCTGGCCGTTCACCGTGGCCGAGATGGCCTTTTTCGCCAGCGAGGTCGAGATATCGGCAGCCACCTGCGCAGGCGTGACGCCTGCGTCATAAGAACGTGCATTGCCATCGGGAAAGGTGAGTGAGACGGATTTTGAATCCAGGGCCATGGTCTGGCTCTCCTCGTCGGTTTGGCGCCCACTGAACGCCCGGTTGCGGGTTATTTGCGTTCGGCTCATGTGGCAGGTGGAGGTGCCTGTGTCAAGTGTGGGAGCGAGGGGCGCTGCCCCTCGCGCTCCCCGGGATATTTTTGGCCAGATGACGAGTGATCCGGGAATTGCACTTGGGGGTAGGGCGTGCATGATGCTGCAAAAGGAATGAGGGTTTTATGGCAGCAACGAATTTTCTGGAGACGGCGCAGGGGCGGCGGTTGGCCTATCACAAAAGCGAAGGCGCGGGGCCGACCATTGTTTTTTTGGGTGGGCTGAAATCGGATATGGAAGGCACCAAGGCCGTGCATTTGGAAGCTTGGGCAAAGGCGCGGGGGCAGGCGTTTTTGCGGTTTGATTATTCGGGGCACGGAGAGAGTTCCGAAGCGTTTACCGATGGCTGCATTGGGGATTGGCATGAGGACACTGTTGCGGCTGTATCGGGTCTGACCGAGGGGCCGCTGATCGTTGTCGGGTCGTCCATGGGGGGGTGGCAGGCTTTGTTGCTGGCGCGTGCCTGCCCCGAACGCATTGCAGGAATGGTCACTATCGCCGCTGCCCCGGACTTTACCGAAGATGGTTACTGGTCGTCCTTTAGTGATGAGCAGAAGGCGGCGCTGGAGACTTTGGGTCATGTCGAACTGCCCTCGGATTACATGGAGCCATACATCATCACTAAAAGGATGATCGAAGATGGCCGACAGCGTTTGGTGCTGCGATCACAACTGGACCTGCCATTTCCAGTGCGCTGTCTGCACGGAACCGCAGATACCGCGGTGCCCACAGAAACGGCTGTGCGACTGCTCGAGCACGCAACCAGCCCGGATCTGCGCCTGTTGCTGGTCAAGGATGCGGACCATCGATTCTCGGACGGGCCTTGTCTGGGATTGATCGAACAGACGGTTCTTGAAGTGATGGGGGAAGGCTGATGCGGCGTTTTGGATGGATTTTGGGGCGTCTGTTGTTGGCACTGGTCGCGGTGGGTGGTCTGATCTACTGGTTCGGACCGCGGGAAGAGGTAAACCTTCATCCGAGCTTTGATGCAGGAAAGTTCGGCGAGGGTGTTCAGGTCTATTTCGAAAGCACCGAGTCCGCTTTTGACGACATCGTTCCCGGTGTTGAAAAACGTGTGATCTGGCAGGATGGATTCAAGGAACAGCGCACGCCCTATTCGGTACTGTATGTGCATGGGTTCTCGGCCAGTTCCGAGGAAATCCGGCCGGTCCCTGACAGGGTTGCCGATGCGCTGGGGGCCAATCTGGTCTATACCCGCCTGCAAGGCCATGGGCGCGATGGGTCTGCGATGGGCGATGCAACCGCCTCGGGGTGGATGCAGGACATGGCAGAGGGGTTGGCCGCCGCGCGGGCCGTGGGGGACAAGGTGATCGTCATGTCGACCTCAACCGGGGGCACACTGGCTGCGGCTGCCGCGCGTGATCCCGAGCTGAGTGCGGATGTTGTTGGCATGGTGTTTGTGTCGCCCAACTTCGGCGTTAACACCCCTGCGGCCTTTATCCCCGGCCTGCCTTGGGCGCGGGAGTGGTTGCCGATTCTGATGGGGGAGGAACGCGATGTATCCGGCCCGGATCCGGAAAAGAACAAATACTGGTCTTCGGTCTATCCTTGGGAGGCCGTGGTGCCCATGACAGTTCTGGTTGAAACGGTCTATGCGCTCGATTTCTCGGACGCTCTGGTCCCGGCCCTGTTCTGGTTCTCGGATGACGATCAGGTCGTTCGCCCCGACCGGACTCATAAGGTGGCTGAAGCTTGGGGCGCTCCGGCAACGGTTGAGTTGGTCACGATGGGGCCGGGCGATGATCCGTCATCCCATGTTATTTCCGGTCGCTTGATGTCACCCGGGCAAACAGACGCGACGGTTGCCGGTATTCTGGATTGGCTGAAAGGGTTAGGGGTTCAATAGCCGCCCTTGCCGTTTCCGATCGGAGCCGATGATGCGTAAACCGGCCAGTATGTGGAGCCTTGAGACGCTGGGCCGTGTGCGCCTGTCGCGGCATTTCTTCATGCGGGACTTTCTGTATTCCGAGATTGGCAATTTTCACGAACGCCAGAACATCCCCGACAACCCGGATCTGGCGATTGAGACCGGGCGCGCCTTTTGCCAGACGCTGCTTGACCCGTTAGAGGAAACCTTTGGCCGAATAGCAGTGCGGTCCGGCTATCGGTCGCCGTCGCTGAACCAATTCGGCAATGAAAACAAACTGAACTGCGCGCGCAATGACAACCCTTTGGAATGTCACATCTGGGATCGCGGCGAGGGCGCGGCGCGGATTGCCGGGGCCTCGATTGTGATCCCGTGGTTTGCCGACCAATACGAACAGGGGCGCGATTGGCGCGATCTGGCGTGGTGGATGCATGATCATCTGGACTATTCCGAGATCTGGTTCTTTCCCAAACTCTGCGCTTTCAACCTTGTCTGGCGGCCTACGCCGATGCGTCGGATCGACAGCTATATCGCGCCCCGCGGATGCCTGCTGCGGCCCGGAGCCGAGCCTGAGGAAACACTGGCAGCCCGGCAGGCCCGATATGCTGATTTTCCCAGTTTTCGCGGCATCACCTACCCGTGAAGTTTCGCTTGCCCGGTCGCGGCAAAACTCTCATTCTGGGGGAAAACGAAGGGGTTCGGATATCCGAACTGATGGAGGCCCCGCGTGATCGAGCCGTTGGTGTTGTTACCTGGTTTTATGTGTGACGCTCGACTGTTTCGCCCGCAGATCGACGTGCTGTCGCGCGAACGGGCCGTGACTGTTGCCCCCATTTCACTGGGAGAGCGGGTCGAAGAAATTGCATCGAGCCTATTGGATCAGTTGCCGCATCGGTTTGCGCTGGCGGGGCTTGCGCTGGGCGGTGTGGTTGCGTTGGAAATCATGCGGCGCGCACCGGATCGGGTGTCGCGCCTGTGTCTGATCTCGACCGATGCGCAGGCTGACACGCCGCAAATCGCGGCTGCACGCGAAGACCTGATCATTGGGGCGCAGGCGGGGCGACTGGATGAGGTGATGCGCAAGGTCGTGGGCTCGGACGCGCTGGCGCCGGGGCCGCAACGGATCCCGATCCTGAACGATCTGCTTGCGATGGCGGGTGATCTGGGTCCCGAGGTTTTTGTGCGGCAGATGCGTGCCATGCAAAGGCGACCGGACCAGCAAGGCACCCTGTGCCGGATCAAAGCGCCCAGTCTGGTCTTGGGGGGAAAGCATGACACGCTGACCCCTGCGCGCAAACTCGGCTTTATGGCAGACATGATCCCGAACGCAGATTTGCACCTGTTGGACAATGCAGGGCACTTGCCAACGTTAGAGGCACCGGGCGTTGTGACCAATGCGATGCAAAGCTGGCTTCAGGTGCCGTCCAGACCCCGCTACGGGTAAAGCGCGTCGCGTTCGGATTTGTCGATCAGTTTGGGGGGCACCACAGGTTCGCCCGTCGCCGGGTCGAAAAACGGAGTTTTCTTCCAACTGCCGGACAGGCGGGATTTGGCGACACGTCGAACCAAGCCGACGATGGCCGGGCCAAGCCCCTCGTGCTTTTGCTTGCCGTTGGGCTGGGGAATGAACCCGCGCGTTGTGATCGGACCAAGGGCCGAGTTATCGGCGATCCGGGCGGCGATTACACCGGCAAATGGGAATTTTGGTCCGCGTGGTGTGGTCGCAAGCGGCGCGTTGCAGCATTTGGCATACCAGCGCAACATGCCGTTGGGGCTGAGTTTCATTGCCGCCAGATGTTCATGGCCGGTCTCGATCACAAACTCTTCGGGGGCGATCTGGAAAACCTCAACCGGACCGGGGGCGGGATCGGGCTGGCCGAAATACAACTGGGCCGCGCGGCAATCATGGCAAAAGCACTCGGCATGCGTGGCAAGGCGCGCACCGTCACGCGTGATGCGGCCCGTCAGCTTGCCGCACTGGCAGGAAAAGGCGAGATCGGTTGTGTCGCTCTCGCCCATTTCAATCACGCGACCTTGTTTCTGTTCGCGGCGCGGCGCTGTGGCTTGCGGCTGTTTTCATTCATGAAATCAATCACAAGTGGGCGAATGTTGTCGCGCCAGCTGCGCCCCGCAAAGATGCCATAATGGCCTGCACCGGGCTCGACATGGCTGGCCTTTTTGCTGTCCGGAAGGCCGGTGCAAAGGTCCAGCGCCGCGATGCACTGACCGGGGGCCGAGATGTCATCATTTGCGCCTTCGACGGTTTTCACGGCAACATCGGTGATCTTGCTCATATCGACCTTGTGACCGGCCACAACAAATTCGTTGCGCGCAATCTCGCGATTTTTGAAGACACGCTCGACCGTGGACAGATAGAATTCGGCGGTCATGTCCATGACGGCCAGATATTCATCGTAAAAGCGGTTATGCGCGTCGTGGTCCGAGGCCTCATCCCGGATCACTCGCTGGATCTGGTCCGAAAAGGCTTTGGAGTGTCGCTCGGCATTCATCGACATGAACGACGCCAGTTGCAGCAGGCCCGGATAGACCATGCGACCAACGCCCTTGTACTTGAACCCGACCCGCTGGATCATGGTTTCTTCCAACTGACCCATTGTCACCCTGCGGCCGAAATCCGTGACATCGGTGGGCGTCGCATCCGGATCGACCGGGCCGCCAATCAGGGTCAGAGTGCTGGGCTGCGCCTTCGGTTCCAGCTCGGCCAGATAGGCCGTTGCGGCCAGCGTCAGCGGCGCGGGCTGGCAAACAGCGACGACATGGGTGTCGGGCCCCAGCTCTTTCATAAAATCGACAAGGTAGAGGGTGTAATCCTCGACATCGAACTTGCCTGCAGACACGGGAATGTCACGCGCGTTATGCCAATCGGTGATGTAGACCTCACAATTGACCAACAGACTTTTGACCGTGGAACGCAGCAATGTTGCATAGTGACCGGACATCGGCGCGACCAGAAGGACCTTCCGCTGTTGCTTTTCCCGCCCGTTTACCTTGAAATGGATGAGATCGCCAAAAGGGCGTTCCAGAACAGTGGTAATGTCGACAAGATGATCTTTGCCGTCCTCGCAGGTGAATGTACGGATCCCCCAGTCAGGTTTCACGACCATGCGCTGGAAGGTCCGCTCGGTCACCTCGCCCCAGGCGGCCATCCAGCTGAAGGCCGGGTTCGGAACCATCGCAAACAGGGGGTAAGAGGCCATCGCGCTGGCGGTAGAACCAAGCCATTGGTTCGTGTTGCGCATGGTCTCCATCAGGTCGTAGGTCATCATATAGCGCATGGAAGCTGCCTCCGGCGTGTAAGGCTAAGAGTTTTGGACCATTCGCCGCTTTGCCCCCCGACACCCACGACGTTATTCTGCATAGCAGCGAGGTTAGGGGGATATTGTTAAAATGACAACAAGTGAAGACCAAATGCCTGACGTGACTGAAGAACATATTGAACGCCTTAAAGAAAATATGGACAAGGTTGAGACGCTGTCCAAGCGCCTGATCGAAATTATGGCGACAAAGAAGACCCATACCCCCGCTTTGGATGGTCCGAATCAAGAGCTTTTCGCAAGAGCAGCAACCGCCTACTGGGCCGAGGCGTGGCAAAATCCCGCCAAGCTGCTGGAACAGCAAATCGAATATTGGGGAAAATCGGTTCTGAACTTCGCCGAGGCGCAGCAGGCACTGGCCACGGGTGAGGTCGATGACGAGGAAAATGCGCCCGGAGACAAGCGTTTCTCGAACCCTATGTGGGAAACCAACCCCTATTTTCGCCTGATCCGCCAGCAATATCAGACAAACGCGCAGGCTATTGCGCAGGCTGTCGCCTCGGTCGACGATCTGGGCGACAAGGACAAGCGGCGGTTGCAGTATTTCTCGCAACAGATTGTCGACATGATGGCCCCGACCAATTTCCTTGCGACAAATCCTGACGCTTTACAGAAGGCCGTCGAAACAGAAGGGCAGTCGCTGGTTCAGGGGCTCGAAAACCTTGTTTCGGATCTGGAGGCCAATGATGGAGAGTTGGTCGTGAAGCTGGCCGACGAGAACGCGTTTGAGGTTGGCGGCAATCTGGCCACCACTCCGGGCGAAGTGGTCTATCGCAACCGCATGATGGAGCTGATCCAGTACAAGCCTGCGACTGAGACGGTTTACGAAACGCCCGTGGTGCTGTTCCCGCCCTGGATCAACAAGTTCTATATCCTGGACCTGAAGGCGCAGAACAGCCTGATCAAGTGGATCACGGAACAGGGCTATACACTGTTTGTCGTCAGCTGGGTCAACCCGGATGAAAGCTATGCCGAAACCGGCATGGAAGATTACATTCAGGATGGCTTTCTGACGGCGATCGAAGAGGCCAAGAAGATCTGCAAGGTCAAGCAGGTCAACGCAATCGGCTATTGCATCGCCGGCACCACGCTGAGCCTGACGCTGTCCCTATTGAAGCAGCGCGGTGACAAATCGGTAAAGTCCGCCACGCTGTTCACGGCCCTGACCGATTTCTCGGATCAGGGGGAATTCACCCCGTTCCTGCAAAACGACTTCATCGACGGGATCGAGGAAGAAGTGAACAAAGAGGGCGTTCTGCGGTCCTGGATCATGGCGCGCACGATGTCCTTCCTGCGATCCCGGGATCTGGTCTATGGACCTGCCATTCGCAGTTACATGATGGGCGAGATGCCCCCGGCCTTCGATCTGCTGTATTGGAACGGGGACGGTGCGAACCTACCGGCAAAGATGGCCGTCGATTATCTGCGCGGCCTGTGCCAGCGGAACGAGTTTGCGGGCGACGGGATCGAATTGCTGGGCCACAAGCTAAAGGTCAGCGACGTCGATGTTCCGCTGATGGCGATCACGTGCGAGACCGATCACATTGCCGCCTGGAAAGACTGCTATCGCGGCGTGCAGAAAATGGGCTCACGCTCGAAGACATTTGTGGTTTCGGAATCCGGTCACATTGCGGGCATCGTCAATCCGCCCAGCAAGAAGAAATACGGCCACTACACCAACCCCGAGATGAAGGTGGATTCCGACACCTGGTTGAAAGAGGCGGATTTCCACGAAGGGTCCTGGTGGCCGATGTGGGAGGCATGGCTGAAAAAGCGGTCCGGCAAGCAGGTTCCGGCGCGTGACACGGGCGATTCGGATCATCCTGCCCTTGCACCGGCCCCCGGAACCTACGTTGTGGCCAATCCAAACGCCTGATTTCATTTTGAAACTAAAATTTTCTGCATTGCAGCAAAAAATACTTGCAATGCTGCAATGCAGAAATCATATTGTCCTCAAGCTGATGAAAGCCGGGGTGGGCCCGGTTCGGCAAAAAGGATTAGGACAATGGCAAAGACCCAAGACTTTACCGCGATCATGAAAGACGTCATGGGCGCATTTCCGGTAGACACCACCGCAATGGAAGGTGCCTTCAAATCGACCGCAGCCCTGAACGAAAAGCTGTCGGGCGTTGCACTGGACGCGGCTGAGAAATCGGCCGAGATCTCGAACAAATGGACCAAGGACACCCTGGCCAAGCTGAGCGAGATGTCCAAAGCAAAGGCAGAGCCTGCTGACTACGCCAAAGCGGCAACCGACTTCGCAAGCGCGTCGGCTGAAGTTGCAGCTGAAAACCTGGCCGCTTTCGCAGAAATCGCGAAAAAAGTTCAGACCGAAACCGTCGAGTTGCTGATGGCCGCTGGCAAAGACGCTGCTGAAGAAGCAACCGCAGCTGTCAAGAAAGCCACCAACGACGTGACGACTGCTGCAAAGAAAGCAGCAGCCGCCAAGTAAGAACGGCCGCGACAGGCACCTTATCCTCCCTACAGGTGCAATCGCGTTGGGCAGGTCCATTGACCTGCCCTTTCTTTTTGTGCTGCAGTCGCATAACCTGCGCTGCAACGCATCATCCTTGGGGAGGGTACAAGGTGTCGGACCAAGAAAAACCGCTATTGATCAAGCGCTACGCCAGCCGTCGGCTGTATAACACTGAGACCAGCGATTACGTGACGCTCGAAGACATTGCGGGGTTCATTCGGGACGGGCGCGAAGTTCAGATCATCGACCTGAAAACCGGCGACGACCTGACCCGTCAATATCTACTACAAATCATCGCAGAACATGAAAGCCGGGGCGAGAATGTGCTGCCGGTCAATGTGCTGAACGATCTCGTGCGCAGCTATATGGTGCCGGGCGGGGGTATGATGCCTCAGTTCCTGCAAAGCTCGTTCGAGATGCTGCGCGAAAGCCAAAGCAAGATGATGGAAAACATGAACGCCATGAATCCGATGTCGCAGATGCCCGGGTTCGACGCGTTGCAGGCGCAGCAGCAGGCGTTTCTGAAAGCCATGACCGGTGGTCTGTCCGGCGGCTGGTCCGGACCGGACAAGGAAGAAGAAAAGCCTGAGGCCAAGGAAGATCTGGACGATATCAAAAAGCAACTGGCCGAGCTGCAGAACAAGCTGTCCAAGTTGAACTGATACCACTATCAGAAAAAGCAAGGCCCGCATCGCGCGGGCCTTTTTCGTGTCAGGTGCCGTACACCGGAACCGGGCCCGTCACCTCACCGACCGAGGCCAGCAGGATGTCGGCGATCACATCCAACTCCTCGCGCGTCAGGCGGACGGGAAGGCGCACATCGCAGGCTTTCATCAGCATGTCGCGGGTCTGGGGCAGATCGAACGTTTCGGGCAGGAACTGCCAGTTCCAGAAGGCGCGGGCGTTGTTCTCGCTCAGACCGAAAACCTGAACCTTGACGCCGCGCGCGTCCGAGGCGGCGGCAAAGGCGCGGATCTCGTCCTCATCCAACCCGACCAGATTGAACTGGATCGAATCCGGCGCGCGACGTTCGGGCGCCAACGGGGCAGGGACGTTGATATACGGAGAACCGTTCAGGCGCTCGGCAACATAGTCATGGTTTGCCAGCCCATCTTTCACCCGACGCGCCAGTTCCGGCAGTTGCGGACGGATCACGGCGGCGCTGAGGTTGCTCATCCGCAAGTTATACAGCGGCAACTGGTTCTGCCAGCGGGCAAAGGCCTGCTCCAACTCGGGCGAGTTATCGCCGCGCGGGGTTTTGTGTTTCTTCCAGTTGCTCTCATACGCGCCGGACATGATCACGCAACGGGCCACCAGATCAGCATCGTCGGTGATCAGAATGCCGCCTTCACCTGCATTGATCATCTTATAGGACTGGAACGAGAAGCAGCCGATCTTGCCGATGGTCCCGATGTTGCGACCGTGCCATGTGGTACCCAGCGAATGGGCAGCGTCTTCGATCACCGGGATGTCGCGCGCGTCACACAGCTCCATGATCGCGTCCATATCCGAGGTGTGGCCGCGCATATGGCTGATGATGACGGCCTGCACATTGTCCAGCTTGGCTGCGAAATCAGCCATGTCGATGCGATAGTTCTCGGCCACTTCGCAAAGGACCGGAATGCAATCCGCATGCACGACCGAGGAGGGCACCGCCGCAAAGGTGAAGCCCGGGATCAGTACCCGCGCATCGCGGGGCAGACCCAGCGCCTTCAGCGACAGAAACAAAGCCGCCGAGCAGGACGAAACCGCCAAAGCGTATTTAGAGCCGAGAAGTTCGGCAAATTCCGCCTCCAGCAGTGCGACCGGCGCATCCTGTGGTGCGGTATAGCGAAACAGGTCGCCTGATTGCATCAGGGCATCGATGGCATCTCGTGCAGCGGCGGGGATGGGTTCGGCGTCGTGGACGTTGGGGGGCAGCGTCATATTTGGATTTCCCGAATTCTAACTTTCGTTTATTTAAATCAGGCGCGCAGCCCGTGCCAAGCCCCCAATCGCCGGATCGGCAAAATTTCACCAAACTGTCGCAATGGAAAATAGGGTCAGATGCCCAGCCTGTCCCGCATCGCATACCAGGTCATCGCCAGCACCAGCAGCGGGCTGCGCAGGGCGGGGCCGCCGGGGAAGGGCAAGGCGGGCACGCGGGCCAATGTATCGAACCCTTCGGCCTGTCCCTGAATGGCCAGAGCCATCAGTTGACCCGCATGAGTCGCAGTCCCGACCCCGTGGCCGGAATAGCCGGAAGCTGACAGAATATTGGGTGCAACCCGCGCAAGATACGGCATCCGGCGCATCGTAATCGCAAGCGTGCCGCCCCAGGCAAAATCGATTTTGACGTCCCGGAGATGCGGGAAAATCTCGGTCATCGGTTTGCGCACCGTCGAGGCGATGTCGGACGGAAACCGATACCCATAGCTTTCACCGCCGCCAAACAACAACCGCCCATCCGCGCTGAGGCGGAAGTAATTCACCACAAATTTCGTATCCGCAACGGCAACGTCCTGAGTGAGCACGCGCGCGGCGTCGTCCCCCAACGGCTCGGTCGCGGCGATGAAGTTGTTGATCGGCATAACCCGCGCGGCCACCTTCTGGTTCAACGCACCGAGATAGCCGTTACAGGCCAGAATGACGTTCCGGGCGCGAACCGCGCCATGCTGGGTGCGGACCAAGGCGGGGTCGCCTTCGTCGATCCCCAGAACCTCGGTGCCTTCAAAAACGCGCGCGCCCGCCGAATGCGCCGCCTTTGCAAGCCCAAGCGCATAGTTCAACGGATGCAGATGCGCCGCGCCCCTGTCCAGATAGCCGCCTTTGTAAGCAGGTGAGGGGCACAGCGCATGCCCCGCCTCTTCGTCCAGCAACTCGATCTGGTCATAGCCATACCGGTCCGACAAATGGGCAGCGTGGTCATGCAGGTCGTTCTGTTCCGCAACTGACAACCCAAGCCCCGCAACGCCGGGTTTCAGATCGCAATCAATCTTGTGCTTCGCGATCAGGGACTTGACCAGATCCTTAGCGTCTTCGGCCAGATCCCACAGCTTGGCGGCATCGTCCAGCCCGACCAGCCGTTCCAGATCTTCCTGATCCATCCTCTGCGCGCTGCCCAACTGCCCGCCATTGCGGCCTGAGGCTCCGAACCCGACACGGTGCGCCTCAAGCAGCACCACATCCATCCCGGCTTCGGCCAGATGCAGCGCGGCCGACAACCCTGTATAGCCGCCGCCAACGATACATACATCGGCGCGGGCCTCGCCCTCAAACGCCGGGAACGGCTCCAGCGGATTTGCGGTCGCGGCGTACCAGCTTGCCGGATACTCGGCCTTGCGGTCATTGGAGTAGAGCAGATTCATCTTCTTCTCGTTCCAAATACGGATATCCCGAACGCCTCAACAGGCTCAGACGTTCAGCAAAAGGTGCTCACGCTCCCAGGGGGAGATCACCTGCAGGAACTCCTCATACTCGGCCCGTTTTACGATACCGTAGACGCGGGCGAATTCGGGGCCCAGAATGTCATGCAACTCGGTGGCCTCGTCGAACAGATCCAGCGCGTTGCCCATGACCTGAGGGATGTCGCCGTCGCCTTCATACGCGTCGCCATAGAACTGACGGCGGGGGCGTTCCTGTTGGATTAGCCCCAGATACCCGCAGGCCAGCGACAAAGCGATGCCCAGATACGGGTTGCAATCCATCCCGGCGATGCGGTTCTCGATGCGCCGCGCCTCGGGGCCCGACAGGGGCACGCGAATGCCGGTGGTGCGGTTGTCCCGCGCCCACTCCAGATTGATCGGCGCAGCGTGGTCTTTGACGTAGCGGCGATAGGAATTCACGTAAGGCGCCATCACCGCCAGACCAGCGGGCAAATGGCTCTGCAGCCCTGCGATGAAGTGATAAAACGCATCCGTCTCACCGCCTTGCGGGCCGGAAAAGATGTTCTGACCCGTTTCAATATCTGTGATCGAGTGATGGATGTGCATGGCCGAGCCGGGCTCATCCTCAATCGGTTTTGCCATGAAGGTGGCGAAACAGTTGTGGCGCAGGGCGGCCTCGCGGATCAGGCGTTTGAAATAGAACACCTCATCGGCCAGCTTGACCGGATTGCCGTGGCGCAGGTTGATCTCCAACTGTCCCGCGCCGCCTTCCTGAGTGATGCCGTCGATCTCGAACCCCTGATGCTCCGCGAAATCATAGATGTCGTCGATCACTGGGCCGAATTCATCCACCGCAGTCATGGAATAGGCCTGCCGGGCGGCAGCCGGACGTCCAGACCGGCCCATCATCGGCTCGATTGATTGGGCGGGGTCGACATTGCGGGCGACCAGAAAGAATTCCATCTCGGGCGCGACGACAGGTTTCCAGCCTTTGTCGTGATACATCTGCACAACGCGTTTCAACACGTTGCGGGGGCTGTAGGGGATGGGCTCTCCGTCCCTGTCATAGGCGTCGTGGATCACTTGCAAGGTCCAGTCACCGGTCCAGGGTGCGGCAGATGCGGTCGTGAAATCCGGTTTCAGGATCATGTCCCGTTCGATGAACCCGTCCTCGCCCGCAGCCTCACCCCAGCCGCCCGTGATGGTCTGGTAGAAGATACTGTCGGGCAGGTGGAAATAGGATTGGCGGGCAAATTTCGAAGCCGGAACGGCCTTGCCCCGCGCGATACCGGGCAGGTCCGAGATAATGCATTCCACTTCGTCCAGCCGGTGCCCGTCGATATAGTTCTGCGCGGCCTGCGGTAAGTCGTCTGTCCAATCGGCCATCAGTCCCTCGCTTTCTTCAGGAAATCTGCCATGACCTGCGCGATCCGGGCATTATGATCCGGCGCGGTTTGCCGGTTTGCGGCGGCTTGCATCAGATCATCGGGCACCACGCCCTTGCCGCGCGTGCGCATCAGGCCCGAAACGAAGTCGTTAGTGAACTCGGGGTGGGCCTGAACCGTCCAGATCTGATCGCCATAGCGCAGCATCGCGTTCTGGCAGAAGTCGTTGTGCCCAGTGACCTCGGCCCCGTCCGGCACCGCGACAACCTGATCCTGATGCCAGGCGTTCAGCCAGACTTTTTCGCCGTCATAGTCATATTCTGTGCGCCCCACGGCCCAGCCGCCATCGAATTTCCGGACGGTTCCACCCAAGGCCTGCGCGATGATCTGGTGGCCGAAACACACGCCCACAAGCGGTTTACCACTTTGATGGATTTCGCGGATCAGCGCCTCAAGCCGGGGAATCCACGGCAGATCCTCATACGCGCCATGGCGCGAGCCGGTGATCAGCCAGCCTTCGGCATCCTCTGCACCGGTCGGGAAGATCCCATCAACGACGGGGTAGCTTTCAAAATCCAGCCCGTGCCCGTCCAGCAGGTCGGGAAAGAGTGAATCGTAATCCCCGAATGTATCCCGAAGCGCATCAGGGGTGTGGCCGGTCTGTAGAATGCCGATTTTCATAAGTCACCAAATTTGATCAAATTCAGAAATACCCGAGTCCCACTCGGCGGGCAAGGGGTCAGACTGCTTCGAGGTAACTCAGCCAGTGCTGATCTTCGGGACGGTCCGCAAAGCGCGCGATTTCCTGCCGCTTGGTCATTGCCATGTTGCGGATCAGTTCGGTCGGGAACAGGCGCGTCATCAGCGGGTCTGTTTCGAACGCGTCGATGGCCGCCGCCCAACTGTCAGCCAGTTGCGGCAAGCCGTCAATCTCGTATGCGTTTCCTGTGATCGGGGCGGGGGGCGTCAGGCCGTCTTCAATCCCCAGCAGCGCCGCGCCAAGGACAGCGGTCAGCATCAGATAAGGGTTGATGTCGCCCCCGGCCACGCGGTGTTCGATCCGCCGTGCCGCCGGGGCACCGCCCGGAATGCGAATGGCTGCGGTTCTGTTTTCATAGGCCCAGCTTGCCCCCGTCGGGGCATGCGCGCTGGGCACAAGCCGGGTGTAGGAGTTCCCGTGCGGCGCAAAAATCAGGGTGCTGGCGGGCATAGCGGCAAGGCATCCGGCGACTGCAGCGCGCAGCAGATAGGTGCCTTGGGGCCCGCCATCGTCAAAGATGTTCTGGCCGTTCTGGTCAAGGACTGAGAAATGCACATGCATCCCGTTTCCGGCGTCATTAGCGTAAGGCTTTGACATGAAGGTCGCGGCAAACCCGTGTTTGCGCGCCAATCCTCGTGTCAAACCCTTGAAAAGCCATGTATCATCGGCGCAACGCATGGCGTCCTGATGGTTCAGGTTGATTTCGAACTGGCCGATCCCGCTTTCGGAAATGGCGGTTTGCGCAGGAATGCCCATTGCCGCGCAACCGTCGTAGAGGTCGTTGAAGAACGCCTCGAACGCGTCCATTTCCGTGACGGAGAGGACCGCCTCATCCGCCAGACGGTGACCTGTCACCGGGTTGATCGGCGGCTGAGGCTGAGGGCCTGAGGCATCCAGCAGCGTGAATTCCAACTCGGTCGCGGCGACCACGGACCAGCCGCGCTGTGTATAACGCGACAGGATGGCCCCCAGCGCGTGGCGCGGGTCGCCTGCAAAGGGTGTGCCGTCATCGTCATAAAGGCTCATAGGCACCAGGGCCGTTTCGGCGTTCAACCACGGGACCGGAACCGCGCCGCGTTCAGTTGGCAGCAATACGCCATCGGCGTCGCCGGTTTCAAACACCAGCGGGCTGCCTTCGATATCCGCGCCCCACAGGTCGACATTCAGGGCGGAAAACGGCATCCGAACCGCGCCTTTGGACAGCTTGTCCGCATAGGCAGGTGGCACGCGCTTACCCCGCATCTGCCCGTTAAGATCACAGGCCGCGACGCGGAAATTGTGAAGGGCATTCAGGTCCATTGGGGCCTCCGTTCCTCGGGTTATCCGAGATGTATCGAAGGCATGTGCGCTTGTCACGAAATTTGATCAAATTTTTTCTGGCCGGAAAAATGATATGCCGCGCCGAGTCAGTACGACCCGGCGCGGCGTATTGCGGATCAGGCGAAGCTGACCCCGTTTTCAGCCATCGGAAGCTCGGCCACCAGGTTGCCCGACATTGCGCGAATAGCGTTGGCCAGGGCAGGGGCCGAGGGCGGCGTTCCGGGTTCACCCACACCAGTTGGTGCTTCGGCAGACGGCACGATATGGACGTCGATTGCGGCAATATCGCCGATCCGCAGAGGCTCGTAATCGGGGAAGTTGAACTGATCCACCGCTCCGCTGGTCAAGGTGATCTGGTCGCGCATGACGTGCCCGATCCCGTATCCGATGCCCCCTTCCATCTGGGCGCGGACAACATCCGGGTTCACGGCAATACCGCAATCGACGGCACAGGTGACCTTTTCGATCTTGATACCGCTGTCCGGATCGCCCGAGACCTCGACCACTTCAGCCGCGTAAGACCCGAAGGACTTGTGCACCGCAATCCCTTGGGACCGACCCTCTGGCGCGTTGCCCCAACCCGCTTTTTCGGTCGCCAGCTTCAAGACGGCTGCCTTGCGCTGCTGGTCGGCGTTGCTGGTGTCGGACAGATGCGCCAGACGGAACTCGACCGGGTCGCGCCCTGCGGCCTCGGCCACCAGATCCATCATGGTTTCCATCGTATAAGCGGTGTGGGTGTGACCCACCGAGCGCCACCACAGAACCGTGGTTGCCTTCGGCGTGTCCGTCAGACCCACCGCCATGCCAGGGATCGAATAGGGGCTGTCCGAAACACCCTCGACCGAGCTGTGGTCGATGCCGTCATGCACCAAAACCGCCTCGAACGGAGTGCCCTTGATGACGGATTGACCTGCGATCTGGTGCTGCCAGCCGACGATGTTGCCGTCGGCGTCCAGACCCACACGAACCTTGTGACCAAAGGCAGGGCGGTAGTACCCGCTGCGAATGTCATCCTCGCGCGTCCAGACCAGCTTGACCGGGCGCGAGCGGTCGGTGACGACAAAGGCCAGCGCAGCCTCGACCTGATAATCCGCGTCCGGGGTTGCACGGCGACCGAAAGACCCGCCTGCCAGCATGGTTTTGATGTGGATCTTCTCGGGCGGCAGTTGGAAGATCTGCTGATAGGCCATATGCGGCCCGGTCGGCATCTGCGCGCCGTCATGCAGGACGATGTCACCCTTTGCCGTTTGCTCGATGGTGCAGTTCAGCGGCTCCATCGGTGCATGGGCCAGCAACGGGAAGTAGAAGGTCTTTTCGACAACCTTGTCCGCCCCGTCGATGGCGGCTGCCACAGCGGCGGCGTCAGCCTTGCTCACGTTATACTTGGGTGCTGCGTCCAGCGCCGCCATGATCTCGGCCTTGATCTGGTCCGAGTCGCGGGTTTCAGCGCCGGACAAATCCCACTCGACCTCAAGCGCATCGCGCGCCTGAATCGCGGCCCAGGTATTTTCCGCGTACACGGCAACACCCGCCTGATTGGGCAGCACGGCGGCGTTGATATAGCCTTTGACCTCTTTCGACGCGCTGTCGTCAAAGCCAAGGGCGATGCTGCCTTTCGATTCTGGGCGCTTGATCATGGCGACCATCTGATTGGGCAGGTGAACGTCCATGGCATACATCGCCTGACCGTTGCCCTTGATGGCCGAATCCTTGCGACGAACGGAGTCATTGCCGATCAACCGGAACTCGGACGGGTCTTTCAGGCGGGGTTCAGCGGGGGCCTCTAACTGAGACGCGGCGGCCACGAATTCAGCGATGGGCGCCGACTTGTCGCCTGCCTTCACGATGCCTTCCTCAATGGTGATGCCCGACGCATCCACGCCCCAGCTTTGTGCGGCAGCGTTGATCAGCATCTCACGCGCCGCAGCCCCGGCCTGGCGGTATTGCATCCACGAATTCGCCATCGCGGTGGACCCGCCAGTGCCCTGGAACGGGCCGAACAGAAGGTTGTTGTAGACATTCGGATCGGACGGGGCGAACTCGTATTCGATCTGGTCCATGGTCAGGCCGATTTCCTCGGCGATCAGCGTCGGCAGACCGGTTGCAGGGCCCTGACCTTTTTCAAAGTGCTTTACGATAGCCGTCACAGTGCCATCGGCATCGATTTTCACAAACGGGTTGAACGTCGCGGTCTCGGACGAGGCCGCCGCCAGCGCACCATCGGGTCGGGCACCAACCAGAAGCACGGCACCAGCGGCAGCAGCGCCTTTCAGAAATCCACGGCGAGAGGTGTTGATGGTCATGATCAGGCCTCCAGAATTTCGGATGCACGCTGGATACCGGCGCGGATGCGTTGATAGGTGGCGCAGCGGCAGGCGTTGCCAGCCATGTAGTCGTCGATTTCTTCAACTGACGGCTTGGGGTTTTCAGACAGCAGCCCAACCGCAGACATCACCTGACCGGATTGGCAATACCCGCATTGAACGACATCAAGTTCAACCCAGGCCTGTTGAACAGCAGCGCCGATTTTGTCATCGCCAATGGCTTCGATTGTGGTGATCTCGGCACCTTCGACATCTTCGACATAGGTTTGGCAGGACCGAACGGGTTCACCATCCAGATGCACGGTGCACGCGCCGCACGAGGCGACACCGCAACCAAATTTGGTTCCTGTCAGCTTCAGCTCATCACGGATCACCCACAAAAGGGGCGTGCCGGGTTCGGCGTCGACCGTGTGGGTCTGGCCGTTCAGTTTCAAAGTAAGGGTCATAGGGGGACTCTCCTGTTGGCTAATTACCTGAGTCGGTAAACTGGCGCGTTTACAAGTGGCATAATTTTCGCGACCTGTAAACTGGTGAGTTTACGTAGGGTTTGACCCGCGCCGGTCAATGGGTCTATAGCTCGGGTATGAACGAATGCAGCGCCCCGAATGCGTCCAAATACGCACAGATCATCGATGCTGCCGTGGCCGAGTTTCTGGAAAAAGGGTTCGCCGCGGCCAGTATGGATCGCATTTCGGCCAAGGCCGAAGTGTCCAAGCGCACGCTGTATAAGTATTTCGAAAGCAAGGAGAACCTCTTCCGCTCCATCGTGGTGGAACTGTCAAACAGGTTCGCGGAAGTGGTCGAGATGAAGTACGAAAAGGGCCGCGATATACGCGCGCAACTGACCGAGCTTGCCTGGGCCGAAGGCCGCATTCTGATGCTGCCGGATGTGATTGCGATGTCGCGCATGGTGATAAGCGAAACCCTGCGCAACCCATCCCTTGCGGTCGAGGCGCAGGGCAAGCTGGATAAAACAGCCGTGTTCTCGGACATGCTGCGCAATGCGGCGGAAGACGGTCAGTTAAAAATCGACAACCCCGATCAGGCCGGGAAAGAGTTTATCGGCTTGATCAAGGCCCGCGCCTTTTGGCCGATGCTGTTCAGCGGTTCGGTCCTGAGCCAATCTGAAATGGCCGAAACGATCGAGAACAGCGTCGATATGATGATCAGCCGCTACGGCATCGAGACCTGACACACACCGTGAACGACGGGCGCGTCCACCATTTGTGCCGGCGATAGGCCTTGAGAATTTAGTCTAAAAACAATGGATTGACGACCGTCGCATGCGTCCGGCACCTGATGGTTTGGAAAATTTCCACCACCGGGTAAGATGAAATTGCATCTGCTCAAAGGAAATTTCTAGTGCCTTGGGGTGATTTGGTCGAACTTCTGGGGGGCTCAGCCATCATTCTGGCTGTACTTGCCGTGTTCTGGAAGGGTGACGACTGCATATCGAAAGAGTTCAGGGATGATCTGGCCGCCTGGCTGATATTGCTTAAGCCACCCCCCGGAAACAGCCCTGTCGTTCAATCCGTTCTTGCGATGTTCGAAAAGTTCTTTGGGGAACGGCACTTGAGCTGGAAATGCCTTAGCAGATCGTTTGTTCTTTCAGCCGTTTTCTTTTTCTCGGTGGTCTTACTGATGCGACTTTTCCTTCCGGACAGTCGACAACCATTGGGCGACGAAGAAATAACTGCCTCAAACATATTCATGCTCCTATTGGCGGGATTGCTTTTCAACGGGATCGGAGACTATCCGGCGCTTTACGTCACCAGAAAGGTCTTGCAGCAAAGTTTAAAAAAGTCGATGTCGCTAAGCTGGGCAATTTTCTTCGATCTGGTGTTCACAGCCCTCATCATTTTTGTCATCATATTAGTAATCATATGGCTGTTCACTCAGGCCTTCGGCGCCACGTCGTCTGGTCTGCTAACAACCGCTTTTGTCTTTCTATATGGGTTTTTGGGCGCATTTGGCTTCGATGCTGACGGCATTGACAGCCCTTTGGGCTTTGCTGTTCTTTTTACAGCTTTCATCACCAGCTTTTGGCTCTGGGCCGCTGCGCTTGGAACGCTGCTGATCCGCTTGCTGGCCCGCTCTGGCCCGATCCTTTCCGCGCTGCAATATGCGCTGCCAATCGAAGAGAAGCCTATCCGGTCAATGGGAATCGTCGGCTTTCTGGTCTTTTTTACCTACCTGGTGATCACAATAGCTCTGTGATCAGTTTGAATAGCGGCAAGTTGGGTGCGCCGAATTGAAACCCATCCAACGCTATGGCTGAAAGATCTGGTTCGCGCACCGTTGAAGACCTGAAAGGTCGATAGTAATTCCAGACAAAGAAGTGCTAGACCGGGCCAGCCGGGTTTCGGCGGCAGGGGGATGCAACTTGTAC
This sequence comes from Ruegeria sp. H7, assembly GCF_056532945.1. Classification (NCBI taxonomy): domain Bacteria; kingdom Pseudomonadati; phylum Pseudomonadota; class Alphaproteobacteria; order Rhodobacterales; family Roseobacteraceae; genus Ruegeria; species Ruegeria sp. H7. The sequence goes on from NZ_JBQFNZ010000002.1 coordinate 122,785, forward strand.
CCGGACCAAGACGGAGATTTGCTGTGACTGGCAGAGCAAAAACAGCAGCGCGTTTAAGCGTGGCACCGATGATGGACTGGACGGACCGCCATTGCCGGTATCTGCACCGGCTCCTTAGCCGTGAAACGCTGCTGTATACCGAGATGGTGACAGCCCCGGCACTGGTGCGGGGTGGGGCGCTGCATCTTCTCGAATACAACCCTCAGGAACACCCGGTTGCCCTGCAACTTGGCGGCTCGGACCCGCAAGAGCTCGCGCAGGCGGCGCGGCTTGGGGCGGATGCGGGCTATGATGAGATCAACCTGAACTGCGGCTGCCCCTCGGATCGTGTGCAATCGGGAACCTTCGGGGCCGTGTTGATGCGAGAGCCCGCGCGCGTTGCCGACTGTGTCGCGGCGATGCGCGAGACTGTGGATGTTGACGTTACGGTCAAATGCCGGATCGGGGTGGATGATCAGGAGCCGCAGGAGGTCCTGCCCGAGTTTCTGACCCAAATCCGGGCCGCAGGCTGTGATCGGGTCACGATCCACGCGCGCAAGGCGTGGTTGCAGGGTCTCAGCCCTAAGGAAAACCGGGACATCCCGCCTCTTGACTATGATCTGGTGCATCGGATGAAGGGTGAATTTCCGGACATGCATGTCTCGATCAATGGGGGCATCACCTCATTGAACGAAGCGCGTGTGCATCTGGATGCCGGTTTGGATGGGGTCATGATCGGTCGGGCTGCCTATCATCAGCCCACGGATATTCTGGCCGAAGCGGATATTCAGATTTACCAGAGCGGAACCCCGTCAGACCCGATTGCAGTCGTTCAACAAATGGTGCCTTATGTCGAGCGCCACCTTGCCAATGGTGGGCGTTTGCACCAGATCACGCGACATATGCTTGGCCTGTTTGCCGGGCGTCCGGGGGCCAGAGCTTGGCGGCGGGCCTTGTCCGAAGGTGCGGTGCATGAAGGCGCCGGGCCCGAGGTGATGCTGCAAGCGCTGGACCGCGTCGCGCCCTTGGCCGAGGCCTGAACAAGTAACACCGGCCCGCGCCGGTATTTTGGGGGAAAGATGCCCGAGACGATGTTGCTGGCCCAAATGCTGGGTCTTTTGCTTGTGATCGGTGCGTTTGCCGGGGTGCTGGCAGGGCTGTTGGGGGTCGGGGGTGGCATTGTTCTGGTACCCGCGTTCTTCTACGCCTTTCAGACGCTTGGCTATGGCGGTCCGCAATTGATGCAGCTGTGTCTTGCCACCTCTCTGGCAACCATCATCGTGACGTCCATCCGTTCTGTTCTGGCCCATAACAAGAAGGGCGCGGTGGATTGGGACATCCTGCGCGGCTGGGGGCCGGGGATTGCCGTCGGTGCGATTGTCGGTGTTCTGGTGGCGTCGGCCCTGCGGACCGAGGCGCTGCAGGCCCTGTTTGGCATCCTGGGTATGGTGATCGGTGCCTATCTGGGCCTTGGCAAATCCGAATGGCGCTTGGGCGATGCGATGCCAAAGGGCGTAAAACTTGCGGCGCTGTCGCCGTCGGTCGGGTTTCTGTCCGTGCTGATGGGCATCGGCGGTGGCAGCTTTGGTGTGCCGTTGATGAGCCTTTATAACACACCCATTCACCGCGCCGTCGCAACCGCTGCCGGGTTTGGCGTGATTATTGCCGTCCCATCGGTTCTGGGCTTCCTGTTCCTTGGCATCGCGGCCGAGCACCGACCGCCGCTGACGATCGGGGCCGTGAACCTTGTGGCCTTTGGAATTGTCGTGGCCATGACCATGATCACCGCGCCATGGGGGGTGAAGCTGGCCCACGCGATGGACCCGAAACCCCTGAAGCGGGTCTTTGCGGTGTTCCTGACGCTGGTTGCGCTGAACATGCTGCGCAAGGCGCTGGGATGGTAGATGACTTCTGGTCCAAGGGCTGGGTGAAGTTCCCCTATGATCCCTTGCTGGCGGTATGGGTCGCTCATGCACTTCCGGTGGCCCGACAGTCCATAGACGACCCGGTCTATGCCGAATGGCTGGATTGCGAAGGAACGTGGTTTGTGGGCGTGGATGCCTTGGCCAATGATGCGCAGGGCAGGGTCGGGCAATCGGGTCCTCTGACCGGGGTTGCGATGTCATTCATTCAGGATCACTACGGAAACCTGCCGCTTCATAGGGGGCAGGTCTCGGTCATCCATCCGGGCTATCCGCGTCCCCGGCGTGGGGAGAGTGAGGCCGCCGCGCGCTATCGCCGAAACCGGGATGCTGCGCATGTGGATGGGTTGCGCCCGATGGGTCCGGACCGCCGCCGCCGGGTTGATGAGCCTCACGCATGGATTTTGGGTATCCCGCTGACCGAGGCCAACGAAGACGCCGCCCCGATGGTGCTGTGGGAAGGCAGCCATAAGCTGCTGGGCGACATGTTCCGGGACGCTTTGGCCGGGCATCCAAGGGACGGTCTGCACAAGGTCGATATCACCGACGCCTATCAGGCCGCGCGGCGAGAGGTGTTCGAAACCTGTCCCCGGATCGCTTTACCCGCCAAACCGGGCGAGGCGTATCTGCTGCATCGCCATTGCCTGCACGGGGTTGCACCATGGGGCGACAGCGCCACCGCTGGCCCTGATGGTCGAATGATCGCCTATTTTCGCCCCGAGTTCACGGGGGGAGTGGCCGAATGGATCGAATCTCCGTAGTCTCCGCCCATTGATTTTTGGTGGAGAATTAGGGTCATGATTACAGTTCATAGAAATTCTGACGGCGCATTGATCGAAGTTGAACTGTCCGGTCAGGTCACCAGCACCGACTACTCTGAAACCCTTGTTCCCGCGATCGAGGCCGCATTGGCCGAACATGATACGGTCGGCCTGCTGGCCATCGTGCAGCCCGAATTCAAAGGGTATGACCTGGGGGCCGCGTGGTCGGACACCAAGCTGGGCCTGAGCCATTGGCGCGGCTTTGACCGGATTGGTGTGGTTGCCGATCAGGGATGGGTTCAGACCAGTGTCCGGCTGGCCGCCCCGATCCTTCCATGTCCTCTGCATGTATTCGAATTGGCCGAGCTAGAGGCCGCACGGCGCTGGATGCGGGAATCGCTGGGATCGATCCATGTCACCGATCTGGGTGGATCCTGCGTGCAACTGAGCCTTCTTGGAAAGCTGGACCCCGAGGAATATGCCAAGGCCGGGCGCGATCTGGACCTGCTTTTGCAGGATCGCGAGGGGTTCCGGCTGCTTATTGACCTGCGTGAATTTGACGGGTGGCAGGGATTGTCGGCATTGGCTGCGCATTTTCGTCTGGCCAGCGGCCATATCCGGATGCTGGATCGCGCGGCGATTGTCGGCAACAAGGCATGGCAGCAGATGGCGCAACGTGTCGCCAGTCACGTCCTTGGCACGCGCACGCAATTCTTCCCCTCGGAAGAGATCGAAAACGCCAAATCCTGGCTGTCTGCGGGCTGATTTCTGACCACATTTGATTCGAAAGCGGGCCCAACACCCGCAAAATGGCCTTTTGGGCCCTGAATATCGTCATTTTGTGACGTAAGGGAATTTGTTGGAATTTGTGGGGTTTAGTGTTTTCAACCTCAAAAACGAGGAAAATCTGAGTGTTTTCCCCGTAAAAATGAAGTTTGCATTGATTAGCTCAGCCTCGTTGCCGCGGGTTGCCACTCACATTCAGCTACGTTCTTGAGCCGACCCTCGGAGCTCGGACGCGACCCGCGGCGACATCGATTATTTAATTCACTACAGGATGCTCGAAATGACGTTCAGGACTGTCTTAAATAAAATCTTTTCCGGAAACGGAGTTGTGCTGCCTTTGCCCGGTGATTTGGCCCGTGACGATCAACAAGGCCCGATCTCCGACCAGCCTCGGACAAGCCAGTCCGAGATCATCAATCTGTTTGCAGAAGAATTGCGCGGTCGGGAACCGATTCACAGCGCGACCGATGCCAAGGACGAGGACCGGCGCGTCAAAACGAACTAGGGGTTCAGGAACCGTTCAACCGGGCCGCCCGACCGCCGCGACGTTTTGCCAGGCGCGGCTTGCGGGCGGACAGGTCTTCCATGATCTCGGCGCGTTCGCTGCTGTCCATCTTGGACCACCGGGTGATCTCGTCGATGGTGCGGTAGCAGCCGGTGCAGATCCGCTCGGTCGGGTGTACGACACAGATCTGGACACACGGGCTTTCAACCTCGTTCCGTTTCCAAACCATATTTGTCATCAGCGGTCTCCGACCAGTTAGAGAAAGCGCAGCCTGTCCAGCGCTCCCTGCAGGATATAACCGGCTGCGACGTGGTCGATAACCTGTCCGCGACGTTTTCGTGTCGTATCCGCCTCGAGCAGTGCCTTTTCTGCCGCAACCGTGCTGAGCCGTTCGTCCCAGAACCCGATGGACACGTCGGTCAGGCGCGACAGATTGCGGGCAAAGGCGCGGGTCGATTGGCACCTTGGCCCCTCAGTCCCGTCCATGTTTTTCGGCAGTCCCAGAATGACGCCGCCGATCTCGCGATCTGCGATGATCTCAAGCAAACGGGCGGAATCCAGAGTGAACTTTTTGCGTCGCACGGTTTCCAGCGGGCTGGCTACGCCGCGCATCCGGTCCGAGACCGCGACGCCGATGGTCTTTTCCCCAAGGTCCAGCCCCATCAGCGCGGTCATCGGGGGCAGGGCGGCTGCGAAATCTTCGAACGCGTCGTGGATCATTGCGCGATACCGGCTTGCAGGGCGGCCGCGTCCAGCATCTGCAACGCATCCGCGTTATCGGCAAACACCACTTTCGCTTCCTTGTGGATATCTATGGCCCGCTGGCCTTGCCCCAGTACCCCAAGTGCTGCAATCAGACGGGCCCATTCCTCGGGCGAGCCGCCTTCGGTCGCCAATCGGTCTGAAAGCTGGTCGACCATGCCCTGAATCATCTCCTGCCGTTCTTCCGGCGTCAGCTCGGCTGCGGCGGCCATATCCTCTTGGCTGGGTCCAGGGGCCGGTGCAATGTCCGGCGCGTTAAAAACGCCTGCTCGGAAGGCAAGCTCATCCAGTTGAACCCTGATCGCCTCGGCCCAGGGCGCGCCACGGGGGGCGTCGCGCAGGGTTTCGATCCACATGCGATAAGCGATGTCCGGGCGTCCGACCTGCGCCAACATCTGGCCCAGATAGTACCGGGCCGGCCCGTGCCGTGGATCGCGATCCAGCGCTTGCGACAGTGCCTGTTCCGCTTCGGGCGAGACATATCCGTTGGCCGCCAGAATCATCATCTCGGCGAAATCCGCATAGGCATCCGCGGTTGCGGTGTCTCCGGACAGCTCGATCACCCGCTGCTGCGCCTGGTATCCGGCCTTGAAGTTGCCAGCGTTGGTTTCGTGCTGAGCCAACAGCATATGCCCCTGCAAATCATCGGGTCGTGCTTCAACTGTTTCGCGTAACTGTTTGAGAAGGTTGGCGTAGCTTTCATCCAGTTCGCGCGGTGGCGGTGGTGTCGCCAATTCCTCGGCAGCGGCTTGCGGTGGGCGGTTTGCACGCACCTCCTCGGCCAGTTCGATGCGGTCGGTCAGGGGCATGTCCGGCAGACCAACCGCGCCGATCCGCTGATACATCCACAACCCGCCGCCCGCCAGAACCACGGTCAGACACGCAATTGTGATCGCGGAAACAACGCCCGACGGCCCGGCCCCTGCGACCTCTTTGGCCATCTGTGCATCTGCTGCCAGAATGCGGCGCGAGATTTCGGTGCGGACCCGTTCGGCATCCGCTTCACCAATGACACCGCGCGCCAGATCGCGGTCAACGCTGGCCAGTTGTTCCTGATAGACCCGCAGATCATACGCAGCCGCAGGCTCGGCGCCGCGACGGCCACGCAGCAGGCTGTAGCTCAGGAACGCCGCGATCAACAGCGCAATGGTCAGTAGCAGAACCCAGAACGTCATGGTCCCTCCGAAATAGCTGCTTTGACTTAGACCCGTCAGACGCCCGACAAAAGGGACAAATGGCCGCGAAAGGGCGACATGTCGCAATAGTGCTATATTGTGGCGTTGCCCGGCAGGGGTAGAGTCGGCCAACACGGCATATCTGCGCACAATCACCGAACCGGATGGATTCGCTTATGAAACACTATTCAGCCTTTGCTGTGGCGCGCGAAGCGTTGCGCTATCACACAGGATGGGAACGCGCCTGGCGGTCCCCCCAGCCCAAGAAACGCTATGACGTGATCATCGTCGGTGCGGGGGGGCATGGTCTGGCGACGGCCTATTACCTTGGCAAAAACTACGGCATCCAGAACGTCGCCGTGATCGAAAAGGGCTGGCTGGGTGGCGGCAATACCGGGCGGAATACGACCATCATCCGGTCGAACTACCTGCAGGATCCGTCGGCGGCTTTGTACGAAAAGGCGCGTAGCCTGTATGAAGACCTGAGCCAGGACCTGAACTACAATGTCATGTTCAGCCCGCGCGGTGTTATGATGCTGGCCCAGACCCAGCACGAAATTCGCGGCTATCAGCGCACCGCCCACGCAAACGCGCTGCAAGGCGTCAAGACCGAGTGGATCGGCCCCGAGCGCGTCAAGGAACTGGTCCCGATCATCAATATCGACGGCCCCCGCTATCCGGTACTGGGGGCGCTGTGGCAGGAACGCGGCGGCACCGCGCGCCACGATGCGGTGGCCTGGGGCTATGCCCGCGCATGTTCGGCGATGGGGATGGACATCATCCAGCAATGCGAAGTCAAAGGCGTTCGGTCCGAAAATGGTCGCGTTGTCGGCGTTGATACCACCAAAGGCTCAATCGACTGTGACAAGCTGGGGATCGTAGTGGCAGGCCATTCCGGCCAGTTGGCCGAGATGGCGGGCTTCCGTCTGCCGCTTGAGGCGATTGCCCTGCAGGCGCTGGTATCAGAGCCGATCAAACCCTGTATGGATGTGGTCGTGATGGCCAACACCGTGCACGGTTATATGTCGCAATCCGACAAGGGCGAGATGGTGATCGGCGGCGGCACCGACGGGTTCAACAACTACACCCAGCGCGGCAGCTTCCACCATATCGAGGAAACGGTACGGGCACTGGTCGAGACCTTCCCGATGATTTCACGCCTGAAAATGCTGCGCCAGTGGGGCGGGATCGTGGATATGACCGGCGACCGCTCTCCCATCCTGTCGTCAACACCTCTGGGCAATTGCTTCATCAACTGCGGATGGGGCACCGGCGGCTTCAAGGCCATTCCGGGCTCGGGCTGGGGCATGGCACAGCTGATGGCCACGGGGCATTCGCCACTGACCGAGGCCTTCTCGCTGGACCGCTTCAAAGAGGGCCGCTTCATCGACGAAAGCGTCGCCGCCGGGGTGGCGCACTAAGGGGCTGCCCGAAGGTGCCAAAGAACAGAATTCTGATCGGCCCGCGCGCCGACTGACCGCCAAAAGGATGACCACATGCTGATCCTGAATTGCCCCTATTGCGGCGTTGACGCCGAAGAAACCGAACTGGCCGCCGGTGGCGAGGCGCATCTGAAGCGCTATGGCCCGGGCTCGTCGGATGACGAGTTCCACGACTACCTGTTCATGCGCGAAAACCCAAAGGGCGTTCACCTTGAACGCTGGCGCCACGCCAATGGCTGCGGCAAGTGGTTCCACGCCGCGCGCTGCACCCAAACGCTCGAGGTGTTCGGCACCTACACCGCCCAGACCTCTGAGCCGCCGCAAGAGATCAAGGACGCCATCGCCGCCAAACGGCCCGGCTGGACGTGGAGAGAGTTCTCCTGATGCTTCATCTTTTCCAAAATACTCCCGCCGGAGGCCCTGACGCCTCCACCTGCGAAAGGTCCGCACAATGAGCACCCGTCTCGCAAAACAAGGCCGTCTGATTGATCGGTCGAAAAAGGTTACCTTCACCTTCAACGGCACCTCGATGCAGGGGTACGAGGGCGACACGCTTGCCTCGGCCCTGCTGGCCAATGATCAGATGATGATGGGCCGGTCGTTCAAATACCACCGCCCGCGCGGCGTGGTCGCCAGCGGCGCGGAAGAGCCGAACGCTCTGGTCGGACTGGGGCAGGGTAATCGGTTCGAGCCGAACCAGCGCGCCACCACGACCGAGCTGTTCAACGGACTGACCGCAGCGTCGCAGAACCATTGGCCGAATCTGGAATTCGACGTGGGCGCGATCAACACCCACCTGTCGCGGTTCCTGCCCGCCGGGTTCTACTACAAGATGTTCATCCATCCGAAACCGTTCTGGAAGCATGTGTATGAACCCTTCATCCGCCAGTCCGCCGGTCTGGGCAAGGCCCCCGACAAGGACAGCCGCGATGCGGACACTTATGAGCACTTCTATGCCTTCACCGACGTCCTGGTGATCGGCGGCGGAGTGGCTGGTCTGCAGGCAGCCAAGACGGCAGCGGCGTCTGGTGCCAAGGTCATGCTGATCGAACAGACCGCGCATTGGGGCGGTCGCGCTCCGGTTGACGGCGGGTTGGTAGATGGTGAGCCTGTGGATAAGTTCGTGGAACAATTGGTTTCCGAACTCGAAACAATGGACAATGTCACGATGCGGTCCCGCTGCATGGGCGCGGGGGTCTATGACCACGGTTACGTGCTGGGATACGAGCGTCTGACCGACCACAACCCGGGCGCGCAAGGCCCGCGCCATCGTCTGTGGCGTATCCGCGCCAAACAGGTTGTGACGGCGACCGGAGCCATCGAGCGTCCGCTGTCCTTTGCGGGTAACGATGTGCCGGGCGTGATGCTGGCCTCGGCCATGCGTGACTATGTCGTGAACTGGGGTGTAACCCCGGGCGAGAAGGTGATCGTCGCCACCAACAACGATGACGCCTATCGCACGGCTATTACTCTCAAACAGGCCGGAGTGGATGTGATCCGCGTGGTCGATGCCCGCGCCACCGCCGGGCCGCTTGCGGAAGAGGCGCGCCAGCTTGGCATCCGTGTCGATCCAGGCAAGGCCATCGCCAAGGTCAAGGGCGGCAAGCGCGTCAAGAAAGTTGCCATCTGTAATCAAGAGGGCGTCGGCGGCGCGCGGGAAGAGGTCGAATGCGACGCGGTTGCCATGTCGGGCGGTTGGTCTCCGGTTGTGCATATGTGGTCGCATTGCGGCGGTAAGTTGGTGTGGAACGAAAAATACGCGATGTTCCAACCTGATTTAGAGCGCCCACCATTGGGAGCAGATGGCAATGGTTTTGTCGTCCCGGCAGGCGTAGCCGCTGGCTCGCAAACAGATACTGACTTCGAAGGCCTTTCGCTTTTTGAAACGCTTCGGACCGCCACTGAAGCGGGGCTGAAGGTGGTCAAAGCGCTTGGTCTGAAAAAACCAAAAGTGTCGGTTCTCGAAGTCAGTGAAGATGACGAAGCACCTATGGAACCCGTGTGGCTGATGCCCGCCAATGCCGAGATCCAGCTGCGCGCCAAGTCGTGGCTGGATTTCCAGAACGACGTCAAAGTCTCGGACGTTCAGCTGGCCGCGCGTGAAGGCTACGAAAGTGTTGAACATACCAAGCGTTACACCACGCTGGGCATGGCGACCGATCAGGGTAAGCTGAGCAACATCAACGGCTTGGCGATCCTCGCTGATGCGCTGGAATCAGAGATTCCGAAGGTCGGCACCACCACGTTCCGCCCGCCCTACACGCCGATCTCTCTGGCGTCGATTGGCGGTGAAGCGCGCGGAGAGGTGTTCCAGCCGATCCGACAGACGCCGATGCACAACTGGCACGACAAGAACGGCGCCGATTGGGAGCCGGTCGGCCAGTGGCGCCGGACCTACGCCTATGTGCGTCCCGGCGAATCCGTGCATGACGCGGTGAACCGCGAGGTGAAGAACACCCGCGACAACCTCGGCCTGCTGGATGCCTCGACGCTTGGTAAGCTGATCGTCAAAGGCCCGGATGCGGGCAAGTTCCTGGACATGATGTATACCAACATGATGTCCACGCTGAAGATCGGCAAATGTCGCTATGGCCTGATGTGTTCGGAAAACGGGTTCCTGATCGATGACGGCGTTGTCGCCCGCATCGATGAGGATACATGGCTGTGCCACACCACCACCGGCGGGGCCGAGCGCATCCATGGCCATATGGAAGAGTGGTTGCAGACCGAATGGTGGGACTGGAAAGTCTATGTCGCCAATGTGACCGAGCAATACGCTCAGGTCGCCGTGGTTGGCCCCAACGCCCGCAAGGTGCTTGAGAAGCTGGGCGGGATGGATGTGTCCAAAGAGGCGCTGCCCTTCATGGAATGGCGCGACGGAAAAATCGGTGACTTCGATTGCCGCGCTTACCGCATCTCGTTCTCGGGTGAGCTGTCCTATGAGATCGCCGTGCCTGCGTCGCAGGGACAGGCGTTTTGGGACGCGCTGATGGAGGCTGGCAAAGAATTCGGTGTGATGCCGTACGGCACCGAATGTCTGCACATCCTGCGGGCCGAAAAGGGCTTTATCATGATCGGGGACGAGACCGACGGCACCGTGATCCCGCAGGATCTGGGGCTGCACTGGGCACTGTCCAAGAAGAAAGAGGATTACCTTGGCAAACGCGCCCATTCGCGGACCCATATGGCCGATCCCGAGCGCTGGAAACTGGTCGGCTTGGAGACTGTGGATGGTTCCGTTCTGCCGGACGGCGCTTACGCAGTCGGCGAGGGCGTCAACGCAAATGGTCAGCGCAACATGATCGGGCGCGTGACCTCGACTTATTACTCGGCCAATCTGGGCAAAGGCATCGCCATGGGCCTGATCAAGCACGGCCCCGACCGGATGGGCGAGATTGTCGAGTTCCCGGGCACGGATGACAAAATCTACAAAGCCAAGATCGTGGACCCGATCTTCTTCGACAAGGACGGGGAGAAGCAGAATGTTTGAACCCATCAGCGCACTGAACCACGCCAGCTATGACGGCATCGCCAGGGTCGAGGAAACCGGCCTGCAGGGCATGATCACCCTGCGCGGCGACCTGTCCGACAAGGTGCTGGCCAAGGCCGTCAAGGATGCCACCGGGCAGAAAATGCCCGGCCAGCGTGAGGCTCTTGTCGATGGCGACACCGGCGTCTGCTGGATGTCCACCGACGAGTTGCTGGTGCTGGTGCCCTATGCCGAGGTCGAGGCCAAGCTGGCGGCGATGACCAACGCGCTTGGCGGCACACATGCCCTTGCGGTCAACGTCTCGGACGCGCGGGCGGTGTTTCGCATCTCGGGCGCGTCCGCGCGCGAGGTTCTGGGCAAACTGTCCCCGGTCGATCTGTCACCCGAGGCATTCCAGCCCGGCCAAATCCGCCGCTCGCGTCTGGCGCAGGTGGCAGGCGCGTTCTGGATGGACGACGCCGAGACGTTCCGGGTGGTTTGTTTCCGCTCGGCTGCCGACTATGCGTTCAACCTGCTGAAGGTTGCAGCGCAGCCGGGAAGTGAGGTTGGCGTTTACTGAGCCCGGTGCCGGTGTTGAGAGCTGGGTGAGGGGGCTTTGCCCCCTCGGCCTTCGGCCTCACCCCCAGGATATTTTTGGCCAGATGAAGGGCGGATCGGTGGCCCACGGGGTCAGGGGTTCGTGCTGAACAGGAAAGTGGGGAACTGGGTCAGGGCGCGGTTTCCGGTGAGGATCGATGCGCCGGTTTCGCCGGTGAGCGGGTCCTGGCACCGGCCGTAGAAGGCCAGTGCGTCAGCCAGTTGTTTCATCGCGGGCGCCCGGTTTTCTGCGTCGAGATAGGGCGCGTGGGTCGAAAGCAGCAGGGCGGGGTTCGTGGCCTGCAACCACGGGGTCAATGAGGGCAGGACCGGGTATTCGGCGCCTTCGATATCCATTTTTACCAAAGCAACCTCAGACAGATCGACCGCGGTTGCGAACTGATCCCAGCCGATCGTCATTGCATCCGTACCGTGGCTGCCGTCATGCAGCAGCGATGAGGTTGAATCGCCCGCCTCGCCATGGGCGGATGCCATGCGCGTCACCCCGAACCCATCCGACAGGGCGATGCTGAAGGCCGACACGTTTCGGATGTCGTTCAGGTGCAGATTCCAGACCAGATGGCGGTAGGCCACGGGATCGGGTTCGAAACACCAGACTTGGCGGGCGCGGCGCGCGGCGTAGAGAACGGTGGGACCGATCCAGGCGCCGATATCCAGATAATCGCGGTCGGGCGACAGGTATTGGTCCAGAACCGCAAAGGTTTCGGGTTCCCAATTGCCCGCCGAGGCTTTGCGCCAGAACTTCGAGTGGTAGGGGTCCAGGCGGAACGGCTCTCCGTTCAGGGTGCCCGCATAGTATCCGCGGGCGCGGTAGAACATCTTGCGCGCCTGTGTCAGCATCGCGGACCTCCGGGTTTTCTTGTCTCGGCTCTTGACCTGCGGCTGCTGCCAAAGCATTTAACCTTGGGAACCGCAACTTACATTTTAACAGGGGGCCGACATGGCTTTTGAACTTCCTGATCTTCCTTATGCACATGACGCGCTGGCAGCCAAGGGTATGTCCGCGGAAACACTGGAATATCACCACGACCTGCACCACAAGGCCTATGTCGACAACGGCAACAAGCTGATCGCCGGGACCGAGTGGGACGGCAAGTCGCTGGAAGAGATCATCGTTGGCACCTACGACGCAAACGCCGTGGCGCAGAACGGTATCTTCAACAACATCAGCCAGCTGTGGAACCACAACCAGTTCTGGGAGATGATGGGCCCCGGCGGCAATGCCATGCCCGGTGAGCTGGAGAAGGCTCTGACCGAAAGCTTCGGCTCGGTTGACCAGTTCAAGTCGCAATTCAGCGCCGCAGGTGCCGGCCAGTTCGGCTCGGGCTGGGCGTGGCTGGTCAAGAACGCGGACGGCTCGCTGGCCGTGACCAAGACTGAAAACGGCGTGAATCCGCTGTGCTTTGGTCAGACCGCGCTGCTGGGATGTGATGTGTGGGAGCACAGCTACTACATCGATTTCCGCAACAAGCGCCCGGCTTACCTGTCGAACTTCCTCGACAATCTGGTAAACTGGGAAAACGTTGCATCGCGGATGTAAACCTTGACCCGACGAGGGTTCATAAAGGGCCTGCTGGCGGTGACGCTGGCAGGCCTTTTTGCTGCGTTTTACGGGTTTTTCATCGAACCGGCGCTGCGCTTGCGTGTGCGTCGGTGGCGGGTGAAGCGCTCGGATTGGCCGCAGGATCGCCCAGTCAAGGTCGCGGTCCTGACCGACCTTCATATGGCAGAGCCGACGACGCCGCTGTCTCGGCTAGAGAAGATCGTGGCGCGCACAAATGCGCTGGGTGCCGATCTGATCGTGGTTTTGGGCGATCTGACGGCCGGGCATAGCTATGTGACCAAGGATGTTCCGGTGCGTGAGACGGCCACGGTTTTGGGGGCATTGTCGGCTCCGCTAGGTGTTTACGCGATATTGGGCAACCACGATTGGTGGCAGGACAAAGCCGCGCAAGACCGGGGGCGCGGGCCGGTCGAAACCGCTGTCGAGCTAGAGCGCAACGGTATTCCGGTGTTGGAAAACAAGGCGGTAGCCTTGCCAAACGGTGTCTGGTTGGCGGGCCTTGGGGATCAGATCGCCATTCGCCATAGCCGAGGTGTTTATACCGGGGTGGATGATCTGCCCGGAACGCTAGAGCAGATCCCGCCGGACGCCCCGGCAATTCTGTTGGCACATGAGCCCGACATTTTTCCCAAGGTGCCAAGCCGTGTTGCATTGACGTTGTGCGGTCACACTCATGGAGGGCAGGTGCGGCTGTTCGGGTGGTCTCCGGTCGTGCCATCGCGGTTTGGCAATCGCTATGCGTATGGCCATGTGCACGAAGATGGGCGCGATCTGGTTGTGTCGGGTGGCATTGGCTGTTCCATGTTGCCGGTGCGCTTTGGCGTAACGCCCGAGATCACCGTGATCGAGCTGTCGGCCTGATCAGAAAAATCCCGCCGATGAACAAAGTTTCATCCTGAGACGGGATTGTACCCCACCTGCCAATGCTTACCTAAGGTGAGCGGAAGGAGAAGCCCGCCAACAACAAAACGGACGGCAACCGCCACACCTACGAGGCTGTGGGCAGACGCTATGACTGACGGATGAGGGATGCCACCTGACATCGCTACGGGAGAACACGATGGTCGCACTTGCACAAGGAACCTGGGTTATTATTGCAGACGGGGAAAAGGCGCTGTTCATGGAGAACATCACCGATGCCGAAGACCCCAATCTGGTTGTTGTTTCGGTCGAAGAACCAGATACGCTGCCTGCAAAGCCTTCAGATCGTGCAGGGCGTCGAAATGACGGTGGTCCCAATCAGAAATCGGCGATGGAGGAGGTGTCCTGGAAAACCCATGCCAAGTCCCTTTTCGTGCAGGATCTGGCAAACCTGCTGAACCGCAAGGGGTTGAAGGGCGCGTATAAACGTCTGGTTCTGGTCGCCAGCCCCCATGTGCTGGGGCTGTTGCGGCGGCGTTTGCACAGCGACGTGCTGGCCAAGGTCGTGGCCGAGGTCGATAAGACGCTGACCAACCATCCGCTGCACAAGGTCGAGCGGGTTTTGCGGCAACGCCTGAAGCCCGCGCCGCGGCTGGCGTAAGGGCGCCAAGGGCGGCAACAGCCGCCCACACTAAGCCAGTTTGTCGCGCAAAGCGTCCATGGCGGCCCCGGCGCTGTCGGCCCATGTGATGAAATCGGCCAGCGATGCGTCGGCAAAGCCCTGACCCATGACCTGATCCAGCAGCGTATGCAGGGCATCCCAATAGCCATCGACATTCACCACCACGATGGGCTTGTCATGCAGACCCAACTGCCGCCATGTCAGCGCCTCGAACAGCTCATCCAATGACCCGGGGCCACCGGGCAGAACAACGACTGCGTCGGCATTCATGATCATGACTTTCTTGCGCTCGTGCATCGTTTCGGTGATCACGAAATGGGTCAGGTCGGTTTTGCCAACCTCGCGCTGCACCAGATGTACCGGGATGACGCCAAAGGTCTCGCCGCCTGCGTCCTGTGCGGCGCGGGCGACTTCGCCCATCAGGCCAACATCTCCGGCACCGTAAACAAGCCGCCAGCCTTCCTTTGCCAGCAAGGTGCCAAACGTTCGGGCCGTATCGGAATAGGCCGGTTTTGCGCCATTGCGTGACCCGCAATACACACAGACAGATTTCTGGGACATCGAATGGGGGCTCCGGGGTTGTGTCAGGGGTTTTGACCCGTGATAGCGGGATTGATAAATTGGCTCAACTGTCCGCCGGAACGCATTAGGAATGAATGCCTTCGCGCTGCGGAGCGAAAGGAAAAGAATGGACGCCAAGTCGGGAAACGGAAGCTCGGGGAACTTCGTGTGGGGGGTGGTTGCCGGTATCATCGCAATTCTGGGGGCCGGCGGGCTGTATCTGTCCGGGGTCTTCACCTCGGCCCCGGCACCGGAAGACGTCCCTCAGGAACAAACGGCTGCGGTGCCGGCGGACGAGACCGAGCAACAGACTGAAGAAGCAGAGCCTGAGCAAGCAGCCGAAGCCCCCGCGCAGGATACCGCCGAGATTGCGTCGGATGAGGCCGAAGCCGCCACGGAAGAGCCCGCCGAACAGCCCGCGCCCGAGGTTGCCGATACCGCGACCGACGAGCCAACCCAAGCAGAGCCCGAGGCGGAAACCACCGAAGAGGTGGCCGAGGCCCCCGCAATCGCCGCTCCTGTCCTAGATCAGATTTTCGTTGAAAAAGACGGCAATGCGCTTCTGTCCGGCGAGGCCGCGCCCGGCAGCGAGATTCAGGTGCTGCTGGACGGAGAACCGCTTCACAGCTTCACCGTGGACAGCAGCGGGCAGTTTGCCGAGTTCGTGTCGATCCCGTTCAGCGATGATGCGCAAGGGCTGGTGCTGCAAACCTCGGACGGCCAGCAAACTGCGCAGTCGGATGACTACCTGATTGCGGCGCTGCCGAAACCGGTTGAAGGCGAACAGGTGGCCAGCGCCGATCCGGTGCCAGAGCCGGAGGAAGCGCCAGCGGCACCAACCGAAGCGGACAGCAGCGATGCCCCGGCGCAACCGGAACAGCCTGCTGAAGACACGCAGGTTGCCGAAGCCGCCCCGGTCGAGGATGAAGCCGACGATCAACAGATTGCCGTTCTACGCTCGGGCGAAGAGGGGGTTGAGTTGGTTCAGTCACCATCCGCATCTGCCAGCGAACCGCAACAGGTCGAGTTGGATACGATTGGCTATTCCGACACCGGTGAGGTCGAACTGACAGGCCGCGTCAGCGAAGGCTCTGCCGTTCGCCTTTACCTGAACAACCGTCTGGTTGCGGACCTGACACCTGCCGATGATGGCAATTGGCGGGGTGAGTTGGAGGGTATCGATCCGGGCGTCTACACCTTGCGGGTGGATGAGGTTGCCACCGATGGCACCGTCATCAGCCGGGTGGAAACGCCCTTCAAACGCGAGCCGGTGGAAGTTCTGCAAGCAGCCGAGGCGACGGCTTCGGAAGAGGTTGCGGAACAGGCGGCCCCGATCCGCTCGGTCACTGTGCAAAAGGGCGACACGCTATGGGCCATTTCGCGCGAGCGTTTTGGTGATGGCATTCTGTATGTCCGGTTGTTTGATGCCAACCGCGACCTGATCCGGGACCCGGACCTGATCTATCCGGGGCAGGTCTTCACGATCCCTGAATAAAGAAACCTCTGGCCCTTTTGGGGCCAGAGTATATCTCTGACCGCAGACAAGGTACGTGATGAGACGGACGGTCCCAATGACATCTGAGGAATTGGCCGAAATCGACGAGCGAAAGTCGGGCTGGCGCACGATCCGCAAGGTCACGCCTTACCTGTGGCCGGATGATGAGCCCTGGGTGAAGCGCCGGGTCGTCATTGCGATGTCGATGCTGGTGCTGGCCAAGCTGATCGCGGTCTATACACCGATCCTGTATAAAGGGGCCGTTGATGCGTTGGCGGGGGAAGGGGTTCCGCCCGTTGCGCTGGGCGCGGTCGGGTTGACCGTCGCTTATGGCGTTGCGCGCATGATGACAGTTGGGTTTCAGCAATTGCGCGATGCGTCCTTTGCCCCGGTGGGTCAACGCGCCCTGCGTGCCCTTGCGCTTGAGACCTTCGGGCATATCCACCAGTTATCGATGCGCTACCACGTCACCCGCCGCACCGGCGGCCTGAGCCGCATCATCGAGCGTGGGGTCAAAGGCGTCGATTTTCTTCTGCGGTTCCTGCTGTTCTCGATCGGGCCCCTGATCCTGGAACTGCTCTTGATCGCCGTCATCCTGATGTGGCTGTTCGACATTTGGTATCTGGTGGTCGTGGCGGTCACCATCGCGCTTTATATCTGCTTTACTTTCGTCGTCACCGAATGGCGCGTAAAGCTGCGGCGCGAGATGAATGATCAGGACACCGAAGCCAACCAACGCGCCATCGACAGCCTTCTGAACTTTGAAACCGTCAAATATTTCAACGCGGAAACGCGCGAGACCGAACGCTACGACGTATCGATGAAGGCCTATGCCGGGGCGGCGTTGAAGACGGCCTATTCACTGGCCTTTCTGAATTTCGGCCAGTCCTTTCTGATCACCTGTGGTCTGATCGGGGTTATGGTTCTGGCGGCCGTCGGGGTGCAGAACGGGTCGCTGACCGTAGGCGATTTCGTGATGGTGAACGCCTACATGATCCAGATTACCGTGCCGCTGAACTTTTTGGGCACTGTCTATCGTGAAATCCGGCAGGCTCTGGTCGATATGGGGCAGATGTTCGACTTGTTGGAACAACCCGCCGAGGTCAAAGACAAGCCCGATGCGCCCAAGCTGAACGTCAACGGCGGTGAGGTGACGTTACAGGACGTCCGTTTTGGCTATGACCCGGATCGTGAAATCCTAAAAGGCGTGTCTCTGACCGTTCCGGCAGGGAAGACGGTGGCAATCGTTGGGGCGACCGGGTCCGGGAAATCCACCATCGGACGCCTGCTGTTCCGTTTCTATGACGTCACCGGAGGGGCTCTGAAAATCGACGGGCAGGATGTGCGGGACGTGACCCAAACCAGCTTGCACGGCTCCATCGGCGTTGTGCCGCAGGACACGGTTCTGTTTAACGACACCATCCGCTACAACATCGCCTATGGCCGGGATGGCGCGACGCAGGAAGATGTCGAAGCGGTCGCGCGGGCGGCACAGATTCACGACTTCATTGCCTCCTTGCCCGAAGGCTATGACACCAAAGTGGGCGAGCGGGGGCTGAAACTGTCCGGCGGAGAAAAGCAGCGCGTTGGGATCGCCCGCACGCTACTGAAGAACCCGCCGATCCTGTTGCTGGATGAGGCGACCTCGGCCCTTGATACGGATACCGAGCAGGACATCAAGGATGCACTGGCCCGCGCGGGTGAAGGGCGCACGGTGATCACCATTGCCCACCGGCTGAGCACAATAGCCGAGGCCGACCGCATCGTCGTACTGGAGGCCGGTGAGATCATCGAGCAGGGCACCCATGACGAATTGCTGGCCCGCGATGGGCGCTATGCGCAACTGTGGAGCCGCCAGCAATCCGACAGTCAGGCCGCCTGAGGCTTTCGCTCAAATCGGTTGAGCTTTGAATTGACCTTTCTCCCCTGCGATGAAATGCAGGATCGACGCAGCGAAATGCTGCGGCGAAGTTCAACAAAGGATATATCTATGAATAAGTTTACGGCGGCGCTGACCGCTGTGCTTTTAGTGTCGAGCACAGCGGCCAAAGCCGAAGATCTTAACTTCCTGCTGGTTAACGAAACCAGCTCGGATCTGGTTGAATTCAACGTTTCAACAAGCTCGTCCGATGAATGGGAAGAAGATCTGTTGGTCGACGGGTATCTGGCATCGGGTTACGAGGTCGAGGTTCTGATCGCCGACGGCCTGAGCACCTGCGTTTATGACATTCGCGGCGTCTTCGATGACGGCGGTACCTACGAAGATTTCGGCCTGGATTTGTGTGATCTGGGTGAATACACGTTCACCGAATAATCGGGACCACGGACCGGACTATTGAAAAGGGCGAACCATTGCGGTTCGCCCTTTTGCTTTATTCTGCGGCTTTCAGCGGTGCGCCGGGTGGGGTGTCGGGGCGATCCTCGGGTTCGACCCGATTGGGCAGAGGCTGATCGTCCCACACAATCTCGGTCGATTGCATGGCGCGCGCGGTCCGGCCAATTGCCATGTCCTGCGCGATCCTGCTGGAACGGCCTGCGGACACCCGTGCCAGAAGCTTGCCCAGCCAAACCGCGTAGGTTGTCACCCAGACGCGTAGCGCCAGGAAGGATGGCGTCACGATCAGGGTCAGCACGGTCGCGATACCCAGACCAAACACCACGGCGGTCGCCAGTTGCTTCCACCACAGCGCGGTGGGGCTGTCGATCGTGTAGCCGCCATTGACGAAATCCAGCGACAGGCCAAACATCATCGGTGTCAGACCGGCCATTGTGGTCAGCGTGGTCAGCAGAACCGGACGGATCCGGGCCTCGGCCGTGCGCACGATGGCATCGATCCGGGGCATATAGCGGCTGTATTCCTGATAGGTATCGATCAGAACGATGTTATTGTTCACCACGATGCCTGCCAGCGCCACGATCCCTGTGCCGGTCATGATGATCGAGAAGGGCTGCTCCATCACCAGCATCCCGATCAGGACGCCGGTCGTGGACAACACCACCGCCAACAGCACCAGAACCGAGTTGTAGAAGCTGTTGAACTGCGCCAGCAGGATCACGAACATCAGTCCCAAAGCGGCCAGAAACGCGCTGGACAGGAAGGCCTGGCTTTCGGCCTGTTCTTCCTGATCGCCGGTCCATTCCCAGCTGATTGCGGGATCGAACGGGTCGGTTTGCAGCCACTCGGTCAGAACGGCGATACGTTCGTTTGGATTGATCAGGCTGATGCGGGCGTCACCTGCGTCGATCACGCCGCGCAGCTCATCGACGCTGTTTGCGCCGGTCAGTTGAACAAGGTCGAACTGCTTGCCGTCCGGCGTTGTCAGGGTCGAGGGTGAAGGCGCGGCACCATCCTCAAGCGCGCGCAGAACGGCCAGACGTTTGTCTGTGCCATCGGGGCCATCCGTCACCACTTTGCTCAGACCGGGTTCGACATCGGCCTTGACGTCATAGTAACGCTCCTGATCGATGCGGTTGATCTCGGCCAGTTTGGCCACGGGTTGACGCGACACGAAATTGGACAGCGGCACCAGCCCGTCAGGCGTGCGGACTTTCAAGGTGTCCAGCGTGGACAGGACGCGGTCTTCCTCGGGCAGGCGGACGCGGATCTCGATCTCTTCATCTGTGGAGTCGGGGCGCATCTCACCCAGCAGGATACCCCGCGTGACCAGTTGCACCATGGCCCCAACAGTTGCCACGTCGGCCCCGAAACGACCCGCCTTGGCGACATCCACGTCGATCTGCCAGTCGATGCCGGGCAGGGGCAGAGTGTCTTCGATCTTGATCAGGCCGGGCATGGTATCGAACGCCTCACGCGCCGCCAGAGTGGCACTTGTCAGACTGTCCCAACCATCACCCTTGATCCGCAGATGCACGGGCTTGGCCGAGGCCGGCCCTTGTTCCAGCGGCAGAATCTCGACCACGAAGCCGGGCAGTTCGGCCAGTTGGGTATTCAGCTCGTCCAGCACATAGTCGCCGTCATATTCAGGGGCGACAAAGTGGCGATCAAACAACCCACCCAGAATGGGTTCCGAGATGTTCGGGCGGTCTTCCCATGGGATGATCTCGAACTGTACGCGCCCGACGGTATCCGCCGGATCCTGTGCACCGCCGTTGTTCTGGTCAAGCCCGCCTTCACCGGCGAAGGAAAAGACGTTGATAACGGCAGGATGGGCCGCGATTACCTGTTCGGCGGCCAGAACCATGGCGTCTTTTTCCGCCAGCGACAGGTTGCCCCGCGCCCTTACGAAGGCGGTGGCCTGCTCGGGCTCGCTTTCGACGAAGAACTCAACGCCGCGGTTGTTTTCGCCAAAGATCGTCATCACGGTCATCACTGCAAACCCGACGGCGGCGATGGACACAATCGGCATGATCGGGTTGCCGACGAGGAACTTGATGAAATAGCCGAATGGCGTGTGCTCTTTCGCGGTATGAACCTTGGTGTCCGGCTTGCGTTCGATCTTGGCCGCACCCAGCGTGACCGATCCGGCGAACGCGCCAAAAATCATCATGACAGCGCCGATGAAGGAACCACCACCGGGCACAAGGTAGTTCGGGTTCAACACCTGCATTGCGCCCAGGAACACAAGGTAGAACGAAGGGGCCACCAGCACCGCACGCAGCCACCACGGCGTGCGGGCCCGCAGCCAATTCGAGCAGCGGTCAAAGACACGGCTGAGGCGTCCCGACACGCCGCCCATGACCGGCAGGTAGATCAGCGCAACGATCAGCGAGGCGGACAGAACGAAGATCAGGGTGACGGGCAGCATCCCCATGAACTCACCCGGTACGCCGGGCCAGAACAGCATTGGAAGGAAAGCACACAGCGTTGTCGCAGTGGATGAGACGATGGGCCAGAACATCCGCTGCGCCGCCTCGACATAGGCGTGCATCGGGCCGACGCCTTCCTTGATGCGCTTGTCGGCATATTCGACCACCACAATCGCACCATCCACCAGCATACCAACCGCCAGGATCAGACCGAACATCACAATGTTCGAAATACTGACGCCCATAACCGCCAGGAACGCGAAACACAGAAGGAACGACGTGGGAATGGCGAAACCCACCAGCAACGCGGCGCGTGACCCCAGTGAGGCCAGCACAACGATCATCACCAGCGCAATCGCTGTCAGGACCGAGCCTTCCAACTGGCTGACCATCGATCCCACGATGCGGCTTTGGTCGTTCGACGTGCCGACATCCACGGCGGCTTGCAGTTCTGGCGGCCATTTGCTTTGCGCCTCGGCAACGGTTGCTTTGACCTGTTCGACCGTGTCGATCAGGTTGAACCCTTTCCGCTTGACCACCTGTAACGCGACGGTCGGCACATTATCGAACCGTGCCGTGCCTTCGCGGTCTTCGAAGGTGTAATTGATCTCGGCCAGTTCACCCAGCGTGATCACCCGGTCACCGTTGACCTTGACCGGCAGCCCATAGACATCCTGCGCGGTTTTGAAGGACGAGGGGATCTTGACCGAGAATGTGCCTTGCGCCGTTTCAACTTCACCCGCTGCGATCAGCTGGTTGTTGTTTTGCACGACATTGATCAGTTCGGCTGCTGTGACGTTGTAGGCTTCAAGCCGCAGGGGGTCGATGACGACCTCAAGCAATTCGTCGCGATTGCCCGCAATACCGGCCTCCAGCACCGAATCCAGTGCCTCAAGCTCATCCTGCAAGTCCTTGGCCACGCGGGCCATTGTGCGTTCGGGCACGGCCCCGGTCAGGTTGACGATGACGATGGGGAATTCGGAAAAGTTAATCTCGTGCAGCGAATATTGCTCGGCCCCTTCGGGGAACTCGGCCTGCGCGCTGTTCATGGCATCGCGCACGTCGGCCATGATGGCCGTCTTGTCCCAGCCAAAGTCGAATTCGAGCGCCACACCGGCATAGCTTTCGGCGGCGGTTGCCGTCATCTCTTTCAGACCGTCAAGATCCGCAAGCTCGGTCTCCATCGGTTTGACAAGCAGGTTTTCGGAATCCTCTGCCGAGATGCCCGGAAACTGGACCGACACAAACAACGCCGGGATTTCGATATCCGGCTCGCCTTCTTTTGGCAAGCTGACATAGGCAAACCCGCCGATGACCAGCGAGATGGCGATAAAGGCCAGAACCATTCGGGCCCGATCAGCGGCCCAAGCAACAATACCTGTCATTGTGACGCTTCCTGATAGGTCGGGGCGACGGTGACGCCCCGGGTCACGAATTCTTGTCCGACAACGATTATATCAGTTTTTTCCGGCAATCCGCCAATCCAGACGCCATCGGCGGTATCTCGCAATACGCGGACCGGCATGAAATCGACCACATCGCCCGCGCCAATGGTGCGCACGCCCAACTGGCCTTCATTGTTCAGTGTCAACGCCGATTGCGGCAGCAAATGTGCCTTGGCCCCTTCGGCTGCAATGCGGATCGTTGCGGTCTGGCCGTCGCGGATGGTCAGATCGGGGTTCGGTACGGTGATCTCAACCTCGAAGGTACGGGTGGTTTCATCCGCCGACCGGCTTAGGAATGTCACGCGCCCTTCAACCTGCCGCCCGGTAACCAGTTGCGCCGAGGCTTCGGCACCGACCTGCACGCGGTTGACCTCGGTCTCCGGCACAAAGCCGACCAGCTTGATGGGGTCAAGCTGGATGACCGTGGCGCATAGCGAACCGGGCTGCATCAGGCTGCCAAGCTCTGCCGTGTCGCTTTCCAGCAGGCCCTGAAACGGGGCTTCGATGGTCAAGCGGTTGATCTCACGCCGTGCGGCTTCGACCTCGGCTGTGGCAGCTTCGATCCCGGCGCGGGTGGCTTCCAGCCCGGCTTCGGCGGACTTGATGCCGGCTTCGGCAGTGCTCATCGCGGCTTCGCTGGAAATGCGCCGGGTCTCGGACCCGAACCCGGTTTCTGACAGTTTCTGGGCGGCAGTAAGATTGATCTGCGCCTCGGCTACAAGCGCGTGCGCTTCTTCCAGCCGCGCTTCGGCCTCGGGAATGCGGCTTTCGGCTTCCAGTTTTCCGGCCATGGCTTCCGCCAGGCTGGCAGGGCGCGTGCCCGGATCAAGTTCGCACAGCAGATCGCCGGTCTCTACAAACGTACCCCGGCGTTTGGGTTCCGAGACAACGGTCGAGGTTGTTTCGGCCAGAACCTCAACCTGCCGGTTGGCTTTGGTTTGTCCACGCAGCAGCACGGCGCTGTCGATTTCGCGCGCTTGCGAACGCACCGCGACGACGCGAATAATTGCTTCATCTGCGGCTGCAACCTGGGTTGCTTCGCCCTCGGTTGTGGAAGAGTCCTCGGCGTCACCCCGTCCGGCAAACGCAAACAGCGCGTCACGCTCGAACACAAGAAAATACAGTGCAACAATGACCAAAAGGGCGTTGATGAACGAAATCAACCGCATAAGGTACTTCTCCCAGAATTTCACGTCAGGCGGACCTGACATACATGTCTGAAAATGGGGGCGGACATGTATATTTTCTACGCTAAACTGAATAGTTCGGTTCACTTTTTTGCGCAAGAGCGGACTGCCGCTACGGTATTGTGCACAATCCGGGCCTTGGCTTGGCCGTGGTGCCGGGGTATGACATGGCGCACGAAAGCAGAAGACACAGCCCGGGGGCAGGGATGAGCGACACCGACAGTTTCATTGATGAGGTCACAGAAGAGGTACGCCGTGACCGCATGTACCTGCTGTTGCGCCGCTGGGGCTGGGTGGGTGTTGTTGCCGTCATACTGGTCGTCGGCGGGGCCGCTTTCAACGAGGTTCGCAAGTCCCGCGAAACGGCTCAGGCGCAAAAGCTGGGCGACGAAATCCTTGCCGCGCTTGAGGAAAACGATTCTGCTGCGCGGGCGACCGAATTGCTGGCAGTTCAGCCACAATCGCCGGGCGGTGATGCTGTTCTGAGCATGCTGTTGTCCGCCGCGCAAGTGGATGCCGGATCCGAACAGGACGCCGTTGCCAGCCTGAACGCCATTGCCGTTCAGGGCGATTTGCCGGAGATTTACCGGGCGATTGCAAGTTTTAAGGCACTGTTGCTGCAAGCGGATACGTTGCCTGCCGCAGATCGCCGCCTGCAGTTCGAGGCTCTGGCCGCGCCGGGCGCACCGCTGCGACTGCTGGCCCAAGAGCAACTGGCCCTGATCGATATTTCCGAGGGTGAGGTTGACGCGGCGCTGACCCGTTTGCAGGCATTGCGGCAGGATGCCGAGGTGGGCGTAGATTTGCAGCAACGCGCTGCGCAGTTGATTGTCGCCCTGGGGGGCGAGCCGGACCCGTTGGTGGCGCAACAGGGCTAAGCTGGCGGTATAATAAAGGACAGGCGAGTTCGGATTGACATGGTAACACGACTATTTTCCCGTATGGGATTGCCGGCTGCGGCAATTGCCCTTACTGCCCTGGCCGCCTGTGAAGAGCCCGAGTCCATTCTGCCCGGCGCTCGCGAAGACATCCGGCCTGCCTCGGACACCGAGGTTGTGGAAACGCGCGGGTCTCAGCCGATCAGCCTGCCAGCGCAAACGGCCAACTCCAGTTGGTCGCAGAGTGCCGGAACCCCGGCTTTCCGCACCACCAACGCAGCCCTGCGCGGAACACCGCAGCGGATCTGGTCGGCCCCGATCGGCAAGGGCGACTCACGCAAACAGCGCATCACCGCCGAACCTGTCGTGGCCGGAGGGTTGATTTACACTCTGGACGCGGTTGCGACCGTGACAGCTGTTTCGCCGCAAGGGAAGGTTGTGTGGGAGACCAACCTGATCCCCAGAAATGACGGTGATGTGGACGCGACCGGCGGCGGCATGGCCTATGCCGACGGTGTTCTGTACGTCTCCTCTGGCTTTGGCCGCCTGACCGCGATGGATGCACGAACCGGAGCGATCCGTTGGCAGAAACGCCTGAACGCTACAGGCAGCGGATCGCCCCTGGTTGCGAACGGGCTGCTGTATCTGGTCGCAGGGGACGAAACCGGCTGGACCATCGACACCAAAGACGGCCGGATTGCCTGGCAGATCGAAGGCACGCCGAGCGTCGGCAACGTTCTGGGCGCTCCGGCCCCGGTTCTGGCCTCGGACCTTGCTGTTTTTGCCTTTGGTTCCGGTGATATTGCCGCCACCTTCCGGCGGGGCGGTATCCGCCGCTGGAACGCGTCGGTTGCCGGCGGGCGCCGGGGACGGGCCGCAGCGCAGATCATCGACGTGACCGGCGGGCCGATGGTTGCGGGCAACACGATCTATATCGGCAACCATTCCGGGCGCACCGTCGCCTTTGACGCGGGTTCGGGCGAACGTCGCTGGACCGCCGATGAAGGCGCGGTGGATACGGTCTGGCCTGCGGGCAACAGCATCTTCCTGATCAGCGACCGCAGCCAGTTGGTGCGCCTGAACGCTGCTGATGGTTCGATCATCTGGGCACAGGACCTACCGGGTTTTGTCAAAGACCGTCCCGGACGGCGCGGACCGATTGTGGCCCACTACGGCCCGATTCTGGCGGGTGGACGTCTTGTCGTGTCCTCAAACGATGGCTATGTGCGCTTCTTCAATCCGGTCGACGGATCGCAGATTTACCAGGTCGAGGTTCCGGGCGGGGCCACCACCTCACCAGTTGTGGCGGGGCAGACGCTGTATGTCGTTTCGACCAAGGGCGATCTACACGCTTTCCGTTGACGTTCAGATGCGCTAAAGGGCGCTTCTTGAGTCTTGAAAGTTGAGAACATGTCGCTGACCCTCGCCATCGTGGGGCGCCCGAATGTGGGCAAATCCACCCTGTTCAACCGCCTTGTGGGCAAACGTCTGGCCTTGGTCGACGACCAGCCCGGCGTGACGCGCGACCTGCGCGAGGGCGAAGGGCGGCTGGGCGATCTGCGTTTTACCGTGATCGACACGGCGGGGCTTGAGGATGCAACCGATGACAGCCTGCAGGGCCGGATGCGCCGCCTGACCGAGCGTGCGGTGGACATGGCCGATGTCTGCCTGTTCATGATCGACGCGCGGACCGGTCTGACCCCAACGGATGAGATGTTTGCCGAGATTCTGCGCAAACGCTCGAAACACGTGATTCTGGCAGCCAACAAGGCCGAAGGGTCCGCAGCGGATGCCGGTGTTTTGGAGGCCTATAACCTGGGCCTCGGCGAACCCGTACGCCTGTCGGGTGAGCATGGCGAAGGGATGACGGACCTTTATGCCCAACTTATGCCGCTGGCGGATGAGGCTGAGGACAAGGCCGAGGACGATACCCCCGAAACCGATATCGAGCTGGATGAGGATGGCGAAGGTGAAACGCCTCTGATCACCGCCGCCAAGCCGCTGCAGGTTGCGGTGGTTGGACGTCCGAATGCCGGTAAATCCACGCTGATCAACAAGATCATCGGCGAAGACCGCCTGCTGACCGGCCCCGAGGCCGGGATTACCCGCGATGCCATCAGCCTGCGCATCGACTGGGCCGACCCTGATGGGGACAGCACCCCGATGCGGATCTTCGACACCGCGGGCATGCGCAAAAAGGCCAAGGTGCAAGAGAAGCTGGAAAAGCTCTCGGTCTCTGACGGGCTGCGCGCCGTGAAATTTGCCGAGGTTGTCGTGGTTCTATTGGATGCTGCGATTCCGTTCGAACAACAGGACCTGCGCATTGCCGATCTGGCCGAACGCGAAGGCCGTGCCGTGGTTGTCGCTGTCAACAAATGGGACATCGAAGACGACAAGCAGGAAAAACTGCGCGAGCTGAAAGAGTCCTTCGAACGCCTGCTGCCACAACTGCGCGGCGCGCCTTTGATCACCGTCTCTGCTAAAACGGGCCGGGGGCTCGAGCGTCTGCGCGCCGCAATCCTGCGCGCCCACGACATCTGGAACCGGCGCGTGCCGACCGCTGCGCTGAACCGCTGGCTGACCGCAATGCTGGAACAGCACCCACCGCCAGCCCCGCAGGGCCGCCGGATCAAGCTGCGCTACATGACTCAGGCCAAGACCCGCCCGCCGGGTTTCGTGGTCATGTGCTCGCATCCCGACAAGATGCCCGCCAGCTACACCCGCTATCTGGTCAATGGTCTGCGCGAAGATTTTGACATGCCCGGCACACCGATCCGCCTGACCCTGAGGGGGCAGGGCGACAAGAACCCCTACAAGGGGCGACGCAAGAAAAATGCGGGTGCTTTGGCCAAACATCTCAAGGGTAAGGCGTAACTGCGCCAATTTTCAGCGTTTTTAGTCTCGGGGCGTGACAGCGCCTTTTCCCCGCGCTAGCATTCAGTTGCGTGCATTTGTTTCGTGTACGCTGCTTGTACGCGGACACTCCGCGCATATTTTTGGGTTAATTTTTGTCGGGCCATCGTGGGGAGCGGGCTGGATGGATCTTAGGGAATACACAAGACAATACGCGGTTCAGGACAACAAACTGGCAGTGTTGAGCTATTTTGGGACCTTCGCGGTGTATTTCGCATCGCTGGCGCTGGCGATCACATACGTGGATCGCTGGTACATCATGGTTCCGGCGGGGATTGTTTTTGCCTTTTCGGCAGTGCGTCTTTACGTGCTGCAACATGATTGCGGGCATCATTCGCTGTTTGAGACACGGCAACAGAACGAATGGGCCGGGCACGGCCTGTCGCCTTTCACCTTCGCTCCGTTCGAGGTGATGAAGCAGAACCACAACCTGCACCACGCCGGAATTGGCAATCTGGAGCACCGCGAAACCGGCGAGATCCATACGATGACCTTGCGGGAATGGAATGAGGCGGATTGGAAAAAGCGCCTGTTCTACAGACTTTATCGCAACCCGTTCATCCTCGTGCCGGTTGGGGCGTTGTTTACCTATTTCATCCGCTATCGCTGGCCCAAGAACACCGTTCGGTTCGGAGTGAAGGGGGTTGTGCTGCACAACCTTTCCATCGTCGTATTCCTGGGGCTTCTGTGGTTGATTGCGGGCACGACGGGCATTCTGGTCTGGCTGGTATTCTCTCTGCTCGGGGGGATGCTGGGCGTATTTCTTGTCTACCTGCAGCATAATTTCGAGGACACATACTGGGATCGTCGGCCTGATCTGGACCCTCAGCTGGCGGCCTTGCAAGGATCGTCTGCTCTGGATTTCGGGTGGTGGTTCGACAATGCGGTTGCCTGCATCACTTTGCACGACATCCACCATTTCAACGCGCGCATCCCGTCCTACCGGCTGCGGGCGTGTCACTATAACCTGCCGCCAGAATTCACCCCGCGTCGGATCAAATTCCCCGAAGCTGTGGCCGCGCTGACCCTTAAGCTATGGGACGAAGACGCCAAACGTTTGGTGCCGTTTCCTAAGCAGCGGCAGGGCGCCAAGCTGGCTCACGGCAGGTGAGATCGCAACGGGACAGCATCACGACTTGAAGGATTGTATATCCTGTGTATATACGGATGTGCAGGGAGACAGAGAAAGGACCCATAATGACCGCATTGGCCGATGTTAAGGGCGTGGGAGAAGCGCTTGCCACAGCCTTGTCCGCGAACGGTTTCAAGACAGCCGAGGCCGTGGCGAAAGCCAAGCCCGAAGATCTGGTCAAGGTCCCCAGAATAGGTTTGGCACGGGCCGCTGTGCTGATTGCTGCTGCGAAAGAGGCCGTCGCTGCGAAACCCGCCGCCGCCAAGCCTGCCGCCAAGCGCGCGCCAGCGGCACGTCGGGCGACGCCGCGCAAAGCTGCGGCGCGACGCCCCGCGGCCCGCAAGACAGTCGCCGCAGCAGCCGCCGAAAAACGCGCGGAAGAGGCCGCGAAGAAAGCTGCGGCTGAAAAGGCTGCGGCCGAAGCCGCCGAGGCGAAGGCCAAGAAGAAGGCCAAGGCAAAAGCAAAGGCTGAAAAGGCCGCCAAGAAACGTGCCGAGATGGAGGCCGCGTTCTCGAAAGCCAAGGACAAGGTGAAGGCCAAGTCGAAGAAGGACAAGAAGTCCAAGAAGGACGACAAGAAAAAAGACGCTGGCAAGAAGGACAGCAAAAAGAAAGATAAGAAGAAGGATAAGAAAAAGGCGAAGAAGTAAGCCTTCCTCGCCCTTTTGGAAAGACCGGCGCTTGTCGAAGCACCGGTTTTCTTATCCCAGCGTACCGTCTGTTTGCAGGGTCCGCTTGCCGCCCAGATAGGGGGCCAGAACCTCGGGCAGGGTCACAGTGCCATCTGCGTTCTGCCCGTTCTCCAGCACGGCGATCAGGCAGCGCCCCACGGCCAGCCCCGAGCCGTTCAGGCTGTGGACATATTCCGGTTTGCCACCCGCTTCGGGGCGGAAACGGGCATTCATGCGACGCGCCTGAAAATCGCCGGTGGTCGAGACCGAGCTGATCTCGCGATAGGTATCCTGACCGGGCAGCCATGCCTCGATGTCAAAGGTGCGGCGCGCGCCAAATCCCATATCACCGGTGCACAGGACAACGGTGCGGTAGGGGATGCCCAGCTGCTCCAACAGGTCCTCGGCGCAGCGCAGCATCCGTTTTTGTTCCTCGTCCGATTTATCGGGATGAGTGATCGAGACCATCTCGACCTTTTCAAACTGGTGCTGCCGCAGCATCCCGGCGGTGTCCTTACCGGCGCTGCCAGCTTCGGACCGGAAGCAGACGGTGTGGGCGGTCATGCGGATGGGCAGGGCGGCCTCGTCCAGAATCTCCCCGGATACCGAATAGGTCAGTGTGACCTCAGAGGTCGGGATCAGCCACCAGCCATTGGTGGTCTGATAGCTGTCATCGCCGAATTTCGGCAGTTTGTCGGTGCCATACATCGCCTCATCCCGGACCAGAACGGGGGTCTGCATCTCGGTCAGACCGTTCTTGTCGATATGGGTGTCCAGCATGAACTGGGCCAAGGCGCGGTGGATACGCGCGACGCCTTTTGACAGGTTCACAAACCGGCTGCCGCTGGTCTTGGCGGCGGTCTCGAAATCCATTGCGGCGGCGACGGCGGGAATGTCGAAATGCTCTTTCGGAGCGAAATCGAACGCACGCGGCGTGCCCCAGCGGTTCACCTCGACATTATCATTTTCGTCCGCGCCTTGGGGTACATCCTCGGCAGGCAGGTTGGCGATGCGGGCCAGTTGATCGGTCAGCAGCGCGTCCAGATCCTTGGCTTCGGTCTGCATCCGCGCAATCTCGGCCTTTTTTTCGGCGACCAGAGTGCGCAGGCGTTCGAATTCCGCCTCATCTCCGCGCCCCTTGGCGGCACCGACCTCTTTGCTGGCTTTGTTCTGTTCGGCCTGCGCCGTCTCAGCCGCCAGAATCTTGGCGCGGCGGCTTTCGTCCAGGCGCAGCAGGTCTGACGACACCGGCGCGTCCCCACGGCGCGCAAGAGCGGCGTCGAAGGCGGCAGGGTTTTCGCGAATGGCGCGGATGTCGTGCATGTCTCAGATCCTTAATGCGTGAATCACTAAAGCTGCTTATGCACCATATGGCTGGAAGGGTGTAGCGCTGGTTAACCAAATTGCGCTTAACTGTCTGGCGTCTCTTCGTGATGCGCCAGATGACCATCCCAATCCCCGGCTGGGATCTTCGGCTCGGGCGGGTCGGCCATGTAGGACGGGGTCATGATCTGCACATTGTTCTCGTTAAACACAGCCACGATGTTGCGGTGCAGGTCTGACCGGATTTTAGGGATAATACTGCCGCGCGTGGTGTACCCGTTGATCTGATAATTGATCGCGTAGTCGGCCAGTGCGGTCCACAAAACAAAGGGTTCGGGCTTGGCCTTGATCCCCTTGGTGCGATGGGCGGCTTCGATCAGCATCGCCTCGACCTTTTCGGGCGGTTCCTCGTACCCGATGCCGACAGTGGTGTGCAGCAACAGACCGCTGCCGTCGGTTTTCTTCGAGAAATTCACCACATCCGAATTCATCAGCTGCGCGTTGGGGATCGAGATCAGCTCATTCTTGATGGATTTCAGATGTGTCTCCATCAGCTTGATCTGCACCACGTCACCAATGTGATCCCCGATCTGAATTCGATCCCCGATCGAGGTCGAGCGGCGATAGATCACAAACAGCCCCGCCAGCATATTCGACACGACCGAGTTTGCGCCAAGCGACAGCATCGCGCCCACCAGAATGGTCAGCCCCTGAAACGCCGCGGAATCCGAGCCCGGGATATAGGGCACAGCAAAGACCAGCGCGATCAGGATCACAACGACCCGCGCGATGTTGAAGGTTGGGTTGATCCAGTGCTTTTCGAAATCCCCCAACTCGAACGAGCCCGCTTCGACCGCGTCAAAGAACACCCGCATGCCCTTGATAATATACATCGTTACCCAGGTGATCAGGCCAAGCATGATCATATTCGGGATATAGCTGAGGATGCCTTTGAAGATCAGAAGGACGGGTTCCGTCAGGTAGGTCAGAAGCAACTGCGCGAAATATCGGGTTTCAGCAAAGGCCAGCAGGACGAAGGACAGATAGTAGTAAAAGCCCAGAAAGAAGATCACCAGCAGGACAAAATTCAGCCCATAGCGGACCAGGGCAGCAATTGCCTCGGCCTGAACGCTTTTGGCGGTGGCGGTTTCAACGTCCTTCAGGTGGCGTTTGACGAATTTCAGGGTGCGCCGCCGGATTCTGCGATGCAGCCACAGGATGGCGACAACAAAGACAAAAAAGCCCAAGGTCCAGGCCGCAGCCTCGATCGCGCCCGACACGCGCGCTTGATCCGTTCTGTTCGAACGGTAGGCTTCGATGGATTGCTTGATCGCGTTGCCGTGCAGAACGCTGACAACGCTCAGCTCCATCTGATCCAGTTCAGCATCGGCTTCGGTGACGATTGAGACCCTTTCACCATCTGCCAGAATCCAGGTGCCAAAGTCGGTTTCTTCAAAGCTGATTGCGACCTCGGTCGCGTCCGAGGCTTCGGCGATTTCGATGATCTTGTTCTGAACACCCTCGGCCCGTTCGGGCGCGGGCAGGGCGCTTGAACCGCGGACCTGAAACAGGATGTCCCCGTCCACGATGACCGGGGCCATGAAGGCCTCTGATTCAGCTGCTTCGGGCGCGGTCGCTTCCGCAGGTGCGTCCTGTGCCCGGACAGGACCGTCAAACCACAGGATCACCGCCAAAGCGGCCAGGAAATAACGTAACAAAAGGAAGGGCTTGAATTGCCGTGCCATATGTCCCCCTTACCCCGGACTATACCCGGTTTGGGCCATGTTCCTAGGACATATCTGCAACGCTTTGACTGTTCTTGCGGTGACAGGGTCGCGTTCAGGTGGGTCACACCGCCGCCTTTGCTTGCAAACAGACATATCAGCGCATAGGTTCCCGCCAAATTTGCGGAACGGTGCCGCAACACAAAGCAAAAGGAATATCCCATGGAAGGTGGCGCAATCGCCCAGTTTCTCCCGCTGATCCTGATCTTCGCGATCATGTATTTCCTGCTGATCCGTCCGCAGCAAAAGAAGATGAAGGAACATCAGGCCATGGTCGAGGCCGTGCGCCGGGGCGATCAGGTCGTCACGCAGGGTGGCCTGATTGGCAAAGTGTCCAAGGTCAAGGAAGGCGAGAACGAGATCGAGGTCGAGATCGCCGAAGGTGTGAAGGTGCGCGTGGTCAAATCGACCATCGCCCAGGTTCTGAACAAGACCGAACCTGCGAAGTAACTTCGCCTGACAATTCCTTGAAAAGGCAGGGTAATGCTGCAAATTGATACCTGGAAGCGGGTTCTGATCTGGCTGGTCTGTGTGACCGGCCTGATCCTTGCCCTGCCGAATGCGTTTTACACGCGGGTCGAACAATCCAACGACGCCAAAGCCGCGATTGAGCTGGGCGCAAACACCCCCGAAAATCAGGCGCAAGCCGAAAAATGGCCCAACTGGCTGCCATCGTCCTTGGTCAATCTGGGCCTTGATCTGCGCGGCGGTGCCCATCTGCTGGCCGAGGTTAAGGTCGAGGATGTCTACGAATCCCGGATGGAGGGCATGTGGCCGGAAATCCGCGACGCCCTGCGGGACGAGCGGGCGACCGTTGGAACCATCCGCCGTCAGGACTCGGCCCCCGATCAGATTCGCGTCCGCATCAGCCATCCCGAGGGGATGCCCCGCGCGCTGGAGGTTGTGCGCGGTCTTGCCCGTCAGGTGCAAACCCTGACCGGGGTCGGCGCGACCGACATCGAAGCCTTCGCCGACGGGGACACGATTGTCGTGCAACTGTCCGAGGCTGAAAAACTGGCCTCAGATGACCGCACCGTGCGCCAATCGCTTGAGATTGTCCGCCGCCGGATTGACGAGGTCGGAACTCGCGAACCCACCATTCAGCGCCAGGGCGCGGATCGTATCCTGATCCAGGTGCCCGGCATCGGCAGCGCCGGTGAGTTAAAAGATATCATCGGAACGACGGCACAGCTGACCTTCAACCCTGTGGTCAATCGCGGCACCGACCCGGATGCGGTTGCTGGTATCGGTCAGGAAGTCGTGCCCTCAATCGACGAAAGCGGTGTTTACTACATCATCGAGTCCGCCCCGGTTGTAACGGGTGAGGAACTGGTGGACGCGCAGCCATCCTTCGATCAGAACGGCCGTCCGGCGGTCAGCTTCCGTTTCAACACATCCGGTGCGCGCAAATTCGGTGATTACACGCGCGACAATATCGGCGCGCCCTTTGCCATCGTGTTGGATGACGAGGTGATCTCGGCCCCTGTCATCCAAAGCCACATTCCGGGCGGGTCGGGTATCATCACCGGCAACTTCTCGGTCG
Source organism: Ruegeria sp. H7 (assembly GCF_056532945.1). Lineage (NCBI taxonomy): Bacteria > Pseudomonadati > Pseudomonadota > Alphaproteobacteria > Rhodobacterales > Roseobacteraceae > Ruegeria > Ruegeria sp. H7. The sequence continues at coordinate 157,010 of NZ_JBQFNZ010000002.1, forward strand.
AGGAAAGCACCAATCTGGCCATCCTGCTGCGGGCAGGGGCCTTGCCCGCCGAGCTGATCTTTCTGGAAGAACGCACCATCGGCCCTGAACTGGGCCAAGACAGCATCGACGCCGGTAAAGTCGCCACAATCGTGGCCTTCGCCGCGGTGCTGGTCTTCATGGCGCTCAGCTACGGGCTGTTCGGTATCTTTGCCAATATCGCTCTGATCATCAACGTCGGTCTGCTGTTCGGCTTGCTGTCCCTGATCGGGGCCACTCTGACCCTGCCGGGCATCGCCGGGATCGTGTTGACCGTGGGTATGGCAGTGGATGCCAACGTTCTGATCTTTGAACGCATCCGCGAGGAACTGAAATCCGCCAAAGGCCCGGCCCGCGCCATCGAGCTTGGCTATGAAAAGGCGCTGTCGGCCATTCTGGACGCCAACGTCACCACATTCATCACTGCGACCATCCTGTTTGCCATGGGCAGCGGTCCGGTGCGGGGCTTCGCTATTACGCTTGGGCTGGGTATCATCACCTCGGTCTTCACTGCGATCTTCGTGACGCGCCTGATGGTGGTCATGTGGTTCGAACGCCGCCGTCCGAAAATGATCGAGGTTTGACATGAGACTGAAACTCGTACCCCAGGAAACCTCGTTCGATTTCTTCAGCCGGTGGAAAGTCTGGCTGGGCATCTCGGGCTTGATGATGGTGATCGCCTTTGTTTCATTCCTGTTGCAAGGTCTGAATTTCGGCATCGATTTCCGGGGCGGCACCACGATCCGCACCGAAAGCGCTCAGCCGATTGACGTGGGCACCTACCGCGACGCCATCGCGCCGCTGGAATTGGGCGATGTCACGATCACCGAGATTTTCGACCCGACATTCGGGCCGGACGAAAACGTCGCCATGATCCGCATTCAGGCGCAGGCCGATGCCGAAGCGGTTGAAGCTTCGACCATCACAGCGGTTGAAAGCGCGTTGCAAACTGTGATCCCCGACATCCAATTTGTCTCGGTTGAATCGGTCGGCCCGAAAGTGTCCGGCGAACTGATCCAGACGGCGGTCATCGCCGTGGCCTTGGCCATCGGCGCCGTACTTGTCTATATCTGGCTTCGGTTCGAATGGCAGTTTGCCTTGGGCGCGGTGGCCGCACTTGTGCATGACGTGATCCTGACCATCGGCATCTTCTCAGAGCTGCAAATCCGCTTCGATCTGGCCATCATCGCAGCACTTCTGACCATCGTTGGCTACTCGCTGAACGACACCGTGGTTGTGTTCGACCGGGTGAGGGAGAACCTTCGCAAGTACAAGAAGAAAGACCTCAAGGAAGTTCTGAACATCTCGATCAACGAAACGCTCAGCCGGACGGTGATGACCTCGGTCACAACCCTGCTGGCGCTGATCTCGCTTTATGTTTTGGGCGGCGACGTGATCCGGGGGTTTGTGTTTGCGATGATCTGGGGCGTGATCGTGGGGACCTATTCGTCGGTCTTTGTGGCCTCGACCATCCTGCTGTGGCTGGGGGTCAAGCGTGACTGGTCCAAGCCGTCGAACACCGCCGGCAATCAGTTTGCCAACATAGATGCCTGAGGTATTCGGCCAGTCCCCGCAGGGTCTGGCCGTTATCTTTTTTGCAGCGTTTCTGGGCGGGGTCGTGCGCGGCTTTTCGGGATTCGGAACCGCTTTGGTCTTCCTGCCCATCGCCACGCCTTGTCTGGGCCCATTCGGCGCTCTGATCGGTCTGACCATCATGGATATCTTCGGCCCCTTGCCGAACCTGCGCCGGGCTTGGGGGGCGGTGAACAAGGGCGATCTGGCACGTTTGGTGATCGGTTGCGCCGCGATACTGCCGGTCGGTCTGTGGGTGCTAACGCAAGTCGACCCCGAAGTGTTTCGCTACGCGGTCAGCGGCCTTGCCCTGATCATGCTCGCCATCCTGATCCTGGGCCTGCGCTATCACGGGCAGATCAGCCGCACGATGGTCACGGGTATCGGTGGGGCGGCGGGGTTTTTGGGCGGAGTCGCCGGTTTGCCCGGACCAGCCGTCATCCTATTCTACATGTCACGCCCGCTGCCTGTCGAAGTGATCCGGGCAACCATCCTGCTTTTCCTGTTTGCCTTTGACTTCCTGCTACTGGGCTATCTCGCCGGCATGGGGCAGGTGACGCTGGCCGCCGCGGGACTGGGGTTTGCGCTGGCCGTGCCAAACCTGTTGGGCAACTTGCTGGGGGCCTGGTTGTTCCGACCCGACCGCGAACACCTCTACCGTGCCGCCGCCTATCTGGCGATTGCGCTGGCGGCCTTGTCCGGCCTGCCACTTTGGGGATAAACATCCCCCATGCGATTGAATGAGATCACCTATACCAACGCCCAACCCATCGACGGCTACGGACCGGGCTTTTTTCGTATCGGAGGGCAGGTCCATAACGGCGGCGTCCTGACTGGCGCAACCGGTACCCAATCGTGGGAGGGGTATGCCGACTCCGAACCCCTGCTTAACCTTTCGGGCGCAATAGATGTACTGTTGTTCGGCACCGGAGCCGAACTGACACATATCCCCACAGATTTGCGCAATGCCTTGGAAAATGCGGGTATCGGGATCGAGATCATGAACTCCCCAGCCGCTTGCCGCACCTATAACGTCCTGCTGTCAGAAGGTCGCCGCATCGCGCTGGCCCTGATCCCCGTGTAACCGGATCCCCCTTCATCTGGCCAAAAATATCCCGGAGAGCGCGAGAGGCTGGCCTCTCGCTCCCGCAATCACCAATATGCGCCGACATCGCCACCCTGCGGCAAATCCCGCCTTTTGCCTGCGTCCCCAATCGGATAAGCGGGTCACATGACGTTAACCGTAACCGATCTGACCATCACCCGAGGCGGCATTCCAGTGCTGGAGGGGCTGAGCTTCACGCTCCAACCCGGTCAGGCCCTGATCCTGCGCGGGCCGAACGGGATCGGCAAGACAACCCTTTTGCGTACGCTGGCCGGGTTGCAGCCCCCATTGGCCGGTCAGATAGACGGTGCCGAAGATCAGATCGCTTACGCCTCGCATTCCGACGGGTTGAAACCAACGTTGACAGTGACTGAAAACCTCAGCTTCTGGGCCTCGGTTTTTGGGACCCAGCAGATCCAGCCCGCCCTGGACGCCTTTGCGCTGAATGAGCTTTCTGACCGTCACGCTGGCAACCTTTCCGCCGGGCAAAAGCGGCGATTGGGGCTGGCGCGGATGCTGGTCACGGGGCGGCCGATCTGGATGCTGGACGAACCCACCGTTTCGCTGGACAAAAACGCCGTGCAGATGTTCGCAGATGCGGTGCGCGCGCATCTGGGGCAGGGTGGCTCGGCCCTGATTGCCACCCATATCGATCTGGGCCTTGATGGCGAGGTCCTGGACGTAGGCCCCAACAAAGCCAAACCCGCCCCTATCGACGACTTTGACGGAGGTTTCCTGTGATCGCCCTGTTGCTGCGTGATCTGAAACTGGCCTTCCGGGCGGGCGGCGGCTTTGGTCTGGGGCTGGCCTTCTTCCTGATCGTAACGGTTCTGGTGCCCTTTGCGGTCGGCCCGCAATCGTCGCTGCTGTCTACGATCGCGCCGGGTGTCCTGTGGCTCGGTGCGCTTCTGGCCTGCCTGCTGTCGCTCGACCGCCTGTTGGCGCTGGATTGGGAGGACGGCTCGCTGGACTTGCTGGCGACCGCGCCGCTACCGCTTGAAGCGGTTGTCTCGATCAAGGCGCTGGCCCATTGGATCACCACCGGCCTGCCGCTGGTCCTTGCTGCACCCTTCCTGGGTGTACTGTTGAACCTGCCGATTCCGGGCTTTTTCTGGCTGGTGATCTCGCTGTTGCTGGGCACCCCGGCCATGAGCGTCATTGGCACCTTCGGCGCAGCGCTCACCGTCGGCCTGAAACGGGGCGGGTTGCTGTTGTCCTTGCTGGTCCTGCCGCTTTACGTCCCAACCCTGATTTTCGGCGCTGAGGTCGCCCGCCGTGGCGCCATCGGGATGGAGACACAGACACCGCTTCTGATGCTGGCCGGGATCACTGCAGCAACCATCGCCCTGCTGCCCTTTGCCAGCGCAGCGGTGCTGCGGATCAATCTGCGGTGAAGCGCCACATCTTTGACCGAGGTCAATTGAGAAAACCTCCGATTCAGACTAAATAACGGCCATGACAATCGCAGCCAAAGCCAACGCCCTCTGGGAATATGCCAACCCGCGCAAGTTCCTTGCCACCAGTGAACGTGTCCTGCCGTTTTTCTGGATCACTTCGGCAGTGTTTATCGTGGTTGGGCTGGTCTGGGGCTTTTTCTTCACGCCGGACGATTACAAGCAGGGATCGACCGTCAAGATCATCTACCTGCACGTCCCGTCGGCGCTGATGGCGATCAATTGCTGGTTGATGATGCTGGTCACCTCGCTGGTCTGGCTGGTGCGCCGCCACCATGTCAGTGCACTGGCCGCGCGGGCCGCCGCCCCGATCGGCATCGTCATGACGCTGATCGCGCTGGCAACCGGGGCGATCTGGGGCCAGCCGATGTGGGGGACATGGTGGGCCTGGGATCCGCGCCTGACCTCGTTCCTGATCCTGTTCCTGTTCTACCTCGGCTACGTCGCCTTGTGGGAGGCGATTGAAGACCCCGACACCGCTGCCGACCTGACCTCGGTCCTGTGTCTGGTGGGGTCGGTCTTTGCGATCCTCAGCCGCTATGCGGTGAACTTCTGGAATCAGGGCCTGCATCAGGGCGCGTCCGTCATGCGGGCGGGTGCTGTCACCGGCACCGATACCGAAGAGAAGGTCAGCAATATCTTCTTCTATCCGCTGCTGGCGTGCATCATCGGCTTTGTGTTGCTGTTCATCGCGCTGGTGCTGTATCGCACCGGCACGGAAATCCGGGCACGGCGGATCAAGGCATTGCTTGCACGGGAAAGGGTGGGCGGATGATCCCTGATCTTGGAAAATACGCGGACGCGGTCCTGTCGTCTTACGCAGCCTCGATTGCACTGCTGGTCGCACTGGTTGTCTTCAGCATTCTGCGCGGACGCAAGGTGCGGGCCGAGATGGAAAAGATCGAACAAAGGGTAACTCGGAATGGCTAAAATCTCGCCCCTGATGCTCGCGCCGCCCCTGATTTTCGGGGCTTTCGCGGTTCTGGCCGGGATCGGCATGTTCCGCGAGGATCCAAACGCGCTGCCCTCTGCGCGCGAGGGGCAGCCTGCGCCCCCGGTCGTGCTGACCGAGTTTCCCGGCAAGGCCCTGTTCGACGACACGACCCTAAGGGATGGTGAGGTCAAGCTGGTCAACTATTGGGCCAGCTGGTGCGCCCCATGCCGGGCCGAGCACCCGAATCTTGAGGCGCTGTCGGACGAAGGCATCCCGGTCTATGGCATCAACTACAAGGACAAGTTGGACAATGCCGAGGGTTTCCTGACCGAGTTGGGTGATCCATACGAAGCCATCGGCCGCGACGAGCAGGGACGCATGGCGCTGGATTGGGGCCTATACGGCGTGCCGGAAACCTATGTGATTGACGGTGAGGGTATGGTCATTCTGCGCTTTGCCGGGCCGATCACTCAGCGCGTGATCGAAAGCACAATCCGCCCTGCTTTGGAAAAGGCGGCGGGCGGATAACCCCTTTGCCTAAAGCCTGTAGCCCCCGGTAACCGCCAAGGTCTCACCGGTGATGAATGCAGCGTCATCCGATGCGAGGAACCGAACGGCCTTTGCAATGTCTTCCGGTCCTCCCACGCGCCCAATGGCTGTGTCTTTCACAAACAGGGCTGTCAGATCATCGGGCCGCGGGGCCTCGGGGATGTTGATGGCCCCCGGTGCGACTGCGTTCACCCGGATACCTTCGGGCCCAAGCTCTTTCGCCATGCCGCGGGTCCACAGGTTCAGCGCAGCCTTGCTTGCCCCATAGGTTACCGCGTCTTTCGGCGGCAAAACGGCGTTCATCGAAGATATGCTGACAATCGCCGCACCCGGTTTCAGATGCGGCAACGCGGCCGTCAACAAGGCTGCGGGCACAAGCAGGTTCAAATCCTGAATGGCGCGGTGGTCGTCGCGATTGAACACCTCTTTTGGGGTCGATTTCACCGCCCCCGCGTTGTTTACGATCACATCCAGGCGGCCAAACCTGTCGATGACCTGCTGGATTACCGCCTCGGGCTGCCCGTCCTGCGTCAGATCGGATTGAATGGACAGAGTCCCGTCACTCAAATGCGTATGCGTCGGATCGGTCGAAAACCACGTGAATGCGATGTGATTGTCGCGGCTCAACTCCTCGACAATCGCGCGCCCAATGCCGCGCGCGCCTCCGGTTATCAATGCCACCCTGTTCATCGCGACCTCCCCGGCGCAGCAAACCCGGTCTCTTGCGCCAATTCAACTTCTTCTGTTCAAAAATACCTCGGAGCGCGAGGCAGAGCCTCGCAAAAAACAAAGGACGCCCGAAGGCGTCCTTTCTGATCAAATCCAAAGGCGCGGCTTTATCCCGCCTTCGCCAGATTCCGCAGCACATACTGCAGCACGCCGCCGTTTTCGATATATTCAATCTCGGGCGCGGTATCGATCCGGCATTTCAGAGTGATGGTCTTCTCGGTTCCATCCCCATAAACGATAGTGCAAGGCACCTCCTGCAGGGGTTCAACCGTGTCCAACCCATGGATCGAGACGGTTTCATCCCCCTTCAGACCCAGCGACTTGCGCGTGTCGCCGCCTGTGAATTCCAGCGGGATCACACCCATCCCCACAAGGTTCGAGCGGTGAATGCGCTCAAAGCTTTCGGCGATCACCGCCTTGACGCCCAGCAACGCCGTGCCCTTGGCCGCCCAGTCGCGGGACGAGCCCGCGCCATATTGTTCGCCACCAAACACGACCAACGGGGTTCCGTTCGCCTGATGCGCCATCGACGCCTCGTAGACTGAGGTCTGCTGACCGTCCGGCCCGACGGTGTAGCCGCCCTCTACGCCGTCCAGCATCTCATTCTTGACGCGGATATTGGCGAAGGTGCCACGCATCATGACCTCGTGGTTGCCACGGCGGGACCCGTATGAGTTGAACTCGCGCGGCTGAACCTGGCGGTCGGTCAGGTATTTGCCAGCCGGTGTGGTCGTCGCAAATGATCCGGCGGGTGAGATGTGGTCGGTGGTGATCATGTCGCCCAGGATCAGCAGAACCTTGGCACCTTCAATGTTCGAGATCGTGCCCGGCTCGGGACTCATGCCCTGGAAATAGGGCGGGTTCTGGATGTAGGTCGAGCTCGGTGGCCAGTCATAGGTTTCCTGTTGCGGAACCTCGACGCTCTGCCATTTCTCGTCGCCCTTGAACACGTCCGCATATTTGGTCTGGAACGCCTCGCGGGTCACGGTTGCCTCGACCAGTTCGGCGATTTCGCTTTGGCTGGGCCAGATGTCTTTCATGTAGACGTCGTTGCCATCCTTGTCCTGACCGATCGGCTCCGAGGTCAGGTCGATATCCAGTGTGCCCGCCAGTGCGTAGACCACGACCAGCGGCGGTGAGGCCAGATAGTTGGCGCGCACGTCCGGGCTGATACGACCTTCGAAGTTGCGGTTGCCCGACAGAACCGAGGTGGCAACCAGATCGCCCTCGGCAATCGCCTCGGACAGTTCTTTCTGGATCGGACCAGAGTTGCCGATACAGGTGGTACAGCCATAGCCAACAAGGTTGAAGCCGATCTTGTCCAGATCATCCTGCAGGCCAGCGGCCTCAAGATAGGCGGACACAACCTGCGATCCCGGTGCCAGCGAGGTCTTGACCCACGGCTTGCGGTTCAAACCCAGCGCGGCGGCTTTTCGCGCCACCAGACCTGCGCCGATCATCACATAAGGGTTTGAGGTGTTGGTGCAGGAGGTGATCGAGGCGATCACGACCTTGCCCGATTCCATGGTGTAGTCTTCGCCTTTGACGGGGACCTCTTTGCCCATGGGGCGCTTGAAGGTCTCGGCCATCTCGTGTGCAAAGGCGGCCTTGGCGTCGGTCAGCGCGACATAATCCTGCGGCCGTTTCGGCCCTGAAATCGCCGGGACAATGGTGCCCATGTCCAGCGACAGGGTGTCGGTGTAGATGGGCGCATAGTCCGCCCCGCGCCAGAATCCGTTTTCCTTGGCATAGGCCTCGACCAGTGCGATCCGGTCCTCACCGCGGCCCGTATTGCGCATGTAGCGCAGGGTTTCGCCGTCGATGGGGAAGAAGCCACAGGTCGCGCCGTATTCCGGTGCCATGTTTGCAATGGTCGCGCGGTCGGCCAGCGGCAGGCGGTCCAGTCCGCTGCCGTAGAACTCGACAAATTTGCCCACGACGCCTTTCTCGCGCAGCATTTCCACGACCTTCAGCACCAAATCGGTGCCGGTGGTGCCTTCGACCATCGCGCCGGTCAGCTCAAAGCCCACAACCTCGGGGATCAGCATCGAGATCGGCTGACCCAGCATCGCGGCCTCGGCCTCGATCCCACCAACGCCCCAGCCCAGAACGGCCATGCCGTTGACCATGGTCGTGTGGCTGTCGGTGCCGACCAGCGTGTCGGGATAGGCGACCTCATCGCCGTTCTGGTCAGTGTCGGTCCAGACGGTCTGGGCCAGATATTCCAGGTTCACCTGATGGCAGATGCCGGTGCCGGGGGGGACAACGCGGAAATTGTTGAATGCGTTCTGACCCCATTTCAGGAACTGATAGCGTTCCATATTGCGCTCGTATTCGCGATCCACATTCATCTGGAAGGCGCGGGGGTTGCCGAACTCGTCAATCATGACCGAGTGGTCGATGACCAGATCGACCGGGTTCAGCGGGTTGATCTTTTGTGCGTCGCCCCCCAGCCCCTTGATGCCATCGCGCATCGCTGCCAGATCGACCACCGCCGGAACGCCGGTGAAATCCTGCATCAGCACGCGGGCAGGGCGGTAGGCGATCTCGCGCGGGTTCTTGCCGCCATTCGCGCCCCATTCGCCGAAGGCCTTGATGTCCTCGACCGAGACGGAAAAGCCGTCATCCTCGAACCGCAGCATGTTTTCCAACACGACTTTCAGCGCGGCGGGAAGCCTGGAAAAATCACCCAGCCCGGCCTCTTGCGCCGCGGGGATTGAATAATACGAGATGGTTTTGCCATTCACGCTCAGGCTGCGGCGCGTTTTGGCGGTGTCCTGTCCGACTTTGATGGGCATCTGTTGGCCTCCCTCTCAAACAACTTGGAATTCAGGGTCGCTGCATTTTATCTGCATCACTCGGGCCACCGGTTCAAGAAGGATCGGCTCGGTAAGTGCAAATTTTGTATACCATTGCACACATTTTGGTGGAAATCCTTGCAACCGGTCTCAAGAAACCTTGATTGGAGGGTGATGAGCAAAGGGTTTAAACCATTACCACACCTTATCGAATCCAGAGAATAAAGCTATTAGCCCGAGGCCAGACATGATCCGAACTGCCGCCATTGCCACTGCATTTTCCCTTTTTGCGCTTGTTCCCGTTGTGGCCAAAAGCGATCCGGTGGTGATCGAGCTGTTTACCTCGCAAGGCTGTTCGTCCTGCCCGCCAGCCGACGACATCATGCACGAATTGGCCAAACGCGACGATGTTATTGGTCTGGCCCTGCATGTGGATTACTGGGACTATATCGGCTGGAAAGACGAATATGCCGACCCCAGCCACACTGACCGGCAGCGCGCCTATGCACGGCAAGGCGGACGGACGATGATCTACACGCCACAGATGGTGGTAAACGGACAGCAGGACGTGGTCGGGGCACAAGCCCGCCAGCTTGATCAGCTGATCAATGCGCATCTGACGGCGGCCCCGCAAGCTTCGGTTCAGGCGCAGCGGGATGGCGGTGCCGTGATTGTTGAGGTCTCACCCGTCGAGCTGCCCGAGGGGCAGGTCTATGACGTCCGAGTGGTCCAATATTCGCCGTTGCGCCATGCCTCGATCCGCCGGGGAGAGTTGGCGGGGCATGAACTGGATTATGCCAATGTGGTCGAATCCTGGCAGATCGCCGGGCAGTGGGACGGTGTTGCGCCGCAAAGCTACACGGCGGAACTGGAGTCAGACCTGCCTGCGGTCGTGCTGGTGCAGCAAGCCGGGCACGGACCTATTGTTGCCGCGACCAAGGTCAAATGATCAGGGCATTTCCTCGGGGCTGACGCCCAGCCCGTTCCAGTGTTTCCACCGGCGATGGATCCAGAACCATTGGCCCATGTGCTGACGAACCATCTTTTCCAGGTCGTTATTGGTGAACTGCGTCATTTCCTTGGGGTCGGTGTGCGGAACCGGCTCATGCAGAACGATTTCAAAGTCGATTCCGTTGGGTTGACGCACCGCGTAAACCGGGATCAGGACCGCTTTGTATTTCATCGCAAGTTCGGCGTTCAGAACTGAGGTGATCGCGGGTTTGCCGAAGAATTGCAGCTGTTCGCCGCCTTGAACATGCAGGTCTGATACGATCGCGATAATGCCACCACTTTTCAGCGACCGCACCATTTCCACCATGCCGCGCCGACCCTGCTCGAACATGGGTGAGCCGGTTTTGTAGAAGGCTTTGACGTAATCGTCGTTGAAATAGGGGTTTGCCATTCGACGATAAAGGCATCCGATTGGCTTGCCGCACCGGGCCTGAAGCGCGACGCGCGCCGCCAGGTAGTGACCGAAATGAGCGGTGATCATCATCACCGGACGGCCCTCGGCAATCGCGGTATCAAGCGCTGCGATCCCGGCTCCACTGATCTTGGCGGTCTTCTGACGCGCCATGAAGCCTTCGGGCGAAAAATGCTCCATGATCGCGCGCCCGGCATTGTCCGACACATCGCCCGAGATCTTGCGAATCTCGGCCTCGGACAGGTCCGGGCAGGTCAGGTTCAGGTTGCGGCGCACGCGTCTGCGAAATCCAACCACCGGGGCAAGGCCACGCACGATGGCACCCATTGTCGCGATGCGCCGTTCATACGGCAGCAGGCGCATGGTGCCGATGACCCCCTTCAGGAACAGATTGGCGACATAGTATTTTGCAAGCTCAGTCTGGCTGAGCTCTGACTTTTCGACAGGCATGAAGGCGTCTCACCGCATATTGCGCGTTTCCCGATCAGACATACAGACCGGGGCTGGCAACCTCAAGCATCCTCATGGATCTGCGGCGACCCAATCTACGCGTCCTCTTCCTCGGCTTCGATCAGGGTGAGCGTGCCTGCATCCACCAGATTGCGAATGGCACCGACGATCTGTGTCATCGCCTCCTCGGCTTCGGCTTGTTTGACGCGGCCGCGTTCGCCCATTTCTTCGCGTAGGTTATCGGCCATACGGGATGAGATGTTCGAAAGGACATATTCCACCGACGCCTTGTCGTCATCCGCCGCAGCACCTGCCAGGGCGGTGATCAGAACGGGTTGATCTACCTCGCGCAGGATGGCCGGAATGTCGCGGGCGGCGATACGGGTCGTGATATGGGCGAAGGTGAATATGGACTGGCGCACGACGCTAGCGAAATCTGCATCCTCTTCGTCCAGCGCGGTCAGCAACCCGTCGCGTGTTGAGGCCGCCGATTGGTTGAGAATCGCCCCGACCCGCGCGCCGGGCCCGTCGCTGAAGGCCTGGGCCGGACGTTGATCCAGTTGCGAGGCCAGCGACCAGCCAATCCGTTCGACCGCTTCGGGGGTGACATTGGCGGTTTTAGAGATGGCATAGGTGATCCGTCGGGCCACAGGTCCGGGTAAATGACCCAGCAATTGCGCCGCCTGCGCTGTATCGAGCTTGGAGACCATGACCGCCGCAATCTCGGTGCTTTCGGCTTGCGCCATTTGGGCAAGGTCTTCGGTTGGAATTTCGCGCAACCTTTGCCACGGATCACCGATCTGGCGCACGCCAGCCACTTTGCGCAACCGGGCCGCCGTGGCGGGCGCGATCTTGCCGTTGATCGCGTCCAGAGCCCCAGCCAAACCATGCGGGAAGGACAATCCGATATTGTCCAGCGCATCGCCAAATTCACGCGCGACGGCATCCAGTGTAACGCGATCCACCAACCCCATCTGACCCAATTGATGGGTCAGCTTTTCCTGCAAATCGTCAGGCAGGTCTTCCAGCGGTATATCCGCTCCTTCATTCAACAAAAGCCGCACAACAACCGCGGCCTTTTGTAGAGAGCTGAGCGATCGGGGAACAACCCTTGGGGCGTCGTTACCGTCACCGGCGGGGGCGGCCGCCCCCGGTGCCAATTGTATCAGCGCGTTCGTATCCTGCATCTGCCTGCCGAGCGAAAATCAAGTCCACAGGCAGATTAGCGAGAATCGGGTAAAGAAAGGCTGAAGCCTAATAGCTATATGTCAGCCCGGTGCGGATTGCGTCGCGCAACGAGGCTTCGGCCCAGGTGCCTTCGCCACCACGGGCCTTGATCTCGCGCCATTGTTCGATGGCCAGATCGGTGCGGCCTTCCGAGACAAAGCCCTGACCCATATAGCTGCGCGCCAAAATGTTGTCGGGGTTTGCAGTGATCGCATCCTGATAGAACGCATTGGCCAGCGCCAGTTCGCCCATCTTGCGGTAGGTAAAGCCCCAATAGGTCAGAACACGGTCATCGCCTTGATCCATCACGCGCAGAATGTCCTGCGCATGTTCATACTGCCCGTCATAGGCCAGCTCGCGCACCGCGTCATACAACTGATCTTGGGTGAAATTGGTTTTGTTCGGCTTCACACAGCGGCCCGCAGCCTCGTCATACACACGGCCAAACAGGCATTTCTTCGTCGTGTTTGTCGGTTTCGGCGGGCTGCTGTCGCCGCCTGCGGCATGAACAATGGGGGCAAAGGCAAATGCCTGAAATGCAATCGCGGATGCTAGGACTAGGCGCATAATTTAACTCCGTTCTCGGGTCTGCTAATTGAAATCATAGTGCGATCTTCAAAAAAGCTAACACCGGACGGGTCGCATTTATTCACAAACAGGAAAGAAAACTCTTAGCTGTTTATGATTTTTGTGCAGCTTTGCGATTCCTGATCCCAAACGGCGCCATCGGCGCAGGATTGGGTCTGCTTGGAATGGCCGGTGCAGGCAAGGCTGGCCGAGGCAAAGCAGACAAGGGCGATCGAGCAAAGAACGGTTCGGATCATGATCAGTTCCTTTTGCAGAGATGTCCCGTGAAGAGTAACCGATTCTTGCTGAATCGCAAAAAAGCCCGGCCTGCTGCTGTGGCAGACCGGGCTGTTTCATGGCTTACGATGATTTATTCGCCAAAAACACGCTCGAAAATCGTGTCGACATGCTTGGTGTGATAGCCGAGGTCGAATTTTTCTTCGATCTCTTCGGGGCTCAGCGCGGCGGTGACGTCGGCATCTGCCAGCAGCTCTTGCTTGAAATCGGTCCGGTGTTCCCAGACTTTCAACGCGTTGCGCTGCACCATGGCATAGGCGTCCTCGCGGCTGACGCCAGCTTGGGTCAGGGCCAGCAGAACGCGTTGGCTCATCACCAGACCGGGGAACTTGTTCATGTTCTCCAGCATGTTCTCGGGGAAGATCAGCATCTTGTCGATTACGCCGGTCAGACGGGCCAGGGCAAAGTCCAGCGTGATTGTGGCGTCGGGCCCGATCATGCGTTCGACCGAGGAATGCGAGATGTCGCGTTCATGCCAAAGCGCCACGTTTTCCATCGCCGGGATCACAGCCGCGCGCACCATTCGGGCCAGACCGGTCAGGTTCTCGGTCAGAACCGGGTTTTTCTTATGCGGCATCGCCGACGAGCCCTTTTGACCCATCGAGAAGAACTCGGCGCCTTCCAGCACCTCGGTCCGCTGCATGTGGCGGATTTCGATGGCGATGTTTTCGATGCTGCTGGCGATCACGCCAAGGGTTGCAAAGAAGGCCGCGTGGCGGTCGCGGGGGATAACTTGGGTGCTGATCGGTTCGGGCACCAGACCAAGTTGGTCGCAGACGTGTTCCTCGACGCGCGGGTCAATGTTGGCGAATGTGCCAACCGCACCGCTAATTGCGCCGGTTGCGATTTCCGCACGGGCGTCGCGCATGCGGGACAGGTTGCGGTCCATCTCGGCGTAGAAACGGGCAAAGGTCAGGCCCATGGTGGTCGGCTCGGCGTGGATACCGTGGCTGCGGCCGATGCGGACGGTGTTCTTGTGTTCAATCGCGCGGCGTTTGAGCGCGGCCAGCAGACCCTCAAGATCGGCGATCAGCAGATCGGCGGCGCGGGTCAGCTGCACATTCAGGCAGGTGTCCAGCACGTCGGAACTGGTCATGCCCTGATGCACAAAGCGGGCTTCTTCACTGCCAACATGCTCGGCCAGATGGGTCAGGAAGGCGATGACGTCGTGCTTGGTGACGGCTTCGATCTCGTCGATGCGGGCGACGTCGAATTCCACGTCCTTGGCTTTCCACACGGCCTCGGCATTCTCACGCGGGATCACGCCCAGATCGGCCATGGCGTCGCAGGCATGGGCCTCGATCTCGTACCAGATGCGGAACTTGCTTTCGGGCGACCAGATGGCGACCATATCGGGGCGGGAATAACGTGGAATCATAAGCAGCGGCACCTTATTGTGTTTGGGCAGGAGGCGATGCGGCGGGGTTTAAACCCGCACCATCAAAGGAACAAGGTTTGAGTGCGGATATGAGACGGTTTGCCCTGATTTTAGCGATCTGGCCCGGCTTTCTGGCGGCTGAAGAGTTTCAGACCCTGTCCGGCGAGGGAATTCTGGCGGCGCTGACCGAGCAGAAGCTGGATTACGGGGATGGCGTCTGGCAGACCTTCGAGCCCTCGATGCTGACCCAATATTTCGCGGGCGGCCCAAGTGAGGGGCGCTGGGCTGTGCGGGGGGACCGGTATTGCTCGCTCTGGCCGCAATCGGATCTGTGGGCGTGTTATGATGTTCAGCAAAAGGGTCAGACAATCCGCTTTGTCGATGACGTCGGCGACACCACAGACGGTGTCCTTGTTGAGCGGGGGAACTGAGGCCAACGCGTTCCGCGTGGAATTTCCCTTGTTGCGCAAGGCAATGCTGGACAAAGCAAGCGCGCCCGGTTCAATCTGCCGTCAGTGAAACCATCAGGTTATTGAGATATGCGTATTTTTCTAGCGTCAACACTTGCGGCCTGCACGGTCCTGTGGGCGGCAGGGGTGACACCTGTCCGGGCTGAGACCCCTGTGACTTATACGGACGAGGGGCGGGCCTTGTTCCGATTCTCGGTGCCGGATTTCTGGGTCCTGCGCACTGGTGGGGCGCGCGACATAGAAGACACCGAGTTAGGGGATGCCCGCGCCGTGGCGCGTGTCATGGGCATTCGACCGGTCACCGACGACGCGGTCTGGATGGGGTTCGTGTCCCCGGCGGGTGTTGCGAATATTCGAGACGGGGAGCGGTATCTTGAAGACATCGACAAGTTCCTTGTCAGTGACCCGACCGTCACCAGCACTGATGATACCCGTATCGGAGGTCTGCCCGCCCGCGTGTACCGTGGCACCGGCAACCGCGATGGTCGCGGGGTCAATTTTACAGCAACCCTGATCGACCTGCCGCGCAACCGGGTGGCCGTCGTGGTGGCGATCCTGCGCGATGGGGCTGACCCGGCGTATGTGGATGACCTGAACGCCGTTTTCGCGTCGTTCCGGTCGCTGCAATGACGGAGGCCGGCATGACACGTAAACTGATCAAACGTTCTGTTCTGGCGCTGGGCCTTGGGGTTGCGGGGCTGACCCTGTCTGCCTGCGATGGCGTATCGGTCGGCGTTGGTTATGGCTACGGGTATGACCCGTTTTATGACTCGATGCTGTGGAATGACTATTACCACGACGTCGATGTCGATATCGATGTGAACCGGCCGGACCGGCCCAGACCTCCGGACGGCAAACCACCCAATCGACCGAAGCCCCCGGCGGGCAAGCCACCTGCGCGTCCGAAGCCGCCAATTGCCAAGCCGCCGTCGCGTCCGCGTCCTCCGGTTGCAAGACCACCTGCGGCGCGGCCTCCGATCCATCGGCCTGCGCCGCGGAGACGCTGATTGGCGATCTGTTCCGTGCCCGGCACACAGCCGGGCCGGGCTTAGCTTTGTTCTGCCTGATCCCAAATCCGCTCGACCCAGGTTGCTGGTCGTACAAATTGGCGGATTCCCCGAAGCTTGTGCTTTGATCTGAGCGCGCGCCAGATGTGTTGGCCGGGCGGCAGGTGCGGAACCTCGGCGTGGTACTGACCTTTGATCGCATCGGGCGGGTTGAGCGATCCGGCAAAGATCACGACGCGTGCGTCCTTGGGGGCGCGCGTGTCCAGAAAGTAGTTCAGCGGGAACTTGGGAATACACTCGATCCGGAAATGACGGACCCAGCCGGACGGCCAGAACCTTATCCCGTTTGGCGCGTTCTTTGTGACAAAATGCTGTTCAAACCGATACGTATCCGCCACGCCCTGAGGGTCGGCGGCAAAGATATCCTGCAGCGGGGCAAGCGCGCCGACCGGCATACGGTAGATCGACGTTTGCCCCAGACGGCTGAGGGGTTTGGCCACGTTGCGTGCAAGGATAACGTCGTCCGGGTCGCCGAACTCGAAGAACGGATCCAGCGAGCCGGTGATCGCGACGTCCAGATCCAGAAACAGGAATGGACCCTTCAGATCGGCCAGCTGTGCGGCCCACAGTCTGGATTTCGGCCATTGGCCAATCGTTCGCTGCGGCATGAAGCCGGGCATCTCGGGCAGGTCATAGCATTCGACACCGGGATCGACACCGTCGCGCGAATCCGTGAAGGCCACAAACCGGAAAGGCGGCGTCGTTCTGGCACAGACCATCCGATAAAGGCGGTTGATATAGGGGGCACCGTAGAGCGTGCCCCAGTTTATGTACACGATCTGTTTTTCCATGGCCGCGTGGGTAGCAGCCACGCGAAACAGTTCCGTGACAGGATTTCAGGTCACGCGTCCAGCAGGATCGTGGTCACAACGGACGAGCCTTCCAGCGTGCGGTGCACGGGGCATTTATCCGCAATCTCCAGAAGGCGCGCGCGTTGGTCGGGGGTCAGGGGACCTTCCAGCCGTATCTTGCGCTTGAACTGATCAATCTTGCCCTCGTTCGCCAGCCCCGCATCCTGCGCGTGGACCTTGTCGTGGCAGACATCGACGGTGATGCCGGTCAGCGGCCAACGTTTGCGTCGCGCATACATGCGAATGGTCATCGAGGTACACGCCCCAAGACCCGAGGAGACAAACCCGTAAGGCGACATGCCACGATCCGTGCCGCCATATGACACCGGCTCGTCCGCCACGACGTGATGGCGCGGCCCCGATTGAATGTCCTGCAAGAAACCATTGGGGTCCGACTCGGTCACTCGAATGACGCCTTCGGGCGCGCCCGGCGGTGGGGCAGGCGGGCAAAGCGAGACATAGCGCGACACCCAGGCTGCGATCACATCGGCCGCATATTCGGCATCTGCGGCGCGGGTGATCAGGTGGTCGGCATCGTCAAGGGTGACAAAGCTTTTGGGGTGTTTGGCCGCAAGAAAGATTGTGCTGGCATTGTCGATGCTGACCGTTTCATCCATCGGCGCGTGCAGGATCAGCAATGCGGCTTTCAGATCAGCAACCGATGGGGTCAGTGCTGCTTCGGCAATATCATCGACAAAGGCCTTGCCAATGCGGAACGGACGCCCGCCCAGCGAAACCTCGGCGCTGCCGTCCTGTTGGATCTGCGGCAGGGCATCTTCGAAATGGTGCGAGACGTGGCTGGGATCGGCCGGGGCCCCAAGGGTCACAACCGCCTTGACCGAAGGGATGCCCGCACGGGCGCGCAAAACCGCAGCACCGCCGAGCGAGTGACCGATCAACAGGGCAGGGGCCATATTCCGGCCCGCAAGATACTGAGCCGCCGCAATCAGGTCTTCGACATTCGAGGTGAAGGTGGTGTTTGCGAATTCGCCTTCCGAGTGGCCCAGACCCGTAAAGTCGAACCGCAAGACCGCGATGCCCATTGCCGCCAGCCGGGCCGAGATGCGGCGCGCGGCTGGAATGTCCTTGGAACAGGTAAAGCAATGCGCGAACAGGGCGGTTGCCAGCACCGGACCGTCGGGCAGGTCCAGTCGTGCTGCAAGTTGACCGCCGTCATGTCCGGCAAAAGTGATGCGTTCCGTGGGCATTTCGGCTCCTTCGGTTTGGGGGGATGCCTGCAATACTGTGGTGAAGCAAAGCCAGTCTCAAGGGATATGTCAAAGGCGTAACGGTAAGGTGAGGACTTGGCGGACAGGTGCACAGGACCTGTGCACTTGCGCAGGTAAGCGGTGTTGCGGCGTCCAATTGAATGACCAAACATCACAATTGGTGATGTTGTGTCGATTAAATATTCATTTTCATAATTCAACTGCCTCCCCCATCTTCACGGTATCCACACCATCGCCGGAGGAAAGCATGACACATATTACAGCAACCCCGCAGTCGCCCGGTATCGGGGCAGGCACATTGGTTACTCTTGTTCTGGTTGGCGCATTGGGTTTTGCGCTGGGACAGTCCTGGCCACTGGGCGAATTCGCAAGCCACCCGCAATTGACGCAGCCGATTGAAGACTGGCACGGCAATGTGCGTCGTTCATATTGGTCAGAGTGAGGGCATCCTCACTCTGACCCCATAAGCCGCCCATCAAACGGGTATTTGGTCAGGTTTTCATAGCCGTCCTCGGTTATCAGTACCTGATCTTCCAGCTTGATCGAGAAATCTCCGCCCACTTCGCCAACAGCGGCTTCGACACAGAGCACCATGCCGGGTTCCAATGGATAGTCATAGGCCCCGGTAACCGCCTTGTCGGGATAGGCAACCAACGGCCATTCGTCACACAATCCCACACCATGCATCAGGCAGCCGTATTTCTGCGCCTGAAACTTGTCGTCCAACCTGTGAGAGTTGGCCGTCAGTTCAGGGATCATCACACCGGGTTTCAGCATTTCCATATTGGTCATGATGTGTTCATGCGCGTGCTGCATGGCATAGATCATATCGGCGCGGGGTTTCTGGTCGCCGATCCACCATGTGCGTGAAATATCGATGCAAATCCCGTACGAACCGATCAAGTCCGTGTCGAAGGCAATGATTTCATTCTG
The DNA here is from genome assembly GCF_056532945.1 of Ruegeria sp. H7. Classification (NCBI taxonomy): domain Bacteria; kingdom Pseudomonadati; phylum Pseudomonadota; class Alphaproteobacteria; order Rhodobacterales; family Roseobacteraceae; genus Ruegeria; species Ruegeria sp. H7. The sequence goes on from NZ_JBQFNZ010000002.1 coordinate 176,061, forward strand.
CTGCGTAATACGGGGGCCGCATTCCTGAAACCACGGGTTGGTGCGCTGGCCCGAGGCCAAAAGGCGGGTTTCGATCCACTCACCCCCGCGCCGGATGTTTTCGGCATGCAGAACGGCCCAGATGTCATCTTCCGAGGTTTTGCCGTCGCCGACATTGGCACGGGCGAATTTTTCCATCTCGGCCACGGCGGTCTCGCAGGCATGGCTGGCGCAGCGCATGGCCAGAATCTCGTCCGGGCCTTTGATGGCGCGGGTCTTTTCGGTCAGTTCCTCGCCTTCCATGATTTCGAACCCCTGCGCCTCAAGCGCGCGCAGCCCGTGCAACATGATCTTGTCGACCGCCAGACGCTTGTTTCCGCCGCCATGTGCGTCGATCAGCACGCGCACCTCGTTCGAGAACACGTCCGCTGCGATATCCACCTTGTCGCCCCGGTCGAAATAGAACAGATCCGCGCCTGACCGCTGTTCGCGCACCAACGGGTTGAACGTCGATAGGAAGGGTGAGTTCTTATAGTCCCAGATCACCATATACCCGTCGGCGCATAGCAGCACAGCCCGGAACGGGTTGTGGGTGTTCCACAGCTGCATGTTGGTGCTGTCAGTGGCGTAGCGGATGTTCAGCGGGTCGAAGATCAACAGTCCACCGTATCCGCGATCGACAATCGCCTGCGTTAGGCGCTTCCAGCGGTATTCGCGCATCCGTTCAAGGTTCGGTAGCTGCAACCCGGCCGCAGCCCATTCGTCAAAGGACAGTTGCGTCGGTCCGATCTCGATCCGGTTGTTGTCGTTGGGTGTTCCGTCGCCCAGTGTTTCCCCTCGGGTCGGGTCGATTTTGCGGGTATCCCGGTAGTGTTGATTCACGTCACGCCTCCCTGACATGGGGTCGAGTGTGTTGAGGCCCTGATCCGTCGTCGCAGAAGATTGCGACCGTCTGCGGGTCGTTTTTTGACCGACATTGCATGGATTCGGTGGTAGCTGGGTCTCATGACTATCATTTTGCAGGAAAAAATCCCGTATGACCCGCGCAACGCCCGTGCGCTGCCCGGTGTGCAGCCTGCGTCGCTGGACGCGTGGCTGCATCAGGATGATGCCTTTGCCGCGCAGATGAGCCATCGGGCGACCCTGTTGAAAGAACTGCGCGATCAGGTGCTGGCACTGGACCAAGGTGCCGAACCTGCGGCGCAAGAGCTTTTGGAGCTGGTTCTGGCGCAGGTCTATCCTGATGCTACGGACAGCGTGCGCCGACCTGACGGCGTGTCGGTTGACATCGATAGGACCCGGCCACTGGATACGCTGTGCCATCTGGTTCAAGAGGATTTCTGTATCCTGCAAAAGCAAGCCGAACAGCATGTTCTGACAGGCGCGATCCTGTGTTTTCCGGCCAGTTGGCGTTTGAGTGAAAAATTCATGCGCCCGCTGGTAGATATTCATGTGCCGGTCGCCAGCTACGACGACAATATCGCCCGGCGCGTGCAGCGATTGTTCGATGGGATTCAACCAGATCGCCCGCTTTGGCGCTTCAATGCGCTGTGGTACGAGGACCCGGAGCTTTTTCAACCCCGCAGTGCCAGCGAACCGCGGGAAAAACCAAAAGCGGGGACCACCTCATACCTGCGAAGCGAGCGTCAGACTTTGATGCGGCTGCCCAAGACTGGCGCGGTCGTCTTCTCGATCCACACCTATGTTTTGGCCGCGCACAGCCTGGCAGAAATGGAAAACCCCGCCTGACGGCGGGGCCTCCAAGGAGGGTTCTTGTAATTCGGTTACATGCCCAAAGCGGTGGCAACGTCGGCAAAAGCGTTGCTGGCATTCAGGGCGACAATGGCAAAGGTGAAGACCAGAACCTGAGTGTTCAGTCTGAAATCCTCACCCCGGATCAGGTTAACCGCCGCCATGGACAGCGCAATCGGGGTGGAGACACTGGCGATCACGCCTGTCATGCACCAGCTGCTGAGCCGCAGAATGTCGCTTGGCCGCTCGTCTTCCTCAGCGGTTTCGCTGGGCAGGGTTTCTGTTGGGGTTTGGGGTTCGTCCGTGCGAAACGCGATGCTGAGCAGTTGTTCGTCTGACAGCTGGATCGGACGGGCCGCAGGTTTGGCTGCTTCGATAGGATCTTGCGGTTCTGGGATGTCCAGACCTGCAAACTGACCGGTCACAGATTGAAAGATCTGTTTTCGGTTTCTGGGTTTGCTGGGGGCCAGCGTGTCAAAGGCGCTCATGAACTGTTCGACGGTCAGTACCGTGTGCGGTGACAGCCATTCCACCCGCCGGGTCGAGCAGATATCGACCATGCGATACAGAATGACGACCAGCATAAGTTCCGAGATCTCGGGATCGTCCAGCAGCGGCGACACCGGAGTAACCGTCAGGACCAACCGGTTCTGAGGGTTGGACACAACGGGCCGGGCGAGCGTCCGCAGGCCAGCCGCGCGATCCATACGTTCGTAACGTGTGTCGGTATCAGCCGCTTCGGTATCCAGCGTCAGGCGTACCATATACTGGTTTGAGACAACGCTTGCCTCGGTCCGTGACAACAGCGCTTTGCGTTCGACCAAATGGCCGTAATCCTCAAGCGTCGTGGCGACAATTGTGCCAAACCGCTCGATCGCGCCGTCTGTGTCGCCATCGAATTGCAGGCCGCCATGGTAGCTGTGCTTCCGAGCCACTGGAGTGTTCCTTTGCCGCTTATTGTCTAAGCCGGCAAACTATCAACGGTTTTTGGACAGAATTTGACCAAAATGGAAAAAAATCGAAATTTCCGAGGATTGATTACGCTTTGGAAACCCTGAATCCAAGGCGTTTTGGTGGCTACTATGGCAATTTTGTGGCCGAATTGCGCGTAGGGCGTGGTGACGGAGTGTCGGGCCTAACCATCGATTCGCGCGGCCATGATGGCGATGGATTGCTGATAGACCGATGCCGCATTCCATTGTTGGATGACCGCGAAATTCGGCTGTCCCGGCTGATACCCACGCCCCGGTTTCCATCCTTTTTTGCGAAGGAAATTCGCGGTCGAGGCCATTGCATCCGTCAGGTTGTAAAAATCCACACGTCGGTCGCCGGTGGCATCGACGCCGTATTCAAGGGCGTTGCCGGGCAGGAATTGCGTATGGCCCAGTTCGCCATGTTTTGCCCCTTTTGTCGCCATGGTGATGCTGCCCTGATCGACCAGTTTCAGTGCCCCGATCGCATGGGGGATAAAGAAATCCGATCTGCGGCAATCATAGGCTAATGTTGTGATTGCGGAAACAACCTGACTGTCGCCCATGAAGCTGCCAAAGCCGGTTTCCATACCGTGGATGGCCAGCAGAATTCCGGATGGCACGCCGTATTGGCGTTCCAATGCGGCGTAGAAATCCGGGTTTCTGGCTTTGCGTTTGCGCCCCTGCGCAACAATTGTATCCGCGCCGCGCACACGCATGAATTTATCCAGCGAGTATTTGAAACTCTTCTGGTTTCGGTCGGCCGCAATGGTGCGGGTGGCGTATTGCGTCTGAGCCAGCGCTTGCAAGCCCTTCCTTTTCACTCCGGCCCGGCGCGCCTGTTTGGCAAAGTCCGCTTTCCAGGCCTCGAACCCCGCGCTGGTATTCCCGCAGGGCGCGGTTAGTCCGACGGTCGGGATGGTCAGGGCAAGCGACAGAAAAAGCGCGCGCAGCATAGGGGCACTCCGATTGGCTGTGGTTGTGAAAGCGTAAATGCCAAGGGCGAAATGGCAAGTCGGTTAATACAGGCCCAGTTCGTCCGTGGCTTTCAGGCTTTCGAACCATTCCTCGGGCGTTTTGTCGATTTTCGCGTGTTTGACCATCATCGCGTTCATGTTCGGCAGTTGCGAGGCATCGGGCCAGTGATCGGGTTGCCACAGGTTCCCACGGATGACGCATTTGGGGCAGTGGGCAAAGGCAGTTTCGACATGGATCAGCAGGACAAGTTTCGGCACCCGCCCGTTCACGGCCATACCGCTTAGCAGGTCGGGGTCAGCGCATATTCGCGCCGTGCCGCGAATGCGCAGAGTTTCCATTTTGCCGGGAACAAAGAAAATCACACTGACGCGCGGGTCTTTCAGAACGTTGTGAAACGTGTCCACCCGCTTGTTGCCGGGGCGATCCGGGATGGCGATCAGGGTGTCCGATACCACTTGAACAAACCCCTCAGGGTCGCCGCGCGGTGAGATGTCCAGATACCCATCCGGGTTGGCCGAAGCGATCAGGCAGAAGGTGGATTTGTCGATGAAGTCGCGGCACATCTGATCCAGTGCGGACAATTCCTTGGCGATGATCTGGGGCAGAGGCGCGCCGGTGATGCGTTCCAGATCTTCGACCGAGGTTACGATGTCCGAGAATTGTGCAAACGGGGTATCGGATGACATGCGCTCTCTCCTGACCGGTTTGCGTCCGAGTGTGAAAGATCATGCCAAACGAAACAAGGGCGCCCGTTTGGACGCCCTTGCAGATGTAACCCTGTTCCGGATCAGCAGCTGTAGTACATGCCGTACTCAACCGGGTGCGGGGTATGCTCGTAGGTTTCGACCTCTTCCATCTTCAGCGCGATGTAGCCGTCGATCTGGTCTTTGGTGAACACGTCGCCCTGCAGCAGGAAGTCGTGATCGGCAGCCAGAGCTTCCAGAGCCTCACGCAAGCTGCCGCAGACGGTCGGGATGTCGGCCAGTTCTTCGGCGGGCAGGTCGTACAGGTTCTTGTCCATGGCTTCGCCCGGATCGATCTTGTTCTTGATGCCGTCCAGACCGGCCATCAGCAGCGCAGCAAACGCCAGATAGGGGTTTGCGGCCGGATCGGGGAAACGGGCCTCGACGCGCTTGGCTTTCGGGCTTTCGGTCCACGGAATACGGACACAACCGGAACGGTTACGGGCCGAGTAAGCGCGCAAAACAGGAGCTTCAAAGCCCGGGATCAGACGCTTGTAGCTGTTGGTTGACGGGTTGGTGAAGGCATTCAGGGTCTTGGCGTGTTTCAGAACACCACCGATGAACCACAGTGCTTCATCCGACAGGTCGGCATATTTGTCACCTGCAAACAGCGGCTTGCCGTCTTTCCAGATCGACATGTTCACGTGCATGCCGGTGCCGTTGTCGCCTGCGATGGGCTTCGGCATGAAGGTCGCCGATTTGCCGTAGGCGTGCGCGACGTTGTGGATGACGTATTTGTACTTCTGCAGCTCGTCCGCCTGTTTGGTCAGGCTGTCGAAGATCAGGCCCAGCTCGTGCTGGCACGAGGCAACCTCGTGGTGGTGCTTGTCGACCTTCATGCCCAGACGCTTCATGGTGCTGAGCATTTCCGAACGCAGGTCCTGAGATTCGTCGATCGGGTTAACCGGGAAGTAGCCACCCTTGACGCCCGGACGATGGCCCATGTTGCCCATCTCGTATTCGGTGTCGGTGTTCCACGACGCGTCGGTCGCATCAACTTCGTAGGATACCTTGTTGATCGTGTTTGAGAAACGGACATCGTCAAACAGGAAGAATTCAGCTTCGGGGCCGAAGAAGGCCGCGTCGCCGATGCCGGACGCTTTCAGGTAGGCCTCGGCTTTTTGGGCGGTGCCGCGCGGGTCGCGCTCATAGGCTTCGCCGGTGTCAGGCTCGACGACCGAGCAGTGCACGCAGATGGTTTTTTCTGCATAGAACGGATCGACATAAGCGCTGTCGGTATCGACCATCAGTTTCATGTCCGATGCTTCGATCGACTTCCAGCCCGCAATCGACGAACCGTCGAACATGAAGCCTTCTTCCAGGAAGTCTTCGTCAACCTGATCAGCCATCAGGGTCACGTGCTGAAGCTTGCCGCGCGGGTCGGTGAAACGGACGTCGACGTAATCGGCGCCTTCGTCTTTGATCAGCTGAAGAACTGCGTCCTTGCTCATTCTATTGTTCCTCTGGTTTGAGAATTCGGTAATGGGTTACAGCGCGTCCGAGCCGGTCTCGCCGGTGCGGATGCGGATGGCTTGTTCAACGGGTGAGACAAAGATCTTGCCGTCGCCGATCTTGTCGGTCTTGGCGGCCGAGACGATAGCCTCGATGGCGGCATCGACCTGATCGTCGTCCAGAACCACTTCGACCTTCACTTTGGGCAGAAAATCGACCACGTATTCGGCACCCCGGTAGAGTTCCGTGTGACCCTTTTGGCGGCCAAAGCCCTTGACTTCGATCACGCTGAGGCCCTGGACGCCAACGTCCTGCAATGCCTCTTTCACTTCGTCCAGTTTGAACGGCTTGATGATCGCTTCGATCTTTTTCATCCCGGCTCACCTCGCATGGTTGTCAGACCCGCAGTGATCACGTCTAAGATCGCTCAGCAATGTGATTGCGAAAATGTAGGCCTTAGGGCGGGGCGAAATTTGGCGTGGGGTGAAATTTTAGTCACTTTGCACAAAAAGTAATCAGAATTGAATCGCGAAGGGGTTTCGGATGGCAGAATTGCTGACAGCGGCGCAGATGCGGGCGATCGAGCAGGCGGCTATTGGGTCCGGTCAGGTGACGGGTCTGGACCTGATGGAGCGCGCGGGGCAGGGCGTTGTCGACGCGATTTTCGAGGAGTGGCCAGAGTTGAGGGATCGAGGGGCCAGCCCCTCGAGCTCCCCGGGATATTTGGGGCCAGATGAAGGGGATCCCTCGCGTGCCGTGGTGCTGTGTGGACCTGGGAACAACGGGGGTGACGGGTTTGTTGTGGCGCGGTTGTTGCGGGAGTTGGGTTGGGAGGTTGAGGTTTTTCTATATGGCGACCCAGAGAAGCTGCCGCCGGATGCGCGGGTGAATTATGAGCGGTGGATGGAAAACGGAGCTGTTCAAGACCTTTCTGTTCGCGACGTTTTTGACGATATGGCCGCAGTGGACCTGATCATTGACGCGGTTTTTGGAACCGGGCTTGCGCGGCCTGTCGAAGGCAAGTTGGCCCAGGCCTTTCAGTCTGTAAGGGCGTTCAGGGAGGCGCGCGGCGGCAGAATTGTCGCGGTCGATGTGCCCTCGGGTCTTTGTTCGGATAGCGGAAAACTACTTGGGGCTCAGCTGGATGCCGAATTGACGGTCTCATTCCATAGGGCCAAGCGTGGTCACGTGCTTTGTGGTGGTCCACGGCATACTGGCACGCTTGCTACGAAGTCGATTGGATTGGACGGCGGGTGGGACAGGTACGCCGAAGGGCCGATCCTGAAAAAGACTGAGGGCGTTTCATCGCGTATTAGCAAGAGCAGTTCCGCGCACAAATATGGATACGGTCACGCCCTTATCCTATCGGGTGGTGCCGGTAAAACGGGCGCGGCGCGGCTGGCGGCGCGGGGGGCTTTGCGGATCGGTGCCGGGTTGGTGACGATTGGGGTGCCGCCGTCGGCCCAGATGGAGGTTGCGGCGCAGGTGACGGCCATCATGTTGCAGCGCGTTGAGGGTGCGGATGGGTTGGCCGAGGTGTTGCAGGATGAGCGGCTGAATGCTGTGTGCCTTGGCCCGGGGCTGGGAGTGAAGCGTGCGCTGCAATTGGTGCCGGTCGCGTTGGCAGCGCGGCGGGCAACAGTGCTGGATGCCGATGCGCTGACGGCCTTTGCGAACGACCCAGACGCGCTGTTCGGACTGCTGCACGCAAACTGCGTGCTGACCCCACATGGCGGAGAGTTTGCGCGGCTTTTCCCGGATATTTCTGAGAAGCTGAATGCGGTGCCCTTGAAAGGCCCTGCATATTCCAAAGTGGATGCCACGCGCGAGGCCGCGAAACGGGCCGGGTGTGTTGTTCTGTTCAAAGGGCCGGATACGGTGATTGCCGATCCAAATGGCCAGTGCTCGATCAACGCGGCGCATTGCGACCGTTCCGCCCCGTGGTTGGCGACGGCCGGGTCGGGGGATGTGCTGGCCGGGTTCATCACAGGGCTTATGGCACGAGGGGTTTCAGCCATGCAGGCCGCCGAGAGCGCGGCCTGGTCGCACGTGGAATGCGCGCGCCACTTCGGCCCAGGGCTGATCGCGGAAGATCTGCCCGAGCAGCTTCCATACGTATTTAGGCAATTAAATATATAAGTATATTGGGCGGGGAATGGCTCAGCGGGGCGCGAGTCGGCGGAAATCCGCCGTCAAGGCCTGCGCAGTTGCATAGCGAGTGTTTGCCAGACGCATGGCTCGGCGTCACAATTCACTTGTGGTGCTTGGCGAGATCTAGTGTGTGAATGTTCAAGCCTTTATAAACATTAACAAATATCAAATTTTGCGAGTTTCTGCTGTTGCGAAAAAGCAATGCTCGCGCGGAACCGATTGCGGCGCACTGGAACGCTCACGTTCCGTAAACATCTGAGCAGTACCTGAAACCTGAATTTTTCATGGTGAGTGAAATGACCCTGAACTTTAAATCCACCTCGGTTGTTGCAGTCCTTGCCGCATCAACGGCAATTCCGGCTGCGGCTGAATTGAAATATGAAAACAATAGCGGCGGCTATGTTGAGCTTTATGGCCAGCTGAACCCGGCCATTATTTCGGTCGACGATGGCGAAGAGACCGAGACCCGGCTTTTGGACAACGATCTGTCGAACAGCCGCGTTGGCCTGCGCTTGCTGCAGCCTTTTGGCAGCAACGAGTTTACCTTCCGCTTTGAAACCGGCCTGGGTCTGCCCGGATCAGCCTCGGCGGATCAGTTCGGCACCAATGGCGATGGCTGGACGCGCGAAGATCTGCGCCATGTCGATTTCGCCTTGAAAGGCGATTGGGGTAAATTCTCGGCCGGGCAGGGCAGCATGGTGTCCGATGGTGCAGCCGAAGTGGATTTGTCCTATGTCGGCACAGCGCTTTATTCGTTCACCAACGACGAGAACGCGGGCTTCTTCTACCGCGGAACTGACGGCATGCTGAGCGATATCACCGTTGGCGACTCCAGCAGCAACCTGGACGGTTCGCGCCGGGGCCGCATTCGTTATGACACGCCGACCGTCAACGGATTTTCTGCCGGGATCGCCTATGGTCAGAACATCCTGTCCAGCAGCGATGACGACGATTACTACGACATTGGCCTGTCCTACGAAAACACCTTTGCGGGCGGGGTCGAGTTTGCGGCCGGTCTGGCCTATGCTGTGCGCGACCGTGACGACAACTCGGGTGAGCGCAAAGACACGATCGGCTCGGCCTCGGTTCTGTTGCCCAGCGGGTTCAGCTTTACCGTTGCAGCAGGTACGCGCGACGACGACGCGGATGGCGCGTCCGACCCCAATTACTGGTACGGCAAAATCGCCTATGAAGGGAACTGGGTGCCATGGGGCAAAACCGGCGTGGGGATCGACTACTTTGACGGTTCGGATTTTGACTCGGACGGGTCCAGCACCAAGGCTTGGGGCATCGCGGTGGTGCAGAAGATCGACGCAATCAACACCGATGCCTATCTGAAATACCGCAACCACGATTTTGACGACGGTACCTCGTTCGACAACAACGAGGCCTGGGTTCTGGGCGCGCGCTGGCGGTTCTGATCACCCGGACGATTTCCTGAACAAACGCCCCGGTCCAATCCGGGGCGTTTTTTATACTGAGAAGCGGTAAATCCGGGGTGATCCGGCCTTTGCCCCCTTGCACGCGGGCGGCTGGGCAAATAGAAGGCGTCAAATTTGCCCGGCGCGCCGTTTTGCGCGCCCCGAATCCTATGGGGACTACCATAATGCAGGTTACCGAGACGCTGAACGAAGGTCTGAAACGCGGCTACAACATCACCGTCACAGCAGCCGAGCTGGACGACAAGGTCAACGAGAAGCTGACCGAGGCGCAGCCCGAAGTTGAGATGAAGGGCTTCCGCAAAGGCAAGGTGCCGATGGCGCTGCTGAAGAAGCAATTTGGCCAGCGCCTGCTGGGCGAAGCGATGCAGGAAACCATCGACGGTGCGATGAACAAGCACTTTGAAGACAGCGGCGACCGCCCTGCGCTGCAGCCCGAGGTCAAGATGACCAATGAGGACTGGAAAGAAGGCGACGACGTCGAGGTCGCAATGTCCTACGAAGCGCTGCCGGAAATCCCCGAGGTTGACCTGAAATCGGTCGAACTGGAGAAGCTGGTTGTCAAAGCCGATGACGCAGCCGTGGAAGAGGCGCTGAACAACCTGGCCGAAACTGCACAGGATTTCAAAGCGCGCCGCAAGGGTTCGAAAGCCAAGGACGGTGACCAGATCGTGTTCGATTTCGTCGGCAAGGTTGACGGCGAAGAGTTCGAAGGCGGCTCGGCGGAAGACTACCCGCTGGTGCTGGGCTCGAACAGCTTCATCCCCGGCTTTGAAGAGCAGCTGGTTGGTGTGAAAGCCGAGGAAGAAAAAGACGTCAACGTCACCTTCCCCGAAGAATACGGTGCCGAGCATCTGGCCGGTAAAGACGCTGTTTTCACCTGCACCGTCAAAGAGGTGAAAGAACCGGTTGCCGCTGAGGTCAATGATGAGCTGGCCAAGAAATTCGGCGCCGAGGATCTGGAGGCTCTGAAAGGTCAGATTTCCGAGCGTCTGGAGGCCGAATACGCTGGTGCGTCACGCGCTGTGATGAAGCGCGCCCTGCTGGACGCGCTGGACGAGAAGGTGTCCTTTGACCTGCCGCCGTCGCTGGTAGAGGCTGAGGCCAAGCAGATCGCCCACCAGCTGTGGCACGAGGAAAACCCCGAGGTCGAAGGCCACGATCACGATGAGATCGAACCCACCGACGAGCACAACAAACTGGCCGAGCGCCGCGTGCGTCTGGGCCTGCTGCTGGCCGAGCTGGGCCAGAAGGCTGAAGTTGAAGTGACCGATGCCGAGATGACTCAGGCGATCATGAACCAGGCGCGTCAGTACCCGGGTCAGGAACGCCAGTTCTTTGAGTTCGTGCAGCAAAACGCCCAGATGCAGCAGCAACTGCGCGCGCCGATCTTTGAAGACAAGGTTGTCGACTACGTTTTCGAACTGGCCACCGTTGCAGACAAAGAAGTCAGCAAGGACGACCTGCAAAAAGCCGTTGAGGCACTGGAAGAGGAATAATCCTCTTCCCCCCTTTTCGGGGGCCAAAAGTAAAGCGGAGCCGCCTGAAATTGGCGACTCCGCATGGGTGGCTTTGTACTATGAGGTGAGGGGGTCAGGCCTCATGAGCAAAAGCACGGGGGGTCTGTAGCAGAGCGGTCTTCTGCTCTGGCGTGAAGGTGTCGGTCAGCGCTTCGATCAGCTTCAGAACATCTTGCCGTTCCGCTTCGGTGCGCGCTGCGCTCATCTGTTCGACAAAGTATTTTTCGAGGTCAGTGAGCGGTTTGTGATCGCGGTTGGCCGGATTGGGCTCAACAGCTTTCTTCGAGTTGAACAGGGCCAGAGCCTCTTCCTCGTCCAAGAAGACGTCGCCTTCGATGCCAGCGAAGTCGCGGACGCCCTGAATGCGTTCATCGGTGCAATCCAACAGCGCGGCCAGTGCAGATACTTTGCCCATCGGGACAGTTTTGCCGACATAGTCGTAAGGCGCACAGTTCGACCGCTGCAGAACGCGATCCATAACCGGATCGATTACGGTGATGATGTCCTGGATACCTGCGTTCTTGGCATATTCCAGCGAGCCAATCATCAGTTCACAGGTGGCATAAGACACCGAGTTTTTGTCCTTGCCGCGTTTGAGACGCTGCGTGTCGACGCAAAAGCGCGTGGATTCCCACATCGTCGCGCTGCGCAGCGGTGCCTCGCCATCAAGAATGGCCGAGAAGACATCGGAAAGCATGTGAGGTCCGGTGGTCTGCAGGGCACGCACGGCTGCGACGACATTCCCCCCGTCGTCGAGTCCGATTACGTATGCAGGATCCAGGTGATCGAATTCATCGATCTCTTTCCCGTCTTCGATATTAACGTCCCATCCAAGACGTCCGCCGAATACGCGTGCGCGCAGTTCAAACATTTCGTCGAGAACTTCGCCGAACAGGTGTCTGTTCAGCCCATCTACCACGATGATCATTTTTTCCCCCTTCGAGTGGTTGTTCGGTAAACTAGAAGTTACCGTTTTGAGGGGGTTTTTCTATTGGGGGTTTCCCGTATTTTGACGGAATTTGGGGAATTTTGTGTTTAACCTGGGGTAATAAGCCCAATTGCGATGGCCCGGCCGACGGCTTGCGGCGTGGTCAATGCGCTCAGCTTTTCGCGGCTTGAACGCAGATGCACCTCGACGGTGCGGTGTGAGATGGACAGAATGTCGCCGATATCCTGCTGCGACTTGCCTGCCGCGACCCACTGCAGGATCTCGGCTTCGCGCGTGGACAGGGTGGGATGGTACAGCGCACCGGTCAGTTCATCTGAGGTCACGACATGGTCGTGAATGTGAACGGCCATCGATTGCAGGTCGCTGATGACATGGGTGTATAGTTTACGCCATTCTTCCTTGCTGCAATTGCGGGTCGCGCTGAGCAATCCAATATCGCCGTAAGGTCCACGGACAGGAATGGTAACGCCTTGATTCGGAATGCCAAAATCATGGGCGTCCCTGAAAACGCGCTGAAATTCCGGGCTGCGTTCAAGACGGCTCCAATCCACGGGGGCGATGCTGCGTCGGGCCATGTGGATTGTGGGGTCGATCATGATCAGACCCTGGTTCTGATAGTGTTCGTTCCAGGCGTCGTCGTAGGTCACAAAACCGGCTACGGTACCAGCCGCAGGATTCATGCCAGCATAGGCGGCATGGTCCATTTCATGCTTGTCGCAAATCTGCTTAAGAAACTCGGTATACCGAGTTTCTGCATCCGGCAGAGTGCTCAGATCGAAAATTTCCATGCGGCGCCTACCAACTGCGGCCCATACCACAAGTCTGATGGTGTCGTCAGACCGGCAGTAAACTTAGAGTGGAACCCAACTTACCTCACGGCAGCCAGCACAACATACTTTTGAAAACATGACAAGGCGACGTGCGAAATGTCTGCGCTTTTCGACGCTGCTGGTGACGTATTAGAACATTTTTGTCACTATCGGAACGCAACTGCTAACAGAAGATCATTCCGATTGACCGCCCCATATCACGGCGCGGGTCGTAATCCTGTCTCAACCAGCATACCGCGTGCCTTGGCTTCGGGATAGTACCCTTTTGCATATAAAAAGATGGCGCGTTGCTGATCGCCATCGGAAAGCAGCCATGCACCGCGCAGGTATTTTCCCGCAAACTCAAGATTGGTGTCAGCGTCCAGTAGACCTTGCGCGTTGCCCTTATATCCCATTGAGCGCGCCGTGGCAGGCAGGATCTGGAGCAGGCCGTAGTAAGGGCGGTTCACAGCCCACGGTCTGTGCGTGCTTTCGCGGATCGCCAGCTTGTGCACCAACTCACGCGGCAACTCGTAGTGATCTGCCCATTTGTTGATCGACGCGCGCAATTCCGGGGTCTCGTTGGGGTAGAGCGGCGGATCGAACGGTTCCGCGTCACCTCGGGATACTTCGGCGCCGCTACAGGCGGCAAGGGTGGCCATTGCGAGGAAGGCGATGATGCTGCGGCGGGGGAAAACTGCCATCTAAATTCTCCAGGTTCCGGTGCGCGATGATATGGATCGCGGTCGACGCCGCAAGATTAGCTGTGAAATTGGGCTGAATTTTGCTGGCTCGGGCAAGAAAAAGGGCCGCGCGAATGGCGCGGCCCTTTCTGTAAGGTCAGCTTGGCCAGATCAGGCTTTTGCTTCGTCTTCTTGGGCAGGGGCGTCTTCGGCCACCAGATCGTCGTCGTCCGAAGCGGCCGAGCCGATGTCGTCGAACAGTTCGGCGATTTCGAATTCAGCGGCAGCTTCTTCTTCAGCGGCCAGTTCCTGAATCGATTTGCCCGATGCCTGCAGTTCGGCTTCTTCTTCCGAGCGGGCAACGTTCATCTTGATCTCGACTTCAACCTCGGGGTGCAGGCGAACGGCGACCGAATGCAGGCCCAGTTCCTTGATCGGAGCGATCAGGATGACCTGTTTCTTGTCGACTGTGAAACCTGCTTCGGTTGCGGCATCTGCGGCGTCACGCGGGGTGACCGAGCCGTACAGAGCGCCGGCATCCGATGCCGAGCGAATCACGATGAACTGCTGACCGTCCAGCTTTTCAGCCAGTGCTTCAGCTTCTTTCTTGGTTTCCAGGTTGCGTGCTTCCAGCTGCGCTTTCTGGGCTTCGAACGACGCGATGTTGGCGTCCGATGCGCTCAGGGCTTTGCCTTGGGGCAGCAGGAAGTTGCGGGCGTAGCCGGGCTTGACGTCAACGACGTCGCCCATCTGACCCAGTTTCGCAACGCGTTCCAGAAGGATAACTTGCATGTCAGTCTCTCCTTACTTCACGGCGTAGGGCAGCAGGGCGAGGAAGCGGGCGCGCTTGATAGCACGGGCCAGTTCACGCTGCTTTTTCGCCGAAACGGCGGTGATGCGCGAAGGAACGATCTTGCCACGCTCAGAGATATAACGCTGCAGCAGACGGGTGTCTTTATAGTCGATCTTCGGCGCGTTCTCACCCGAGAACGGGCAGACCTTGCGGCGGCGGAAAAATGGTTTTGCGGCCATGGTTTAGTGTCCTTTTCTCAGGCGTTGATCAACGGCGCTCGCGGCGGTCGCCACGTTCGTCACGCTTCTGCATCTGAACCGACGGGCCATCTTCGTGACCGTCGACCTTGATGGTCAGAACGCGCATGACGTCGTCATGCAGGCGCATCAGGCGTTCCATTTCCTGAACCGCACCCGAGGGGGCATCGGTCTTCAGGAAGGCATAGTGGCCTTTGCGGTTCTTGTTGATCTTGTAGGCCATCGTCTTGACTCCCCAGTACTCGCTATCAACGAGGTTGCCGCCGTTGTCGGCCAGCACGGTGCCAAAGTGTTCGATCAGGCCTTCGGCCTGCGCGTTGGACAGGTCCTGACGCGCGATCATTACATGCTCATACAGTGGCATGTTCACTCCTGTTTATATCAAGGCGCATTTCATAGGCGGGGCCACTGTGATCCTTCGCGACCCTGCCACGAGAGGCTGCGCGATTCATGTGTCGTGCGAAGGATGGCCCCGTATACACGTTTCCCCGTCCGGGGCAAGGCCTGCCGGGACTGCCATGGTGAAGTCGTCCAATTTCCTTTGCTGCGCCCAATTCCTGACGCTTTTCGGCTCAAAGTTGTTAAGCAAGCCGGAACACATCCGGACAGCCAAATCTAAGACGGTAACCTTATACAGGGTGATGATGTTATGACCGCGACGAACACGAACACACTTGGCAAGCAGGCGCAGGGCGCGGGCTTTGAACATTCCGTGCCGGTCAAGATTGCATTCAAAGTGAACTGGAAAGCCCGGATCGTTCTGGCCCGCATCGTCGGAGCCTTCCTGATCGTGTCGGCCTTCTCGATGTGGCTGATGCCGGGGTCGGTGATCGGGGCCGAGGTCTGGCCGATCAAGATGGTCGCGTCGATGCTGTTCCTGATCGTCGGTGTCAGCCTGTTGACCATCGAAGTGATGGATTCACGCCCGGATGCCTATTTCGACCCGATCCGCCGTGAAGTCCGCATTTTGCAAAAGAATGAGAACGGCCGTCCCCAGACGGTTCTGCGTCGCAGCTACGAAAGCCTTGGCGGTGCCCGTTTCGAGGATGATGAAGTCCAATTGTATGACGTTGACGGCAGCCTGCTGATGAAACTGCCGTTGCAATCGGCGGATGTCAGCCGAGCGCTGAAGGGTCAACTGAGCCAAAGCGTAACAATTTTCGCCTGAGTTTTATTCTGTTCAAAAAGGAACAGAGTTTGTGAATCAAAAATACTTGTGTGCCGCCCTTGGGCGGCACATTTTTGTTTTGAGCAACCCAAACGGTTTGCATTCACAAAAAAGCGGAGACTGTTATGAAATCCACCCTGCTTGCTGCTGCCCTGGCCATGACGGCGACCACTGCCTTCGCCAGCGCCGAGAAATACGTTCTGGATCCAAGCCACAGTCAGGTCATTTTCAGCTATGACCACCTGGGATTCTCGACCACCACTGGCATGTTCTCGGGCTTTGAAGGCGAGATCATGTTCGATCAGGAAGACCCTGCCGCATCCAGCGTGTCGGTCTCGATGCCGGTGATGTCGATGTTCACCGGCTGGGAAGCGCGTGAAGATCACTTTATGACCGAAGACTTCTTTGGTGCGTCCGAAGGCGATCTGATCACCTTCACCTCGACCGGGATCGAAGTTACCGGAGACGACACGGCCAATATTACCGGCGACCTGACCATGAACGGTGTGACCAAGTCGGTCGTTCTGGATGCCAAACTGAACAAGGTCGACCAGCACCCGATGGCCAACAAGCCCTGGGCCGGTTTCAATGCGACCACAACCCTGACCCGCAGCGAGTTTGATCTGGGCCAGTTCGCCCCGTTCGTCAGCGACGAGGTACAGGTTCAGATTTCGGTCGAAGCGCAGAAAGCCGAATAAGCGAAGCTTGATCGTTACGACAGGAAACCGCCGGGTCAGACGACCCGGCGGTTTTTTTGTCACTCTTCGTCCCGCTCGGTAGTCAACTCGACCGAGACTATGACGTTAAAGCCCAGCGAGTCCTCTGTCGGTTGAGATGTGCCAACGTCGAAATCCATCCGGTTCAACTGCAACTCGCCTGACATGGTTGCCTGATCATCCTGCAACTCCAGGGCGAAAGGCAGAACAACGTCCAGGGATTTGTCGCGGATCGTCAGAGGCCCGCGGGCCTCATAGCCTGTTTCGGTCTTGAACAGATCGGCCTTGAAAGCGGCGGTCGGGAATTGCGCGCTGTCAAAGAAATCCGCGCCCATCGCCTGATCGGTCACTGTACCCAGGCTGAGCGATCCGATGGCAATTGTCACATCAACCGCCCCGGCCAATCCCGGTTCGGCGGGGTCTTCGAAGGCAATCGCGGCTGTCCAGTCGCCAAAGGTCCCGGTCACGGGGCTGCCCAGCTGAGAGATGGTGATCGACAAGGTGCCATCCTCGACCTCCCATTCCGATTGCACGTCTTCAAGCTCGGCCGTGTCGGTTGCCGCTTTGGAGTGGTCATCAAATGTGCCGTTGGTCCAGCCAAAGCCCAGAACCCCCAACCAGACGATCAAGGCAGCGAATGCAGGCAGGGCCGAGTGGTGTTGTGCTGGCGGTTCGGGTGCGTCCGCCTGACCGGGCAGCATGCGGCGCAGGGTGCTGTCCTTATCTACAACGTGGTGTTTCAGGGCGCCCATGATGTGCAGAACCAGTGACCCGCCTAAAACCCAGATGAACAGCCAGTGCAGCCCGGCGGTCACCTCGGCCACGTATGGCGATTTCGGAACAAACGGCAGGTTTTGGCCGAAAGGCCACAGGATCGGCGCAAACCCTTCGGCGGCGGCGTGGTGAAGCCAGCCGGTCAGCGGCACCAGAACCAGCGAGGCATAAAGCATCCAATGCACGGTTTCGGCGGCAAAAGCCTCGGGCTTGTTTTCAGCGTTCAGCAATCCCGGTTTGGTTTGAGACAATGTCCACAGAATGCGGGCCAGCGCGACAAAGAACACCGTCACGCCAACGGTCTTGTGCAGCGAGAACAGGCGGGCCGCGTTGGCAATATCCTCTTCGGATGTCGGGATGTTAGGGTCATAGATCGCGTGGGCCAACTGGTTGGCGTACCAGCCCAGTGGCAGGGCCGTGAAGATCAGCAAAGCCGTCAGCCAGTGAAAAGCCTTGGCGACGCTGCCATAGCTGGAAAAGGTATTGCTTGAGGGCATCGAACAAACGCTCCGGTATGGGTAGGCTGCCCCCAACCTAAAGCGCACGCGCAATGACACAAGTACGAGACTGCGCACATTCAAGGTGCCGCAATGCACCCTACTTGTGCCGCGTCCCATGTCAGTTTACACCCCGCCGCAACCTAACGTCATCCATGAGGTTGCAATGACACGCGCGTTCGTTTTTCCGGGGCAGGGCGCCCAGACCATCGGAATGGGTAAAGCACTGGCCGAGGCCTACCCGGCGGCCCAAGCCGTTTTTGATGAGGTCGACGAGGCGCTGAGCGAAAAGCTAAGCAGCCTGATCTGGGACGGCGAGATCGAAGAACTGACGCTGACTCAGAACGCGCAGCCCGCGCTGATGGCCACTTCTATGGCGGCGATGCGTGCGCTGGAGGCCGAAGGTGTGTCTGTAACTGATGCGGCCTATGTGGCCGGGCATTCGCTGGGTGAATATTCCGCACTGGCGGCGGCGGGTGCTTTGTCGGTGGCCGATACCGCCCGCCTGTTGCGCAAGCGCGGTCAGGCGATGCAAAGCGCGGTTCCGGTGGGTGAAGGTGCAATGGCCGCTGTTCTTGGTCTGGACCTTGAAGCGGTGCGCGCCGTCGCTGAAGAAGCCGCGCAGGGCGAGGTGTGTCAGGCGGCAAATGACAACGATCCAACGCAGGTTGTCGTATCCGGCGCCAAGGCAGCCGTGGAACGCGCTGCCGAGATTGCCAAGGAAAAAGGCGCAAAGCGGGCGATTTTGTTGCCGGTAAGTGCTCCATTTCACTGTGCGCTGATGCAGCCTGCTGCAGATGTAATGGCAGACGCCTTGGCCGCAGTCGAAATCAAGGCCCCGACGGTTCCGGTCGTCGCCAATGTGCGCGCCGAGGCCGTGAGCGACCCGGACCTGATCCGGCAGTTGCTGGTCGAGCAGGTGACGGGCTCGGTTCGGTGGCGCGAAAGCGTGCAGTACATGGCGGCGCAGGGCGTGACCGAGACATGGGAGATTGGCGCGGGCAAAGCCCTGTCCGGCATGATCCGCAAGATTGACCGGGCCATCGCTGGCAAAGCGGTTGGAACGCCAGAAGATGTCCTAAAGGCCGTCGCGGCCGAGTCGTAAGCATAGAACGCGCCGTTCAGGGCGCCTCACGAGGGAAACAGTATGTTTGATTTGACGGGTAAGAATGCGCTGGTTACTGGCGCTTCGGGCGGGATCGGGGGCGATATCGCCCGCGCCTTGCATGGCGCTGGTGCCAATGTGGGCCTATCAGGTACGCGGGTTGAGCCACTGCAGGCTTTGGCCGATGAACTGGGAGAGCGGGCGCATGTGCTGCCCTGCAACCTGAGTGACACAGAGGCCGTCGAGGCACTACCGAAACAGGCAGCCGAGGCGATGGGATCAGTCGACATTCTGGTCAACAATGCCGGCATCACGCGTGACAATCTGTTCATGCGCATGTCCGATGAAGAATGGCAGAGCGTCATTGACGTGAACATGACCTCGACCATGAAACTGTGCAAAGGCGTGATCCGGGGCATGATGAAGGCGCGTTGGGGCCGGATCGTGAATGTCTCGTCCGTGGTGGCCGCGATCGGCAATCCGGGGCAGGCGAACTATGCGGCGTCGAAAGCCGGAATGATCGGCTTTTCCAAGGCCTTGGCCCACGAAGTTGCCACGCGCGGCATCACCGTTAACGCTGTGGCTCCGGGTTTCATTACCACGGCCATGACCGAGAAGCTGACCGAGGAACAGAAAAAGGGTCTGTTGCTCAAGGTTCCGGCGGGTCGTATGGGCGACCCCGAGGAAATTGCGGCCGCCGTTCTGTATCTTGCCAGCCCCGAAGCGGGCTATGTTACCGGAAGCACCTTGCATGTGAATGGCGGTATGGCCATGTTGTGAGCGCATAACAGGACAGGCGCGAAAGCGTTTGCCTTGTGCGCGGACTATGTTATAGGCGGCGCATCTATGCAGGGGCCGGTCGTTCAGGTCGGCCTTCTACTTTCCCGGTGAGCCGGGACCCAAACCGCCCGGAACGGGCAAATCAAAGCCAACCCGTGCGGGCAAGGGCAGAACCGGGCAAACCGCCCTGAATAGGAATGAGGAATAGACATGAGCGACGTCGCAGATCGCGTTAAAAAGATCGTTGTTGAGCACCTGGGTGTTGAAGAAGACAAGGTTGCGGAAAACGCCTCCTTCATCGACGATCTGGGCGCAGACAGCCTGGACACCGTCGAGCTGGTCATGGCCTTCGAAGAAGAGTTCGGCATCGAAATTCCTGATGACGCAGCCGAGACCATCCAGACCTTCGGCGACGCGGTCAAATTCATCAGCGAAGCGTCCTAAGCGTTTCATTTCTGATCAAAAGCGGCGCTTCCGGGCAACGGGGGCGCCGTTTTTTATTGTCGGCCCAACTTTCAGGCTTGCGTGACGCCTGTTCGCTTAGCACTGTTTCCACTGAGGCGTTATTCCAAGTGGGCAGGCGATGATAAGATCCACACCGATGATCAATACGGCACGGCTGACGCTGTGTGCGATGCGGCCCGAGGATTTTGAGCGCTTTGCCGAAATCTGGCGCGACCCTTGCGTGGTTCAGCATATCGGCGGCCAGCCCCGTTCGCGCGGTGAAGCCTGGGATTCGTTCCTGCGCAATGCGGGCCATTGGCAGATGGCCGGGTTCGGGCAGTGGGGCGTTTTGCAACAATCGAATCGCAAATTGATAGGTCAGGCCGGGTTCTTCTACGCCGATCGCGGGATGGGTGAAGAGTTCGACGCTTTCCCCGAGGCCGGTTGGGTCCTCGCCACCGAAGCCCAAGGGCAGGGGCTGGGGTATGAGGCCGCGCAGGCCGCGCATGACTGGTTCGACCGGATCATGCCGGGGCCGTTGGTTGCCATGGTGAATGCAAGCAACGCGACTTCGCAGAAACTGGCGAAAAAGCTGGGCTATGTGCTGACGCGCGAGGCCGAGTACAAGGGCACTCCGGTCCACTTGCTACGTCGCAACGGACCACCGGCGCGGGCGTAACTCCGCCGAGGGCAACTTATGCCGCAAATTGACCAGACTTTGCCGATCCCGGTAAATTGAGCCGATCCATCGCATGTATGCTATTCTGGATTTCCAGAACGATTGAGCGGAGGAGAATGCTCATGCGGATTTACCCCACGATGGAATTGCAGAACGGGCGGTGCGTCACCCTGGACAAGGGTCGCCTGGACGATGCAATGATCTGGCATGTGGACCCGGTTGAAACAGCGCGCAGCTGGGCTGCCGTCGGTGCTGAATGGATGCATCTGACCGATTTCGACGCGATCGAAGGGCGCGACACCAACGCGGGGCTGGTCGAAGAGATCATTCGCAGCGCTGAAATCCCGGTACAGCTGGGCGGTGGCATGCGCAGCCGCGAGCATGTCGAGCATTGGATCGACAAAGGCGCGGGCCGTATTGTGATCGGGACATTGGCGGCGCGTGATCCGCAACTGGTGAAGGAACTGGCCAAGCTGTACCCCGATCAGATCGTGTTGGCGGTGGATGTCTGGCAGGGCTACGTGATGACCGAAGGTTGGCGCAGCCAGAGCGCTTTTACACCCGAGGCATTTATCGACGCGTTCGAAGGCACGCCTTTTGCGGCCATCGTGGTGACGGATATTGACAGCGACATGGAAGATGTCGAAGCCCAGCTTGGGCTGATTTCCGGCCTGGCGCAGCATTCGCGTACGCCTATCGTAGCAAACGGCGTGGTGCGTTCGGCTGATGATATTTCGCGGCTGGCCTATATTCCCAACATTTCGGGTGCGATGTTCGCGCGCGCATTGTTCCGCAAAACGCTGGATCTGTCTGAGGCGCTTGAGGTTGCGACGGCTGCCCATGAACCGGTAGCGCAGTTCCAATAGGACTGGCCGGGAAATCTGTTCCGCCCTTTTCCACATCCGGGAGAGGGCGGTTTTTTTTGTTCCAGCGGGGTGGCGAAACCCGGCTGCCCGGCAAGATGTGACCGGAATTGGCAATATGATGTCGGTAAGGAATGCGCCCTTGCTCTTGCCCCCGTACCCCGGGGCGGGGTATGAGCGGTTCTCATAACAGGAAGCAGGCAAGAGGCACTTCATGCGCAGAGTCGTCGTAACCGGTCTGGGATTGGTCACTCCTTTGGCCAGCGGGGTCGAAGAAACCTGGTCACGTCTGCTGGACGGAGAGTCCGGCGCTGGCCCGATCACACTGTTCGATGCCGAGGCAAGCGGGGTCACCACGACCTATGCCTGCGAAGTGCCACGCGGGGACGGAACCAACGGGACGTTCAACCCCGACGACTGGATGCCGCCGAAAGAGCAGCGCAAGATCGAGGACTTTATCCTGTATTCCATCGCGGCGGCCGAGATGGCGTGCAAGGATGCGGGCTGGACGCCCGAGGATGAAGAGGATCGTCTGCGGACCGGCGTTCTGATCGGGTCGGGCATTGGTGGCCTGGGATCGATTGCGGAAACTGCAAACCTGATCCGCGACAAAGGCCCACGCCGCGTATCGCCGTTCTTTATTCCCGGCGCGCTGATCAACCTGGCGTCTGGTCAGGTTTCGATCCGGTTTGGATTCAAGGGTCCCAACCATTCGGTGGTGACGGCCTGTTCAACCGGTGCCCACGCCATTGGCGATGCCAGCCGGATCATCCGGTCGGGCGACGCGGATGTGATGATTGCCGGAGGTGGTGAAGGCTGCATCTGCGAGATTGGGATTGCAGGATTCAACGCGTGCAAGGCGCTGTCGACGAAGTATGCAGACGATCCGAAGAAGGCCAGTCGCCCCTATGACGTTGATCGCGATGGGTTCGTGATGGGCGAAGGCGCAGGCATCGTGGTTCTGGAAGACTATGAGCACGCCAAGGCACGCGGTGCCAAGATTTATGCCGAAGTGCTGGGCTATGGCATGTCGGGCGACGCCTATCACATCACCGCACCTTCCGAGGATGGCGACGGGGCCGAACGCTCGATGAAAGCCGCGCTGCGCAGTGCCGGGCTTGAGCCGAAGGATCTGGACTATATCAACGCGCACGGCACCTCGACCATGGCGGATACGATTGAGCTGGGTGCGGTGGAGCGTCTGCTGGGCGATCATGCCAGCAACGCGACCATGACCTCGACCAAGTCGGCCACCGGGCACCTGCTGGGTGCGGCGGGCGCGATTGAGGCGATCTTCTCGATCCTGGCGATCCGCGATCAGGTTGCACCGCCGACGATCAATCTGGACAATCCAGCGGTTGAAACGCCGATTGATCTGGCACCAAACGCCAAGCGCGAGCGTGAGATTAACGTGGCCTTGTCGAACTCGTTCGGGTTTGGCGGAACCAATGCCAGCGTGATCTTCGGAAAGGTCAGTTAAATGTGGCGTGCCCTGGCATCGAACGCGCTGACCATTCTGGTGGTCGGCCTGTTCCTGATGGGCGGCCTGATCCTTTGGGGCCAATCCCAGTACAAGGCCGAAGGCCCGCTGGACACCGCGATTTGCCTGCAAGTGGCAAGCGGGTCGAACATGACCCGCGTCAGCCGCGATCTTGAGGATCAGGGCGCGATCACAAGCGCCACGATCTTTCGGATGGCTGCGGATTACACCGACCGGGCGCAGCGGTTGAAGGCGGGCAGCTTTCTGGTGCGCGAAGGCGCGTCGATGGAGCAGATCATAGATGAGATCACCAGCAGCGGGGCCAGCACCTGCGGGTCCGAGATTGAATATCGGATCGGCGTGACCCGTGCCCAGACCCGTGTGCGCGAGTTGAATCCGGCGACACTGGACTTCGACGAGATCGCGTCTTTCGATGCAGCCGAAGATGAAACGCCCGAAGCCTATACGGAGAAGCGCAACGAAGCGGATACCCGCTATCGTGTGTCGCTGGCCGAGGGCGTGACCTCGTGGCAGGTGGTTGAGGCGCTGAAGGGGTTTGAAGCGCTGAGCGGTGAGGTGACAGAAATTCCCGCCGAAGGATCGCTGGCGCCGGACAGCTATGATGTCGTTGCCGGGCAGGACCGGAACGAAATCCTTCAGGCGATGCAGGAAACTCAGCAGTTGCGCATCAATGCAGCTTGGGAAAGCCGTCAGGATGGTCTGCCGCTGCAAAGCCCCGAAGAAATGCTGATCCTTGCGTCGATCATCGAGAAAGAAACCGGTGTCCCGGAAGAACGTGGTCAGGTGGCGAGCGTGTTTGTGAACCGTCTGAACCAGGGTATGCGGCTGCAAACAGACCCGACCGTGATTTATGGCGTCACCAAGGGGCAGGGCACGTTGGGCCGGGGATTGCGGCGCAGTGAGCTGAATCGCCCGACGCCGTGGAACACCTATCAGATCGATGGATTGCCGCCGACGCCGATTGCCAACCCGGGTCAGGCCAGCCTGCAAGCGGCTGTTGCCCCGGACAGCACGGATTACATCTTCTTTGTTGCGGATGGCACCGGTGGTCACGCCTTTGCCGAGACCCTGCAGGAACACAACCGCAATGTCGCCAAGTGGCGCGAGATTGAGGCCGAACGGAATTCGGGCAACTAAGCTCTGAGTTTGAAAGAAAAACAGCGCCGGTTCGGGCGCTGTTTTTTGTTGGATCAAGCTGCGGGTTTGCGACGGGGCCGCCTGCGTTTGGATTGCGACGGCTTTGAGCCGCCATTGGCGGGCTTGGGTCGGAATCCACGGCGGCGATTGTTCTGACCGCGCGCGGGGCGTTCGGCCTGAACGGCTTCGGGCATTTCTCCGCTGGCCACGGGAATGTCGATTTTCATCAGCTTCTGAATCTGGCGCAGCAGATCGACCTCCTCCGCTGAGCAGAACGCGATGGCTTCGCCCTCGCGCCCGGCCCGTGCGGTGCGACCGATGCGGTGGACGTAGTTGTCGGGCACCTCAGGCAGATCGTAGTTGATCACATAGGCGACGCCCGGAATGTCGATCCCACGTGCGGCCACATCTGTTGCGACCAATACATTGATTTCTCCGGCGCGGAAGGCCTTGATGGCGCGGTCACGCTGGCCCTGACTTTTGTTGCCGTGGATCGACGCGGCGTTATAGCCATCGGCGACCAGACCTTTCATCAGCTTCTCGGCCCCGTGTTTCGTGCGCGAGAAGACAAGCGTCAGGGCATCGGTGTCCTGCGACAGGATTTCCCGCAGCTTGCCGGGCTTTCCGGGTTTGCTGACAAAATGCACCGACTGGGTGATCTTGTCCGCCGCCTTGCCCGGAGGCGAGACCTGCACCCGTTGCGGGTTGGTCAGGTACGCGCGGCTAAGCTCTTCCATCTGCTTGGGCATGGTGGCCGAGAACAGCATGGTCTGGCGCGGCGTCCCCAGTGCCGGCGCGATCTTACGCAGCGCGTGGATGAAGCCGAGGTCGAGCATCTGGTCTGCCTCGTCCAGCACCAGATGGCGGACGGCGCCAAGGTCAACCGCGCCGCGCTCCATCAAATCGATCAGACGTCCGGGGGTGGCGACCAGAATGTCGGTGCCACGGGACAGGAACATGATCTGCTTGTTGATGGACTGCCCGCCCACAACAGTGGCCACGCGCAGCTTTGTCTTTTGGGTCAGGGTGCGCAGGCTGTCGGCGATCTGGTTCACCAGCTCTCGGGTCGGGGCAAGGATCAGGGCTTTGGCGGTTTTGGGATCGGGTTTGCCGGGCTGCGCCAGCAGGTGATCGATCAGCGGCAGGCCAAAGGCCAAGGTTTTGCCGGTGCCCGTCTGGGCGAGCCCCAGAATGTCATGCCCGTTCAGGGCCAACGGAATGGCCTGGTTCTGGATCGGGGTCGGCTGCGAAAAATTCGCGCGTTTCAGCGCGTCATTCAAAGCTGGCGCAAGGCCCAGCATGTCAAAGTCGAACAATGTCTATCCTTTTTCCACCCCGGGCCGAACTGGCCGGGGCGCATTTGAAACGGGTCACGCGGCAACCGCGCAACCGGCAGGGGTTTTGCGCGGCCTCGGGACTCACAGGCGAACCCTGTGCCATCCGGCCATCGCATCAAGAACCCTGCGTGAAGGGGAACTGGAGAAGTGTCTGTAGGGCGCTGTGGGGCGGAAGAAGCCCGCCAATGCTCACGCGTCAGCGCTTTGATGGGGCACATGAAGGCTGTGACGGCGTTTGTCAAGGTGTTGAGCCTGCATTGGGTAAACCCTAAGCGCCTCGAGGTATAGAATCTGCTGGTGTTCCTGGGCGGATTGCGGCATCGATTTTGTGGTCCAGGCCGCTGCAATTTGAGCGGGTTGTGCCGCAACCGGAATTGATCGGCACCGAGTATCACAGATGATGTCAAGAAACTTGCACGGCTCTAACCTGAAGGTCGCAAGTGTCGCCCTTGTGTTTGGCGGCATGATGTGGGGGCTGTATTGGATCCCGGTCCGCTTTTTCGTTGATCAGGGACTAAGCGGCGCTTGGCCTGGCATCGTGATGTATTCCGCTGCTCTTGTCGGTCTGGCACCCTTTTTGTGGCGCGACTGGCGGGATCTGGTGCTTCGCTGGCAGGACTTGATGTTCAGTGGCGTTTTCACTGGCGCAGCTTTTGGCCTGTTCACGATCAGCCTGATCTATACCGATGTCGTGCGCGCGATCCTGCTGTTCTACCTCACACCAGTATGGGGAACGATTGTCGGCCTTGTCTTTCTGGGCGAGCGGCTGACCCTGATCCGGCTGTTGGGGCTTGCCTGTGGGCTTGGCGGTATGGTCATCGTCCTCGGGGGCGAGCAGATCATCCCCTGGCCCAGCAATGCCGGGGATTGGGCGGCCCTTCTGTCAGGGATGGCCTGGGCTGTGGGAACACTTGGGCTGTACCGGGCGTCAGGTATTTCTGTTCCGGGGCAGGTCTTTGCGTTCATCACCGGGGCATTGTTGCTGTCAGTGGCCAGTCTGGCCTTCAGCGCGGGCGCGTTGAGCGAGCAGAGCGACGTTATTGTCCGGGTGCTTCCGATTGCGCTGCTGTCGGTCCTATACACGCTGCCGATGATTTTTCTGACAATTTGGCCCGCAACGCTGTTAACGCCTGCGCGGGTCGGTTTGCTTTTGATGAGCGAGATTGTCGTTGGCCTGATTTCCGCCGCCGTGTTCTCGGGTGAACCTTTTGGGCTGCGCGAATTAATCGGCGCGACGCTGATCGTCAGCGCGGCATTGTTGGAAATCGCGCGGGGGTAAGGCCTGAAACCGTCAGGAGATTGACGGCGAAGTGTAAACAGGTCGCACGGTGCGTGTTGCGCGTGTGTTGCGTAAAACATTGACTTCGCGCGCTTTTTTCTATATCGATTGTGCCATGCTAGAAGAGGTGGGCAACGGCCCCGGGGCGATCCGGTGGCCGTTTTTCGTTTCTCTCGTGCGGAGAAAACTCACGCATGAGGTCACAGGCAAACATGACTTTGATTACCCCGGAAGAGCGGATTTCCCAGACGGCTGACTTGTTGCAGTCGCTTGAGCGATCCATTCGTGGTTTGCGCCAGGCAGCGGAAGAACTGCACAGGCAGATCGGAGCCGGGGAGGATGCAGATCTTGCTGGTTCAGCGCGGCAGATCGGGCAGCTGGAGGGGCTGATCCGAACCTGCCAGAAAGTGGAGGCGAATTTTGTCGAACAACATCACAGACAAGCCGGAATTGCCCAAGGGGGCTATGCGCTCGACCTTGAGCGCGCTCGATTTGAAATCGGGTGCAGGCTGGCTCGCCTCCGCCGATGCTGCGGTGCGGGAGAGATTTCTGAGTGAGATCGGGGAGGGGGGGCTGTGCGCCCTCCCTTTCCTGTTCGAGTTCTGGGCGCTGCCGCATCAACTGCCGCCCGAGGGCGACTGGCGGTCATGGGTGATCATGGGCGGGCGTGGTGCGGGTAAGACCCGGGCCGGGTCCGAATGGGTGCGGTCGATGGTCGAAGGGGCCAAGCCGCTGGATCAGGGCGAGGCCAGTCGCGTGGCTCTGGTCGGTGAGACCTTCGATCAGGTGCGCGATGTGATGATCTTTGGCGATAGCGGGATTTTGCAGTGTTCGCCGCCGGACCGTCGGCCGGTGTGGAAGGCATCCGAGCGCAAACTGATTTGGCCCAACGGAGCCGAGGCGCAGGCGTTTTCGGCGCATGATCCCGAAGGGCTGCGCGGCCCTCAGTTCGATGCGGCCTGGGTGGATGAGCTGGCCAAGTGGAAGAAGGCGGGCGAGACCTGGGATATGCTGCAATTTGCGCTGCGGTTGGGGGATCGGCCGCGGGTCTGTGTGACCACCACGCCGCGCAATGTGAAGGTTTTGAAGGATTTGCTGGCGTCTCCGTCCACCGTGCAGACCCATGCGCCGACCGAGGCAAACCGGGCCAATTTGGCGGCGTCGTTTCTGGAAGAGGTGCGCGCGCGCTATGCGGGCACACGGCTGGGCCGGCAGGAGCTGGACGGGGTGCTGCTGTCGGATGCCGAAGGGGCGCTGTGGACGGGATCAATGCTGGAAGCGGCGCGCTGTGCTCAGGTGCCTGAGTTGGACCGGGTCGTTGTGGCGCTGGACCCCGCAGTGACGTCCGGTTCAGGAGCGGACGCTTGCGGGATCGTGGTGGTTGGCGCGCAGGTGCAGGGACCTCCCGAGGACTGGCGCGCCTATGTGCTGTCTGACCGGACGGTGCAGGGCGTTGGCCCAGCGGGCTGGGCGCAGGCGGCGATTGACGCGATGTACGAGTTCGGGGCCGAACGGCTGGTGGCCGAGGTCAATCAGGGCGGGCAGCTGGTGGAAGAGGTTGTGCGACAGGTGGACCCTCTGGTGCCTTACCGCGCGGTGCGGGCTTCACGCGGGAAGGTCGCGCGTGCCGAGCCTGTGGCGGCATTGTACGAGCAGGGGCGGGTGAGCCATGTGGCCGGGCTGGATGCGCTAGAGGAGCAGATGTGCCAGATGACCGCACGGGGGTTCGAGGGGCAGGGCTCACCCGACCGGGTCGACGCGCTGGTCTGGGCACTGCACGAGTTGGTTGTGGGGCCGGCTGGGGTGTATCGTCGACCGAGGGTGCGGAGTTTGTGACCCCGTAATGGTTTTTGATTTAAAGAAAAATGCTTGAAAAGCAATGCGCCTATCACCAAGATTCTCTCATTGAATGCTTGGAGATTGTAAAATGCTCGCACGGCTTGTTCGCAACTATGAATTACTCAGAGCGCAGCGATTGGTTGCGAAAGGTGAGTATTCCAAAGCAGAGCGAATTGTTATTCGACTGCTGGAGAAATTTCCGCGCTCGGTAGGTTACAATCTCTTTCTGGCAGATATTAAGTTGTTCGAGGGCGACATAGAGCGAGCCTTGATTTTGTATGGCTCAACGAAGCAGATATTGGACAGTGAGCAGGAAGTGACTGAAGAAAACAGACGATTTTATGCGGCGTACATGAATTTTAGAACAACCGCGATCCAATTTCATAATAAGGGTCAAGATTTTATGAACTGGCGTGAGTTCGCAGCGCTGATTAATAAGCTTGATGCAGACCGTCTTATCAAAAGGCTGTTTCCGTTACCTGAGTAGCCGCTGCTACGCCTTTTCGAACTAGTCTACATCTTTCTGAGTTGTTCTTTGTACCCGGCAGGCAGCAGGTCTTCGGCATCGTGTGCCGCTTGTGCCACCCGCTGGTAATATCCGTCGAAACTTTTTTTGTAG
This sequence comes from Ruegeria sp. H7, assembly GCF_056532945.1. NCBI lineage: Bacteria > Pseudomonadati > Pseudomonadota > Alphaproteobacteria > Rhodobacterales > Roseobacteraceae > Ruegeria > Ruegeria sp. H7. The sequence goes on from NZ_JBQFNZ010000002.1 coordinate 205,275, forward strand.
TCGTCGACCGTGCTCATTTCTTTATGCAACGCATAGCGTAGGTCACACAGAACTTCGTAGATCTCGATTATCTTTTCGTCTTGTTTGCTCATTACTAGTTTCTCAAGTTCGAATGCTAGGAATACAGGCTTTTGCTGTACGGTTCGGAACCGCATTTGAATGGCGGGAAAAGCACTCTGGCCTCCCGTTTCTTCAAATGGTTATGTCATTCGACTTTGCAATTAAACTACAAACTCGCACCTTCTTTGACTTACCCGTTGCCCAACCCCCGTACGCCCCATTCCCAAGCCCTAAACTTCTTTCTGTCATAACTCCTTTCAACAAGCCGGGCAGAGCGGCGGCAGAAAGGAGCACAGATGGTATTCGATTTCTTGCGTCGTGGATCGGCTGAAGGCGCGCCCGAGGCGAAGGCGAGCGCGGCGGGGCCTGTGGTGGCGTGGCAGACGGGTGGGCGCGTGGCGTGGAGCCCTCGGGATGCGGTGTCGCTGACGCGGACGGGGTTTTCGGGGAACCCGGTAGGGTTTCGCTCGGTCAAGTTGATTGCCGAGGCGGCTGCTGCTTTGCCGCTGGTTTTGCAGGATCAGGCGCAGCGGTTTGACGTGCATCCGATCCTGTCGCTGATGCGTCGTCCCAATGCGGCGCAGGGGCGGGCGGAGTTGATGGAAGCCTTGTTCGGGCAGTTGCTGCTGTCGGGAAATGCTTATGTTGAGGCGGTTCAGGCCGAGGAAGGGTTGCCGGTTGAGCTGCATGTATTGCGCTCGGACCGAATGAGCGTGGTGCCGGGGGCGGATGGGTGGCCCAAGGCGTATGATTACGCGGTCGGCGGCAAGAAGCATCGGTTTGCGGCGGAAAATATCTGTCATATCAAATCGTTCCACCCTCAGGATGATCACTATGGGTTTTCGCCGATGCAGGCGGCGGCGATGGCGATTGATGTGCATAACAGCGCGTCGCGGTGGTCGAAATCGCTTTTGGACAATGCGGCGCGGCCTTCGGGGGCGCTGGTGTGGAAGGGCGATGGCCATGGGGTGATGGCCGAGGATCAGTTCCGTCGTCTGTCGGACGAGATCGAGCAGAACTATCGCGGGGCGCGGAATGCCGGGCGGCCGATGGTTCTGGAAGGGGGGCTGGATTGGAAACCGATGGGTTTCTCGCCCTCGGATATGGAGTTTCAAAAGACCAAGGAAGCCGCCGCCCGCGAGATCGCGCTGGCCTTTGGGGTCCCGCCGATGCTGCTGGGGATTCAGGGCGACGCGACCTATTCGAACTATCAGGAGGCCAACCGGGCGTTTTATCGCCTGACCGTGTTGCCCCTGGTGACGCGGGTGGCGGCGGCGGTGTCGGACTGGCTGGCGGGCTTTACCGGCGAGGAGTTGGTGTTGAAGCCCGATCTGGATCAGGTGCCCGCATTGTCGGCGGAACGTGATGCGCAATGGGCGCGGGTCAACGGGGCCGATTTCCTGAGCGATGCCGAGAAGCGCGCTTTGCTGGGGCTGCCGGAGCGTGCCGATGGCTGAGGGGTATCCCCCGTTCGAATGCGCGCCGGGCCTGCGTCTGGCCGCGCATGAGCGGGTGGCCGAGATCCAGCACGCTCACCTCTGTCGGCGACTGGATCAGATCGAAGAGATGATGGAACGGCTGGAGCGGCGGTTGTGGCTGACGGTCTATGGCGTGGCGGCGGTGATCCTGGCGCAGGCGTTTCAGTCATTCCTTGTGGCGGCGCCATAAAGTCAGTGAGTTACATGGAGAAGTTCATGGATTTGGAACATAAATTCGCGCGGTTTGGGGACGGTCTGTCCGTCTCGGATGATGCGGTGATTGAAGGCTATGCCAGCCTGTTCGGGCAGGTCGATCAGGGCAGCGATGTGGTGCAGCGCGGGGCGTATCGAAGCTCGCTGGCCGGGCTGGCCGAGGCGGGTCAGCGGGTCAAGATGCTGTGGCAGCACGACCCGGCCCAGCCCATCGGCGTCTGGGACGAGGTGCGCGAGGATGACCGGGGCCTTTGGGTCAAGGGACGTCTGCTGGAGGCGACGCAGAAGGGCCGCGAGGCAGCGGAACTGATCCGCGCCGGTGCCATGGACGGACTGTCGATTGGCTATCGCACCAAGCGGGCCGTGAAGAATGACAAGGGCCAGCGGGTCCTGACCGAACTGGAGCTGTGGGAGGTGTCTTTGGTGACCTTCCCGATGCTGCCCAGTGCGCGGGTGGCGGCGAAAGGGGCAGACCCCGAAACCGCGTTCACCTGGCGCAGTATTGCCGAGGTGTTCCGAGATGCCCGGCAGGAGCTGGCGCGGATCTAGCGCCGCAACCCCCCAATAAGGAAGTGCTGATGAGCAAGACCGAGACCCCGGCCTTGACCGGAGAGGGTGCGCCCCTGGTTCAGGAGGTGAAGCAGGCGATGGCTGGCTTCGTGAATGAATTCAAGGGCCTCAAGGCCGAAGTTAAAACCAAACTGCAACAGACAGAAGAGCGACTGACCATGCTGGATCGTAAATCAACCATCGCGGCGCGTCCGCATCTTGCGGCCTCGATCGAAGACGGCGCACCGCATCAGAAGGCGTTCGACGCTTATGTGCGGTCCGGCGAGGATGACGGGCTGCGCGGGCTCGAGATGGAAGCGAAATCGCTGTCCACCGCGGTCAACAGCGATGGCGGCTATCTGGTCGATCCGCAAACCGCTGAGACGGTCAAGTCGGTGCTGAACTCGACCGCTTCGATCCGTTCGATTGCGTCGGTGGTGAATGTCGAGGCGAACTCGTTCGACGTGCTGATCGACCATACCGATGTGGGCGCGGGCTGGGTGGATGAGGCGTCGACTACGGCAGAGACCTCGACGCCGGTGATTGACCGTATCTCGATCCCGCTGCACGAGCTGAGTGCGCTGCCCAAGGCCTCGCAACGTCTGCTGGATGACAGCGCGTTTGACGTCGAAGGCTGGTTGGCCGGTCGCATCGCGGACAAGTTCGCCCGTGCCGAGGCCGCAGCCTTTATCAACGGGGATGGGATCGACAAGCCCAAGGGCCTGATGATCCACCGTGCGGTGGCGAATGACACCTGGTCGTGGGGAAGCCTGGGCTATGTGGCCACCGGCATCGATGGCGGCGTTGATGCGGATGCGATTGTCGATGTGGTCTACGCGCTGGGCGCGCAGTACCGGGTCAATGGCACCTTCGTCATGAACTCGAAAACCGCCGGTCAGATCCGCAAGCTGAAGGACAGCGATGGCCGCTTCCTGTGGTCGGACGGTCTGGCCTCTGGTGAGCCTGCGCGTCTGATGGGCTATCCGGTGCTGATTGCCGAGGATATGCCGGATGCGGCGTCCGACAGCTTTGCCATTGCCTTTGGCGATTTCCAGGCGGGCTACACCATCGCCGAACGCCCCGATCTGCGCGTGCTGCGCGACCCGTTCAGCGCCAAGCCGCATGTCCTGTTTTACGCGACCAAGCGCGTCGGCGGTGACGTGAGCGATTTTGCTGCGATCAAGCTGCTGAAATTCGGCACTGCCTAAGCGGTGACGGATCCGGGGGGCCATTGGCCCCTCGGGCGGCGGGCGCGGGCCGGGGTGAGATCCCCCGCGTTGTCTAGCTGCTCCCCTCCGTCCGAGCAACGTGGGGCGGCGCGTGCCCGCCAATTTCCTGAAGTGACGACCCCCGGAGGGGGCCGAGATTGCGGAGTGAATGGATGATGTTGATCGAAGAAACCGCCATCGCGGATGCGGCGCTGCCGGTGGATCAGTTCAAGGCGCATCTGCGGCTGGGCACAGGCTTTGCCGAGGACAATGTGCAGGACGAGGTGCTGAAGGGTTTTCTGCGGGCAGCGATTGCGGCGATTGAGGCGCGCACGGGCAAGGTTCTGATTGAACGCGCTTTTTCCTGGAGCCTGAACGGCTGGCGCGATCGGTCTGGCGAGGTTTTGCCGGCTGCCCCGGTCTCGGCGATTGATGTGGTCACGGTTACCGACGCGGCTGGCGTGGACAGCGTTGCCGATGACGGTGCTTATCGGCTGGAGCGCGACAGTCAGCGCCCCCGGCTGCGGCCTGTGGCGACTGCTTTGCCCAAGGTCCCGACCGGGGGCAGTGTGAAGATTGATTTCACCGCCGGGCTGTCGGTGGATTGGGGCGGATTGCCCGCCGATCTGGGGCAGGCGGTGCTGCTGCTTGCTGCCCATTACTACGAATATCGCGATGAAACAGCGCTTGGCGCGGGCTGCATGCCCTTTGGCGTCACCAGCCTGATCCAGCGCTACCGGATTGTACGCTTTGGCGCAGGGGTGACCCAATGAGCGCTCCGCATCTGAACCGCAAGCTGGTGCTTGAGGCCCCCATACGCGTGGCCGACGGTGCGGGTGGCTTTGCCGAGACCTGGGAGGCGCTAGGCACAGTATGGGCCGAGATAACAGCGCGCAGCGGGTCCGAGCGATCCATCGCCGGGGTGCCGGTGTCGCGCGTTGGCTATCGCATTGTCGTGCGCGGCGCGCCCGAGGGGTCCTCGATGCGGCCTTCGCCGGATCAGCGTTTCGTGGAAGGCGCGCGCCGCTTTGTGATCCGCGCGGTCGCGGATCGGGACCCACAGGGCCGGTATCTGACCTGTTTCGCAGATGAAGAGGTGGCGGCATGAGTTACGGCGTTTCAGCTGCTTTGCAGGCGGCGGTGTTTCAACAGCTTTCGAACGACGCCGATGTCAGCGCCCAATCCGGTGGCGCGATCTATGACGCGGTGCCCATCGGAACCGTGCCCGAGACCTACGTGACGCTAGGCCCGGAGGAGGTCCGGGAAGCCTCGGACAAATCCGGCGCGGGTGCATTGCATCGGTTCACGGTTTCCGTGGTGTCCGAGGCGGCTGGTTTCAGCGCGGCCAAGATGCTGGCCGGGGCAGTGTGCGATGCGCTGGAAGGCGCGGACCTGACCCTGGATCGGGGGCGTCTGGTTGGGCTGTGGTTCGAACGTGCCCGCGCCCGGCGCACCGGAACAGGCGGCGCGATCCGCCAGATCGACCTGAGATTCCGCGCCCGCGTGGAAGACGACTAAGCAATCAACGGAGAGAGCACATGGCTGTCCAGAACGGAAAAGACCTGTTGGTCAAAGTGGATATGAACGGCACGGGCCTGTTCGAGACCATCGCGGGCCTGCGCGCCACGCGGATCAGTTTCAACGCGGAAAGTGTGGATGTGACAACGCTGGAAAGCCAGGGCGGCTGGCGTGAGTTGCTGTCGGGGGCGGGGGTTAAGTCGGCCTCGATCTCGGGCTCGGGCGTGTTTCGGGACGAAGGCACGGATGAGCGCGCGCGGCAGTTGTTCTTTGATGGTGAGACGCCGGGCTTTCAGGTGATCATTCCCGATTTCGGCATTGTCGAAGGCCCGTTTCAGGTGACCGGCATCGAATACGCAGGCTCGCACAATGGCGAGGCGACCTATGAGATGAGCCTGGCAAGCGCCGGTGCGCTGAGCTTCACGGCGCTCTGATGGCCAATCCGTGGACGGGCGAGGTGGCATTGACCATCGATGGGGAGCGGCGGGTGCTCAAACTGACTTTGGGTGCCTTGGCGGAGTTGGAGCAGGAACTGCAGGCCGGGTCGCTGGTCGATCTGGTGCAGCGGTTCGAAGGTGGGGCCTATTCCAGCAGTGATGTGCTGGCGCTGATCGTGGCCGGATTGCGCGGCGGTGGGGCCGATGTGGCGCGGGCCGATGTGATGCATGCCGAGATCGCAGGCGGCCCCATGGCAGGCGCGAAAGCGGCGGCTGAACTGCTGGCGCGGGCCTTCATGGTGCCGGGTGGCGCATGAGCGGGTTCGACTGGCCTGTTCTGATGCGGGCCGGTTTCGTCGGCCTGCGCCTGACGCCGGAACAGTTCTGGCGTCTGACCCCGGCCGAGCTGCGGCTGATGCTGGGGCAGGGTGCAGGGATGCCCGCGATGAACCGCGCCGGGCTGGACGCGCTGTTGGCGGCCTACCCGGACAAGCAACAAGGAGAGCGTGATGACGGATCGTGACGGGTTTGACGACCTGCAGGAACGGGGCGAGGCGCTGGGCGACTCGCTGAGTGATGCGGCCAGCATGGCAGCGGCCTTTGACGGGCAGATGAAGCGCATCAGCGCAGCTTTTGAGGAAACCGGCAAGGATGTCGCCACGCTGGAACGCGGCATGTCCAGCGGGTTGCGCAAGGCCTTTGACGGCGTGGTGCTGGACGGGATGAACCTGTCGGACGCGCTGGACGTGTTGAAGAACTCGCTGATCCAGACGGCCTATGCGGCGGCGATCAAGCCGGTGACGGATCACTTTGGCGGGTTGCTGGCCAACACAGTCGGCAGCGTGGTGCAAGGGGTTCTGCCCTTTGCCGATGGCGGCAGCTTCAGTCAGGGGCGCGTGATGCCCTTTGCCAATGGCGGCGTGATCAGCGGCCCGACCACCTTCCCGATGCGGGGCGGCACGGGGCTGATGGGTGAGGCGGGCCCCGAGGCGATCATGCCCTTGGCCCGCGGGCCGGATGGCAAGCTGGGCGTGCGCACCTCGGGCGGTGGGCGCGCGGTCAATGTCGTCATGAACATCACAACACCTGACGTTCAGGGGTTCCGCCGCAGCCAGGGCCAGATCGCGGCACAGATGAGCCGGGCCCTGGGGCGCGGCAATCGCAACAGATAATTCCGGGAGCAGATCATGAATTTTCACGAGGTCAGATTTCCGGCCAGCCTGAGCTTTGGCTCGGTCGGCGGGCCAGAAAGGCGCACCGATATCGTGACGCTGGCCAACGGGTTCGAAGAGCGCAACACACCCTGGGCGCATTCGCGCCGTCGCTATGATGCGGGGCTGGGCATGCGCTCACTGGACGATATCGAGACGCTGATTTCCTTCTTCGAGGCGCGACAGGGGCAGATGTTCGGCTTCCGCTGGAAGGACTGGTCTGATTTCAAGTCCGGCGTGGCCTCGGCAGATGTTGCGATGGATGATCAGGTCATCGCACTGGGCGACGGGGTGCGCGCCGCGTTTCAACTGGTCAAGACCTATACATCCGGCGGCGTCAGCTGTATGCGTCCGATCACCAAGCCGGTTCTGGGCACAGTTGTGCTGGGGCTGGATCAGGACGCCGTGCGCGAGGGCGTGGATTTTGAGGTCGATCTGAACACCGGCTTAGTGACCTTTTCTGATCCGCCACCCGAAGGGGTCGAGATCACGGCAGGGTACGAGTTTGACGTGCCGGTCCGGTTCGACACTGACAAGATCCAGACCAGCGTGGCCAGCTTTCAGGCCGGTGACGTCCCGAATGTTCCCGTGGTCGAGGTGCGTGTCTGATGGCCGGAGATGTTCAGGGACTGCATGGTCATCTGCAAAGCGGGCTGACCACGGTTTGCCGCTGCTGGGCGATAACGCGCACGGATGGGCAGGAATACGGGTTCACCGATCACGATTTGGCGCTGACCTTCGAGGGTCTGACCTTCAAGGCCAGCACCGGCTTGACCGCCGCCGCCATCGAGCAGGCCACCGGCCTGTCAATCGACAATACCGAAGCGATGGGTGCGTTGTCCGATGCAGCTGTGCGCGAGGAGGACATTGAAGCCGGTCGGTTCGATGGCGCTCAGGTACGGGCCTGGCTGGTCAATTGGGCCAATCCGGACCAGCGGATTTTGCAGTTTCGCGGTTCAATTGGTGAGTTGCGGCGCGCTGGTGGTGCTTTTCATGCCGAATTGCGCGGGCTGACGGATTTGCTGAACCGGCCCGTGGGGCGGGTGTATCAAAAGCCCTGCACCGCCGTCCTTGGCGACCGGTCCTGCCGGTTCAATACAGAAGTTGAAGGTTTCTGGGTTGAAGCGGATATCGTCGGGTTCGACGGGGGCACTCAGATCCGACTGGCGGGTGGAGCGGCCTTTGCGTCCGGGTGGTTCAAGCGCGGGCGTCTGGACGTGCTGTCCGGATCTGCCAGTGGGCTTTGGTCCTCGATCAAGACGGATCAGAAAACTGCCGGTGGGCGAGAGATCACCATGTGGTCCAGCATTGGCGGCGGGCTTGCCTTGGGCGACCGCGTCCGTCTGACCGCCGGATGTGACAAACGCATGCGCACCTGCCGGTTGAAGTTCAACAACCTGCTGAATTTCCAAGGGTTCCCTGATCTTCCGGGCGAAGACTGGATGATGGCTGTGCCCAAGAAAAGCAATCCGAACAAAGGGGGAAGCAGGCGGTGAAGCCCAACAGACAGGATATCGTGGACGAGGCGCGCGATTGGCTTGGTACGCCATACGTCCATCAGGCCTCGACCAAGGGGGCGGGCACGGATTGCCTGGGGCTTTTGCGCGGTGTGTGGCGGGCGCAAATCGGGCAGGAGCCCGAAGAGGTGCCGATCTACAGCATGGATTGGTCCGAACCTCAGGGCGAGGAACGGATGTGGGCGGCGGCGCAGCGTCATCTGACCGAAAAGCCAATCGCGGATCTGGCCCCGGCGGATGTGGTGTTGTTCCGCATGCGTGACGCTGGCGTTGCCAAGCATCTTGGGATTGTGACCGGCATCGGCGCGGTCCCGCGATTCATTCATGCCTATTCCGGATATGGCGTTGTGGAAAACGCACTCAGCGATCCGTGGCGTCGCCGCGTGGTCGCTTGTTTTGAATTCCCGTTGGAGGACCGCTGATGGCGACTATTCTATTATCCGCAGCCGGGGCTGCGCTGGGCGGCTCAATCGGTGGTACGGTTGCGGGCCTTTCGACTGCCATCATTGGCCGCGCCGTCGGGGCCACACTGGGACGTGTGATTGATCAGAGATTTCTGAGCCAATCCGTCATGGGCGGCGGCAGTGAAGTGGTGGAAACCGGCCGCATGGACCGGTTTCGCCTGACCGAGACAGGCGAGGGTGCCCCGGTTTCGACCGTGTTTGGCCGGATGCGGGTCGGCGGGCAGGTGATCTGGGCATCGGACTTTCTGGAAACCCGCAGTGAAACCACCGAAGGCGGCGGGGGTGGCAAAGGCAAGCCCAAAGCCCCCGAGGTTACGACCGTCACCTACAGCTACTCGATCTCGCTGGCGATTGCCGTTGGCGTCGGTACGATTGCCGATGTCGGGCGTATCTGGGCCGATGGGGAAGAGCTGGAGCACAACAGCCTGAACATGCGCATCTATCGCGGTACGGCAAATCAGTTGCCGGACCCGCTGATCGAGGCGATTGAGGGCGCGGGAAATGTTCCGGCCTATCGCGGTACGGCTTATGTGGTGATCGAGGATTTTCAGCTTGCCGCGTTCGGCAACCGCGTCCCGCAATTCTCTTTCGAAGTTGTGCGTCCCTCACAGAGCGACATGCCAGACTATGAAACCTCGCTTCCCCAACTGGTGCAGGGCGTCGCGCTGATGCCCGGCACGGGTGAATATGCGCTGGCCAGTCAGCAAGTGAACTATGCGCTGGGCTACGGCAAGAACGCACCGGCCAATGTCAGCTCGGCATCAGGTCGGACCGATCTGGTGTCGTCCACGCGGGCGTTGGGACGGGAACTGCCGGGATGCGACGCCGCCTCGCTTATCGTTTCGTGGTTCGGGGATGATCTGCGCTGCGCGTCCTGCGAAATTCGGCCAAAGGTCGAGCGTCGGGATGCGGATGGACAGGGGATGCCATGGCGTGTCTCGGGCGTCCGGCGCAGTTACGCTCAGATCGTAGCGCATGACGACAATCGCCCGGTTTATGGCGGAACCCCGGCGGATGCTTCTGTGGTCGAGGCGATCCGGCACCTGAAACAGCGCGGCAAGCGGGTCATGTTCTATCCGTTCATTCTGATGGAGCAGTTGAAGGGCAACGGTTTGCCTGACCCCTGGTCTGATAACGCCAACCAGCCGCACCTGCCATGGCGCGGGCGCATCACCTTGAATATCGCGCCGGGACGTACCGGTTCACCGGATCAAACCATCTCGGCGGATGTGCAGGTGGCGCAGTTCTTCGGGACGGCACGCGCCAGCGATTTTGTGGTTGGCGACGGCGTTGTCACCTATACCGGTCCGCAGGAATGGGGCCTTCGCCGCTTCATTCTGCACTATGCGGCGTTGTGCAAGGCCGCGGGTGGGGTCGATTCCTTCTGCATTGCGTCCGAGATGCGAGGCCTGACTCAGATCCGCGGTGCCGACGGGTTCCCGGCGGTGGCGCAGCTGCGCGCGCTGGCGTCCGAGGTGCGCAAGATTTTGGGTCCAAACACGAAAATCGGCTATGCGGCGGATTGGAGCGAGTATTTCGGCTATCAGCCACCCGGCACCAGTGATCGGCTGTTCCACCTCGATCCCTTATGGGCAGATGATGACATCGATTTTGTCGGCATCGACAATTACATGCCCCTGTCCGACTGGCGCGACGGCGAGGATCATCTGGATGCCGCCGCAGGCGCGCCGTCGATCTACGATCTGGACTACCTTCGCAGCAATATCGAAGGCGGCGAAGGGTATGATTGGTACTATGCATCGCCCGAAGAGGACGTGGCGCAAATTCGCACTCCGATCGAGGATGGCGAGCATGATGAGCCGTGGATCTGGCGGTACAAGGATCTGCGCAACTGGTGGTCGAACACGCACCACAACCGGATCGATGGCGTAAGGCAGGCAAACCCGACCGATTGGGTGCCGGGCTCGAAACCGATCTGGTTCACGGAATTGGGCTGCGCCGCCATTGACAAGGGCACGAACCAGCCGAACAAGTTTTTGGACCCCAAATCCTCGGAATCCCGGCTTCCGGCCTATTCGAACGGGATGCGCGACGATTTCATTCAGGTTCAGTACCTGACGGCGATGCTGACCTATTGGGCCGATCCTCAGGTGAATCCAAAATCACCCGTCTACGGCAAGCCCATGGTGGATCTGTCGAACGCCTATGTCTGGGCCTGGGATGCGCGACCGTTCCCGGCCTTCCCGAACCGCCGCGGGAAATGGAGCGATGGGGCGAATTATGCCCGTGGCCATTGGCTGAACGGGCGGTCCGGCGCGCGCACGCTGGCCTCGGTCGTGACCGAGATCTGCCATGGCGCAGGTGTCACCGATATTGACGTCAGCGGCCTATACGGTGTGGTGCGGGGCTATGTGATCGAAGATGTCACCAACGCGCGCTCGGCCCTGCAACCGTTGATGCTGCGCTATGGGTTCGACGCGATCGAGCGGGATGGCGTGTTGCGGTTCCAAATGCGGGACGGCTTTGGCGCCATTGACGTCGATCCGGATCGCCTGGCGATTAGCGCTGATCTTGACGGCACCGTCGAATATCGTCGCGAGGCCGAAGCCGAGATGACCGGTCGGGTCCGTCTGCGTTTTGTCCAATCCGATTCCGACCACGATATTGTGGCGGAAGAGGCGATTTTGCCCGACGACAAAACCCATTCTGTCGCGGTCAACGAAATGCCCTTGTCGATGACACGCGGCGAGGGGCGGCAAACTGCTGAGCGGTGGTTGAGCGAGGCGCGGGTGTCCCGCGACTCTGCGCGTTTTGCGCTGCCGCCCTCCATGATGCATCTTGGGGCGGGGGATGTGGTGCGGTTGTCTGACGATGACACCGGTGCGCGGTACCGGATCGACCGGCTGGAAAGCGCCGGGTTGCAACTGGCCGACGCGGTTCGCATTGAACACGGTGTCTACAAGCTGTCGGACATTGAAGACGAACCCCCGACTGTGCGGCCCTATCTGGCCCCGGTGCCCGTTTTGCCGGTCTTCATGGACCTGCCGCTGATCACCGGGGCCGAGTTGCCGCACGCGCCGTATCTGGCTGTTGCAGCGGACCCATGGCCGGGAAATGCCGCCGTCTATAGCTCGACCAATGATCAGGGCTATTCGCTCAGCGATGTGATCACCGCCCCGGCGACGATTGGTCTGACTGAAACGCCCCTGCGACGCGCAAGTGCCGGGGTCTGGGATGAAGGCCCGTTGCTGCGGGTTCGGCTGATTGACGGTCAGTTGGAATCTCAACCGCGCGAGTCTTTGCTGAACGGTCTCAATCTGGCGGCCATCGGGGATGGAACGCCCGGCAACTGGGAAATCTTCCAGTTCTCAAGCGCCCATCTCGAAAGCCCCGGTGTCTATGCCTTGTCCGGGCGTTTGCGGGGGCAGTTGGGGACGGATGCCTTGATGCCGGACGCCTGGCCCGATGGCTCACTCTTTGTGCTGCTGAATGACAGCGTCTCGCAGATCAACCTGCTGCGGACCGAGCGGCGTGTGGACAAGCACTATCGCATCGGACCGGCAACGCGCGGCTATGATGATCCGGCTTATGAGCACCTGATTCACGCCTTCGACGGCAACGGGTTGCGGCCCTATTCCCCCGCGCATCTGGCGGTGCGTCAGACCTCCGCCGGTCATCAGGCGACATGGGTCCGGCGCACCCGTCTGGACGGTGATGATTGGTCTGGTCTGGATGTTCCGCTGGGCGAAGAGACCGAGTCTTATCTCGTTCGGGTCCACTCGGGCGGCGCGGTCATTCGCGAAGACCTCACGACCCAGCCCCGCTGGACCTATTCAACGGCGATGCGAATGGCGGATGGCGTGACCGGACCGTTCGAGATCGAGATCGCGCAGGTCTCGGCCATATTCGGACCGGGCGCATCGGCGCGCGTGGCGGTTGGGTAAATCGCCGCCATGCGCCCGGTTCTTCACGGCGATCTCAGTTCGGCGGCGCGGGCCTTGTTGGCCGCGCCGCATCCCAGCCGCACGCGCCTGTGCGTGCAGATGATTGCCGAGGCGGAACTGGCCGACGCCCATGTTCAGAAAACCGGACGTCTGCATCCGCTCTATGGCAATGGTTCGTTGATGGCCACGGCGCGTACACGGGTTCTGGCGGATGAGCCGGGGTTTGACGACGTGCAATATTGTCAGTGTTTTGAGATGGTTCTGCGACAGTTGATCCGTTTTCACATCAGCCGGACGCACAGCTGACGCATTTACTGGCCGCCAGATCCAGCTTCAGGCGGCCATCGGGAATCCGCTCGCCACAATCCTCGCAATAGCCGTATTCACCGTCCTCAAGGCGTTGCAAGGCGACGTTCAGGCGGTGGGCTTCAATATCCCGGTTGGCCTGCTGCGCCTTGGCCATGGCCTGATTTTGCAGCGCATCCATGCGGCTGAGCCGTCCAACCGCTTGCTGATCCAATTCCACTACAGCCTGTGCCTGCTGCCCCGAGGCAGAAAGTGCCGCCAATTCGGCCAATCGCTCGCGAATTTGTGTCTCGAAATAACGGCGCTGGGACTCATTCATTTTCGTTGCGATGCAGTTCACGGGTTTGCGTTTGGTGTTTTTGCCACTAAATGGCATTCTAGGCGCAGCAAAGGATCAAAAGCTATGTTCAAAAAGCGCAGCCATGTGACACAAGTCGACCCGGTTTGGGATCGCATCACCTCGGAAGCCACCGAAGCGGTGGAGCAAGAGCCGCTGATGGGCGGGCTGGTGCATGCCTGTATCCTGCACCATCGCAGCCTTGACCGGGCTTTGTCCTATCGGGTTTCGGCCAAGCTGTGCTCGAACGAGATGTCGATGATGGTCCTGCGCGAGATCGTGGATGAGGCCTATGCCGACGATCCAAGCCTGGTCGAAGCGGCGCGGGCCGATTTGATGGCCGTTTATGAACGCGATCCGGCGTGCCACCGCCTGTTACAGCCGATTCTGTATTTCAAGGGCTATCAGGCTATGCAGGCCTACCGGGTTGCACATTGGCTGTGGACCAAGGGCCGGCACGATCTGGCCTATTTCTTCCAGATGCGCTCGTCCGAGATTTTCGGGATCGACATTCACCCGGCTGCCAAGATCGGCAAGGGCATCATGATCGACCACGCCCATTCTATCGTGATCGGCGAAACTGCGGTTGTGGGCGACAATGTCTCGATGCTGCATTCGGTGACGTTGGGCGGGACCGGCAAGGAAGAGGAACAGCGCCATCCCAAGATCGGGAACGGTGTTCTGATCGGTGCCGGGGCCAAGGTTCTGGGCAATATCGAGGTCGGCCATTGCAGCCGTATCGCGGCCGGGTCCGTGGTTCTGCAACCCGTGCCATCGTGCAAAACCGTGGCCGGTATTCCCGCTAAGATCGTGGGCGAGGCCGGATGCGATCAGCCCTCGATCTCGATGGATCACATGCTGGGCAAGGACCAGTAAGGATCAGTTCAAGCGGTTCTTCTTTCGGTTCAACCGCTTGAACCGTCTTTCCTCACGCCGTTTTTTCCGCTCTTCAAAGCGCTGTTTCTGCTCGGCTTTTTGCTGGGCGATCACGGCGGGGTCGCTGGATTTGAACTTTGAATTCTCACCCGGATAACTGTTGGGCTTGGCAATGGCCGCAGCGGGCAGCGCGGTCGCCGTCAGCGCGACCAGTAACAGGGTTTTTGTGGTAGTTCCGAAAGCCATGGCGCACCTGTGCATCTGGGTTGTCTATGCATCCAAGGTGGTATGGGATCGGGTGTTAGGCAATTGCCCGGGCGATCACGCCCGCTCACATCATGGCGGTGATCGCAAAAATTCCCGCCGGGCTTGGACCCGGCGGGAGAATTTCGTTCAGGCCAGCATGACCATCGGGTTTTCCAGATTGTCGACGATGGCCTGCAGCAGTTCCGCCCCAAGCGCGCCGTCGATAACGCGGTGATCGACCGACATGGTAACGGACATGACGGTGGCAACGGCCAGTTCTCCGTCATCGCCCACAACCGGTTTCTTGACGCCTGAACCAACAGCCAGAATGCCCGCATGCGGCGGGTTCACGATGGCGTCGAAATTGTCGATGCCAAACATGCCCAGGTTCGAGATTGCAAACGTGCCACCCTGATATTCGTGCGGCGCCAGCTTGCGCTCGCGCGCGCGACCAGCAAGGTCTTTCATCTCGGTCGAAAGGGCCGAGAGTGATTTGGTGTCGGCATCCTGCAGAACCGGAGTGAACAACCCGCCTTCGATGGCGACGGCGACAGCCACGTCCGAGGGTTTCAATTGCAGAACCCGATCGCCCGCCCAAACCGCATTGCAGGCCGGAACCTGTTGCAGTGCGTTGGCGACGGCCTTGATGATGAAGTCATTGACGCTCAGCTTCACGCCACGGCCTTCCAACTGCTTGTTCAACTGGCTGCGGAATTTCAGCAAGGCGTCCAGCTTGATGTCACGGCGCAGGTAGAAATGCGGGATGGTCTGCTTGGCCTCGGACAGGCGCGCGGCGATGGTTTTGCGCATCCCGTCGAGTTTGATTTCCTCGTACTCGCGAGTTTCGTACATCCGGGCGACAGCATCTGCCGATGGGCCAGCCGGGGCAGCAGCCGCCGGAGCCGCTGCGGCGGATGCCGGGGCAGCGGCAGGGGCCGTTGCGGTTGCGCCTTCGACGTCGGCCTTGACGATACGACCATGCGGGCCGGACCCAGTGATCCGCGCGAGGTCAAGACCTTTTTGCGCGGCGATGCGACGGGCCAGCGGCGAGGCAAAGATCCGTCCACCATCTGCCTTGACCGGGGCCGCCGGGGCAGGGGCGGGTGCCTCGGATGCCGCTGGCGCGGCAGCCTCGTTACCCGCGGCGGCTGGGGCCGCCTCAGGAGCCTTGGCAGGTGTGGCCGCGATATCATCAGCGCTTTCGCCATCTTCCAGCAGGACTGCAATGGCGGTGTTGACCTTGACGCCTTCGGTGCCTTCGGCGATCAGGATCTTGCCGATGGTGCCTTCGTCAACGGCCTCAAACTCCATCGTGGCCTTGTCGGTTTCGATCTCGGCCAGCAAGTCGCCGGAAGAGACAGTGTCGCCCTCTTTAACCAGCCATTTGGCAAGCGTGCCTTCCTCCATCGTGGGCGAAAGGGCGGGCATCAGAATTTCGGTGGGCATGTCTTCATGTCCTCTTACTTCGAAAATGAGTAGATCAGCGTTGCGATATCGATCAGGAGAATGGCTGCGCAGAAGGTGACGAACACCCCCACGACCACAGAGCGCGCCTTGGAGACGCGCGGATGGTTCTGTTCAAGCCATTCGGTGAACTGGCCCAGGGCGGCTGCGTCGCTGTGTTCGATGGCGGCCAGATAATCCATGCCCAGCTGCAGGCGCTGCTGTTCGAGCACGATGTAAATGACCGAGGCATAGGACACGACACAGGCGACACACAGCATGGCCCGGATAGGCCAGGCGCTTGTCAGACTGCCTTCGACCGACAGCAGATCGAACTGAAGCTGGTCGAAGGCATCCAGATTGAACGCGATGCTGACAAAGGAGACCAACAGGAACGCCGCACAAACATAAAGAAGGTTGCGGTTATTGTCCTTGCGCGCCGAGACGAGGCTTTCGAAAAGCCAGTCCACGCCCGCAGGATTATGTACGTTCCCGGGGGTCATTGCCTATCGGTAGGTCACTTGTTTGACCGCCGCGATGACCTCATCCGTGGTCACCAACGCCAGCTTTTCAAGGTTCGCCGCATAAGGCATCGGAACATCCTTGCCGGTGCAGTTGATGACCGGTGCGTCGAGGTAATCGAACGCTTCCTGCATCACCACCGAGCTGATGTAACTGCCGACCGAGCCTTGCGGCCAGCCTTCTTCGACCGTGACCAGACGGTTGGTTTTCATCACCGAGTTGATGATCGCGCCGGTGTCCATCGGGCGGATGGTGCGCAGGTCGATCACTTCGGCGCTGATGCCGTCTTCGGCCAGCTTGTCGGCGGCTTCCAGCGCGTATTGCATGCCGATGCCAAAGCTGACGATGGTCACGTCCGAGCCCTCGCGCCAGATGCGCGCCTTGCCCAGTGGGATGGTCAGGTCATCCACTTGCGGCATGTCGAAGGACCGGCCGTAGAGGATTTCGTTTTCAAGGAAGATCACCGGGTTGGGGTCGCGGATCGCCGATTTCAGCAGGCCTTTGGCGTCAGCTGCGGAATAAGGCATGACGACTTTCAGGCCGGGGATCTGCATGTACCATGCCGCGTAGTCCTGAGAGTGCTGCGCGGCCACGCGGGCGGCGGCACCGTTGGGCCCTCGGAACACGATGGGGCAGCCCATCTGACCACCGGACATATACAGCGTCTTGGCGGCAGAGTTGATGATCTGGTCAATCGCCTGCATGGCGAAGTTGAAGGTCATGAACTCGACAATCGGTTTCAGACCACCAAAGGCCGAACCGACCGCGATACCGGCAAAGCCATGTTCGGTGATCGGGGTGTCGATCACGCGTTTGGAGCCGAATTCGTCCAGAAGGCCCTGGGAGATTTTGTACGCGCCCTGATACTCGGCGACTTCCTCGCCCATCAGGAAGACGTCCTGGTCGTTGCGCATTTCCTCGGCCATGGCGTCCCGAAGGGCTTCGCGCACGGTTTCGGACTTCATTTCGGCATCGGCGGGCCAGTCGGGGGACAGATCGACCACCGGGGCAGGAGCGGGGGCCTCAACCGCCACAGGGGCGGCCTCGGCCACCGCTGCGGCTGCGGGCGCAGCCGCGGGCAGGGCGGAGGCGTCTTCGCCTTCCTCAACAAGGATCGCGATGGGGGTGTTTACCTTGACCCCTTCGGTGCCTTCGGCGATCAGGATTTTGCCGACGATACCTTCATCGACTGCTTCGAACTCCATCGTCGCCTTGTCGGTTTCAATCTCGGCCATGATGTCGCCCGAGGATACGGTGTCGCCTTCCTTGACCAGCCATTTGGCCAGCGTGCCCTCTTCCATCGTGGGCGAAAGGGCGGGCATGAGAATTTCGGTTGCCATGTCTTAGACGTCCTCTCAGGCGTAAATATCGGTCCAGAGCTCTTCTACGGAAGGCTCGGGGCTTTCTTTCGAGAATTCGGCGGCCTGATTAACGATCTCTTTGATTTCCTTGTCGATCGCTTTCAGGTCATCCTCGGAAGCGTGTTTGCCGGACAGCAGCAGCTCACGCACGTGCTCGATCGGGTCGCTTTGTTCGCGCACCTTTTGAACCTCTTCCCGGGTCCGGTACTTGGCCGGGTCGGACATCGAGTGGCCGCGATAGCGATAGGTCTTGACCTCAAGGATGTAAGGACCTTTGCCCGAACGGCAGTGGGCCACGGCTTTTTCACCGGCTTCCTTGACGGCCAGCACATCCATGCCGTTCACGATCTCGCCGGGAATGCCGAACGCCTCGCCCCGGTGGTAGATGTCCTTGGTCGAGGTCGACCGCGCCTGAGCGGTACCCATGGCGTATTGGTTGTTCTCGATCACGAAAACCACAGGCAGGTCCCACAGGGCGGCCATGTTGAAGGTCTCATAGACCTGTCCCTGGTTTGCCGCACCGTCCCCGAAATAGGTGAAGGTGACGCCGCCGTTTTCTTTGTACTTGTCCGCAAAGGCCAGACCGGCCCCAAGCGGAACCTGCGCGCCGACGATGCCGTGGCCGCCATAGAAATGCTTCTCTTTCGAGAACATGTGCATCGAGCCGCCTTTGCCCTTGGACAAGCCGCCCTCGCGCCCGGTCAGTTCGGCCATCACGCCGCCCGGATCCATGCCGCAGGCGAGCATGTGGCCGTGATCGCGATACGAGGTGATGCGTTTGTCACCGTCCTGTGCCGCCGCCTCGAGGCCGACAACCACCGCTTCCTGACCGATATAAAGGTGGCAGAACCCGCCGATCAGACCCATGCCATAAAGCTGGCCAGCCTTTTCTTCGAATCGGCGGATCAGCAGCATTTCGCGGTAGTAGGTTTTAAGCTCTTCCGCAGAAACATTTGGTTTCTTTGTGGTTTTTCGCGCAGCCATCGTGGCGATCTCCCCCTTTCGGACAGATAGTTTAGCGTTAAACTATCTTTTAGAGCATTTGCGACGGTCTGGCGAGTGCAAATGTGACGCAGCGTCGCCAGACGCGGAATCCGGCTGGCACGTGATGATAGGTTTTCGAAAAATATGGGGCAGCGGGTGTGGGGCGGTTTACCGGATCACGATCTCATCGGCGCGGATCATGCCCAGAACCGAGCGGGCCTGTTGATCCAGAAGGTCCAGATCCAGATAGGTATCCGATAGCCTGCGGGTCAGGTTTTCCATTTCGGTGATCTCGGCATCCAAATTGGCCAGATCGCGCGACAGAGCGTCCCGTTCCGCTGCAATCTCGACCCGTCGAAACAGGCCATAGTCACCCTGCACGGCGGCAAAGGTGAAATAGACACCCAGCATGAAAGCCACCGAGAAGAAAGCAACTGAGCCCAAACCGGGGCGATTGGAACGGGACACTCTGTTTACCGCCGTATGAAAACTTGCCTCAATAACGGGTCCTTTTCGAACCTCTGCCAGCACTATGTCACAGGTGATTCGCGATGTGAATCCCCTGATTCGCAAAAATGTCAGGCTGAGTCAGAATGTCTCGCCGCGCAGGCCTGCGTCACTGTTCCAGCGCTGCGACGCCGGGCAGGGTTTTGCCTTCCATCCACTCAAGGAACGCGCCGCCCGCTGTCGAGATATACGAGAAATCATGCGCAGCGCCCGAGGCATTCAGCGCCGCAACCGTGTCACCCCCACCCGCGACCGAGACCAATTGGCCCGACCGTGTCAGCGCCGCGGCCTTCAGCGCGGCGGCATTGGTGGCCGCGTCAAACGGTTCCAGTTCGAACGCGCCCAGCGGGCCGTTCCAGATCAGCGTCTGGCTTTTTGCGAAAGTCTCCGAGATCGCGGCAACGCTTTCGGGGCCTGCGTCAAGGATCATACCCTCGTCAGGGCATTGATCGGCGGGCAGCACCTGATGCGGGGCATTTGCCGCAAAGTTCTCGGCCACAACGATATCGGTGGGCAGGACAATAGTGCAGCCCGAGGTTTCGGCCTTGGCCAAGATCTCGGCAGCGGTGTCCTTCATCTCACGCTCGGCCAGCGATTTGCCGACGCTGATCCCCTTGGCGACAAGGAAGGTGTTGGCCATGCCGCCACCGATCACCAAGTAATCCACCTTGTCGATCAGATTGCCCAGCAGTTCCAACTTGGTCGACACTTTCGCGCCGCCCACAACGGCGGTCACGGGGCGTTTTGGGGCACTCAGAGCACCCTCCAAAGCCTGCAATTCAGCTTGCATCAAACGGCCTGCGCAGGCGGGCAGAAGGCGGGCCAGTGCCTCGGTCGAGCTGTGGGCGCGGTGCGCGGCTGAAAACGCGTCGTTGCAATAGACATCGCCCAGCTTGGCCATACCTGCGGCCAGATCGGCGTCATTCTTGGTCTCGGCTGCATGAAAGCGGGTGTTTTCCAACAGCAGAACCTGACCCGGTTGCAGCGCATCTGCGGCCAGTTCAGCCTCGGCTCCGACGCAATCGGCGGCAAACAGGACCGGGGTGCCAAAGGCGCTTTCCAATGTCGGGACCAACTGCTTTAGCGACAGGTTCTCGCGCCGCTCACCGCCCGGACGCCCGAAATGCGCCAGCAGGATCGGTTTACCGCCGGCGGCCAGAATGTCGCGGACGGTGGGCACGATCCGTTCGATGCGCGTGGCGTCGGTGACAACGCCGTCCACGACGGGCACGTTGATGTCCACGCGCACCAAGACGCGTTTGCCGTTCAGGTCCATGTCGTCCAGCGTTTTCCAGCCCATCGTGCAATCCTTCGTGAGTTTGATACCGATTTAGGCGGTTCTTTTCCTTCATTTTGCCCTCAGGTCAATGCGTCACTTGGCATTCACGCGCCCGGCGCATAGGTATTTGCGCAAGACAAAACGACAGGAGGGCCAGATGGCCGAAATCAAGGATCCCGAAAACACCATCATCATCGAGCTAAAAGACGGCAATGTCGTGATCGAGCTGCTGCCCGATGTGGCCCCGCAGCACAGCGCGCGGATGAAGGAACTGGCCCGTGGGGGCGAGTATGACAACGTGGCCTTCCACCGTGTGATCGACGGCTTCATGGCGCAAACCGGCGACGTGCAGCATGGCGACATGGAAGACGGGTTCAACCTGCGCATGGCGGGCACCGGTGGATCGTCGCTGCCGAACGTTCCGGCGGAATTCTCGAAGCTGCCGCATGATCGCGGGACGCTGGGCGCGGCGCGCTCGCAGAACCCGGACTCGGCCAACTCGCAATTCTTCATCAACTTCAAGGACAACCACTTCCTGAACGGTCAATACACCGTTTATGGCCGCGTCATCGAAGGTATGGAGCATGTGGACGCCATCACTCGTGGCGAGCCGCCTGCAAGCCCCGATCGCATGATCAGCGTGAAAGTGGCCGCAGATGCGTAAGCTGGCCGCCGCTTTTGCCCTGCTGGCCAGCCCGGCGCTGGCCACGGGGCTTCAGATCGAGGTCGAAGGAGAAGGGGCCAACGGCACCATCACCATCGACCTGTTCGAAGATCTGGCGCCCCAGCATGTCGAACAGATCACCGCCCTGGCCAGCGAAGGCCAATATGACGGTGTCGTGTTCCACCGCGTGATCGACGGATTCATGGCCCAGACCGGGGATGTTCAGTACGGCGACCAGTCGGACGCGTCCTTTGATATGCGCTATGCCGGTCGTGGCGGCTCGGACCGTCCTGATCTGCCTGCCGAGTTTTCGGACCGCACCTTTGATCGCGGTATTGTTGGCATGGCGCGGTCAAACGATCCGGACAGCGCGAACTCGCAGTTTTTCATCATGTTCGATCCGGGCCCGTTTCTGGATGGTCAGTACACCGTCGTCGGTCAGGTCACCGAAGGGATGGAGGTGGTCGACGCGATCAAACGCGGTCACTCTCAGACCGGGGCGGTCACAGGCCAGCCTGACGTGATGAAAACCGTCACGGTCACCGAATAAACCTGTGTCCCGGCGCGGCTGACTGCGCCGGGACACCCATTTCGGATCAGTTCACCTTTTCCGAAGTGCGCGGCGGGGTTGGCAGAACAGCTTGCCGGATCCGCGCCAGCATCCCGTAGTCATTCACATGCCGCTGATAGGCCCGGTACGACGGTGCCTGAGACAAGCAACGTTCCTCATGCCAGGCGCGCAGGAAATAGATGACGTTGATGCCCAACAGCGCCACGCAATTGGCCACACCGGTCCAGAAATCCACGGCGATGAACGGGATCGATACCATCCACCAGCTGAGGTTCTTGCTGATATACGCGGGGTGTTTGGTGATGTTATAGGGGAAATCGCAGGCCAGACCGCGATAGGTGAGGTTCGAAAACCGCAGCCCCATTCGTGCTGAGGCCAGAGTGTAGATGAACAGGCAGAACAGGATCGTGCAGCCCCAGATCGTATAGATGACCGGGTAATCCCACAGCCACGCGCCCCAGGCGAACCCGTCCTGCACATAATTGAAGTATTCGCGCGACAGCACCTGCCAGAAGGGCGAATAACACAGCACGCAGACCAGCCAGCCGCTGACGGTCGTTTCCGTCCACCGGATATGGGACATCAACAGTCGCGTGGCCGTTGCGTATCCGATCACCACGATGGTCAGGTCAAGGAAGAAGGAAAACCGGTAGAGGTATTCGTAAACCTCGGGAAAGGTTGTGGCCTCCCATAGCGATCGCGACTGAAAAAAGCTCCAGTCATAGACCAGATAGCAGAACATCAGTGGCAGAAAGAAGCCTTTGACCAACAGGCCCAGCAGATAGACCTTGAGACCGCGCGCGTGCAGCGACTCTTGCCCAAGCGTCAGGACAACCCGGCCCAGATGCCACATCCCGTCGCGGGGATGGCGCATCATGAAATGGACGGATGTGACGACGCTTAGAACGACGGTCAGGATCAGCCACCAATAGTCGGCAAGCAGGGAAAAGAAGGGCCAGTACCAGTCGCCGTGGTACAGGTCGGCGGACCAATAGACCAAGGCCAGTAGCGCGGCGCTGGTTGCCAATCCCACCAGCTTGATCTGGTAGGCCCGAATATAGGCGGGGTCACGGAAGTTCTGTGGTTTGTAGACCAGCCCGCTGCCGGGCATCCGGTGCAGCTTGCAAATGGCGAATTCAGCCGCAGCCATCAGCCCAAAGATCGTTAGGGCAAACAAAACCGTTTGATCCCGGTCAGACACACTTGGCATTTCAGGCCAGAGGTAATGCAGGATCGGAATGCCCAGCATCGCAATCCATCCTGGCGTCACCGGAATAGCCGAGGCAGGGCGTTTGAAACCGGTTCCGGAGGTCATGAAAAATCTCTCATACACATAAGCCGGAGTTTTCGCCGCTTTTGGGCGAAATTCAACCAGCCAGTTCCAGGTACAAGAATTCTGCGCAGACCTGTGTCTTGCCGCAGTTCAACCGGCGCGACCCTTTTGGCCGCGCCGTGAAAGGGTTCAGTCGTCGGACGCCATTGCCTTCCAGATCAGGGCGCCAATGGCTCCGCCGATCAGTGGCGCGACCCAGAACAACCAAAGCTGTGCAAGGGCAGGGCCATCGGCAAACAGGGCAACCCCGGTCGACCGCGCCGGGTTGACCGACGTGTTGGTCACCGGGATCGAGATCAGGTGGATCAGGGTCAGGCCCAGACCAATGGCGATGGGCGCAAAGCCAGCAGGCGCTTTGTCGGACGTCGCGCCGAGGATGATCAGCAGGAAGAACGCGGTCATCACGATCTCGATCACCAGCGCAGACATCATCGAATAACCTTCCGGCGACGCCTCGCCATACCCGTTCGAGGCGAATCCGCCCACACCCTCAAACCCGGGCGCGCCGCTGACAATCACATAAAGAACAACGGCTGCAACAATGGCCCCGGCGACCTGAGCGATCCAATAGGGGATCAGATCCTTGGCGTCGAACCGCCCGCCGATCATCAGGCCAAGGCTGACAGCCGGGTTGAAATGCCCGCCCGAGATCGGACCGACCGCATAGGCCATGGTCAGAACCGTCAGGCCAAAGGCAAAGGACACGCCCAGCCAGCCGATCCCGACATCGGCAACACCCGCCGCCAGAACCGCACTGCCGCAACCGCCCAGCACCAGCCAGAATGTGCCGATAAACTCGGCCATCAATTTGGATGACATGGAAACTCCTCCGTTAAACCAATGGTTTTTAGTCTAATTCAGGAAATGCCATTTGTTAATTTTTTTGAGAAAGGGGAGTTTTTCCCGGCTTTCGTCAAACGCGGCAGGTTTGGCTAATTCCAGCTGACCGGGTCCAGATGAAACAGTTGAGACAGTTGGTCGTAGACGTCTGGATTGCTGGATTTCAGCGCCCGCGGTCGTTCGAAGAAAACCTCGACCGAGACGGCAAAGAACTCTTCATGACCTTCGGCACCGTATGGGTCGATGACAGTGGGGTGTCCGGTTTCGACGGCGCAGACATGGGCGTCATAGGCGGATACAAAGACCCGTTCCCAGTCGGCATAGCTTTGTCCTCGGCTCAGAACCGGCACGCCATCCGTGCCGCCTGACAGGTCGTCAATCTGATGCGCGAATTCGTGAAAGACGACGTTATGCCCGTCATGGTCGTTCAACGCGCCTTGCTGGCTGTGCGCCCAGGACAGGATAACCGGCCCCCGGTTCCAGCTTTCCCCGGTGCGCACGATCTCTTTCTCGGTCACCACATAGCCGCTGCGCCGTTGTTGGCGGGATTTGAAGGCGTTCGGGTAGATCAGAATGGTGGTCAGGTTGTCGAACCACATATCGGTGTTCACGACCAGCAGGCAGGCCTGAGCGGAAATCGACAACCGCATATCTTCGGTCACTTCCAGCCCGTCACAGCCATAGAAGCTGACCTGGTTCTGAAACAGGTTCATCTTGCCTTCAAGCTTGGCGCGCAGCTCGGACGGCAGGCGTTCGACAATTGGCACCATCGTCTCAATCGTCTGGCGCTGAGACGCAGTCAGCGGCGTTGCCAGCAACTGCGCGCGCGCCTGTCTGCGCGACCACAGGTAGTAGGCAACGACAGCAGCGATCAGGGCAACAACGCTTAGAAACATGAACATGGCCCGAGCCTAAGCCAGTTCCCGCCTGACGGGAAACGCAAAACGGCCCGTCGCAGGCCCAAAAGAAAAACGCCGCAGGAAGGTCCCGCGGCGTTTTCGAATTCTATTCGGCGAATGGCTTACTGCTTGACTTCCGCCGCAGGGTTGCCGCCGGATTTCGCGCTGCGACCCGGGTTCAGCGGATCGTCCTGACGCTGGACCGAGCCTTCGAAATGCGCGCCGCTTTCGATGGCGATGGTCTTGTGGATGATGTCGCCTTCAACCCGCGCGGTCGAGGTCAGGCGGACCTTCAGGCCACGCACGCGGCCCACGATACGGCCATTGACCACAACGTCGTCGGCGGTGACTTCACCCTTGATGGTGGCGGTTTCACCGATGGTCAGAAGATGCGCGCGGATGTCGCCTTCGACGGTGCCTTCAACCTGAATGTCGCCGGTTGTCTTGATGTTACCGGTGATGTGCAGGTCCGAGGACAGAACCGACGCGGGCGGCTTGGGCTTGGGCGTGGTGCTGGCCTTGGGCTCGGATGGTGCAGGGGCCGCCGGAGTCGCCGGAGCAGCAGGTTTCGCCGCCTCAGAATCCTTGGATGCGGGCTCGTTGATTTTGCTCTTAGAAAACATTTCTCGCAGCCTTGATGTAAGTCATTGGGTTCACGGGTTTTCCGTTCACGCGCACCTCATAGTGCAAATGCGTGCCGGTGGACCGTCCGGTGCTACCCATATCAGCAATATGATCCCCGCGCGAGACCCTTTGGCCAACCTTTACGTTGATCTTGGTGTTATGAGCGTAAAGTGTCTCAATCCCGAAGGCATGCTTGATCTTCACAAGGCGGCCAAACCCGGATTGCCAGCCTGCGTGGGTGACCACTCCATCAGCGGTTGCAAAGATGTCGGTGCCCTGAGGCCCGGCAAAATCAACGCCATTATGCATCCGCCGACCGCCGCTTTTGGGATCGCGGCGGGTGCCGAAGCCGCTGGTGAAACGCACGGCGGAATGCACCGGATTGGCAAAGGGCGCTTTTTCCGCAGCCAGACGGTACAGGTTCAGTTGATCCATCTGTTGCAGCAGTTTGTTGGCCCGGATTTCGTCAGCCGTCAGCTCTTCTTCAGTGCCGCGGCTGCTGAAGGATAAAGGGGTCAGCGGACCGCCCATACCGCTATATCCGCGCCGGACCTCTTCGATGATACGATCTGTGGGCATGCCTGCCTGACGGAACATTTTGTCCAGCGGCTCGACCGAGATTACCATGGCCTCTTCCAACTGGCGGAAGATCTCGTCGCTACGTTCCTGCATCAGCTGGATTTCCAGCTCCAGCTCGTCGCGCTGATCCAGGGCATCCTGCGCATCGGTGGCGATCTGATCGCGTTCCTCCGCTGTGCGCGCCAGTGCCTCGGTCATGAATTCCATCTGCGCGGGGTTGGCGACCGCCGCCATATACATGTCTGAACCGTCAGCACCCTGTTGCAGGTTGGCCAGCTCGGTCCGAACCTCTTCGCGCTGTTTCATGGTCGCGCGCAGGGTGGTCTGGATGACTTCGATCCCGGTTTCCAACTCGCGCCTGCGGTTTTCCGAGGCCAGCAATTCGGACTGCATGGCCGAGATCTGTTCGAGCGCCGCATTGAACCGTTCATGTGCGGCCAGTGCTTCCTGCGCGCGAGAATCGCGTTCTGTGGACAGAATGTTCAGACGTTCCTGATAAGTCGCCTGATCGCGTTTTGCCTGCTCGCGGAAATTGCCGGATCCGATGCTGTCCATCAGCAGGATCGCGGTGGCAACCGTCGTCCAGCCCACCATCACGGCCACACCGGCAACAGCAGCTACCTGCGTTTCCGAGCTAAGCCGGATGAACCGCGTGTCTTGATCAGATTTCAGAAAAACCCGGCGTTCCGGGAAGCGGCGTTCAAGCCACGAGTGAAACTTAATTGCCAGACGTGTTCGCACGCGTCTTACCTCTCATCCCCAAGATCGGGACCGGTCGTGGTGCAGTAGCCGTCCCTTGGGGCGATTGCATAAACGGGTCGTGGCCATGCGGCAAGTTTGTTGACCAATTTGCCACAAACCTCGCAATTTTACCCCACGTGATCGGCGGGATTTTGCCGAAATTAACCGGCAAGGATCACTTTGAGACAGCGCCCGGCAAGGGCAGGTCTTCGGTCAGCGGCCAGTAGAAATCGGGCGGCAACCCGGCCTCGGCGCGTTTTTCCTCGTTAAAGGGCGGTTTCAATGCGCCGTGGAAGTAGCGTCGGACCAGCTGGTGGAACACGTCCTTGGGGTCGGCATTCTCGCGCCCGCAGAGGAAGTGAAACCATTTCGAGCCATAGGCGACATGGCCCACCTCTTCGGCATAGATCACCTCTAACGCCGCGATGGCCTGTTCGGCTTTGGCCTTGCGGAAGATGTCGATCATGCCCGGCGTCACGTCCAGCCCGCGCGCTTCAAGCACCATGGGCACTACGGCCAGACGCCCCATCAGGTCCTCGGCGGTGTCTTCGGCAGCGCGCCACATGCCTGCATGGGCGGGCAGGGCGCCGTAATGGCTGCCCATCTGTTCCAGACAATCACAAACCATCTCGAAATGGCGCGACTCTTCTTCGGCGCATTTGACCCAATCGTCGTAAAAGCCGATGGGCATGGGAACATGGCCAAAGCGCGCGATGATGTCCCAATGGAGGTCGACGGCGTTCAGCTCGATATGGGCAACCGCATGCAACAGGGCGATCCGCCCGGCCTCGGTCCCCGGTTTGCGCTTTGGAACCTCGCGGGGCGACAGCAATTCGGGTTTGTCGGGGCGTGAGGGTTGCAGCGGTGGCGTTGCGGTGCCGATCTCAATCGGCTCGCCCTCACCCTTGCGGGCGGCAAACCAGGCGGCGGCATGGCGTTCGGACAGGGCGGTTTTCGCCCGCCCGTCCGCTGTGGTCAGAACCTCGGTGGCCATCTGGGTCAGTGTTTTGGGCACGGGTGCGCTCCGCCTGTTGATTGCAAGGCTGCGACATAAACCGGATGGCCGCCGGGGTCGAGGGACTTACATCGCCTTAACGGCCTCCAACACGGCCTCGACATGGCCGGGCACTTTGACCTTGCGCCAGATCTGCGCGATGCGACCTTCGCCGTCGATGATGAAGGTAGACCGTTCGATCCCCATCGATTTGCGCCCATACATGTTCTTCTCGACCCAGACGCCATAATCCTCGCACACGGTCGAGTTCTCGTCGGACAGTAGCGGTGTGGTCAGGCCGTGTTTGGCGACGAACTTGCCATGCTTGGCCACGCTGTCGCGCGAGATGCCGAAAACTTGAGCGCCTGCATCCGCAAAGGCCTGTAGTTGTTCCGAGAAACCGATGGATTCCTTGGTGCAGCCCGGCGTATCATCCCGAGGATAGAAGAACAGAACGACGGTACTGCCGCGCAGGTCCGAAAGGCTCACCTCGCCACCGCCGTCGCGCGGCAGGGTGAAATCGGGGGCCATGTCTGAAATGTCGGGCATTGGAAACTCCGCTAAAGGTTTTTAAAGGCTGCCCGAGATCATAGGGCGATACCAGCGGGTTAAAAGGCGTGAACAGCAAATTGGCGCAACAGGAACAGCAAGGGGGCGATCCGCCGGAACGCACCCCACGCCGCCGCTCGCGCCGACGGACGGCGGGCCTTTGGGCGATGCGGGGCACCATTCTGCTTGTGGTGCTGGCAGTGGTGGTCGGGTTCATGATGATCGGCCAACGTATGCACGCCCCGGCATGGGTGCGCGACCGGGTCGAGGCGCGGCTGGAACAGACCTTGGGCGGTCTGCAAATCCGGTTCGGGGATGTCAGCTTTATCATCCACGAAGGATGGCGACCCCGCCTGCGCTTGACCGATGTCAGCATCAGCGACGCGGCGGGCCAGCAAATCGCGCAGGTTTCGGACATGCGGGCCAGCCTGGCCATGCGCCCGTTGCTGCGCGGCAACGTACGCCCCAAACGCATCATGCTGAGCGGCGCCCAGATCGCACTGACCCGAGGGATGGATGGGGCGCTAACCCTGACGGTGGGCACCGACAGCTCTCCTGTTCAGGAAGCACCAAACCTGGCGCAGTTGATCGAATCCTCGGACGAGGTGTTCCTGTCGCCCATGTTGTCGGCGCTGACCTCGGTGCAACTGGACGCGATCACACTGGATTACCGCGATTTGCGGCTGGGCCGGTCCTGGGTGCTGGATGGTGGCCACATCCAACTGACCCGTAACGACAATGAGATGCGGCTGGCGACGGGCTTCTCGGTTCTGTCGGGGCGCGATTATGTCAGCGGGATCGAGGCGAACTATACCAGCGTTCTGGGCACACCCGAGGCGCGGTTCGGTGTTTCAATCACCGATCTGCCGGCCGAAGATGTCTATGGCCAAAGCCCGGCGTTGGCGTGGTTGCAGGTGCTTCGCACGCCAATCTCCGGCGCGCTGCGCGGCAGTATTGACGGCGAAGGCGCGGTTGGGCCGCTGTTTGCCACGCTCAACCTTGGGGCCGGGGTAGTACAACCCAACCCCGAGACACGGCCCGTTCCCTTCGACTCGGCCCGCACCTATTTCACCTACAACCCCGTCGGGCATCAGATTGATTTTAACGAAGTTTCAGTAGTGTCCGCCTGGGGCTCGGTCCAGGCGGAAGGGAAGGCGTTTCTGCAAGGGGTGGAAAACGGCACCCTCGACAGCCTCGACGCGCAGTTGCGCCTGACCGGCATCGACGCCAACCCGGCAGACCTGTTCCCCGAGGCGCTGAAGCTGCGGCAGGCCGATCTGGATTTCAAGATGACCTTCGCGCCGTTTCATCTGCGTCTTGGTCAGATGACCATCGAAGATGGGGATCACCGGGTGCGCGCATCCGGTGATCTTGTGGGCCTGCCTGACGGGTGGTCGGTCGATCTGGACGCGCATCTGGATCGCATGACCTCGGATGAGGTGCTAAGCTACTGGCCCGAACGTCTGGCCCCCAAGCCGCGGGAGTGGGTGACAAAGAACCTGTATCAGGGCCTGCTGTCGGACATGGATTTTGCGCTGCGTCTGCGGCCCGGGTCCAAGCCGGACCTCTATCTGGATTTCGGGTTCGAGGATGCAACGATCCGCTTTGTCAAAACCCTGCCGCCCATCGAAAACGCGCAAGGGCAAGCCAGCCTGATAGATCGCCGCTTCACCGCGACGGCGCAGCGCGGGATTGTGATCGCGGATGCGGGCGGTGAGGTGGATGCCTCTGGGACGTCCTTTATCATTCCGGATACAAGCATCAAGAAATCCTCGCCGGCGATTGCACGGATCAAGGCGTCGGGCAGTGTTACGGCGGCATTGTCCTTGCTGGACCGGCCGCCGTTGTCACTGCTCAGCAAAGCCGGGCTGCCGGTTGATCTGGCGGATGGGACCGTCGCGCTGGCGGGTACTTTGTCACTGCCAATGAAGAAAGAGCTGCAGTTTCAGGACACGCAATTCCACTTTGACGGCGATCTGGGGAATCTCAGCAGCGACAGGCTTGTCCCCGGATTTTCCGTCAGCGCCGATCTGCTGGATCTAAGCGGAGATCAGACCGGAGTTGAGATCGCCGGTCAGGGCAATTTCGGCGACGTTCCGATTCAGGCGGCGTGGCGCCAACCGATCGACGGAAAAACCGCGCAGCGCAGTGAGTTGACGGGCCAGATCGAACTGTCCCCCCGACTGATGCAAGAGATCAACGCAGGTCTGCCGGACGGGATGCTGACCGGGCAAGGCACGGCGGACATCAGTCTGGGCATCGGTGCAGGTGAGCCGCCCAAGCTGTTGGCGACATCGGATCTGTCCGGGGTCGTTCTTTCCATCCCCGAACTGGGTTGGCGCAAAGGCGCGAACAGCACCGGTACTTTGATTGCCGACGTCACGTTGGGTGACCAGCTGAGCGTCGACTCCCTGCGTGTAGATGCGGCGGGATTGCGTACCAATGCCTCAATCTCGTTCCGCGAGGATGGCGAATTTGACCGCGTCCGCTTTAGCTCGTTCGATCTGGGCAATTGGCTGGCCGTTCCGGCGGAACTGATCAGCCGGGGCGGGGCGGTGCCGGATATTCGCGTTCTGGGCGGTGTCATAAATATGGGCGATGCAACCTTTGGCGAGGGCGGAGGTTCGGGCGGTGGCGGTCCGGGGCCAAAGCTGGATGTAACGCTGGATCGGCTGCAAGTGACCGAGACCGTGGCGCTGACCGGTTTCAAGGGGAACTTCCAGACCACAGGCGGTGTCACCGGCGGTTTCACGGCTGCCGTCAATGGC
The DNA here is from genome assembly GCF_056532945.1 of Ruegeria sp. H7. Taxonomy (NCBI): domain Bacteria; kingdom Pseudomonadati; phylum Pseudomonadota; class Alphaproteobacteria; order Rhodobacterales; family Roseobacteraceae; genus Ruegeria; species Ruegeria sp. H7. The sequence continues at coordinate 236,258 of NZ_JBQFNZ010000002.1, forward strand.
GGGGCCGCTGTGCGAGGGCAGGTGACACCGCGCAGCAACCGCAGTGCGGTCAGCCTGACGTCAAAGGACGCGGGGGCGGTGCTGCGATCAGCCGGGGTGCTGACGCAGGCGCGCGGCGGCGATCTTGACTTGCAGCTTGAGCCGGTGGCGGCCCCCGGCAGTTATGATGTGATCGTCAAGATCGTGAACACTCGCATTACCGACGCGCCCGCCATGGCGGCCCTGTTGAACGCCATCAGCCTTGTTGGCCTGCTGGATGAGATGGCGGGGCAGGGCATCTTCTTTTCGTCCATCGACAGCCGCATGCGGCTGACACCAACGGACATCAAGGTGCTAAGCGGCAGTGCCGTTGGCCCGTCCATGGGCCTGTCGTTTGATGGCACCATCGATACCGTCAACGGTATGCTGGACCTGCGCGGCGCGATCTCTCCGATCTATCTTGTGAATGCAATTGGCAGTGTTCTGACGCGCAAAGGCGAAGGCGTGATCGGCTTTAACTACAGGCTGACCGGACCGCTGAGCGCGCCGAAAGTATCGGTGAACCCGCTGTCAGGGCTGGCACCCTTGTTCTTACGTGACCTGCTGCGCCCACCGGCACCCAGGGTGTCCGACGGGCCAAATTCCCAGCCTCAAAAACCCGATGAGGTGAAACGCACCTATGGATCACCGCCAAGGGACAACTGATCCGGGGATATGGCCGAATCTGTTTTGGCCTTGTATGGCGCGGCCATGAAACTCAGCGATTTTGATTTCCACCTGCCCGAAGACCTGATTGCAACGCGGCCCGCCAATCCGCGATCCTCGGCGCGTCTGCTGGTGGCGCGGGGGGATGCGGTTTCGGACAGCCATGTGTTCGATCTGCCCGACTGGCTGCAACCCGGTGATCGGCTGGTGCTGAACGATACGCGGGTGATCCCGGCAAGACTCAGCGGCAGGCGTCATCGTGACAGCGCACAGGGCCCTGTGTCGGCCGCGATTGAGGCCACCTTGCTGGACCCGCAAGCCGATGGCAGTTGGGCCGCTTTGATCAAGCCGCTGAAAAAGGTCAAACCGGGGGAAGAGATCATCTTCTCGGACGATCTGACCGCAACATTGGACCGCGTGGAAGACGGGCAAGCCTATCTGCGGTTCAACCTGACGGGCGAGGATTTCGACACCGCGCTGGAACAGGCCGGTGCAATGCCCTTGCCGCCCTACATCGCCGCCAAACGCCCTGCGGACGAGCAGGACAAGACCGATTACCAAACCATCTGGGCGCGGAATTCAGGCGCGGTTGCCGCCCCGACGGCTTCGCTGCATTTCGACGAACCGCTGATGCAGGCGCTGAAGGAACGCGGTATCGAATTCAGCCATGTGACCCTGCATGTCGGCGCGGGCACTTTCCTGCCTGTGAAGGTCGAAGACGTGACCACCCACAAGATGCATGCCGAATGGGGCAGGGTCAGCGACACCGCCGCCGCCGAGATTCGTGCCACCAAAGCCGCAGGCGGGCGTGTCATCCCCGTAGGCACCACCGCGCTGCGTCTGATAGAAAGCGCCGCGCGGGGTGGTGAGATCCAGGCATGGGAAGGCGAGACCGATATTTTTATCTACCCCGGTTTCCAATTCCACGTCACCGACGCGCTGATGACCAACTTCCACCTGCCAAAATCCACCCTGCTGATGCTGGTCTCAGCCCTGATGGGCCAGGACCGGATGCGCGAGGTGTATGCCCATGCCATTGCACAGAAATATCGCTTCTTCTCATATGGTGACTCGTCGCTTTTGATCCCGTGAAGGACGCGTTTCGGGCCGCAAACGACAGGAAAGTCGTAGACAAGCGCGACCAGAGCGTTTTTTGATCGCACCAACGAATCCAAGTTAAGAACGGCATTTCATCGGAGGCCCCAATGTTTCAGGTCCTGTCCAGCGCGTGGGCGCTGTTGCTCGGAATGGGTCTTTTGATGATCGGCAACGGCCTGCAGGGCACCATCCTGGGCGTTCGTGGCGAGATCGAGGGGTTCTCGACCCTTCAGATGTCTTTTGTGATGTCGGCGTATTTCCTTGGGTTCCTGGGCGGATCGCGCCTGACGCCCGAGATGATCCGCAGGGTCGGGCATGTCCGGGTCTTTGCCGCGCTGGCCTCATTCATTTCGGCCGTGATGATCATGTATCCGATGCTGACCGACCCGATTGCCTGGGTTCTGGGCCGCGTCGTGATCGGGTTCTGTTTCTCGGGTGTGTATGTCACTGCCGAAAGCTGGCTGAACAACGCCGCCAGCAATGAAAACCGTGGTCAGGCCCTGTCGCTGTATATGATCGTCCAGATGACTGGGATCATCAGCGCGCAAGGGCTTGTTTTGCTGGGCGATCCGGCGGGCTATGAAACATTCGTCATCGCCTCGATCCTGGTTTCGGTCTCGTTTGCGCCCATTCTGCTGTCAATTTCCCCCACACCGGCCTTCGATAGAACAAAGCCGATGACCCTGCGCGAGCTGATGGGGAAATCTCCTCTGGGATGCGTTGGCATGTTCCTGCTGGGCGGCGTATTCTCGGCCCAGTTCGGCATGGCCTCGGTCTACGGCGCGCGCGCCGGGTTGTCGCTGATCGAAATCTCGACCTTCGTGGCCGCGTTCTATATTGGGGCTGTTGTTCTGCAATATCCGCTGGGTTGGTTCTCGGACCGGATGGATCGCCGTGTTCTGATCATGCTTGTTTCGGCTGGCGGCGGCATCGGTGCCGTGGTTGGAATGATCTTTGGTCTGGCATTCCCGGTTCTGCTGGGCGCTGCCTTCCTGATCGGCGGCATGTCCAATCCGCTCTATTCACTGCTGATTGCCCACGCTAACGACTTTCTGGAGCATGAGGATATGGCGGCGGCCTCGGGCGGGCTGATCTTCATCAACGGTCTGGGCGCAATTGCCGGTCCGCTGATCACCGGCTGGCTGATGGGTGATGCCATTTTCGGGCCGCAGGGCTTCTTCCTGTTTATCGCCGCCCTGTTGTTCATGACCGCAGTCTATGCGCTCTACCGGACGACGCAGCGCCCGACTGTGCCTGTCGACGAAACCGGCACCATGTCCCCGCTTTATCCCACCGCGTCGCCGGTTGCGCTTGAAGTGGCACAAGAGGTGGCCATCGAGGCCGCCGAAGCTGAACAGGATACGCAGGAAGTCGCTTAAGACACGTAAATATGTCGCTAATGTTGCAATATTTTACTGTTACAATTCTGTAAAACAGCCTTAAATGACGTTACGTCCCTGGGGAGGGCACAAGTTGGAGTTTAGGGCAATGGTAGGGCCTGAAGACGTATTGAGTTATTGGTTAGATGAAGTTGGTCCCAAAGGTTGGTATCTACAGGATGACGCGTTGGACGCGGAAATCCGGGACCGTTTCCAGACAACATGGGAGGCCGCAACCGAAGGGACATTCTCTCTTTGGCTGACCTATCCCAGCGGGGTGTTGGCCTACATCATCCTGACCGACCAGTTTCCACGCAACATGTTCCGAGGCAGCGCAAAAGCCTTTGCAACGGACAAGGCGGCGCTTACCGCCGCCAAATGTGCGGTGGACAAGGGTTGGGATATGAGGATCGATGAACCGGCCCGGCAGTTCTTTTATCTGCCCATGATGCATTCGGAAAACCTGTGCGATCAGGAACGCTGTGTGCGCCTGATGTGCCAGAACCTCAGCAGCAACCCGGGCAATCTGTTACATGCTCGGGCCCATCGTGAGGTGATCCGCAAATTCGGCCGGTTCCCCTATCGGAACGAGGCACTGTCGCGCCATTCGACCGAACATGAGACAGCATATGTCAACATGGGCGGCTACGGTACAACAGTGCGCGAGCTTCAGGCGGCGAGTTAAGTCTCGGGGACGCACCCCCTGATGGCAAGGACCCGGTCGGCGACAACGTCGCCCGAGGTCTGAATGGCTTTTTCGATCAACAGGTCCGGTTGCTCTGCCAGGTCAGAGAACCGGGCCTGAGTTGTTTGCAGCTTGTCCTCGATCGCATTCAGCCGGTTCAACGCCGTCTTAATCCGTCGCGACGTGGCGGTGTCGATGACGCTGCCATCGGTCGGCAGGGCCGCAAGCTCGCTGCGCAAGGCCGCCAGTTCCCCACGGATACCTTGTGCTTCGTCCCGCAGTGGTGTCACAACCTGCAGTGTTTCAGCGAAATCGGTTGTGACATTTTCGACGCTCGAGGCCAGCTTCCATCCCAGAAACAGGCAAAGCGCCACCAGAATCAATGTTGCGTTGAGTAGGGCAAGAAATAGATCTTTCATAGTTTTGGCCATGGTAAGCCTTTCGAATGACTTGTGATTAGGAAAGCGGCGCCACAGTCGGCTGTTCTTTTCTAGCCTTTGGGATGGCGCGGGTATAGGCTGAAAACAGCGCAATCCTGCCACTGTTTACCCTGCGTCGCTTTTGTCGCGGGTAGGGTGTGTTGATGCGTTCTGAAAAATAGTTTAATGGTAAACTAAATTTCATCCGACCTGCGCCGAGAGGGACACATGGCAGCACAATCTTTTGATCTGATCGTAATCGGGGCAGGCCCCGGAGGCTATGTTGCTGCCATCCGCGCGGCGCAGCTGGGGCTGAAAACCGTTGTGGTCGAGCGTGAGCATCTGGGTGGTATCTGCCTGAACTGGGGTTGTATCCCCACCAAGGCGCTGCTGCGCTCGTCCGAAGTGTTCCATCTGATGGAGCGGGCCAAGGATTTCGGCTTGAAAGCGGACAAGATCGGCTATGATCTGGATGCGGTTGTCAAACGGTCGCGCGGTGTTGCAGGGCAGCTTTCCGGCGGCATCGGGCACTTGCTGAAGAAAAACAAAGTGTCCGTGATCATGGGCGAGGCCACGATCCCCGCCAAGGGCAAAGTGACCGTCAAGACAGACAAAGGCACCGAAGAACTGACGGCCAAGAACATCGTGCTGGCCACCGGCGCACGGGCGCGCGAACTGCCGGGGCTCGAGGCTGACGGCGATCTGGTCTGGACCTACAAACACGCGCTGCAACCGCCCCGGATGCCGAAGAAACTGCTGGTCATCGGGTCGGGCGCCATCGGCATCGAATTCGCCAGCTTCTACAATACGCTTGGCGCGGATACCACTGTGGTCGAGGTGATGGACCGAGTCCTGCCTGTTGAGGACGCCGAAATCAGCGCCTTCGCCAAGAAAGCCTTCACCAAGCAAGGCATGACCATCATGGAAAAGGCGATGGTCAAGCAGCTGGACCGCGCCAAGGGCAAGGTCACAGCCCATATCGAGGTCAAAGGTAAGGTCGAGAAACACGATTTCGACACCGTGATCTCTGCCGTTGGTATCGTGGGCAATGTCGAGAACCTGGGGCTAGAGGCTCTGGGCGTCAAAATCGACCGTACCCATGTGGTCACAGACGAATATTGCCGCACGGGGGTCGAGGGTCTCTATGCCATCGGCGACATCGCCGGCGCGCCTTGGCTGGCGCATAAGGCAAGCCACGAGGGCGTCATGGTCGCGGACCTTATCGCGGGCAAACACGCACATCCGGTCAAACCCGAAAGCATCGCAGGCTGCACCTATTGCCAGCCGCAGGTTGCTTCGGTCGGCTACAGCGAAGCCAAGGCCAAAGAACTGGGCTATGACATCAAAGTCGGCCGCTTCCCCTTCATCGGCAACGGCAAGGCCATCGCGTTGGGAGAGCCCGAGGGCCTGATCAAAACCGTATTCGACGCCAAGACCGGAGAACTTCTGGGTGCCCACATGATCGGCGCGGAAGTGACCGAACTGATCCAGGGTTACGTGGTTGGTCGACAGTTGGAAACAACCGAAGAAGATCTGATGAACACCGTCTTCCCGCACCCAACGCTGTCCGAGATGATGCACGAAGCCGTGCTGGATGCCTACGGGCGTGTGATCCATATGTAAGAAAAGGGGGCTCTGCCCCCGCCGCGGCAAGCCGCGACTCCCCCGAGGTATTTTCAAACAGAAGAAGCAGGGGATCCATACTTCTTCTGTTCCCAAATACCTCGGAGCGCGAGGCAGAGCCTCGCAAAAGACTCTTACTTATTCAAAGCGTCCAGAATGCGGGCCCAGGAGCGGATACCTTTGTGGAAGCTTTTGACGTCGTATTTCTCGTTGGGTGAGTGAATGGCGTCGTCGTCATTTGCATAGCCGACCAGCATCGAATCCAACCCGAGCACGGTATTGAAGTAACCGACAACCGGAATCGATCCGCCCATTCCGGTAAAGACGGCCTCGCGGTCCCATTCATCAGACAGCGCACCGCGCGCGGCTTCAAATTCAGGGCGGTCCAGGTTCATGACCGAGGCGGGTGAGCCTTCAAGGTCATTGTCCCACGTGACTTTGGCGTCCGGCGACAGGCGGTCTGCGACATGTTTGCGGATTTTCTTGCGCAGGGCGTCCGGGTCCATGTCGCCAACAAGGCGGCAGGTGATCTTGCAATGCGCCTCGGACGGGATCACCGTTTTGGACCCTGCACCGTTGTACCCGCCCCAAAGGCCGTTGACCTCAAGCGTCGGGCGCGCCCATTGCTGTTCGAGGGTCGAGTAGCCTTTTTCCCCATGGGGCTGGCTGTAGCCTACCGAGTTCAGATAGTCGGCTTCGTCAAAGCCGCAGTTTTCCCACTGGCGCAGCTGCTCGGCAGGAACCTCGTGCACGCCTTCGTAGAACCCCTCGACCGCGACGCGTCCGGTTTCATCGTCGTAAAACGAGGCGATGATCTTGGACAATTCGCGCAGGGGGTTCAGCCCCGGGCCGCCGTAATGGCCGGAATGCAGGTCGATGCGTGGGCCGATGATGGTGAATTCGTCCTTCAGCATCCCGCGCAGTTGCGATGAAATCGAGGGCACGCCGCGTGACACCATCGAGGTGTCACAAACCAATGCCAGATCGGCCTGCAATTCTTCTTTGTTGGCCTCAAGAAAGGGCACCAGCGAGGGCGAACCCGATTCTTCCTCGCCTTCGAAAAAGAAGGTGATGCGGCAGGGCAGGGTGCCGTGCACGGCTTTCCAGGCGCGGCAGGCTTCGACAAAGGTCATCAACTGACCTTTGTCATCCGACGACCCTCGTCCCCGAATGACCGGGCCGTGTTCGGTGTCTTCGATGGCCGGATCGAAAGGATCGCGGTTCCACAGGTTCAGGGGATCAACCGGTTGCACATCGTAGTGGCCGTAGAACAGCACATGCGGACCGTCCAAATCCTCGCCCACATGTCCGACAACCATGGGATGCCCCGGGGTTTCGCGTTTTTCGGCCTTGATACCGATGCTTTGCAGATCGGCCACAAGCCAGTCGGCGGCCTGATCCACTTGCTCTTTGAAGGCGGGGTCGGTCGAGATGGACGGGATGCGCAACAGCTCCATCAACCGGTCGATCGAAGTTTGCAGATCGGAATCGATCCGGCTCAGCACGGCGTCTAGCGACATAACAGGGCTCCTGCGTGATTTTGGATTGTGGCGAACCTACCAGCGTAGCCGCTGCCGTCCAGAGGCGTTGAGGTGGAATTTGTGCTATCATTGGAAACCGGGCGGGCTAAGACACGGGGCCTGCGTCGTTTCCTCGCGTCTGGGGGGCGTAACTATACTTGCTCGACCCGAATGAAGTTTATATTTGATGCAGGTCAAAGTTAGGTTCTTCCGTTCGCCTGTAGTCAGGTAGCACGAGGGAACGAAAAACCGCCGGAACGCTTTAGGCTGTGACAGGTGGTGGAATACGCGCTTAGGGTGGGTGTATCACCTTGGGTGAATTAGGAGGGTCCGGTGGACTATACTGCTCAGCTCGATACAGCGATTGCCAGGCTGCATGACGAAGGACGTTACCGGACCTTTATCGATATCGAACGTCGGAACGGGCATTTCCCGCACGCGGTTCGCACCCGTCCTGACGGATCAACGCAGAACATCACCGTGTGGTGCGGCAATGACTATTTGGGCATGGGCCAGCACCCGGTTGTTCTGGAGGCGATGCATGAGGCTGTCGATGCGGCTGGTGCAGGCTCGGGCGGGACGCGCAATATCTCGGGCACCACGGTCTATCACAAACGGCTTGAGGCCGAACTGGCCGATCTGCACGGCAAGGAATCGGCCCTGCTGTTCACCAGCGCCTATATCGCTAACGACGCGACGCTTTCCACTCTGCCCAAGCTGTTCCCCGGTCTGATCATCTATTCGGATGCGCTGAACCATGCCTCGATGATCGAAGGCGTGCGCCGCAATGGCGGGGCCAAGCGGATCTTCCGCCACAATGACGTCGCCCATCTGCGCGAATTGTTGGAGGCGGATGATCCCAATGCGCCCAAGCTGATCGCTTTTGAGTCGGTCTATTCCATGGATGGCGATTTCGGCCCGATTGAAGAGATCTGCGACCTGGCTGATGAATTCGGCGCGCTGACCTATATTGATGAGGTCCACGCGGTTGGTATGTACGGCCCGCGCGGCGGCGGCGTGACCGAGCGTGATCGTCTTGCCCATCGTATCGATATTATCAACGGCACGCTGGCGAAAGCCTACGGCGTCATGGGCGGCTATATTGCGGCCAGCGAGAAGATGTGTGACGCCGTGCGCTCTTACGCGCCGGGCTTCATCTTTACCACGTCTTTGCCGCCTGCGGTTGCGGCAGGGGCGGCTGCCTCGGTGGCGCATCTGAAAACGGCCCCTGAGCTGCGCGAACAGCACCAGACTCAGGCCAGTATCCTGAAGCTGCGCCTGAAAGGGCTGGGCCTGCCGCTGATCGATCACGGCAGCCATATCGTCCCGGTCATCGTCGGGGACCCTGTACACACCAAAATCCTCAGCGACCGGTTGCTTGAGGATTATGGCATCTATGTGCAACCGATCAATTTCCCGACCGTCCCGCGCGGGACCGAGCGTTTGCGGTTTACCCCGTCTCCGGTGCATGGACCGGGCGAATTGAACCGTCTGGTGCAGGCCATGGACGAACTTTGGTCACATTGTGCGCTAAATCGCGCCGAACTTGCCGGATAACCTCACGCCAAAGTGTGCAACTTATTTGCCACGTGTTAAGCTTACGCTAACAAAAGTGACGGACGAATCGTTATGGGGGCGATTCGCCGTTAGCGCGAAACGCGTGACAGGCAGAATGGGGCAGCAGGATGATTGGGCGCAGATCACAGCGCGAAGCCGAGGAAGGTGTAGACGTCAGACCCAAAGGGTTTGACGATTACGAGGTTCGGCTTGGTGATCGAATGCGCGGCGAGCGTGCCACCATGGGCAAATCGCTTCTGGACGTTCAGCGCGAGCTTCGGATCAAAGCCAACTACATCGCTGCCATTGAAAACGCCGACCCCGACGCATTTGACACACCCGGCTTCATCGCCGGATATGTGCGTTCCTATGCCCGTTATCTGGGTATGGACCCCGACGAAACCTTCGCCACCTTCTGCGCAGAAAGCGGGTTCGAGGTGGCGCATGGAATGTCCGCTCAGGCGTCTGTTGTGCGCAAACCCTCGGGCGATTTGCCCGCGCGCGGACCGATGGGGCGCGACCCCTTCATTTCGCCCAACACACCCTACATTCCGGGCAAGGAATCTCTGGTCAGTCAGATAGAACCGCGCGCCATCGGATCGTCGCTGGTGCTGTTGGCGCTGATCGGTGGTATCGGCTATGGCGGCTGGTCCGTTCTGAACCGGATCCAGCAGGTGCAGGTCAGCCCGGTTGAACAGGCCCCCGTCGTTCTGTCTGATCTTGATCCGCTGGATGCCGCCCGCAGCGCCTCGCCTGAGGTCGAAACAGCAGAAGCACCCAGTGTCGAGGCGCTGGATCGTCTGTACCGCCCGCAGGCCTTGGATGTGCCGGTTCTGGTGGCGCGCGATGCACCGATCTCAACGCTCGATCCGCGTGATGTGGGCACGTTCCGCCCGCCTGAACTGCCCGAGGTTGTGGTGGCCGACATCCATACCGTGGAACGCCCGGCCTTGCCGCAGGTTGTTGAACAGATCGACACCACGCTGAAGATCGTGGCCGTCGATCCGGCCTGGATGCGCGTCACGGCCGCCGATGGCAGCGTGATCTTCGAAGGTACTCTGGGCACGGTCGAGCAGGGCAATGTGTTCGAAGTGCCGCTGACCGAAGAACCGCCGCAGCTGCGTGCAGGCGCTTCGGGTTCGGTCTATTTCTCGATGAACGGCAAGCATTACGGCCCCGCCGGTGCACCGGGCACCGTGGCGAAAGGCGTTGTCCTGTCCAAGGATGCGGTGTCCGAGGTTTATGCCGAAGCCGATCTTGAGGCCGAGCAGAACAGCGCCCTGAAACAATTCGTGGCCGAGCTGCAGACCGAAGTCGCGGAACAACCGTCCGAGTGATCTAGCCATTGCGGTACCCCGGTTCGCGGACTATCTAATGTCGCAACCCAGCTAGACGCGGACAGGTTCTCATGTCTCTTAATCATGTACGCCCTTGGCGCGACATTTATCGCCGCAAATCCCGTCAGATCATGGTCGGCAATGTGCCGGTTGGTGGTGATGCGCCCATCGCCGTGCAGACCATGACCAACACCCTGACCACGGATGTGGCTGCGACGGTTGCGCAGGTGCAGGCGGCGGCCGAGGCTGGTGCGGATATCGTTCGCGTGTCGGTCCCGGATGAGGCATCCGCGAAAGCGCTGAAAGAGATCGTGCGCGAAAGCCCGGTGCCGATTGTGGCCGACATTCATTTTCACTACCGCCGAGGCATCGAAGCCGCCGAGGCGGGTGCCGCCTGTCTGCGGATCAATCCGGGCAATATCGGGGATGAAAGGCGCGTCAAAGAGGTGATCAAAGCCGCCCGCGACCACAATTGCTCGATCCGCATTGGGGTGAACGCGGGGTCCTTGGAAAAGCATCTGCTTGAGAAATATGGCGAGCCGTGCCCCGAGGCGATGGTCGAAAGCGGGTTAGAGCATATCCGCATCCTGCAAGACAACGACTTCCACGAGTTCAAGATCAGCGTGAAGGCCAGCGACGTGTTCCTGTCGGCAGCCGCCTATCAGGGCATTGCCGAGGCCACGGATGCGCCGATCCATCTGGGTATCACCGAGGCCGGTGGGCTGGTCAGCGGCACCATCAAATCCGCCATCGGTCTGGGCAATCTGCTATGGATGGGCATTGGCGACACGATCCGCGTCAGCCTGTCCGCGGATCCGGTGGAAGAGGTCAAGGTCGGCTTTGAAATCCTCAAATCGCTGGGCCTGCGCCATCGCGGGGTCAACATTATCTCATGCCCGTCCTGCGCGCGGCAGGGGTTTGACGTGATCAAGACGGTCGAGGCGCTGGAGCATCGTCTGGAACACATTAAAACACCGATGTCCTTGTCGATCATCGGCTGCGTCGTAAATGGTCCGGGTGAGGCGCTGATGACCGATGTCGGCTTTACCGGCGGCGGGGCAGGGTCCGGCATGGTCTATCTGGCGGGCAAGGCCAGCCACAAGATGTCGAACGATCAGATGATCGATCACATCGTGGAAGAGGTCGAGAAGAAAGCCGCCGAACTGGATGCAGCGGCAGAGGCGGCGGAGTAGCCTTCTGTCCCACAAAGGGAGGATTGGCATGTATCTCAAGGCAATTGAACAGGGCGGTGTGGCCGTCGTCACCGGGGCGGCCAGCGGTGTGGGCCGCGTATCGGCCATCCGGTTCGCACAGGCAGGCCTTAGCGTCATTCTGGCCGATCTGCCCGGTGAGCCGCTGGATGAGGCCGTGGCCGAGGTTCGTGGCCATGCTGCGGACGAAGCCCAGGTGTTTGCTGTTCCGACTGATGTCACCAAGCAGGAAGACATCGATGCGCTGGCCGACAAAGCTTTTGCCACGGGGCCGGTCGCCGTATTGATGAACAATGCCGGTATCAGCCTGCCGACCAAGGCATGGTCCGAGATGGAAAACTGGCTGAAACTGCTTGAGGTTAACTTTCTGGGTGTTCTGCGCGGGGTACAGGCCTTTGTTCCGCGCATGATCGAGGCCGGTCGCCCCGCCGTCGTGATCAATACCGGCTCGAAGCAGGGTATTACCACGCCGCCCGGCAATCCGGGCTACAATGTCAGCAAGGCGGCTGTGCGCGTTCTCAGCGAACAATTGGCGCATGAATTGCGGCAGGCCGAGGCCCCGATCTCGGTGCATCTGTTCGTTCCCGGTTTCACATATACCGGCATGATTGCGGCGTTCCTTCCGGAAAAACCCGATGCCGCCTGGACCAGCGAGCAGACGGTGGATCATTTCATAAGCCGTATGTCAGAAGGTGCGTTCTACATTCTTTGCCCGGACAATGACGTGGACAGCACCCGCGACAACCGCCGGATCGAGTGGAATATGGTCGACCTGACCGAAAACCGCCCGGCTTTGTCACGCTGGCACCCGGATTATGCGGAGAAATTCGCCGAGTTTGAAAAGACCGGCAAAAAGAATTGACCGCAGAACTGGACGCGAAAGTAAAGGCTGCAGAGTGGCCCTTACATCTTTCCTGCGTTGTGCCTGACGTCGTCCTAGGTATTTTTCAACGACGACATTTTTTCGCCTGAATTGCCTTTAAAGACTGTTCTGAAATCGAGCAGTTCAAAGGCGTTTTTTCATGAAATTTATTTCCTGCGCTACCGCAGTCCTCTGCCTCGTTCTGGGCGCGTGTAGCAACGGTTCGGGTGAACTGGACCGGTATCCACGGGATGTGAATATTCCGATCCCAGCGACAGTTGCTCAAACCCAATTGCGCTACCTGTCTGCGGACCTTGCGCCCGGTACTGACCGGGTCACAGTTTCAAGCATCATTGTGACCTTATCTCCGGGCGGGCAGGGAAAGCCGCCAAAAGACAAACCGCTGGTTCTGGCTGATCCGAATCTGGCCGCGCGCGTCGCGGTATCCTTACGAGACGGCAGCGACGCGAAGGCGGCAATGGCTGTGGCGCAGCAGGTTGCACGTTCAACTTACTGCCGATCCGGTCAGATTGCTCCGAACAATGGGGTGCGGCGCATCTCGAACCCTCAGGACATCCAGGCTGTGCTGGCCGAAAGCCGCAAGCAGGGGCGCGATGTTATCCCCGCCAGCGTGAAGGGAACCGCTGTGCCAGCTGCTCAGTTCCGTTCCGATGGTACGAACCGGTGGGTGGTCTGGCTGACGTGCGACGCACCATTTCCCTATTGAGTGGGTGCCACGAACTTGTACCGGAGGAGGCGGGATGCCCGCCTCCAGACGGTTCGTTCAGCCCCGATCCGCGCGAACCCCATCTGCAATCTGTTGCATCTGGTCGGCGGGCAGGAAGCCGCGCAGCATTTCGGTGCCCAGAACAAACGAAGGCGTGCCCGAGATTTGCATCCGCTGCGCCAGGGTGCGGGTGTGCTGGATTTCTTCGGTGACCTGATCGCTATCCATTGCGGCGATGATCGCGTCGCTGTCCAGTCCCAGACCGTCCGAGATACGGCGCAGGGTCACTTCGGACGGCTCGCCGCTGAATTCAAGCAAGGCGTCGTGGACCTGTTTATACGCATCAGCGCCCGCCACATGTTTGGTGGCCACGGCAAAGCGCGAGGACAGGACCGAGGCGTCGCCAAGGATCGGGAACTCTTTGATCACCAGCCGGATGTTGCCATCGGCTTCCAGCAACTGCGCCACTTCGGGCACCGCGCGACGGCAATAGCCGCAGCGATAGTCCATGAACTCGACCAGAGTGATATCTCCGTCCGGGTTGCCGCCGACCCAGCTGAAACCGTCATTGAACAACTCATCCGCGTTGGCCGCGACCAGTTCCTTGTCGGCAGCAGCTTCGGCGGCGGCGTTGCGCTGTTCCAGAATGTTGATCGCTTCCAGAATGACCTCGGGGTTTTCCAGAAGGTACTCACGGACCTGGGCGCCAAATTCGGCGCGCTCGGTCTCGGTCATGGCGTTCAGGTCCAGCGCCTGCGCCGGGCCTGTGATCAGGGAAAGCCCCAGAAGGGCGGGTGCTGCATGTCTGAGGATCATTTCCTGTTCCTTTTTGCTTTCTTTGCGCGTTCCGAGGCAATCAACACATCCTGTGCCCTTTGCCAACCCGGAGAGCCCTCGGGCAATTGCCCGACGGCGCGCCTTGCGTGGATCCCCGCATCGGCCAACCGGCCTTGCAGGGCATATCGTTCTGCGGTGACGGTCGCCGCCATCCCGTTATTTCCAACCTGCGAATAGGCGAGACCCAGATCGCGCATCAGGCGGGCGTTTCGAAAATCACGCGCTCGCGCTTTTTCAAGCACGCCCAAAGCCTCATTGGTCTTGCCTTGCGCCAGCAATGCGCGCCCGTATCCGGCCAGAATCAATGAATCATTCGGGGCCATCTCGACCGCTTGCCCATAAGCTTGAACAGCCTCGGACAATTGTCTGTTTTCCAACAGGATTTGACCTTTGAGTTCGTAGTAGAACGGATCGTCCGGGCGAATGGCCAGCGCTTCGTCAATGGCTGCGCGGGCGCGGGCGAGGTTGCGGTTTTGGTGATGGGCCGACGCCTCGCGCATCATGCGAATGTCGCGGTCGGTTTCCTCTTTGGCGCGGCGCAAGGTCCATGTGGGTGAGCGCAGAAAGGCCGAAAGCTTGCCCTTGACCCGCGAAAACCAGTAATCGGCATTGGCGTTGGGCTCGGCCTTGTCTCCGAATTCCTCCAAAAACGCCTCGGCTGCGCGCAGACGTTCGCGGCTGGTGGGGTGGGACCGCATATAGGGGTCCTGATTGGTCAGGCTCAGCAGTTCCTGTCCGGCGAATTTGCGATGCAGCGTGACCATGCCGCTGGGCGAAATCCCGGCCCATCGCAGATAACTGGCGGCGCTTCGGTCGGCCGAGGCCTCTTCGGCCCGCGTATGGCCCAGAAAACTGCGCAAGGCCGAGCCCTGTACACCAGCGGCAATCCCGGCTGCGGCTTCCCCACCGCCAGCGACGGCGGCGATCAGGGCCAAGGCGGTGCCCAGGCCCGCATTGCGGTTTGCCGCCCGCAGGTTCTCGGCACGACGGGCGAGGTGCCCGTTGGCGATGTGGGCGGCCTCGTGTGCGATCACCGCTTGCAGCATTTCGGGGCTGTCGACGCCCAGAATCAGACCGTAATTCAGGTAGATGGCGTTGTAGTCGATGACAAAGGCGTTGAAGGTACTTTCATTGACCACCAGAATTCGCACCCGGTTGGTGTTCAGCCCGGCGGCGCGCAGCACCGGGAAGGCCAGCTCTCGCAGCCCATATTCGATATCGGGGTCGCGGATCAGGCTTTGGGCATGGCTTTGCGCTGCGGCCGTCAGCCAAACGACAGCCGCCAGTATCAGGGCCGGGATTGACGCCAGCCGGGATACGCGTTCAAAAGCCATGGCTGCAACATGGGAGATGGGCATGAGAAACTCAACCCGGTCCGGGGTCGATCCGTTTATTGTGATGGATGTGATGGAGGCCGCACGCAAAGCGGAAGAGGCCGGACGCCACATCATCCACATGGAGGTCGGCCAGCCCGGAACCGGTGCCCCCAAAGGCGCGACCGAAGCTTTGGCCGAGGCGATGCAGCAAGGGCCACTGGGCTATACGGTGGCTTTGGGCCTGCCGGCGCTGCGGCAGCGGATCGCGCGGATGTATGGCGAATGGTACAATGTCGATCTGAACCCCGAACGTGTGGTGATCACGCCCGGCTCATCCGGCGGGTTTCTGCTGGCTTTTACCGCGCTCTTTGACAGTGGCGACCGCGTAGGCATTGGCGCGCCGGGTTATCCGTCTTATCGGCAGATCCTGAAGGCCCTTGGCTTGGTCCCTGTCGATCTGCCGACTGCGCCCGAAAATCGGCTGCAACCGGTGCCCAGCGATTTTGCCGGGCTGGATCTGCAAGGTCTCATGGTCGCGTCCCCGGCCAATCCAACCGGCACCATGCTGGATCACGCGGCTATGGGTGCGCTGATCGACGCGGCGCAGGGACAGGGCGCCTCATTCATCAGCGACGAAATCTATCACGGGCTGGAATATGAGGCCAAAGCCGTCACCGCGCTGGAACTGACGGATGAGTGCTATGTGATCAATTCCTTCTCCAAGTATTTCTCGATGACCGGCTGGCGGGTCGGCTGGGTGGTGGTTCCCGAAGATCAGGTGAGGGTGGTCGAGCGGATCGCTCAGAACATGTTCATCTGTGCGCCCCATGCCAGTCAGGTGGCCGCGCTGGCCGCAATGGATTGTGACGATGAGTTGCAGGCCAATCTGGACGTCTACCGCCAGAACCGCGCGCTGATGCTGGACGGGCTGCCCAAGGCCGGTTTCACCAATATCGCCCCGCCGGACGGGGCGTTTTATGTCTATGCTGACGTCTCGGACCTGACCGACGACAGCCGCGCCTTGGCGGCGGAAATTCTGGACAAGGCCGGCGTCGCGGTCACCCCGGGGCTGGATTTCGACCCCGCGCGCGGTCACAAGACCCTGCGGTTTTCCTATGCTCGGGCCACTGCCGATATCGAAGACGGCCTGTCGCGGCTGCGCAGATTCATGTCCGAACGCGGCGCGCTGGTCCAGCAGGTCTGACCCGTTCACAAAAGGCCCCGCGTGGTATAGTCTGCCAGCCAAACGATCTCGGGAAAACTTGAGGCTATGAGCAGGATTTTCTTTTGCATCGCCCTGATCTGGGCGCTCGCCAGTGCTGCGTTTGCGCAGGATTTCAATGCGCTGGCGCGTATTCAGCCAGATCAAAGCCGCATCGAGGATACGGGGCGCACGGGTGTCCGCGTCGATCTGGGCCTTAGCCAGGGGGTGCCGTACCGCATCTTTACCCTGCGCGATCCCTACCGCATGGTCATGGACTTTCAGGAAGTCGACTGGCGCGGCCTGAACCGTGACGATTTCCTGCAATCGGACCGGATCAGCGGCGTGCAATTCGGGGCTTATGTGCCCGGTTGGTCACGTTTGGTGCTGGATCTGGGTGCGCCGATGGCCGTGGACACTGCCGAGATGAAAATCGACCAAAATGCGGGGACGGCGGTGCTGTCGCTGAACCTGAAGGGGGTCGATTTTGACGCCTTCAATGCCTCGGCTGGCGTGCCGCACAATCCCGGTTGGGATTTGCCGGAACCGGCTGTGACCGCCAAAGTGGTCCCGCCAAATGCAGATCGACCGCTGCGCGTGATGCTGGACCCGGGCCATGGTGGTATCGATCCGGGGGCCGAGGTTGGCGGGATCGATGAGAAAACCATGATGCTGAACTTTGCCCGCGAACTGCGCGAGCTGCTTTTGCGATCAGGCGGTTACGAGGTTTATTTGACGCGAACCGGCGATCATTTCGTGTCGCTGGAACGCCGCATCGCTCTGGCGCATCAGGCGGGTGTGGATCTGTTTGTCTCACTGCACGCGGATTCACTGTCCGAAGGGCAGGCCCATGGCGCGGTGGTCTATACCCTGTCGGAAGAGGCCTCGGACATGGCCAGTCTGAAACTGGCCGAACGGCATGATCGGGGGGATCTGCTGTCCGGCGTCGATCTGAGCGGGGCGGATGATCAAGTCACTGACGTTTTGCTAGATCTGGCGCGGCAGGAAACCCAGCCGCGCACGGATGCGCTGGCGCGGGCGGTTGCGAACGGCATGGCGCAGCAGGGTGGGCCGATGAACAGCAAACCCTTGCGATCTGCCTCCTTCTCGGTGCTCAAGGCAGCCGACATCCCCTCGGTTCTGGTCGAGCTTGGATTTCTGTCCAGCCCCAGAGACCTGAAAAACATCAAAAATCCCGAATGGCGCGCCCAGATGGCGCTGGGGATTTATCAGGGGTTGGAAGACTGGCGGCAGCAGGATGTGATCAGACGATCCCTGATTGGACAGTGACCTGAGGGCGCAAAGCGGCTAGAATGCGCTTGTGGTTTTGACCCTTGGGCGGTGCGTCCCTATATAGGCGGCAGCGCGAGAAAAAGGCAGTAACGTGATCCGGTTCATTCTTTCGATTTTCGGGGCGATCTTCAGCCTCGTGACTTTGGGTATTTTCATGACCGCGCTGGTGATCGGCGCGGTATTCTGGATGTATGGCCGCGATCTGCCCAGCCATGAATCATTGGCCCAATACAAGCCCCCGACGATCAGCCGGATTTACTCGGGTGAAGGCCAGTTGATCGACGAGTTCGCGCAGGAACGTCGTTTGTTCACCCCGTCCGAGGAAATTCCCGATCTGGTGAAACAGGCCTTTATTTCGGCGGAAGATAAGAACTTTTACAGCCACCAGGGCTATGACCCGCGCGGAATCATCGCGGCAGGGGTTGAGGCGGTTCGGACCAAGGGTGAGACCGTCCGCGGGGCCTCGACCATCACGCAGCAGGTGATGAAGAACTTCCTGCTGTCTGGCGACCGTCGGGCCGAGCGCAAGATCAAGGAAATCATCCTCGCCACCCGGCTCGAGGATACGTTGGACAAGGAACAGATCCTCGAACTCTACATGAACGAGATCTTTCTGGGCCAGAACTCCTACGGCGTGACCGCTGCAGCGCAGACTTATTTCAACAAGACCCTGCAGGAACTGGCCCCGCATGAGGCCGCGATGCTGGCCGCCATGCCCAAGGCACCGTCTGACTACCATCCGGTTCGCCAAAAGGAACGCCTGCTGGCCCGTCGCAACTATGTGCTGCGCGAGATGAACCAGAACGGCTATATCGATCAGGCGACCTATGAGGTCGAGGTCGAAATGCCTCTGCGCTCGGTTCAAAACGGAGATTTCGAAAGCTTCCGTACCGCCTTGCCACCGCGTGATTATTTCACCGATGAAATTCGCCGTCAGCTTAGCGAGGATTTTGGTGAGGGTGAATTCTTTACCGGCGGCTTCACCGTCCGCGCCTCGGTTGACGAAGAGATGCAGGTCGAAGCCGCCCGCGCGTTGCGTGAAGCGTTGCAGAAATACGACCTGTCGCGCGGCAAATGGCGCGGAACCGGCGAGGTGATCCCAGAAGAACAATTGGCGGACGAGGCGCAGTGGCGTCAGGCGCTTGCGCTGATGGAAATCCCCCGCGACGTGGTGCTGCCGACCCAATGGTACCCGGCGGTTGTGATGGACGTGGCCGAACAGCAGTTGACGGTCGGGATCGAGGATGGCCCGTCCGATGGCACAATCCCGCGATCTGACATCAAATGGATGCAGGGCAACTTCTTCGACAATTTCAAACGCGGCGACGTGATCCTTGTCATGGCCGGGGAAGAGGGCCAATGGTCCGCCCGTCAGGTGCCCGAAGTGCAGGGCGGTTTTGTCGCGATGGATGTGAACTCGGGCCGTGTTCTGGCGATGCAGGGCGGGTTCTCGTATCAGGATACGGTGTTCAACCGCGCCACACAGGCGCAGCGTCAGCCGGGATCGTCCTTTAAGCCCTTCGTTTATGCTGCCGCGCTGGACAGTGGCTACAGCCCGGCAACCATCGTTGTGGATGCCCCGATCGAGGTGAACACGCCGCAGGGCCTGTGGCGGCCCAAGAACTCGTCGAACAAATTCTATGGTCCCACGCCGCTGCGCACGGGGATCGAGCAATCTCGGAACCTGATGACCATTCGTCTGGCGCAAGAGGTCACGATGCCCGTTGTCGCCGGATATGCGGAACGGTTTGGGGTCTATGACCGGATGGGCGCGTTTCTGGCCAACTCCTTGGGGTCCGAGGAAACCACGCTGTACAAAATGGTCGCCGCCTACGCGATGTTCGCCAATGGCGGTGAACGGGTCGAGCCCACTCTGGTCGACCGTATTCAGGACCGCTTCGGCAAGACGATCTACCGCCATGACGACCGGCAATGTCTGGATTGCAACTCAAGCTGGCTGGAGCCAGACGAGTCGCCGACCATCGAGACCAACCGCTCTCAGGTCATGGATGCGATCACCGCGTATCAGCTGACCTCGATGATGAAGGGCGTTGTGGATCGTGGCACTGCGTCGCGCTATGTGAACCTGCCGGTTCCAACGGCGGGCAAAACCGGAACGACCAACGAGTCGAAGGACGCTTGGTTCATTGGCTTCACCTCGAACATCGTAGCCGGTTGCTATATTGGTTATGACCGTCCGCGCCCGATGGGCCGGGGGGCCTATGGCGGCACCATGTGCGGCCCGGTCTTCCAGAGCTTCATGGAAAAGGCCGTTGAGAAATATGGTGGCGGCCCGTTCGAAGTGCCCGAAGGTGGTCATTTCATCAAGATCGACCGCTTTAGCGGTGCGCGCCTACCTGCGGATGCAACGGGCGACTATGTGGTGGCCGAGTATTTCCGGGATGGCGTCGATGGCTTCATCGACCGGATTTATGACGGTGGCTTTGCTATCGGCTCGGACCTGCCGCTGTTCGAAGAAGTGCAGCGCGCGGGTGTTCAGGTGCAGACCTCGACCGGTCAGACGGTCACGGTTGGGCCAAAGGCCACGCAGGGCGATGTGACGACAGGCGGGCTTTACTGATCAGCCGCTTTCAGAAGCACGTGCAGAAGATCGGCCTCTTCATCCCTTGTGACGAGGCCGTTTGACCTCCAGAAAATCGACAAGGCGCTTTTAGCGGCCGCCCATTGGGCAAGCCGTTTGCGCAACACACCAAGGTTGTTGGCATAGAGCGTCAGGCAGCGTTCGATCTGCTTTGGCTGGCGCACCAAATCCGGCATTCCTTTCGGGTGACGGATCGCATTGGCCAGTTCAAACGCGGGATCGCCCAGATACCCTTTGGCGTCAAACACACGTGGGCCGCTGTCTGTCAGGATGACATTGTCCGGGTGCAGGTCGCCATGCAGCGGCTGGGGTGTTGGTTGGGTTTCCAACAGATGCTTGGCCAGAACGATGGCGCGCGTCATGTCCTGCGTCAGGGGCGTTGGGCATTTCGGGTCGAATTTGCATTGAAAGAGGGGTGTCATGACATCCGCTAGCGGGCGCAACCCTTGCAGTGTTGGTTGTGGCGATGCGTGTAACCTTGTGGCAGTTTCTGCCAGCGCGTTCAGAGCCTCAGTCACCGCGCCTTGCCGGGCAATGTCGCCGAGGGTTGGGCCCTCGAGCCATTCCATCAAAATCGCCGTTTCGGTTTCGCGCAGGATTGTAACGGCACCCCGGTCCTGCCATGCGCACAACAGATCGGCCCCGCAGGCCTCGTTCCCGCGATTTTCGCGGGGGTAGAGTTTCAGCGCGACATCCGCGCCGCTCGCATCGCGCACCTTCCACACCCGCGCGGCACCGGTTTCGGCGACGGGCCTGACCATCGTCAATCGCCAGTGATCCAGAATCTCTTGCGGTGGGGCCTGCATTCACCTCTCGCCTGTCTTGTGGTGGCCTTCACCTCTTGCTATCACGCAGGCCTGATTGAGCAAGTTGGGACAAGACCATGCGCGCCGAAACCCAGAATATCGTGGCGGAAATCGAAAAGTCGCTGGAGCTGTTGGCGCAGCGCATGGACTATGAAACCGCGCCGCACCGGTTAGAGGAATTCAACGCGCGGGTCGAGGACCCCAACCTTTGGGACAGCCCTGAAAACGCGCAGAAACTGATGCGCGAGCGCCAGATGCTGGTCGACGCGATTGAGACCTATGAGACCATCAAAACCGATCTCAGCGACAATATCGAGCTGATCGAGCTGGGCGAGATGGAAGAGGACGAAGAGGTTGTTCAGGACGCCGAAGCGGCCATCAAGGCGCTTGGGGCCAAGGCGGCCAAGAAAGAGCTTGAGGCGCTGCTGGATGGCGAGGCCGACAGCAATGATACTTTCCTTGAGATCAACTCGGGCGCGGGTGGGACGGAAAGCTGCGACTGGGCCTCGATGCTGGCGCGGATGTATGTGCGGTGGGCCGAAAAGAAGGGGTACACTGTCGAGTTGCAGTCCGAAACGGCGGGCGAAGAGGCGGGGATCAAATCTGCCGCCTACAAAATTTCGGGCCATAACGCTTATGGCTGGCTGAAATCGGAAAGCGGTGTGCACCGGTTGGTACGGATTTCGCCTTACGACTCGGCGGCCAAGCGGCATACCTCGTTCAGTTCGGTCTGGGTGTACCCGGTGGTGGACGACAATATCGAGATCGAGGTGAACCCGGCGGATATCCGCATCGATACGTATCGGTCCTCGGGTGCGGGTGGTCAGCACGTGAACACCACGGACTCGGCGGTGCGGATCACGCACATTCCGACCGGGATTGTTGTGACGAGTTCCGAGAAATCGCAGCACCAGAACCGCGACATTGCCATGAAGGCGCTGAAATCGCGGCTGTATCAACAAGAGCTGGACCGCCGGAATGCCGACATCAATGCGGCGCATGAGGCGAAGGGCGATGCCGGTTGGGGCAACCAGATCCGGTCTTACGTCTTGCAGCCGTATCAGATGGTGAAAGACCTGCGGACGAACCATGAGACCTCGGACACCAAAGGTGTGTTGGACGGGGATCTGGACGGGTTCATGGCGGCGACACTTGCATTGAACGTAGCAGGCAAAAGCCGGTCCGAAGCGCAGGGCGACTAAGTGGGTCGGGGGCTCTGCCCCCGCCGCGGCAAGCCGCGACTCCCCCGAGATATTTTTAGCCAGATGAAGGGGATCCAGGCGGCGCAGGCTGACCCGGGAAAGATGTATTTAAACAGTGGGTTTTATTGACCTTGCGGCCCGACTAGGCTGATTGTGACGTGAGTTGCATTGCTGCCGGAGCCCATATGAACCTCTCAGACCATTCTGCGCGGACGCTGATTTCTGACCTGTCGCACAGGCGGGTGACAGCGGTCGAGGTGATGCGCGCGACGCTGGAGCGGATCGGGCAGGTGAATGGCGTGGTGAATGCCATTGTCGCCTTGCGGGACGAAGATGCGCTGTTGGCCGAGGCGCAGGCGATGGATGAAGGGCCCATTTGCGGGCCGTTGCACGGGGTGCCGATCGCAGTGAAGGATTTGGTCAACGTGGCGGGTGTTGTCTCATCGCAGGGGTCGCCTTTGTTCGATGGGTTTGTGCCTGACACGGATGATCTGATCGCGGCGCGGATGCGGGCGGCGGGGGCGATCCTGATTGGCAAGACCAATACACCGGAATTCGGGTTGGGCTCGCATACGTTCAATCCGGTCTATGGGGCGACGCGGAACCCATATGACGCCGCGCGCACCTGCGGCGGGTCTTCGGGCGGGGCGGCGGTGGCCTTGGCGACGGGGATGGTGGCGCTGGCAGATGGTTCGGACATGATGGGCAGTTTGCGCAACCCGGCAGCGTGGAACAATGTGTATGGCTTTCGGCCCAGCTGGGGGCGGGTGCCGTCGGACCCGGTTGGCGATGGGTTTTTGCATCAGTTGTCGACTTTGGGTCCGATGGCGCGAAGCCCGGAGGATCTGGGCCTGTTGTTGGATGTGATCTCAGGCCCTGATCCGCGCCTGCCTCTGGCTGCTTCAAGCGCAACGGTCTCACCAGTGAGACCCGCCGATCTGAGCGGTATTCGGATTGGGTGGCTGGGCGATTGGGACGGGGCGTTTCCGATGGAGGAGGGGGTTCTGGACCTCTGCCAAGTGGCCACGCGGGTCTTTGAAGACCTGGGGGCTGAGGTCGAGCCCGTGCCGCCGCCCTTTGATGCCGAACGGATGTGGGACAGTTGGATCACCCTGCGATCCTGGTCGGTTGCTACGGGTCTGGAGCCCTTGTCCGGGCAACGCTCGGCCTTGAAGGACAGCGCGCTGTGGGAGTTGGAACGGGGCCTGGCGCTGACCGCCATGCAGGTTCATCAGGCGAGTGTGGTGCGGTCCGAATGGTTCCGGACGGCGGCGGAGGTATTTCAAAGCTATGACGCGCTGATCCTGCCTGCCGCGCAGGTCTGGCCCTTTGCGGTTGAGACACCGTATCCGACCGAGATTGCCGGGCGTGCAATGGACACTTATCACCGCTGGATGCACGTGACGGTGCCGGTCAGCCTGATTGGCTTGCCCTGTCTGGCGGTTCCGGCCGGGTTTGGGGCGCAGGGGTTGCCGATGGGCTTGCAACTGTTCGGGCCGCGCGGGTCGGACGCGCGGTTGTTGTCGCTGGGCGCGGCTTATCACGCCGCAACCGATTGGCCAAAAAGAAGACCGGCAATGCCATAGCGCCGGGCAGGGAGGGAGGAAACGAGATGGAGAAGCCTTTTGGAGTTCCACAGATGCAAGCGGTCAACACCGCGATGTTGCGCAGCGCTTTGCGACAGGCCTGGGCCGATTATCGCCGCGCGCCGGTGTTTGGTCTGATATTTGCCGGGTTCTATGTTCTGGCCGGGTGGGCGATGGCCTGGGTGACGGTGCAAACAGGCACAACCTTTTGGCTGGTTCTGGCTGCCATCAGTTTTCCGTTGCTTGGACCTTTTGCAGCGGTTGGGCTGTATGAGGTCTCGCACCGGTTGGAACGGGGTGAACCACTTGATATGAAGGCGATTTTCGGGGTGGTGATACAGCAAAGCCGCCGTCAACTGCCTTCGATCTGCGCCATTATTGTGGTGGTGTTTCTGTTCTGGTTCTTTCTGGGTCACATGATCTTTGCCCTATTCATGGGGCTGTCGACCATGACGAACGTGTCCACGTCGATCGAGGTATTTCTGACGCTGAACGGATTGACGATGCTGGCCGTCGGCACCGTTGTTGGCGCTGTGTTTGCGACGCTTCTTTACATGATTTCCGTTCTGTCGATTCCGATGCTGCTGGATCGCGAGCTGGATTTTGTCACCGCCATGATTGCCAGCTTTACGTATGTTTCCGAAAATAAGGCCGTGATGCTTGCATGGGGGGCGTTCATTGCCGTGCTGACATTTGTCGCCATGATTCCGTGGTTTCTGGGCCTGCTGATTGTCCTGCCACTGTTGGGGCACGCAAGCTGGCACCTGTATCGAGAAATCGCGCAAGCCGACAAGGCCGAGATCGCTAGCTGACAGCCAGCCCACCCGGCGCGGACAACGTGCTGGATTTCATGGATTGCCGGGCCGTGTGGAACACGGCACCGGCGTTCTGGCCAAGATGCTGCAACATGACCGGTTTGGGCTCCTGCGCCGTAGACGGCCGGATCACCGTGCCGCGCCAGTGATCTGCATCGGGAGTGATGACGTAAATCTTGCTGTTTGCCCCGCCGCGTTGGGATGTCAGGATCGAGACGTGATCCCCGGAACTGGCGGCGATGCCCTGAATCTCGCGGGCTTTTGGCGGTGCGCCGGGCATCAGGCCGCGCGGTGTGTATCCGCGGACCAACGTGCATTGCGGCAATCGGGTTGCGTACAGCATCGACACTTGCGGCGTAAGGGGCTGGCTTTCGACAACTGCATAAAAGCCAGACGGAAAGGGGGTCGCGGCGCTGGGTTCGGACCCAGAGCCAAGAAACTGGGTCAGGACAGAACTGGCCGGGTGGCCCTCGGACTTGGGGATGTCGTTCAGCGGTTCCAGAACAATTCGGGCATCAATGTCGAAGAACCGGCAGATGCGATCCAGAACGTCGGGGCGGGGAAAACTTTCGCCTGCCAGATAGCGGTTGAACTGGGTCCGGTTGATTCCCAGTTTCCGACACAGAGCCGAGACAGACGGATGCTGTCGCGCAAGCTGTCTGAGATTCGAACCGAACATGGCCCGAAGCTCAGCAGGGCTGCGAATGTCGTCGGTCATGTCTGTCCCCGGCGTTACCAATTCCCTGCAAAAACATGATAGCGGCGTCCGGATAACCGTACGCATATCAGCAATCGTAAAGATGACCCCAAGCAACGTATCCCCACGTCGCGTTGCGGCCACGAGGCTAACGCGCCGTAAGCCAAAGGCAATAGGCTTTATTCCAATTTGTTTGATGTTTATCCGAGAGAGGGCGGCGTTATGACAAAATTAACGCACATAAACTCAATCAGAGGCTGTCAGGGGCAGCATATTGGCACGTCAGGCCTGTCCTTGCCCCGGTTTCATCCAGTGAACCGGGGCAGGGCGTTGGTTCTTTAGTCGCCGCGCAGCAAGGCAGCGACGCCGGTGCGGGCAATCTCGATCAATCCCAGCGGACGCATCAGATCGGCAAAGGCGTCGATCTTGTCCGGCGCACCGGTGATCTCGAAGATGAACGAATTGAGCGTGCTGTCGACCACATTGGCGCGGAAGATATCGGCCAGCCGCAGCGCCTCGACCCGTTTGTCGCCTTCGCCCACCACCTTGATGATGGCCAGTTCACGCTCGACCGAGGGGCCCTCGACCGTCAGGTCATGCACGTCATGAACCGGCACAATACGGCCAAGTTGCGCCTTGATCTGCTCGATCACCTGCGGGGTTCCGGCGGTGACAATGGTGATCCGGCTCAGGTGGCCGGTGTGATCCACCTCGGCCACAGTCAGGCTTTCGATGTTGTAACCACGGCCCGAGAACAAGCCGATCACGCGGGCCAGAACACCGGGTTCGTTCTCGACCAGAACCGCGATGGTGTGGCGTTCCTGAACGTCCGAAAACGTAGGCCGTAGGTTATAGGCCGAGTGGCGGGTGGAGCCTTTTTTGATATGTAGGGCAGACATTTATGTCCCTTTCATCATCCATCTGTGGCCGGACGCGCGAGGCGTCCGACTGAAATCTTCAAATGCGTCAGACCAGAACCGAGCCTTTGGAGTCGATCACGCCCTGTGTCTCGGCCTCGCCCAGCAGCATTTCGTTATGGGCCTTGCCCGACGGGATCATGGGGAAGCAGTTTTCGTGCTTTTCGACCAGACAGTCGAAGATCACCGGGCCGTCATAGGTGATCATCTCCATGATCGCATCGTCCAGATCGGCGGGGTCGGAACACAGGATGCCTTTCGCCCCAAACGCCTCGGCGAGTTTTACGAAATCGGGCAGGGCCTCGGACCAGGAATGCGAATAGCGCTCGCCATGCAGCAGTTCCTGCCACTGGCGCACCATGCCCAGACGTTCATTGTTCAGGATGAACTGTTTCACCGGCAGGCGGTACTGAACGGCGGTGCCCATTTCCTGCATGTTCATCAGCCACGACGCCTCGCCCGCAACGTTGATCACCAGCGCATCCGGGTGCGCCATCTGCACACCGATCGAGGCCGGGAAGCCATAGCCCATCGTGCCCAGACCACCGGATGTCATCCAGCGGTTCGGATCTTCGAACCCGAGGTACTGCGCGGCCCACATCTGGTGCTGGCCCACTTCGGTGGTGATGTAGCGGTCGTGTTTCTTGGTCAGCTCTTCCAGCCGCTGCAGCGCGTGCTGCGGTTTGATGGTCTTTTCGCTGGCGGTGAAGGCCAGGCAATTCACCTTGCGCCAATCCGCGATCTGCGCCTGCCATTGCTTGACCGAGGCCGCATCGGTTTTGCGCCCGCGCGACTTCCAGACCTTCAGAATGTCTTCCAGCACATGGGCCACGTCGCCAACAATGGGGATGTCCACGCGGATCACCTTGTTGATCGAGGACGGATCGATATCCACATGCGCCTTCTTCGAATTGGGCGAAAACGCATCGATGCGCCCGGTGATCCGGTCATCGAACCGCGCGCCGATATTGATCATCAGATCGCAGTCATGCATCGCCATGTTGGCTTCGTACAGCCCGTGCATGCCCAGCATGCCCAGCCAGTTTTCGCCCGACGCCGGATAAGCCCCCAGACCCATAAGGGTCGAGGTGATGGGGAAGCCGGTCGCGTCCACCAGCTCGCGCAGCAATTGGCTGGCCGCGGGGCCGGAATTGATGACGCCGCCGCCAGTGTAGAAAACCGGCTTTTTGGCAGTTTCCATTGCGGCAACCAGTTCGGTGATCTCTTCCAGATCGCCTTTCAGAACCGGCTGGTAATGCGATGTCGACGGCTTCGGCGCGTTGTATTCACCGCTTGCAAACTGCACGTCCTTCGGGATGTCGATCAACACCGGGCCGGGACGGCCGGATTTGGCGACGTGAAAGGCTTCGTGAATGGTTGCGGACAGGGAATCCGTATCCTTCACCAGCCAGTTATGCTTGGTGCAGGGGCGGGTGATGCCGACGGTGTCGGCCTCTTGAAACGCGTCCGAGCCGATCATGAAGGTCGGAACCTGTCCGGTCAGAACCACAATCGGGATCGAATCCAGCAGCGCGTCGGTCAGACCGGTCACCGCGTTTGTCGCGCCGGGGCCGGATGTCACCAGCGCAACGCCCGGCTTGCCGGTCGAGCGCGCATAGCCTTCGGCGGCGTGCACCGCGCCCTGTTCGTGGCGCACCAGAATGTGGCGAATGTCGTTTTGCAGAAAGATCTCATCATAGATCGGTAGCACGGCGCCGCCGGGGTATCCGAATACCGTGTCCACGCCCTGATCCTTGAGGGCCTGAACCACCATCTTTGCGCCGGTCATCTCACGTGTCATCTGCTTTGCTCCGTTCGCGACATGTGTCTTGCGTTTCGCATAAAAAAAGCCCCCGATTTTTTCGGAGGCGCATGGGTTCGATTATGGTTTACCGTTACCGGCCCATGCGCGTGGTTCCTACGATTACGACTAGCGTTCTCATCGCCAGAGGCTCCTTCTTTGCGTGCAGGGACATTATGGTCGGCGCGCAGGGGCGTCAACAGGCAATTGCACCAATTTTCTATCCTGAGGACCTGATTTTGCGACATTTTGTTGCGCAGATTGCCGCATGCTGGGAACTTCCGGCAATTTGTGGTGGAAAACCGCCGGTTGAACGGAATTTGAACTGGTCGGAATGCGTCAATGGAATGTCCGAAACGGGCATGATTGGCGGTTGTGTCTGCGCCACGCTGTGGGGGACGGAACCAACTGCGAGGCTCATCATGCTGCACGATCTGGTGGATTTGGGGCGCTATCCGATAGACTGTCCGGGGTCTCATGCCTATGACCGGATGATCGGCGACATTCAGCGCGAGTTAGAGCAGGATGGATGCGCCGTTTTGCCGGGGTTCGTGCATCAGGACGGGTTAAATCTGCTGGTGCAGGAGGCGGACGCCGTCGCGCCGCAGGCGCATCGCTCGTTCAATCGCACCAACGCCTATTTCACCAAAGACGACCCCCGGTTTGGCATCGGCCACCCGATCCGGCGCTTTTATGATCGGTCAAACGCGTTTGTCCCGGCTGACAACTTCCCGAAATCCAGCCCGCTGCGCCGGATTTACGAGTTTGACGGGTTCCTGCCGTTCATACGCGTCGCATTGGATGAACCCGAGGACAGGTTCTTTCGTTATGACGACCCGCTGGCGGATGTGATTATCAATGTAGTGGAAGAGGGGCAGGGTTTTCCCTGGCATTTCGACACCAACAATTTCACCGTCACTCTTGCCATCCAGAACGGGGAACAGGGCGGGGCGTTTGAGTATGCGCCGAACCTCCGCACCGCAGAAGATGAGAATTTCAATGCGGTGGCCTCGGTTCTGGATGGCGATATGTCCCGTGTCTGTCAGCTGGAACTTCAACCGGGCGACCTGCAGATATTCAAGGGGCGGTATTCACTGCACCGGGTTGCGCCGGTTTCCGGGGCGCGGCGTCGCTATGTGGGGATTTTTTCCTTTGTCGAGGCCGAGGGGATGTGCGGCGGGATCGAGCGGACGCGACAGCTATATGGCCGCGTTCTGCCGCACCATTACGAACGGGAAGGAACGCGCAAAGATCAGCTGCTGGATTGATACGGCCCAGCGTGTAGGATGGTGCTGTTTCTTGCGGAGGCCGGAATGTCCAACATCCTGCAACTCACGCCATTTGTTCTGTGCGCGTCACTGGACGCGCAGATCGCGTTCTACTGCACGCGGCTGGGATTTGAATGCAACTTCAGGCAGGACAATTACGCCTTTTTGAAGAACGGCCCGATTGCCATTCGGCTGTTGGAATGCCCGCCACGCGAAGATGGCAAACCCTTGGGGGACAATCAGTCCTATTATATCGACGTTCAGGACATTGACGCGCTGTATGACAGCCTGAAAGACGGGCTAAGCGACCTGCCCGAGGGGCGCGTGCGTCCACCGTTTGACCAGCCGTATTTGCAACGGGAATTCCACGTCATCGATGAGGACGGAACGCTGATCTTTTTTGGCGAGGATATTCGGCCAAGGGAGTAAGCCTCCCGTCCATCGTCGCAGCGCCTGCGGCGCATCTCCTCTGGTTG
The DNA here is from genome assembly GCF_056532945.1 of Ruegeria sp. H7. NCBI lineage: Bacteria > Pseudomonadati > Pseudomonadota > Alphaproteobacteria > Rhodobacterales > Roseobacteraceae > Ruegeria > Ruegeria sp. H7. The sequence continues at coordinate 266,177 of NZ_JBQFNZ010000002.1, forward strand.
GGCCAGGCAGCGCGTGCCGCGCTGCGGCTGTGTCAGTAGCCGACGCCGGTGCCCTGCAAGACACCGTGTTCCAGAGCATAACGGGTCAGGCCTGCCGTAGACGAGATGCCCAGCTTGCGTTTGATGTTCTTGCGGTGGGTTTCAACGGTGCGGACCGAGATATCCAGCGCCAGCGCGACCTCTTTGTTCGATTTGCCCTGCGCCAGTTCCAGCAGAATGGTCTGTTCGCGGCCCGTCAATGCCTCGCGCGTGCTGTCGCCCTTGGGTTTCAGCGATCCGCTTGCGCCGGTGCACAGGTATTGCTGACCCTGCATCACGGCGTCGATGGCCTGTTTGATCTCATCGGTGGGGACGTCTTTGAGGATATACCCCTTGGCCCCGTGGCTGAGTGCGGTCGAGATATATTCGGGGCTGTCATGCATCGACAGGATCAGGATGCGCGTTTCGGGCAGGCGTTCGAGGATGATCTCGGTCGCGCTCAGGCCGCCAAGGCCGGGCATGTTCAGATCCATCAGGATCACGTCGGGGGCCAGCCCGACCGCCTGATCCACCGCCGCCTGACCGCTGCCCAATGTGCCGACCACCTCGATCTCATCATAGCTTTCCAGGATCGACTGGATGCCTTCGGCCACCATCGGGTGATCGTCGACGATGAGAACTCGGATTGTCATGTACCGGCCTTTCGGTTCGGGGTTGCGTCTTCCTGCGGCGGCAGCAGGCGGCTGAGCGGCAGGCTGGCCTCGATCGCCGTGCCCCCGCGCGGGCCGCGTGATGACAGAATACGCAGCGATCCGTCAAGCTGTTCGATGCGTTCCTGCATATTGCGCAGCCCGATCCCGGTGGTGATCTGGCCCGGTTCCGTCCGCAACCCGCGCCCGTTATCGGTGATCCGCATGGTCGCGCCCTTCTTGTGGCCACGCAGATCGATTGTAACACGGGTTGCATCCGCGTGGCGTTCGATATTGGTCAGCGCCTCTTGCGCAATACGGTAGAGGGCGATCTTGCTGTCATGGTCCAGCCGGTTGCGGAACACGACGGTCGAGAACTCGGTCTCGATTCCGGTGCGGTCGCGGAAATCATCGGTCAGGGCCTTCAATGCAGGGCCGAGGCCCAAATCGTCCAGCACGCCGGGGCGCAGGTCGCGGCTGATGCGCCGGACCTCGGTAATGGCAGTCCCGAGGTGATCGATGCCCTTGTCCAGCGGGTCCTGAGCGCCCGCATCATCGCCGCGCGACAGGCGGCGGCGGGCATTGTCCAAAGCGTAGCGCACGCCGACGAGGATCTGGCTGATACCGTCATGCAATTCACGCGCCACCCGGCCACGTTCTTCTTCCTGCGCATCAAAGACGCGCTGAGTCAGTTCCTTCAGCTTGGCATCGGCCAACCGCCGCTCGCGGATATTCAGAAGCATGCCCGAGGCAAAGACGATCAGCACAGCAGCCAGAACGATGCCGCCGATATACATGAAGGTGCGCTGAACCCGCGCCTCGACCTCGGCGCGGGCATTGGCGACGGTGGCCACGATATCGTCGATGAAGACGCCGGTGCCCACAGCCCAACGCCAATCCTGCAAGCCCACCACGTAGGCGATCATCTGCGCCTCTTCCCCGGTCGAGGGCTTTTGCCACATGAAGCTGTGCCAACCGGCCCCCTGACGGGCCAGAGTGATGAATTCGTCGACAATCGGGGTGCCGTCACTGTCGGTCAGCCCTTCCCAATTGCGGTTGATGAATTGGGTCTGGCGCGGGCTGACCAGATTGGTGCCATCGTAATCGTAGACGAAAAAGAACCCGTCCTGCCCGTAGATCATGGCCGACAGGATCTGAGTGACAAGGGTTTTGGCGACCTGATCATCCGGTTCGGCGCGGCCATAGATATAGGCAAACCCGTTGCGGGCCTGGGTGACGTAATTCTTCAACTCTTCCTTCTTGGCCTGGATCAGGCTGCGCTCCAGCGCTTGGATCTCGCGCTCGGCGGTGGCACGGGCCTGATAGGCGACCAGTATGGCAATCGCGGCAACGGCAACGACCAGAGGGATGGCCGCAACCAAAGACAGTTTCTGCGCATAGGTCAGCGAAACCAGATTTCTAAGTCTTTGCATGGTCGAATCGATACGCAAGCGGCGGCAAAAATGCAAAAAGATTGAACAATTCGGGCTCAAAAGGGCTGAAAAGACGCGATTGGGCTGGAGTTTCACAGGGATTAACCCGCGAAAAAGGGTTAGAAATCCGGTTTTCTACGCAGTAGTAGGTATTCCTTTTCACATCTTCGGCATTACGCTCCGGCCTATTGAATGCGACAGGCCCGGAACTGTCCGGGTTACGACTATAAAGGGGAGGAACACTTATATGGATCGTCGTTCATTTCTGAAAAAATCCGCTCTGGGCGGCTCGGCTGCTGCGGCAACGGCACTGGCGGCTCCGGCCTATGCGCAGGGTCAGCGGACCCTGACCATGGTAACCTCGTGGGGCCGTGGCCTTGCGGGCGTGTTCGACAGCGCACAGCGCTGCGCCGACAGCATCAACGCGATGTCCGATGGCAGCCTGAACGTTGAAATCAAAGCTGCGGGCGAGCTGGTTGGCGCGTTCGAGGTGTTTGACGCGGTATCCTCGGGTCAGGCCGATATGTACCACGCGGCGGACTACTACTTTGTGGGCCAGCATCCGGGCTATGCCTTCTTCACCGCTGTTCCGTTCGGCATGACCGCGCAGGAACTGGTGAACTGGTACTATCACGATGGCGGCATGGAGCTGCATGACGAGCTGGGCTCGATCTTCGGCCTGAAATCCTTCCTGGCTGGCAACACCGGCGCGCAGGCAGGCGGCTGGTACTCGAAAGAGATCAACGGCCCCGAAGACTTCCAGGGTCTGAAATTCCGTATGCCGGGTCTGGGTGGACAGGCGCTGGGCAAGCTGGGTGCATCGGTTCAGAACATTCCGGGTTCGGAAGTGTATCAGGCGCTGTCCTCGGGCGCGATTGACGGCACCGAGTGGATCGGTCCGTGGGCCGACGAAAAGGCCGGTTTCCAGGAAATCACCAAGACCTATTACACCGCAGGCTTCCACGAGCCGGGCGCGGGTCTGTCGCTGGCCACCAACCGCGACGTGTTCGATGAACTGACACCGGCGCAACAGAAGATCATCGAGATCGCAGCCGCCGAAGCGCATCAGTGGAACCTGGCGCAGTTCCTGGCCAATAACGGTGCAGCCCTGCAGCGTCTGCAGTCGGGCGGCGTGAAGGTCATGGAATTCCCGGATGCCGTTTGGGACGCCTTCGGTCAGGCCAGCCAAGAGGTTCTGGACGAAAACATGGGCGACGAGCTGTTCAAGCGGATCCACGACAGCGCCATGGAATCGATGGCAGCATCGTCGGCGTGGAACAACCTGTCGTCGGGCGTCTATACCTCGCAGCGCGACCGCGTTCGCGGCTAAACGCCAGTCATCAGACTAAACGGTTTCCCCGCCTGCGTGGGGAAACCTTTCCTGTTGCATATGCGCGGCCCCATCATGCCGCTATAATCAGCAATGCAACTGACGCGACCCGGGGACAACATGCAGGACGATAACGGTATCTCGTTTTTCGGCGCCCTGTGGAATGGACTGATCTGGTTCATTCAGAACATTGCCGAAGCCTTCTATAATTTCGGATATGCGGTGACGCATCCGCAGCTGTGGCTGAACTGGTCTGACAAAGAAGCGATCATGCGCTTTGTCTATTACGGTGGCTCGGTCGAGTTCTTCTTTGTGGTCTTCACCCTGTTTCTGGTGCTGACGGCCATTGGCCTTTATTACCGGAACTTCATGTGGGGCATGGTGCGCGGGCTCGAAGGGTTTGCGAACACAACCGGGCGGTTTTTCGCATGGGCAGGCCTGCTGATGGTGATCCAGCAGATCGTGATCGTCTTCATGCAACGGGTGTTTGCACGGCCTGATATGTCCTTTGGCCTGGGTATCCCTTTCAGTCAGGATATCAGTTGGTTCGCGGAAGAACTTAAACTGTATAACGCCATGGTCGTTTGCCTGTGCTGCACCTATACATTCGTTCAGGGCGGGCATGTGCGGGTTGACCTGATCTATGCGGGTATCAGCCACCGGGCCAAGCGCGTCGTTGATATGTGCGGAGCCGTGCTGTTCATGATGCCAATGGCGGTGCTGACGTGGATGTATGGCTGGTACTTCATGTGGCGGCACCTGATCGTGCCGAAACCATCGGCCAGTGACACGCTGGATCGCCTCGTGGCCAAGTCACGCGCCCTGCGCTGGAACGTGGAAACCATCGGGTTCAGCCCCAACGGGTTCAACGCCTACTTCCTGTTCAAAATCCTGCTCGTTCTGTTTGCGGGCATGGTGTTCCTGCACGCGGTCGCGTTCCTGTGGCGGTCGTATCTGGAATACGTGGAAGGCCCGGAAAGCGCCGGAAAATACCTCGACAAGGACAGCCTTGGTGAGGGTGAAGAAGCCTATGAAGGCGCACATTAAGGACGGAGACCAAGACAATGCTATTCGGACTTGATGGCGTCGAGATAGGCCTCATTATCGTATTCTTCTGCCTCTTCGGAGGTATCCTGTCCGGGTTCCCGGTGGCCTTTGCCATCGGCGGGGCCGGGGTTATCTCATTCGGGATCATTGCCGCGCTGGACAGCGCCGGGCTGCTGATCCATCAGGCAATCGATACCAGCTCGCAAATGTACCGCGATCTGGTCGCAAAGGGGGTGAAACCGGATTCGGTCTCGGTGTTCCGATACCCTGACTTGCCGAGGATAGGAGAACCTGTCTTCCCGGCGGGATGGGAAACCGCGCTGGACCGCAACGTGTCCTTCATCGTGAACCGCATGAACGAACGTGTTCTGGCCGGTCAGTCGATTGAGACTCTGCTGGCCGTGCTCATGTTCGTTCTGATGGGCATCACACTGGAACGCTCGAAGATCGCAAACGATCTGCTGACCACAATGGCCCGTGTGTTCGGCCCGTTGCCGGGTGGTCTGGCGGTGTCTATCGTGGTTGTGGGTGCGTTTCTGGCCGCCTCGACCGGTATTGTCGGAGCGACCGTGGTGACCATGGGCTTGCTGGCCCTGCCGACCATGTTGCGGAATAACTACTCGCCCGAATTGGCAACCGGTGTCATCGCGGCCTCGGGGACGCTGGGGCAAATCATTCCGCCCTCGATTGTGATCGTTCTTCTGGGGACTCTGGCGGGTGATCTTTATTCGACCGCGCAGGAAACCCGCGCGGTTGAGGCCGGATGTACCGATGCGCTGACCTATCTGGGCGAGCCTGCGGTGGTCTCGGTCGGAACCCTGTTCCAGGCGGCGCTGCTGCCCGGGATCATGCTGGCCTTGCTCTATGCGCTTTATGCCTTTGGCTACGCGTTGCTGAACCCCGACAAGGCCCCCGCGGTGGAACTGACCGGCGGCTCGGGCGAGGCGATCACGCGGTCCGAAGGTCTGACATGGTTGCTGGGTGCACCGGCTGCGATCATTATTGGAGCGATCCTGTTGGGCAGTGCCGGGGTGATCGGCAGCCAGAATATCTCGGTCTCGGCCTTCTCGGATGTGGGGCAGGGCGCATCACTGCGCACGAACGTGTCCGAAGAGTGTAAAGCGTCGATGATCGACCTGCACGGTCAAGCGGCCTGGGATCAGGCGGTGGCCGAGCAGGAAGAGATCGACGCCGCCGGTGGCATCGCCAATGCCGAACGTCTGAGCGAAGAGGAACTGGCCGCCGCCCGCGAGGCCAAGATCGCCAGCGCCGCGCCCATCGGCACTGGTGTCGCGATTGTCGTGGTTCTGCTGGCGCTGACCCTGGTTCTGGGTCGGGGCATCGCCCCGTCGCGTTCGCCGCAGCCTTTGATCGTGGGGGCGATTGGCCTTCTGTTGATGTTGCTGGTCGATATTCTGTTTATCGCGCCGACAACCTCATCCGGGCTGACCTTTGTTCTGCTGGCCATACCCTTTGCCATCGCGATTTACGGGTGCAGAGAGGCCGCCGCGCGCTGTGCGACAAACGATCTGATCCGGGTGGTGTTCCCGCCGCTGGTTCTGATCATCGCCGTGCTGGGTTCGATCCTGGGCGGTATCACCAACCCCACACCCGCTGCGGCGCTGGGGGCGGGTGGTGCGATCATGCTGGCAGCCTATCGCAAGCTGCAGGATCAGGAGCGGTCAGGCAGCGTGATCATCTGGTCAACCTTTGCAGTGATCATCTGCCTGCTGATGGGCGTGAATTTCGATCTGCGCATCTCTCAGGGGAATGTGCCGGTCGAAACCTGGATCGCGTTTTTTCTGGCTTATGCGGCATACCTTTATGCTCTGTTTGGTCTGATCTTTGGTTGCTGGGTCTTGTTCTCCAGCGGGGTTCTGAGCCCGGTGGTGCGGGAAACGGCCAAAGTGACCTCGATGGTGTTCACCATCCTGATCGGGTCGCAGTTGCTGAACCTTGTGGTGATTTCCTTCGGGGGCGAACACTATATCCAGCAATTCCTCAAGAGCTTTGACAACGAGTTCACGGTCTTCCTGATTGTGATGCTGGTGCTGTTCATTCTGGGTTTTGTGCTGGATTTCCTTGAGATCATCTACATCGTGATCCCCATCGTGGGCCCGGTGATCTATGGCGGGTCGTTTGATCCGAAATGGGTGACGATCATGGTGGCGGTGAACCTGCAGACCTCGTTCCTGACGCCGCCGTTCGGGTTCGCGCTATTCTACCTGCGCGGGGTTGCGCCGAAAGAGGTGACGACGGGCCATATCTATCGTGGTGTGGTGCCGTTTGTGATCATTCAGGTGGTGGGGATTGCGATCCTGTGGTCCTTCCCGGCGATTGTGACTATTGTGCCGGATTTGATCCCGAATTGATCTGATTGGGTGATCAAATTGAAAAAGGGGGCCTGCTGGCCCCCTTTTGCTTGTTTGTTTGGCGTTAAGGGGCCAGCCCCTTCTTGGCCTGCGGCCAATTCAACCCCGAGATATTTTTGGCCAGATGAAGAATGGATCAGGTGAACTGGATCAGGTCCCAGCGATTGCCGAACGGGTCGCGCCAGACGGCGACCGAGCCATAGGGTTCATGGCGCGGCTCTTCTTCGAAGGTGACGCCTTTGCCTTGCATGTTCGTGTGGTCGCGTTCGAAGTCATCGGTTTGCAGGAAGAAACCGACCCGGCCGCCCGTTTGGTTGCCGATGGCGACGCTTTGATCCGGGCCGTCGGCTTTGGCCAGTAGCAGGGAGGCACCGTCAGAGCCGGGAGGTGTGACAAGGACCCAGCGTTTACCGCCGCCGAGGTCGATATCCTGTGTCAGGGCGAAGTTCAGCGTTTCAGTGTAGAATTCGATTGCAGCATCATACTCCGGCACCACAAGGGTGACGGCGTGCAGGGTCTGTTTCATGTTGGGTCAGCCTTTGGTGGGGTGGCGGTCTGGCAGTTGGATATTCGCCACCTGTTCGGCAATGGGTGCCGAGGACAGAGGGTGATGAGACTCGTCCGAGAAGGTGTCGGGGTTCCGGATCTTCTGCCATTGCCCCTGCACATAGGCTTCGAGCCCTGAGAACTTGGCCTTGTACCCCATTTTCGGACTGCCGGGCACCCAGTAACCCAGGTAGATATAGGGCAGGCCGGCCTCGCGCGCGATTTCGATATGGTCGAGTATCATGTAGGTGCCCAGAGAGTTCTGAGGCTGCAGCGGATCATAGAAGGAATAGACCATGCTCAGCCCGTCATCGAGCACATCGGTCAGGCTGACGGCAATCAGGTTGCCGGTTTCGGGGTCGGCATATTCCACAACGCGGCTGCGGATCGGGGTTTCCTCGATCATCGCGGCGAATTCGAAGACGTCCATATCGGCCATGCCCCCATCGGCGTGGCGGGTATCGAGGTAGCGGCGGAACAGTTCGTATTGTTCGTCCGTGGCCCAGGGCGATGTGGCGCGGCGTTGCAGGTAAGAGTTGCGTTTTGCCGCGCGTTTCTGGCTTTTGGTCGGGCGAAAGGCGGCAACGTCGATCCGGGCCGACAGGCAGGCCGCGCAATCTGTGCAGGACGGGCGATAGAGCACGTTTTGCGACCGGCGAAATCCTTGTTGTGACAGGGAATTGTTCAGCTGGTCTGCGCCTTCGCCTTGCAGGGCGGTAAAAAGCTTACGTTCCATCCTGCCCTCAAGATAAGGGCAGGGCTGGGGGGCCGTCACATAGAATTGTGGCGCAATTGGCAGCGTGTGTCGCATGAAGGTCCCATGTAGCCTCGGACCGGATGATAGCAACGGTTTTTGATGCCGCCAAGTGATTCACGCGAAGGCTGTTCAGGCCCGCTGATTGATCATGACTGTGCCCAGGAAGGCATCGGTCAGGCCCTGACAACGGGCGCTGGTCAGCATCATGATGATCGAGATGATCTGGACCACGAAAAACGCCATGCTGATGAAGTATCCGGCGGTATGGGCCACGGCTTTGCCCATATCCATACGCTCGCCGAAGGAATCGCGCAGCTCGATCCCCATGAAGCGCATGCCCAGAGTGGCCGAGCCGTTCGAAATGGTGATCACTCGGTAGACAAAGCTGATGACTGCATAAATCAGCGGCAGGAAGAACAGCCCCGCGCCAAATGTCAGGAAGACGGGCACGATGCACAGCAGTGAGATAAAGGCGATGTCGAACAGCCACGCGACAAAGCGTTTGGTCGCGACGGATCGGTAAAATTCGGGCTGGCGATCAGGATCGGGCAGGTGGGTCATGTATAACTGTCTCAGAGATAAGGTCGTGTCACCCTGTCCCGAAAATTCGGGACAGGGCAAGGGGCTTTAGGCAGGTTCGCCTTTGCCTTCGTCTTCGGTGTTCTCGCGGGCGCGTTCATCCATGAACTGGTCGAACTCGGCCTTGTCCTTGGCTTCACGCAGGCGATGCAGGAAGGCCTCGAAATCCTGCTGTTCGCGTTCCAGCCGTGCCAGAGTGTCTGCCTTGTAGGCGTCGAACGCGCTGTTGCCGGAAGGTTTCATGGCGCTCATATGGCTGTGCCAGGATTTGCGGCGGCTGCAGGACTTGCTGAACATGCGTTTGCTCCAGATCATATAGGCCAGAAGGGCCAGGCCCAGGGGCCAGAAGAAGATGAAACCAAGGACCATGGCGGCGATCCAGGCGCCTTTGCCTTTGTCGTCCATCCAGGCCTCGGTGCGGTGAAGCCATCCCGGGTTTGCAGGGGCGGCGGGTTCGGACAATGCGGTCATGTGGTCTCTCCAGGGTTTGATGTAAATTCCTTTCACATTGTCTAGATGGGGAGGTTCTGACCGGTTGCAAGGGGTCGATGTGAAAAAGATTTACATTTTGTGGATCGGTTGACGGCAGAGGGCTTCGCGCGCAGGGTGCAGGCATGACTGTAGAAATCGAAACCGCCCCTTCGCTTGCTGATATTCTGAAGCTTGAAACGCAGGTCTGGGCCGCATTGGTCAATGGTGATGCCAGCGCCGACAGGGCACTGCTGAGCGCTGATTTTCTGGGTGTTTATCCCTCTGGCTTTGCCAATCGCGACGACCATGTGGGTCAGTTCGCAGATGCACCGACAATGGCCGAGTTCAAGCTGAGCCAGGAAAAGCTGCGGGTTCTGACGCCTGACATCGTGCTGTTGTCCTATAGGGCGGATTACCTGCGCCCTGACGCCACCGAATGGGGCGCGATGCTGATTTCCTCCCTATGGGAGCGTCGGCATGGGGTTTGGGTCAACAGCTTTAGCCAGGACACTCCGGTTCAGGACCTGTGATGCGTTTGCCCCATTGACCTTGCCCTGCGGCGATGCGCAGGGTCCGGGTATGAATAATAGCCTGTCCATCAATCGTCTGCCGCGTGCGTTTGATCCCTCGCTGGGGGATGAAACGCGCGCTTTGATCCCGGATCTGAGTGCTGAGCAAGGCGATCTGATCGCCGGGACGGCTGGATCAAGCCCCTATCTTAAAGGTCTGATCGAGCAAGAAAGAGAGTGGTTGCCAAACGCGCTGCACCATCCGGATGAGGCGCTGGAAGAGGTTATGGCAACGGCTCGTGCGCTTGCGCCTGACCAGCTTAAACCGGGCCTGAGACTTGCCAAGCGCCGCATGGCAGTGCTGACCGCTTTGGCCGACATCGCGGGCGCATGGCCGTTGGAAAAGGTGACCGCTGCGCTGACCGATTTCGGAGCTTTGGCGGCGGATGTGGCGGCCAAGGCCGAGATTGCCACCCTGATCCGCCGCAACAAACTGCCCGGCATGACCGAAGATGACGTCGAAACCGCCGCCGGTATGGTCATTCTGGCGATGGGCAAGATGGGTGCGCATGAACTGAATTACAGCTCGGACATCGATCTGATCGTGTTGTTTGACGAGACGCGGTTTGATCCGGATGACTTCTACGAAGCCCGGCAGGGGATGGTGCGGGCCACCCGCAATTTCTGTGCCACGCTTAGCGACAAGACCGCCGATGGCTATGTGTTCCGCACCGATTTGCGGTTGCGGCCCGATCCGGCGGTGACTCCGGTCTGCATGGCGATGGAAGCGGCCGAGCGGTACTACGAAAGCCTGGGCCGCACGTGGGAGCGTGCAGCTTATATCAAGGCGCGCGCCTGCGCGGGCGACATTGCAGCCGGGCAGCGGTTTCTGGAAACGCTGCGCCCCTTTGTCTGGCGTCGGCATCTGGATTTCGCCGCCATTCAGGACGCCCACGACATGCGCCTGCGCATTCGCGAGAACAAGCGGACGGGCGGCAGCCTCTCGATCCCGGGCCACGACATGAAACTGGGGCAGGGCGGGATACGCGAGATCGAGTTCTTCACCCAGACCCGCCAGTTGATCGCCGGGGGACGCGATCCGGATCTTCGCGTGCGGGGGACAGTGCCCGGACTGGCAGCCTTGGCTGCAAAAGGCTGGGTGCCGGAAGACGTTGCTGAAAAGCTGACCGATCACTATCGCGCCCATCGCGAGGTCGAACATCGCATCCAGATGATCCATGACGCCCAGACCCATAAGGTGCCGAAATCCGCGGACGGGATCGAACGCGTCGCCTGCCTGATGGGGACCACCAGCGCGGACCTGACCGCTGACCTGACCCGCCACCTGAGCGAAGTGCATGAGCTGACCGAAGGGTTCTTTGCCCCCGGACCCGGGGCGTCTCCGACACCGGAACAAGAGGTCACGTTTGACAAGAGCATTCTGGCCCGATGGGCGACCTATCCGGCGCTGCGCTCACAACGGGGCAGGCGGATCTTTGACCGGCTCCGGCCTGAGCTTTTGTCGCGCCTCGCCAAGACGGCCAAGCCCGAGGAGGCGCTGTTGGCGCTGGACGGGTTTCTGGCCGGTCTGCCTGCTGGCGTGCAGCTGTTTTCCCTGTTCGAGGCCAACCCCCAACTGATTGATCTGCTGATCGACATTGTGGGCACGTCTCATGCGTTGGCCTCGCACCTGTCGCGCAATGCGTCTGTGTTCGATGCCGTGATCGGTGGCAGTTTCTTTGCCGACTGGCCGGGGCAAGCGGCGTTGCAGGCGGAACTTGTGCAGGCGCTGGAGGACGAGGCAGATTACGAGACCCAGCTTGATCTGGCGCGGCGCTGGTGCAAGGAGTGGCATTTCCGTGTCGGTGTGCACCACTTGCGTGGGTTGATCGACGGCGCGCAAGCCGGTCGCCAATACGCCGATCTGGCGCAGGCGGTCATCGCGGCGATCTTGCCTCATGTGGCCGACAATTTCGCCCGCAAACACGGGCCTGCACCGGGCCGCGGTGCGGCGGTTCTGGGCATGGGGTCGCTGGGGGCAGGGCGGATCAATTCACAATCCGATCTGGACATGATCGTGATCTACGATCCGCTGGATCAGGATATGTCCGATGGCCCGCGTCCGCTGGCGACACGCACATACTATGCCCGCTTCACGCAGGCGCTGATCACGGCACTGTCGGCCCCAATGTCTCAGGGCCGCCTCTACGAGGTCGATATGCGCCTGCGCCCCTCGGGCAATCAGGGGCCGGTCGCCACCAGCTGGGCCAGCTTCACCCATTATCAGCAGGAAGAGGCATGGGTCTGGGAACACCTCGCCCTGACGCGCGCCCATGTGGTCGCGGGCGACGCCGGTCTGGCAAATGATATTGAAACCTTTCGGGCCGAATTCCTGTCGCACCAGCGTGAGGCCGACAGGGTGCTGCATGAAGTGGCCGAGATGCGCACCCGTCTGGCCGCCGCAAAAGCACCTGCTGGCGTTTGGGATGCCAAAAACGGCCCCGGTCGGATGATGGATATCGAGTTGATGGCGGAGACCGGCGCATTGCTGGCGGGCATCGCGGAGCGGGATGTCCGCTCGGGCCTCGACGGTGCAGTCGCTGCCGGTTTGCTGGATGTCGCGCAGGCACAAACGCTCAAGGACAGTTACGATCTATGCTGGTCGGTGCAATGCGCGGCGCGGCTGCTTTCGGGCAAGGTGATCGAAGCGGATGACATTGGCGAGGGCGGAACCGCTTTCCTCTGCCGGGCCACAGGGTTCGATCAGGTCGATGCGCTGCAATCCGCGCTGCAAGACAGTTACACATCCGCCGCCGCGATCATCGGCAGCGTAATCAAAGAGGGCGAAGATGGCGCGCAGCACTGATCCCAACGACCCCAAGGGCCTGATCCGCGAGGCGTACAACATCGAAGGTATCGCCCTGCCGGAATGCCGCAGCATTTTCCTCGACTGGGCGCTGAGCTTGCCGGAGGGGTTGGATCAGAAACAGGCGCTGGCCACCTTGCACGCCGCCTATGCCGCGCAGGAGGCAGATCACCCGATGACACAGGTGCTGGCCGAGGGGTTGCAATCCGCTCAGGCCCCGAAACGACGTGGCGGCTGGCGCTCGCGCCCGCGCTAAGGGCTTTTCCTTCGCTCTGTTCGCGACTATGAGGCGATCATGACCCAAACCGACGACCGCCCCCGTATCCGCCTGAAACCCAAAGCCAACGCGCGCGGACTGCGCCACGGGTTCCCGTGGGTCTACGCCAATGACATCGTCACCGACCGCCGCACCCGAAAAATCCCCGCCGGGGCGCTGGCCCTGCTCGAAGATGACAAACGCGCGCCAATTGCCTTGGTGGCCGTCAACCCCGAGTCCAAAATCATGTGCCGTGTGCTGGACCGCGACCTCGACGCCGAGTTGAACGCGGATTGGTTCGAAACCCGCCTGCGCCGCGCGCTTGACATGCGCGAGCGTCTGTTCGATGCGCCATACTACCGCCTGATCCATGCCGAGGCCGACGGCTTTCCCGGTGTGATCATCGACCGCTTCGGCGATGCCTGTGTGATCCAGCCCAACGCCGCCTGGGCCGAGGCACATCTGGAGACACTGACCGAGGCGCTGGTCAAGGTGACCGGAGTGACGACCGTCCTCAAAAACGCCTCAGGCCGCACCCGCGGGCTTGAGGGGTTGGATGACATGAACCAAACCCTGCGCGGCTCAGCACCCCAAGTGCCACTGCCGGTGCCGATGAATGGCGCAACTTTTATGGCCGACCTGACCGGCGGCCAGAAAACCGGCCTGTTCTACGATCAGCGCCCGAACCATGCCTTTGCTGCCCGACTGGTTCATCCCGGCGCACAGGTGCTGGATGTGTTCAGCCATGTGGGCGGCTTTGGCCTCGCCATGCTGGCCGGAGGGGCCGCGCAGGCTACCTGCGTCGATGGCTCTGCCGCCGCTTTGGAGTTGGCAAGCAAAGGGGCCGAGGCTACCGGCTGCTCGGGTCGTTTCCGGACCCGCCAGGGCGACGCTTTCGACGTGCTGACCCAACTGGGCGAGGAGGGCGCGCAATTCGACGTTGTCATCTGCGACCCGCCCGCTTTCGCACCTTCGAAACAGGCACTGGATGCGGGGCTGCGCGCGTATGAGCGCATCGCGCGTCTGGCCGCGCCGCTGGTCAAGCCCGGTGGCTATCTGGGCCTCTGCTCCTGCTCACACGCCGCCGATCTTGGACGCTTCCGCGACGCCTCATCGCGCGGGATCGGCCGGGCCGGACGCCAAGCGCAACTGATCCACACAGGTTTCGCAGGCCCCGACCACCCGCAACTGCCGCAACTGGCCGAAAGCGGTTACCTCAAAGCCGTGTTCTACCGGCTGTGAAGGCGGTTCTGGACACCTGCGTCATCTACCCCACGGTGATGCGAGAGATGCTGCTGGGTGCCGCCAAACTCGGCCATTTCACCCCGATCTGGTCGGCCCGCATCCTAGAGGAATGGGCCCGCGCCGCCCGCAAACTCGGCCCCGAGGGCGAGGCCCAGGCCCGCGCCGAAATCGCCCTGGCTCAGGCGCAATGGCCGCAGGCCGAACGCGCGCCCGCAACGGGGCTTGAACAACGTCTGTGGCTGCCTGACCCGGCAGATATCCACGTTCTGGCAACTGCCATTGACGCCTCAGCCGACCTTATCGCCACGGTCAACGCCAAGGATTTTCCCAAAAACATCCTTGCGGAAGAGGGGCTTGGCCGCCGCGACCCCGACACTCTGCTTCACAGCTTCTGGCAAACCGACCCCGACGGCATGACCAATACCGCCACCCAAATCCTGGCCGAAGCCAACCGCCTGTCCGGCGACCAATGGACCTTGCGCGCGCTGATGAAAAAAGCCCGCCTGCCGCGTCTGGGCAAAGCACTCACTCAATAGGCGGGATCCCACTTCATCTGGCTGAAAATATCTCGGAGAGCCGCCATTGGTGCGCCATTGGTTCGAGCGCCAATGGCGGCGAGGCTGGCCTCTCGCTACGCCCCCTTCAGCCACCCGCCCAACGCTGCTCAAGCGCCTCCAACGCCGCAATCCGCTCACCCGTCTTCGGATGGCTCATGAGCCAGGCAGGCACCATTCCAGCCCTCTGCTGCGTCAGATCTTCCAGCTTGTGAAACAGGGATTTCTGCGGCTCGATCCCGATCCCGGCCTTGGTCAGCAAAGCAGCGGCGTATTCGTCAGCCTCATACTCATCCTGCCGCGACAGGCGCGAGGCCAGCAGTGAGGTCAGCGCATTGGCGATCATCGCGCCGACAAACGGAATGAACCGGTTCAGCACCAGGATCAGCGCCGTGCGCAAGGCGTTCTGTCCCGAGAAATCGATCATCCGACGCCGCGCATGACCCAAGGCCACATGCCCCAGCTCATGCGCAATCACGCTGGCCATTTCTTCGGCCGAAACCTCACCGTTCCGGAACTTGCGATAAAACCCGCGCGTGATGAAAATCCGCCCATCCGGCGCGGCCAGACCGTTCACCGGATCAATCTCATAAATATAAACCGGCACCCGCGCGATATCCAAAGCGGCGGCCAGCCGGTCGGTCATCCGCTTCAACGCCGGATCAGCCAGCTCGGTCGACTTCTGGTCCAACTCACGATGGGTGCGCCAGACGGAAATCCGGTACATCACAAGGCCATAAGCGATGGCCAGCAGGATCGGGGTGAAACGCAGCATGGGGTAGATATGGTAGCGCTTCACTTCGAGAGCAAATAAAAATTCTTTAAGTCGGCTGTGCGCACTTTCCCGCCATATCGCGACCGTCGTTTCACATGCGACCTGCTCGCCTTATTGCTTCAACGTTGCTGTTTGGAAACGCAACGTGTTGTGGTAGTTCACAGTTATGACAAAGCGTGGCACAGCCTACGAATTGGCGCTCACTCAGATCATTGAAGCGATCGAACCAAACGCGTTAGTAACCCAAGGCGCATGGGTCGATGGCCCGGATGGAAGTAGAGAGGTCGATGTAATGATAGAACACCAAGTTTTGGACGACACTCGAAGATTTCTGTTTGAGTGTAAGGACTACAAAAAAAAGCGGCGTATCGGGATCGCCACACTAGACGCTTTTGAATCCAAGCTTAGAGACCTCGGGGCCGATGGAGGCGCAATATGCTCGAACGCCGATTTTTCTGACCCTGCACGCCGAAAGGCTGCGCGCTGCGATATCGGGTTAATTGGAGTTCTACGCACCTCCGACAAGCCAAATTTTGACATCATCGAGTACTTTGAGCGTAGAGAAGTGACGTTTCCGGACGGGCGTTTGGACATGAACGCAAAATGGCTGGCTTCGTTTCCAAGTTCACAGAAGCACTTTCTGAATGAAAAACTATTCTCAGGTTATTCTATTGCCGACTTCGCGTTGTTTATTTTTTGCTATGGCATGATGCAGTATCCCGTTGTGAACGGCCGCCCCGAATTTGTTTACGAATTTCCGGAAGCGCTGACTGCATCTGAGTTTCCAGACAATGGAATTAAGTCAATTTCGGCGTCGGCAGATATTCGTGGTGCCTGGTTACGAAAGAAGTCAAGAATATCTGCAACTCAGGCGATTTACCTATGGCACCACCACAAGATTATAGTCCCTCACGGCGAAGAAAGGGTAACCTTCCACGACGCAGCCTTTGATGACCCAAAATACTGGAAGAAGCAGCCATTGCGCGAAAACAGTTCAATGATGGAACTATGCTTGATCGGCTTATCCAACCTCGGAGTAAAACCAGACCCCAAGTTGGCAAGTATCATTAATTTTCGATCGATCAAGCTGGTAAATCCGTCCGCAAATCTGACAACCTCGATCACAAAGAGCGCATACTCTAAGGACTACCGAAAACGTCTGAAAGAGCAAAAGCTAACAGGCTAACTGACATTTGCCCGTACTGCGCACCAGTCCTCATTAAAGGTGCCCGGCGCTAAAGCTAAAAGTGTTACCAGTTAGCATATGTTCGACATCGAAAGCTGTCGTTTTGGGCTCAAAGCGGGCACACTGCTCACCGCGTCAATTCCCGCATCCCTTGTTCCAGCCCGGCCAGCGTCATGGGTACCATCCGGTTCTCGAAAATCTCGCGGACCATGCCGATGGAATGGGTGTATTCCCAGTACTTCTCGGGCACCGGGTTGATCCACAGGTTGGAACTCCACTGTTCGCGGGCACGTTGCAGCCAGACTTGCCCGGCCTCCTGGTTCCAGTGTTCGTTGGCACCGCCGGGATAGGCGATTTCGTAGGGACTCATCGAGGCGTCGCCGACAAAGATGCATTTGTAGTCCGGGCCGTAGGTGCGCAGAACCTCATGGGTTGGGGTCTGTTGATCCCAGCGGCGGCGGTTGTCGCGCCAGACACCTTCATAGAGACAATTGTGGAAGTAGTAGTATTCCAGATGCTTGAATTCGGTCCGCGCGGCTGAAAACAATTCCTCAACCACCTTGATATGCGGGTCCATTGAGCCGCCGACGTCCAGAAACAGCAGCACCTTGACTGCATTATGGCGCTCGGGCCGGGTTTTGACGTCCAGATAGCCGTGTTCAGCCGTGGCGCGGATGGTGCCGTCCAGATCCAGTTCCTCGACCGCGCCCTCGCGCGCCCATCGGCGCAGGCGTTTCAGGGCGACCTTGATGTTGCGGGTGCCCAGTTCAACTGTGTCGTCCAAGTTTCTGAATTCACGCTTGTCCCAGACTTTCACGGCACGCTGATGGCGGCTTTCCTTCTGGCCGATGCGCACGCCTTCGGGGTTATATCCATAGGCTCCGAACGGAGAGGTCCCGGCGGTGCCGATCCACTTGTTGCCACCCTGATGGCGGCCTTGCTGTTCCTGCAAACGCTCGCGCAGCGTCTCCATCAGCTTGTCGAAACCGCCAAGCGCTTCGATCTCGGCCTTTTCCTCATCGCTCAGATGTTTCTCGGCCATCTTGGCCAGCCAGTCGGCGGGGATGTCGACGGCATCCAACACCTGATCAAAGCTGATCTCGCCCAGCCCTTCGAAACTGGCAGCAAAGGCGCGATCGAACTTGTCGATGTTGCGCTCGTCCTTCACCATCGAGACACGGGCGAGGTAGTAGAACGCCTCGACATCATAGGTGGCCAGACCCTTCTTCATGCCTTCCAGAAAGGTCAGATATTCGCGCAGGGATACGGGGATGCCTGCTTTGCGAAGGTTTTCGAAGAAGGGCAGGAACATGGGCTACCCCACAAACCGCACAAGGATCAGCGACAGGATCAGGCCCACCAGGGCAAAAGCAATGCCATAGCCTGCCGCGTATTGCGCCATATCCGCAGCGTTGCCGTTGCGCTTGCGTGCGCTCAAACCGCCCAGGATTGCACCCAAAACAGCCATTCCCAGTACTACGAGCATTCGTTTGTCATCCGCTTGTATTGTTGTCCAAACGTCCAGCCGCGCCGCTTTCCACCAGCGACTGCACCACCAAATCCGAGCCAAACCCGTATCGCGCCCACCCCAGACTGTCCACCCTGACGGCGCGTGCCTGCTGCATCTGTCCCGCCTGCTTCAACGCCTCGGATTTCAGCAGCAGCAACGTCGCGAGGAGTGAGGCGTTTTCAGCACGGGTCATCACATCAATGGCGCTGTCCAACTGCGGCAGTACCTCTGGCCCGCGATCCTGCGCCAGGGCAAAGGCGGCGGTCTGGGTTGTGACATGGGCGCGGTGCACCTCGGTTCCCGGTGTGGCGTTCAGGAACTGCATGGCGATCTGGTATTGTTGCAACGCCGCTGCCGGATCGCGGAACTGGACCATGCGGCCCATCAGGTAATGCGGATAGGCGCGGCGATGGTCGGTCCATCCCAGTTGCCGACCGATTTCGGCGGCCCGTTGGGCGGCCCGCATTTGCCGGGGGGATCCGGGGCCGGGGCCGAGGGATTTGTTGATGGCGTCGATCCATTCGCGCGGTGTTTCGGTCAATGGCTGCACTGCCAGCCGATCGCCGCGCGGGTTCAGACGGCTCAGCACACCCGGGATCACCGCCTCGACCTGTTCGCGGGTCATGCCGGTGCGCAACTCGGGCGCATAGGCCGCCCGCAGGATCAGCATGTCGAACCCGGTCAGAACGGTGTGGATATTGTCGTCGTTGAACACCGAATCCGGCAGGTGATACAGGTCGTTCAACGGCCCCAGCGCTTGCGCCAGTTCTTCATGCAGGCAATCGCGCATTTCCTGAGGGCTGACATCGTAGGGGATGAAAATTCCCAATCGCTCGCGCTGGCGCAGTTCGGTCCAGCTGCTTTTGATTTTGCGCCGGTCGCGGCGGTATTCTTCCAGGCTGGAAGAGTTGGGCACCACGAAACAGGCCGCGTTTGGCAGGATGCGGTGAATGTCGCGCTGGCTGACGGCTTCGATAGTGATGTTGGCCTGACCCTCGGTGATCTGGCGAATATCGATCCGGGCTTCGCGTTGCAGCCGCGACAGAAGACTGGTCAGATCCCGCTGCATACTGGGCGTGGGCCTGCCGGTCAGACGGACCGTGACCGGCGTTTCGAACCGTGTGAACACCGGCAGTTTTGTGCCGCCTTCCAGTGCGAAATGCAGATCGACAAAGTCCGAAGCGATGTTGGTGTTCGACCGCGCCGGAGGGGTAGGGCGCGCCGTTGAAAACGTCTTGGCCGGGGGCAGTGACCGTTCGACAACTTTCACGCTGTCCGGCAGCTCGATCCGTTCGACGGATGCGCAGGCGGAAAGCACCAGTGCCGCAGCAAGCGCGCCCCAACGGATCATGAGCGATTGTACCTGATAAAGGGCGTCAGCGTGCCGATCCGGTCATATAGCTTTCGCGCCGTGTGGTTGAAATCCTGCGTTAGCCAGTAGACCGACGGCGCGCCTTGTCGGTCAGCCTCATCGTACACCGCTTCGATCAGGGCGCGCCCGACCCCGGTTCCGCGTGCCTCGGACCGGGCAAACAGGTCCTGCAGGTAGCACACCTTTTCAACCTTCCAAGCGTGGCGGTGGAACAGATAATGCGTCAGGCCGACAAGCCTGCCATCCTGTTCCGCGACAAAGCACGAGAAATCCTGCGGATCATCGCCTAACAGGCGCTCAAACGTAGTGTCGTAGACCTCATCCGGGACGGAGGTTTCATAGAACGCCAGATAGGCGTGCCACATCTCGGCCCATTGATCCCTGTCCTCAGCCGTGAGGGGGCGAATTTTCGGTGCGTTGGCCAAGCGATGCGTCCTGTTCCTGAGATAAGCTTAGGTCTTTCGATGCTGACATCCACCCCGTCGCAAGGCAAGCCGCGTTCACAGCCTGTTCAAATGCAATTTAGCGCTTGCTGCGCGCCATAAAGGCCAGACGCTCGAACAGATGCACGTCCTGCTCGTTCTTCAGCAGCGCCCCGTGCAGCTTGGGCAGGGCATTGGCCCCATCGCGTTTCAGATCCTCGGCGGTCAGATCCTCGGCCAAGAGCAGCTTGAGCCAGTCCAGCACTTCCGAGGTCGAGGGCTTTTTCTTCAACCCCTGCGTCTCGCGGATTTCGTAGAACTGCGTCAGGGCGGTGGTCAGCAGCGCATCCTTGATGCCGGGGTGGTGCACCTCGACAATGCGGCGCATCGTGGCCTCGTCCGGGAAGCGGATATAGTGGAAGAAACAGCGGCGCAGGAAGGCGTCGGGCAGTTCCTTTTCGTTGTTCGAAGTGATGATGACGATGGGGCGGTTCTGGGCCCGGATCGTCTCGCCGGTCTCGTAGACATGGAACTCCATCTTGTCGAGTTCCTGCAGCAGGTCGTTGGGAAATTCGATATCGGCCTTGTCGATCTCATCAATCAGCAGAACGACCTTTTCGTCAGCCTCGAACGCCTGCCACAGCTTGCCCTTGCGGATATAGTTCGCGACATCATGCACGCGCTCTTCACCCAACTGGCTGTCGCGCAACCGGCTGACGGCATCGTATTCGTAAAGACCCTGCTGCGCGCGGGTGGTGGACTTCACATTCCACTCGATCATTTTCAGACCAAGCGCGCCTGCCACCTGCTTGGCCAGCTCGGTCTTGCCAGTGCCGGGTTCACCCTTGACCAGCAGCGGGCGTTCCAGCGTGACGGCGGCGTTCACGGCGATATTCAGGTCGTCTGTGGCAACATATTCGGCTGTGCCTTGGAAACGTGCGGTCATGGGCCCCTCATGTGGTAGCGCGCGGATGCGGGCAATCTTGGTTCCGGGTTACAGAGGGGTGGGGTTTTTGACAACCCGGGTCGCTGCGTCGATTCAGCGGAAAATCGCAACGACTCCAAACCCTTTTACGTGATTCGCAAGTCCCCCGTTGTGCCGCCGGTTGAAACTTGCCCCAAAAAAACCTGCGTATGACCACTGAAAAACAACGTTTTGTTGTTTCAAGTCTCATATTTAGACAGCCCAGCGACCCGGCGCGCCGGTCCTACGTTTGTGTAGTGACAATCGTGTGCCCGTCGGATAAACGCTGCGCAGAAGGGGGTGCCAAATGTCAGGTGATACTACCGCTACCGACGTTTCAGGCCATACCGAGGGAGCAAATATGAAGCAGGAAGTTTTTCTGCCGGACGATTACCGCCCGGCCGAAGATGAACCTTTCATGAATGATCGGCAGCTTGAGTATTTTCGACGCAAGCTGCTGGATTGGAAGACAGAATTACTCGCAGGCAGCCGCGACACGATCGAAGGGCTGCAAGACAATACCCGAAACATTCCCGATGTCGCCGATCGCGCAAGCGAGGAAACCGACCGTGCGCTGGAACTGCGCACCCGGGATCGTCAGCGCAAGCTGGTGGCCAAGATTGACTCGGCCCTGCGCCGGATCGACGAAGGCGAATACGGGTATTGCGAAAAGACAGGCGATCCGATCTCGCTGAAACGTCTGGATGCACGTCCGATTGCAACCATGACGCTAGAGGCGCAGGAACGCCACGAGCGGCGCGAGAAGGTTCACCGCGACGATTGATCGCTGCGGAATCCACAAGAACACAAACGCCGGGGCCTGTCGCCTCGGCGTTTTTGCGTTAAGCCAAGGGCATGAATATCGACGGGCTTAGATTCTGTGTCATCGGCGGCGGCATCGGCGGGCTGGCCGCAGCGCTGGCTTTGCGCCAACGCGGGGCGCAGGTGACAGTGCTGGAACAGGCCCCCGCCTTGACCGAGGTCGGGGCGGGCCTGCAGATCAGCGCAAACGGGATGCGCGTTCTGCACGCCCTGAACGTGGTCTCGGACATCCCCGAACTGGGGCAGCGATCTTATGGCACGGTGTTGTCCGACTATCGCAAGGGGCGTGTGATCAGCCGCGTTCCGGGCCCGACGGCGGGGGCGACCTATTACTACCACCGCGCCGATCTTCTGGATCTGCTGCATGACGCGGCCAAAAAGGCGGGCGTGGACATACGATTAAATGCGCGCGTGACCCAGGTGCACAAGCACCCCGCAGAAGCCGAGATTGTGTTGGCTAACGGGGAACGCCTCCGCGCCGAATGTGCCATAGCCGCCGATGGCGGGCGAAGCGCCATCCGGCCCGACTTGAACGGGCCCGAGATGCCCAGTTTCACCCATCAGGTCGCCTGGCGCGCGACGCTCCCGTGGAGTGGTGCCGAAGCAGAGCCGCGCGCAACCCTTACAATGGGTCCACGCCGCCATGTGGTGACTTACCCTCTGCGCGACCAGAAACTCATGAATATCGTGGCAGTAGAAGAGCGGTCTGACTGGCAGGAAGAAGGCTGGCGCAAGCAGGGCGATCCAGATGATCTGCGCGCCCGGTTCGCTGACTTCGGTGGCCCCGTGCGCGATATTTTGGCCGAGGTGAAGGAAGCGCATGTCTGGGCGCTGTTCCTGCGGCCCGTCGCCCAGACATGGCAAAACGGGCGTGTTGCCTTGCTTGGGGACGCCGCGCACCCAACCTTGCCTTTCATGGCGCAGGGGGCCTGTCTGGCACTGGAAGACGCCTGGGTATTGGCGCGGTCCTTCACGGACCAATCGGGCGTGGCCCGCGCCCTTGCGGCCTATGAGGCAACACGCATCCCTCGCGCCCAGCGTGTCGTCGCCACAGCTGCCGCAAACGCCCGCAACTTTCACCTGCAAGGCCCCATGCGGTTTGCCGCGCAGCTGGCGCTTTCAGCCCTGGGGCCGCATCTGACGCGCCGGTACGAATGGATTTACAGCCACGACGTGACCGCCTGATCTGTCAGATCTCCAGATCCACCCAGACCGGAACGTGATCCGACGGCTTTTCATGCCCACGGACCTCGGCATCAATCCGGCAGTCGCGCATCAGGTCGGCGGCTTGCGGCGTCAGTAGAAAATGGTCGATCCGGATGCCGTCATTCCTGTTCCAGGCCCCCGCTTGGTAATCCCAAAACGAGTAGTGCCCGGGGCCTTGGGTGCGGGCGCGAAACGCCTCGGTAAACCCAAGATTCAGGATCTTGCGAAACGCCGCGCGGCTCTCGGGGCGAAACAGAGCATCCTCGCGCCACGCATCGGGACGTTTGGCGTCGTCGGGCTGCGGAATGATGTTGTAGTCCCCGGCCATCAGCGCGGGTTCTTCACTGGCCATCAAGTCCTTGGCGCGCGCATATAGGCGTTCCATCCAGGCAAGCTTATAGTCGTATTTGGGGCCCGGAGCCGGGTTGCCATTGGGCAGGTACAGCCCGCAAATCCGTAAGGCCTGCTTTCCAACAACGGTTGCCTCGATCCAGCGCGCCTGCTCATCTTCGTCATCTCCGGGCAATCCGCGCGAAACATCCTCAAGCGGCAGTTTCGACAGGATGGCAACCCCGTTGAAACTCTTCTGGCCATGGGTTTCGACATTGTAACCACGCTCTTCGAACAACTCGCGTGGAAAGTTCTCGTCCACCGATTTGATCTCTTGCAGCAGAACGACATCGGGCTGCGCATCATCCAGCCACCGGGGCAGGGCCTCGGCCCGCGCCTTGATGCCGTTGATATTGAACGTGGCGATTTTCATGCGCGCTCCTCCGATGCCTCAGGGCAACCTATCGCGCAGAACCGGCCCAACGGCAAGGCGGATGGCGGGTTTGCGAGGCTCTGCCTCGCGCTCCGGGATATTTATGGCCAGATGAAGAGACGGATCCCTGCTTCATCTGGCTACAAATATCCCGGGGGTGTGGGGGCTGGCCCCCACCTGCGCTACATGGAAAAAGAGGTGCCGCAGCCGCAGGAGGAGGTGGCGTTGGGGTTCTCGATCACAAACCGCGCGCCGATCAGTTCCTGGGTGAAGTCGATGACGGCATTTTCAAGAAACGGCAGGGAAACGGAATCCACGATGACCTTTTGGCCCTTGCCCTCAAGAACCAGATCGTCGTCCTGAGGTTTATCCAGTGCGATTTCGTATTGAAAACCGGAACATCCGCCGCCTTCCACCGCGACGCGCAGGGCTTGACCCTGATCCGCTGCGCCGATCTCGGCGAGGCGATCAAAGGCGCGTTCCGTGACTGTTGGGGGCAGATTCATGCCAATCTCCAAAGGTTTATTTCCTAAGCCGGGTACAATATATGAAACCTCAGGACAGGCGACAAGGACAAGACCTTTGGAAAGAGCGGGTTTTGCCTCGGACCCAGCCCGCGCGCGGGGGCGGCTGGTGCCGGAGGAGGAGAGCAGTTTCCGGTCATGCTTTCAGCGTGATCGCGACCGGATTATTCATGCCAGCGCGTTTCGGCGGCTCAAACACAAGACGCAGGTGTTTGTCGAGCATGAAGGCGACAGCTATCGCACCCGTCTGACCCATTCCATCGAAGTCGCTCAGGTGGCGCGTACCATTGCCGGGGCGTTGGGGCTGAACCCCGAACTGACCGAGGCCGTGGCTTTGGCTCATGATCTGGGACACACGCCGTTCGGGCATACAGGCGAGGACGCCTTGCACGCGCTGATGGCGCCCTATGGCGGGTTTGATCACAATGCGCAGGCCATTCGGATCGTGACCAAGCTGGAACGTCACTATGCCGAGTTTGATGGCTGCAATCTGACATGGGAATGTCTGGAAGGGATCGCCAAGCATAATGGCCCGGTGGTCGGCGAACTGCCCTGGGCACTGGCCGAATGCAATCAGGGGTTTGACCTTGAACTGCACACCCATGCCAGCGCCGAGGCGCAGGTGGCGGCACTTTCAGACGATATCGCGTATAACAACCACGATCTGTTCGACGGGTTGCGGGCGGGCCTGTTCACGGATGCGGACATTCAGGATCTACCGATTGTCGGGGCCTGTTTTGCCGAGGTGGACGCCAAATACCCGGGTCTCGACCCTTATCGCCGTCGGCATGAAGCGCTGCGGCGGGTCTTTGGTGTTATGGTCTCGGACGTCATTGACACCTCGGCTGATCTGATCGCGGCGTCGGGGGCGGGGTCTGTCGAAGATATCCGGCACCTTGGGTCTCCGGTCATCCAGTTCTCGGGCGATCTCTGGACCCAGTTGAAAGAAATCCGCGCCTTTCTTTTCACGCGAATGTACCGCGCGCCTTCGGTGATGGAGGTGCGGGCCAAGGTCAGCAAAGTAGTCGAGGAACTGTTCCCTATCTATCTGAATGACCCGAAACAGATGCCGGGTCATTGGCATGACGATATCGAAGCCGCCGGTGATGAGACGGCTTTGGCCCGGATCGTATCGGATTACATCGCGGGCATGACGGACCGGTTCGCCCTGCAGGATCATGCGCGGCTGACCGGAGGCTGATCACTCGATCCCGATATAGGCCAGTGCCCAGACCTGCTGACTGGCCTGTTCCTGCGCCAGATCGGGGTCGTCGGTGGGCGGGAAGACGATCATGGTCGGGCCATAACCGCCGATGCCCATCGGGTTTCCATCGACGTGCGTGGCAACAATCGGTTGATGTGCTGAGATGCTGTCCCACGGGATTTCGGCCTGATAGCCATCCATCGCCATCGGCTTTGCCGTTTTCCCCTCGGCCCCGGCCATGGTCATCACATCTGACAGGCGCGGGCCGGAGAATGCGATGTCGCGCTGATTTCCCTCGGGGCCGTAGGCTATGGTGATCTCGACCTGTTCGAGCCCGTCCAGCATCACAGCATCGAAACCAGCCGCGCCGTCGTGCTGGACCTCAAGATAACCCAGCAGCCCGCCGTCATTCTGGCCGCGGGCGGGCAGGTTGGTCTCGGTCACGGCTCCGCCCAGTGTCAGCAGCACATGGCCCTGCGGCGCGGGCATATCGGCCCAGAGTGGCGGGGCAGTGGTCAGCATCAGGCTCAGCGGCAGGGCAAGGCGCATTGTCGGATCTCCGGTTCGTGGATTTCTGCCGACACTAGCGGGCTTTGACGGTAAACCAAGCGCAAACTTTAGGCGTCCATTGACCTTGGCGTGGTGCGTGGTAAACCGCGCGGCAAGCAAAAGGACATCCGTAATGAACCTGTTTTCCGAGATCCGCGCCCTTGTACTGGACGCGCTGGCGCAGATGCAGTCCGAAGGCGCGCTGCCCGAGGGGCTGAGCTTTGACAACGTGGCGGTCGAACCTCCGCGCGATGCGGCGCATGGCGACATGGCGACCAACGCGGCGATGGTGCTGGCGAAACCGGCGAAAATGAAGCCGCGCGACATTGCCGATGTGCTGGCCGGGAAACTGGCCGAGGACGCGCGCATCACCAGTGCCGAGGTGGCCGGGCCGGGCTTTCTGAACCTGCGGCTTGCGCCGACCGTCTGGCAGGGCGTACTGGCGGCGGTGCTGGAGCAGGGCACCGACTATGGCCGCTCGACCATGGGGCAGGGGCAGAAGGTTAACGTGGAATATGTCTCGGCCAACCCCACCGGCCCGCTGCATGTGGGCCATACGCGGGGGGCGGTGTTCGGCGATGCCTTGGCAAGCCTCTTGGCCTATTCGGGTCATGACGTGACCCGCGAGTATTACATCAACGATGGCGGCGCGCAGGTGGATGTGCTGGCACGCTCGGCCTATGAACGGTATCGCGAGGCCAATGGCCTCAGCCCTGAGATTGCCGAAGGTCTTTATCCCGGTGACTACCTGATCCCGATCGGTGAGGCGCTGAAAGAGAAATATGGCGACAGCCTGATCGACAAGCCGGAAAGCGAGTGGCTGGAAGAGCTGCGCGAGTTTTCGACCGATGCGATGATGGACCTGATCCGCGCCGACCTGAAGGCGCTGGGCGTCGAGATGGACGTGTTCTTCTCGGAAAAGTCGCTCTACGGCACCGGACGGATCGAGGCGGCGCTGGAGTCGCTGACCGACAAGGGCCTGATCTACGAAGGCGTGCTGGAGCCGCCAAAGGGCAAGAAGCCCGAGGATTGGGAACCGCGCGAGCAAACCCTGTTCAAATCGACCGAGCATGGCGATGATGTGGACCGCCCGGTCAAGAAATCGGATGGCTCGTGGACCTATTTCGCCCCCGATATCGCCTATCACTATGACAAGGTGAGCCGTGGTTTTGACGCGCTGATCGACGTGTTTGGCGCGGACCACGGCGGCTATGTCAAACGGATGAAGGCGGCTGTTTCGGCGCTGTCCGATGGCAAGGTGCCGCTGGATATCAAGCTGACGCAGTTGGTGAAGCTGTGGAAGAATGGCGAGCCGTTCAAGATGTCCAAACGAGCCGGGAACTTTGTCACGCTGCGCGATGTGGTCGATCAGGTCGGGCCGGATGTGACCCGGTTTGTCATGCTGACCCGCAAGAACGACGCGCCTTTGGATTTCGATTTCGACAAGGTGCTGGAACAAAGCCGCGAGAACCCGGTGTTCTACGTGCAATACGCCCATGCCCGCGTCATGAGCGTGCTGCGCCGCGCCGCCGAGGCCGGGATTGCCGCCGATGATGCGACGCTTACAGGTGCTGACCTCAGCAAAAACGATCACGCCTCGGAACTGACCGTGGCGAAGAAGCTGGCCGAATGGCCGCGCTTGGTGGAAATCGCGGCGCGCACCAATGAGCCGCACCGCGTTGCCTTCTATCTGTATGAACTCGCAGGGGATTTCCACGCGTTGTGGAACAAGGGCAACGATGAAACCCAACTGCGCTTCATCCAGGATGGCGATGTTGCCACAAGCCAGTCGAAAATCGCTTTGGCCCGGGCTGTTTCTGTTGTGATTTCAGCGGGCTTGGGTATTCTTGGCGTTACCCCGGCGCAGGAGATGCGGTGACCAACATCGCCCGAAACGCCGGTCTGAGGTAGGCAAGAAATGACCCGCGCGCCGTGTTTTTAAGGCGCAAACGGGCAGCGAGGCGGACATGGCGAGTTACGATTACTCGGGGCAGCAAGGCCCCGAGCATATGCATTACACGAATCAACCGCATGCACAGGATGCGTACGCTGACGATGCGTCGCGCAGTTCGTTTGGGCTGGGCAAAGCGGTGAATGTGCTGGGGGCGGTGGCCTCTCTGGCGCTGGTCGCCGGTGTCGGTATCTGGAGCTACAAGTTGGTCATGCGGGATGTCAGTGGCGTCCCGGTCGTGCGCGCCGCTGAAGGGCCGATGCGTATTCAACCCGAAAATCCGGGTGGCCAGCCCGCCGACCATCAGGGGCTTGCCGTCAATGCCGTCGCTGCCGAAGGCTCGGCCGCAGCACCTGCGGATCGCCTGATCCTTGCCCCACGCCCGGTCTCGCTGACCGACGAAGACCTGCCCGCCGGAGAGTTGAAGCCAACCCAGGCGCTGCATGTGGTGGAAGAGCCGATTTCGAACCAGGAGGCGGCGGAGCTGCGGCAGAACGCGGTTGACGCACTGGTCGCTGAACTGGCGGGCGAGGCTGCGCGGAATCAGCAAGAGGCAGAACCCGGTGTGCAGGTTGCCGCTTTGGCGACGCCCGAAGAAGAACCCGCCATTGACCCCGCCGATCTGGCCGCATCTCTGCCTGATCCGGCGATTGCGGAACTGCCGGGTGTGCGCCGCTCGCTTCGCCCTAACACGCGGCCCGCGCGCCGTGTTTCGGCCGCTGCTGCCTCAGAAGATGCGATCAATGCCGCCGTGAAGGCCGCGACTGGTCTGGATGTTGACCCCGACACACTGAGCAAGGGCACCCGTCTGGCACAGCTTGGGGCGTTCGAAAGCGCCGATGTTGCCAAGGCGGAATGGTCTCGTCTGGATGGTCGATTTGGCGAATATATGAATGGTAAACAGCGTGTTATTCAGCGAACCTCAAGCGGTGGGCGCACGTTTTATCGCCTGCGCGTGCTGGGATTTGAAGACCTGAGCGACTCGCGTCAATTCTGCGCCGCGCTGGTGGCGCAAGGGGCTGACTGCATCCCGGTGGCCGTCAGGTGAGTTTCGGGGCCGTAATCACCGATGCCGAAGGTTTGCGGCTGACCGATGATGAAAGGGCCTTGTTCCGCGAGATGAACCCGTTCGGGTTCATTCTGTTTGCCCGGAATATCGAAAGCGCCGATCAGGTGCGCGCGCTCCGCGATGATTTCCGCGAATCCGTCGGGCGCAACTGTCCTATCACAATCGATCAGGAAGGCGGGCGCGTGCAGCGCCTGCGCGCGCCACTGGCGCGCGAATGGATGCCGCCACTGGATCACGCCGAACGGGCAGGGGATCAGGCGGAACGGGCCATGTATCTGCGCTATCGCCTGATTGCGCATGAATTGTTCGAGCTTGGGATCGACAGCAACTGCGCCCCAATGGTGGATACCGCACGGGCGGAAACCCATGCCTTTCTGCGCAATCGCTGTTATGGCGAGGATGCGGGCACGATTGGTCAGATCGGGCGCGCCGTGGCTCAGGCGCATCTGGATGGCGGGGTTCTGCCCGTGGTCAAGCACATGCCGGGCCATGGTCGGGCGACGCTGGACACCCATTTCGATCTGCCGCGCGTTAATCTGTCGCTGGATGAACTCACCGAAACTGATTTTGCGCCCTTCCGCGCGTTGAACGATCTGCCTATGGGGATGACGGCCCATCTGGTGTTCGAACAGATTGACCAGACCCCGGCCACGATCTCGGCCCCGATGATGCGCGTGATCCGCGAGGTTATCGGGTTTGAAGGGCTGATCATGACCGACGACATCTCGATGAAAGCGCTCAGCGGTTCTGTCGCGGACCTGTCGCGGCAGGCGCTACAGGCGGGCTGTGACGTTGTTCTGCACTGCAATGGTAGCTTTGCCGAACGGGCCGAAGTGCTGGAAGCTGCGGGCCAGATGACGCAGGCGGCGCAGACCCGCGCAGAGCGCGCCCTGACCATGCGCAAAACCCCTGCGGAACTTGACATTGAGGCCGCCGAGGCGGAACTATCTGCCCTAATGGGCGGGCAGGTATATGAACGATAACCTTTTCAGCGAAGACCCGGTCTCGGTCGCCGATCGGCTGGCCGCCGAGGCGCTGATTGTTGACGTTGACGGGTTCGAAGGCCCGCTGGATGTGCTGCTGACCTTGTCGCGCACGCAAAAGGTCGATCTGCGAAAAATCTCGGTTCTGGCGCTGGCGCAGCAATATCTGGCCTTTGTTGAAAAGGCGCGGGCGCTGCGGATCGAACTGGCCGCCGATTATCTGGTGATGGCCGCTTGGTTGGCCTTTCTGAAATCCCGCTTGCTGCTGCCGCCGGACCCGGATGACGAAGGGCCGTCGGGCGAGGAACTGGCGGCGCATCTGGCGTTCCAGTTGGAACGTCTGCAAGCCATGCGCGACGCCGCCGCGCGTCTGATGGCGCGCGACCAGTTGGGGCGCGATTTCTTCAAGCGCGGGCAGGGCGAGGATGTGACCCGCATCCGCACCGTGACCTATTCCGCCACGCTGCTGGACCTGATGCAGGGCTATGCGCGTATCCGCACCCGCGACGAATTCCGCCCCTTTGTGATGGACCGCGATGCCGTCTTCACGATGGAGCAGGCATTGGAACGAATGCGCCCGCTGATCGGGTTTGCGGGGACATGGACGGATATGGAGACCTATCTGCCCCAAGGCTGGGACGCCGACCCGGTGCGGCGCAGATCAGCCACGGCGGCGACCTTTGCGGCCTCGCTGGAGCTGGTGAAAGAAGGACATATGGAGATCAAGCAAAGCGACACCTTTGCCCCGATCCAATTGCGCAAGAGGACCGAAACACGTGACTGACACCCCCGAAGAGACCGGTACCCTGTTCGAAGCGCCCCCGTTGGCCGAGCAGGAACGCATGGTCGAAGCGGTGCTGTTTGCCAGCGCCGAGCCGGTCACCATTGCCGACCTCGAAGCGCGGATGCCTCATGGCAGCAATGCGGGGCAAGCGGTTGAATTACTTCAGAAACGCTATGAAGGGCGCGGTGTGTGCGTTGTACGCGTCGGCGGCGCATGGGCGATCCGAACCGCCGCCGATCTTGGTTTTCTGATGCAGAAGGAAACGGTCGAGACCCGCAAGCTAAGCCGCGCGGCTATCGAGACGTTGGCGATTGTGGCCTATCACCAGCCCTGCACACGCGCCGAGATCGAGGAAATCCGGGGAGTCTCGGTCTCTCGCGGGACCATCGACCAGTTGCTTGAGATGGAGTGGATCAGGCTCGGTCGCCGCCGGATGACGCCGGGCCGCCCGGTGACGTTCGTGGTGACGCCGCAGTTTCTGGATCACTTCGGGCTGGAAAACGCCCGTGACTTGCCCGGGCTGAAAGAACTGCGCGCTGCTGGGTTGCTGGAAAACCGTCCTCCGCCCGGGACAATACCGATGGGAGAGGGGCAGGATGACGCTGAGAATGAGGATCAAAGCGAGCTGTTCGAGGAAGAGTGATCGCGCCGCCCTTTTGTTGCCGCACAGGATGCCTATCTTGTGGTTTGAGAAACGGAGTTGAGCAATGAATGCCAATCGGATCATCGACATGATCGTGCGACAGGTCATGCGCCGTCTTGTCAACAAGGGCGTGGACAAAGGATTTGATATGGCCACGCGCAAAGGTCAAAAGCCCGATGCAGCCCCGGGGGCGCAGAAACGCCCCAACACGGCAAATCACGCGAAGAACCTACGCCAAGCACAGCGGGTGACGCGTCAGATGCGCCGTTTCATGAAGTTCTGAAACTCAGCCTACGGCCTTGAAATGTTTGGACAGTTTCAGGCCCTGACCCTGATAGTTCGACGCAATGCCCGCACCATATAGCTGCGTCGGCATCTCGGCCATTTTCTCATAAACCAGCCGCCCGACAACCTGCCCGTGTTCCAGCACAAACGGGGCCTCGTGGCAGCGCACCTCCAGCACGCCGCGCGACCCGGCACCGCCTGCGGCAGCGTGGCCAAATCCGGGGTCGAAGAAGCCCGCGTAATGCACGCGAAACTCGCCGACCATGGCCAGATAGGGGGCCATTTCGGCGGCATACATGGGCGGGATATGCACCGCCTCGCGGCTGACCAGAATGTAGAACGCGCCGGGATCAAGGATGATGCGACCGTCCGTGGTGCGCACCTCTTCCCAGTATTCCTGCGGGTCATATTCGCCGATCCGGTCCAGATCGATCACCCCGGTGTGGGGTTTTGCGCGGTACCCCACCAGATCACTGTCGGGCAATTGCAGATCGACCGAGAACCCCAGCCCGTCCTGAATCACCGCAGGCCCATCGACCAAAGGCGATTCCCCGTGCAGCGTCATCAGTTCCGCGTCGGTCAAAACGGCCTGTCCCTGACGGAACCGGATCTGGTTCAGGCGCATCCCCGGACGGACAAGCACCGAGAATGATCGCGGGCAAATCTCGGCGTATAGCGGTCCGGTATAGCCTGCAGGAACCCGGTCAAACTCGGTCCCGCCATCGGTGATGGTACGTGTCAGCAGGTCAAGACGCCCGGTCGAGCTTTTGGCGTTGGCCACGGCCGTGATGCTGTCGGGCAGGGCCAGCGATTCCATCAGCGGCACCAGATAAACGCAGCCTTTTTCCAGAACGGCCCCGTCGGTGATGTCGATGCGGTGCATCTCGAACTCGGCCAGCCGGTCGGCGACTGAGCGCCCTTCACCGGCCAGAAACGACGCGCGTACCCGGTAAGCCACTGTTCCCAAACGCAGATCAAGACTGGCCGGTTGCACCTGTGCAGGGATCACATCCGGGCTCGCGGTGATCTCGCCGCGCGTGATCATCGCTTCGATCTGTTGATTTGGACATACACCTGTCATTCCGATCCCCCCTGATGCCAGAGCGGGATCTGGCCTGTCTGCCATAAACGTCGGTGTGATTTGGTCGGGCTAGCAGGACTCGAACCTGCGACCTTCCGTCCCCCAGACGGACGCGCTACCAGGCTGCGCCATAGCCCGACGTTGAGGTGTTCATAAAGAATTTCCCGGCAGGGGCAAGAGGAAAACACTGCCTTTTTGTCCTATCCCGCCGCTTGGGTTTCGACCCGATCCAGCCATTTGCGCAGGTCTTTCGCCAGCGGCGCGATTCGGCCCAGAAGTTCCTCATCAAACTCGGACCGGTTCCAGGCCAGTGAGGCGATTCCCCCCATCAGTGGGGCCGCGTCCAGTTCGGGTTCCTGCGCGGGTGCGACGTCTGGCCGCGCCGCCTGCGGTTCGCCCAAATCCATATGAATCTGTTCCGACGCTGGGGCAGGGGCGGAGGTGAAGGGTACGACAGTATCATCACCGGCGTTTTCAGACGCTGCGACATCGTCCAGCTCTGGCGACAGCGACGCCACATGCGCGATGCCCTGTTCGCGCAGAATGCGCTGCACGCCTTTGATCGTTATGCCATCTTCATGCAGCAGCTTTTTGATACCGCCCAGCAGGCGCATATCATTGGGGCGGTAGTACCGCCGTCCTCCGGCCCGTTTGACAGGTTTGACCTGGGTAAACCGGCTTTCCCAAAACCGCAGAACATGGGCCTGAACACCGAGCCAGTCCGCAACCTCAGAGATTGTGCGAAACGCGTCGGGAGATTTGCTCATGTCCGTGCGGCCCTCGGGTTACTTGCGATTCCCGGCAGCGACGCGATCTTTCATCAGATGCGACGGGCGGAAGGTCAGCACGCGGCGCGGCTGAATCGGAACCTCTTCGCCGGTTTTGGGGTTGCGACCGATACGGGCGGTTTTGTCGCGAACGCTGAACGTACCAAAAGACGAGATTTTCACCTGCTCGCCGCGCACCAAAGCGTCAGACATGTGGTTCAGAACGCTTTCGACCAGCTGTGCGCTTTCGTTGCGTGAAAGGCCCACCTCACGAAAGACGGCCTCGCTCAGATCCATTCGGGTCAGTGTTTTGTCGCCCATACCTTTTTCCCCTGTTGATATCAAAGCATAGGGTCCACGCAAATTCGCTGTCAATATCAATGAATTGCAGGCGGGTGTGTAAGCTGGAATGCGCTTGTTACCAGCGCAGGACAACCGCGCCCCAGGCCAAGCCGCCGCCGATGGCTTCGGTCACCAACAGATCGCCGGGCTTGATTTGCCCGCGCTGTTTGCCCACCGACAGGGCCAGCGGGATCGAGGCGGCCGAGGTGTTTCCGTGGTCCTGCACGGTTACGACCACGTTTTCCATCGGCAGGCCCATTTTCTTGGCGGTGCCTTGAATGATGCGGATATTGGCCTGATGCGGCACGATCCAGTCGACATCCTCGTTGGACAGGCCAGCGCTCGACAGGGCGGTTTCGGCCGTTTTGGTCAGCTTTTCAACAGCGTGGCGGAAGACCTGATTGCCCTGCATGCGCAGATAGCCGGTGGATTGCGTCGATACGCCACCATCCACGTACAGCAACTCCCGATAGCGCCCGTCCGAATTCAGATCGGTTGCCAGAATGCCCCGGTCATCTGAGGTGCCGTGGCCTTCCTGATGCTCAAGCACCAATGCCCCCGCGCCATCGCCGAACAAGACGCAGGTCGAGCGGTCGGTCCAGTCCATGATTCGCGAAAACGTCTCGGCCCCGATGACCAGAACCCGTTTGGCCTGACCCGACAGAATCAGCGCGTTGGCATTGCTGAGGGCAAAGACAAACCCGGCGCAGACGGCCTGTACGTCAAAGGCAAACCCCCTGGTCATACCCAGCCGCGCCTGAACCATCGTCGCGGCGGAAGGGAAGGTCAGGTCAGCAGTTGAGGTGGCCAGGACGATGGCGTCGATATCGTCCGCCTCAAGCCCGGCATCCGCAAGGGCCGCCTGGGCGGCGTTGGTGGCCAGATCCGAAGTGGTCTCGCCCTCGGCTGCAAAATGGCGACGTTCGATCCCGGACCGGGTCCGGATCCATTCATCGGTGGTGTCGAGTGTCTTTTCGAACTCGGAATTCGGAACAACGCGTTCTGGCAAATAATGCCCGACACCTACAACAACTGAGCGGCCTGCCATGCTGGGGTACTGCCTTTTTTGTTATTTTTCCGTCTGCGGCGCAGATTGCGCGGCATCTTGTGCAAGCTGGGCCGTCGATGCAACCCGTGCCGCCAATTTTTCGGCAAAACCCGACTCGGCCAAGGTGAAGGCCAGTTTGACCGCCGCCGACACTCCGGTCGGGTCAGCGCCGCCATGGGATTTGACAACCGTGCCGTTCAGCCCAAGGAACACGCCGCCATTTACACGTCGCGGGTCGATCCGCTTTTTCAGACGGTTCAGCGAGGTGATGGCAAGGATCGAGGCCAGCCGGGACAGTGGCGTGTATTTGAACGCCTGCCGCAGCAGGTCGCCAATCAGGCTGGCGGTGCCTTCCCCGGTCTTGATCGCGACGTTGCCGGTAAACCCATCGGTTACAATGACATCTGCCTTGTCGCCCGGAATGTCGCTGCCTTCGACAAAACCCACGAAATCGAAATTCGCAGGCTCGGCGAAATCGGCGATCATGGCATGCGCCTCTTTCAACTCGGCGCGGCCCTTGTGTTCTTCGGTGCCCACATTCAGCAGCCCGATCCGGGGACGGTGCAGGGCCATGCCGTTACGGGCATAAGATGCGCCCATCAGGGCGTATTGCAGCAGATCCTTGGCGTCGGCGCGCACATCCGCACCGACATCCAGCATCACATTGAACCCCTGCGGGTTGCGCGAAGGCCACAGAATCGCAATCGCCGGGCGGTTCACACCGGGCAGTTTGCGCAGGCGCATCATCGACAAAGCCATCAGCGCGCCGGTATTGCCGCAGGACACCGCGCCATGCGCCTCGCCCTGACGGACGGCCTCAAGCGTGGACCACATCGAGGTCTGCTTGCCGCTGCGCACAACCTGGCTGGGCTTGTCTTCCATCGTGACCACGTCGGGGCAATCACGAAAAGCGACGCGCCCATCAAGGACGCGCCGTTTTGCTACGAGCTTGCGCAGCATGTCTTCCGGACCGTGCAGAAGAAACCCGATATTGGGGTTCTTTTTGGCCGATTCCGCGAGGCCTGCAACAACAACTGCGGGACCTTCGTCCCCCCCCATAGCGTCAACCGAGATGGTGATCCGTTCGGCGTGCGTGGGTTGTTCAGTCATGCCTTGGCCTGCGCTCAATCAGGCTTAGGCTGCGTCTTCGTCCAGGTCGATTTCCTCGGCCTGCGCGACGACTTCACGATCGTCATAGTGGCCGCAGGATGCGCAAACGTGGTGCGGGCGCTTCAGCTCGCCACAGTTCGGGCATTCGTTCGGGTTTGCAGCAACCAGAGCGTCGTGTGCGCGGCGGTTGTTGCGACGCGACTTGGAAACTTTGTTCTGTTGGACGGCCATGGTCTCAACCTTTGTCTACTGAGGGTCAGCAGATTCGCCGCCGACCGTGGTTTCATATTTCGTTTATCGTGGTTTGACGCGCGTTTAGGGGACCAGCCCCGAAATGTCCAACCCAAAATCCGATGAGCGCGCGAAAATACTGCGATTCTCGTCATGTTCAAGTGATTTTTCTGACCGCCTGCTATGACAGGAAATCAGACCTCTGTCACTCGTCTTTTTTCAGGGCATCGCGCAATTCCGCCAGCCCTGCGAAGGGTTTGACATCCTCATCCGTCATCGCCTGTTTGCCCGGTTCGGTATAGTCGGCCTGACCCAGTTCGGCCCCGTCCTTGCGCGGGTATTGGGGCAGGGCCAGCGAAAGCGCCTCGACCATCACAGCTGCAGGGTCGATCTCAGCGCCTAATGGCTCGGTCTCGTCATCTTCAGGGATTTCGAACTCGGGCTCGTCGGGGTCGGTCCAGTCGGCCACAAATAGGCGCGAAACTGGGATGTCGATCCGGGTGGTCACAGGTTCAAGCGTCACCACACAGGGCTGAATCACCGTCGCCCCCAGCTTGCCGGACAGCGCCCAGTCGCGTTTTCCTGCTGCGCGCAGATCCCCGACAAAGCTGAGCTTGCGCAGACCGAGCAGGCCCAGATCCCGGCCTATAGCCTCCAACACGTCCTTTCCCGGGCGCAATTCGAACCGGGTGGGGGCGTTTTGTGGCAGGTCGGCCACCCGTAATGCAGTAACGTCGCTCATTCGTGAGCCTTTCTATGTGTTGAACCGTGGCAGCGGTTTCTGTAATCGGATAGGAGCCGCAAGAGGCCAAGGCAAGAGGGTGCGTATGTTGATGATTGGAAACAGGTCGAAATCGGCGATGCGTTCGCTTGCGTTGGTGGCCTGTCTGGCTGTGATCACCGCCTGCACTCCGATCTTCCGGAATCACGGCTATGTGCCTCCGGCCGAGGATCTGGCCGAGATCAAGGTGGGCACGGATACACGCGAAAGCGTTGCCGAGGCGGTTGGCGCGCCCGGTGCCTCGGGCGTGGTGCGCGATTCCGGATATTACTATGTCCGGTCCCGAATCCGCCACTATGGCCCTAAACGGCCCGAGGTCGTTTCCCGCGAGGTGGTTGCCATCAGCTTCGACCAGCGCGGTGTGGTCAGCAATGTCGAACGCTTTGGCCTGGAGGACGGGGTCGTCATCCCGCTGGAACGCCGCGTGACCGAATCCAGTGTCGAGAACACCGGCTTCCTGCGTCAGCTGCTGGGCAATATCGGCAACTTCAACCCGGCCAACATTCCGGGCGCGTCGAACTAAGTCACGGGATCGTCTTGTGAGGTTCACAGGAAGGTCACATGTCTTATGATATCGGGGCGGTAACTTGGATCTCCGGTCAGCAACCTCGGAGGATGCGACCATGGCAACAGCCGTTTTGTTGAACAAAGGGCGCTATCGGGCCCGGTTGGCGCAGTCTGAACGGGACGTGGCGGCGGCGCAGGCGCTACGGACGCTGGCCTTTGCGACGGATCAAACCGACGCGGACACGTTTGATGCGGTGTGTTCCCATGTGCTGGTCGAGGATATACAGGCCGGTGGACAGCTTGTGTGCTGTTTCCGGATGTTGACAATGGGGAGCGGGTCCGAGATCGCGCACAGCTATTCGGCGCAGTTCTATGACCTGTCCAGTCTGGAAGGGTTCAGCGGGCGTATGGTCGAGATGGGCCGTTTCTGCATTCACCCCGATTGGACCGACCCGGACATCCTGCGCGTGGCGTGGGGGGCGATGACCGCGTTTGTCGACCAAAACCGGATCGAGATGCTGTTTGGTTGCTCGTCCTTCGCCGGGATCGAGACCGAACAATATCTGGATTCCTTTGCCATGCTCAAACACCGCCATCTGGCCCCGAAACGGTGGCTGCCACGCGTCAAGGCGCCGGATGTTTTCCGTTTCGCCGCGCGCCTGCGGCGCAGGCCGGATGCAAAACAGGCAATGCTGCGGATGCCGCCTTTGCTGCGGACATACCTGCTGATGGGCGGTTGGGTCAGCGATCATGCGGTGGTGGACCGGCATATGAACACTCTGCACGTGTTCACCGGGCTCGAGATTGGGGCGATTCCCCCGGCACGGAAACGTTTGCTGCGGGCGGTGGCCGGGTGAATCCGTATTTTTGACGAGAAGAAGCAGGGGCGTTGACGCGCCAGCCCAGCCGGTTTAGCTGGCGGGCATGGCGAGAATTCCTTTGTTGCAGATGTCCGGCATTTCCCTGACCTTCGGGGGCGATCCGGTATTTTCCGAGCTTGATCTGGTGGTTCAGCCGGGCGACCGCGTGGCCCTTGTGGGGCGGAACGGGTCGGGTAAATCCACGCTGATGAAAGTGATGGCGGGGCTGGTCGAGGCGGATCAGGGCGAGATCGTCGTGCCGCCGGGCAAGTCGGTCGGGTATATGGAGCAGGACCCCGGAATGAAGGGGTTTGCCACGCTGGGCGACTATGCCGCCAGCGGGTTGGAACCGGGAGAGCTGTATAAGGTCGAGCGTGCGGGGGAGGGGCTGAAATTCGACCCCACGCGCCCTGTTGAGACTGCCTCGGGCGGTGAGCGGCGGCGGGCGGCCTTGGCCAAGCTGATGGCCGAAGCGCCGGACCTGATGCTACTGGACGAGCCGACCAACCATCTGGATATCGAGGCCATCGCGTGGCTTGAGCGCGAGTTGGGGGCGACGCGGGCCGCTTTTGTGCTGATCTCGCATGACCGCGCGTTTCTGCGGGTGTTGACGCGGGCGACGCTGTGGATTGATCGCGGTGCAGTACGGCGGCAAGAGCAGGGGTTTGATGCGTTTGAGGCCTGGCGCGACAAGGTTTGGGAAGAGGAAGATCAGCAACGCCACAAGCTGAACCGCCTGATCAAGTCCGAGGCGAAATGGGCCGTTGAGGGCATCAGCGCTCGCCGCAAGCGCAATCAAGGCCGGGTGCGGGCATTGCAAGCGCTGCGGGCCGAGAAGGCGGCGCAGATCAAACGTCAGGGCTCGGCCGCGATGACGCTGGAGGCCGGGCCGAAATCGGGCCGCAAGGTGATCGAAGCCAAAGGGCTGGCCAAGGGGTACGGCGACACGCAGATCGTGCGGAATTTCGACCTGCTGGTGCAGCGTGGGGATCGCGTGGCCTTTGTCGGACCCAATGGGGTGGGCAAGACCACGTTGTTGAAGATGCTCTTGGGGCAAGTGGAGCCGGATTCCGGCGCGGTCGCTTTGGGCACCAATCTGGAGATTGCGGTGTTCGACCAGACCCGCGCTCAGTTAGACCCGGAGATGACCCTGTGGGACAGCCTGACCGGCGACCCCGAGATGCGGGTGTCAGGCAAGGCCGATCAGGTCTTGGTGGGTGGGCAGCCCAAACACGTCGTGGGTTATCTCAAGGAATTTCTGTTCGACGACGCGCAGGCGCGGGCCGCCGTCAAATCCCTGTCGGGTGGCGAAAAGGCGCGGTTGCTGCTGGCCAAGCTGATGGCGAAATCGTCAAACCTGCTGGTGCTGGACGAACCGACCAACGATCTGGATGTGGAAACGCTGGACCTGTTGCAGGAATTGCTGGACGACTATGACGGCACCGTCCTGCTGGTCAGCCACGACCGGGATTTTCTGGACCGGGTTGCCACAACCACCATCGCGATGGAAGGCAATGGGCGCGCCACGGTCTATGCCGGGGGCTGGTCGGACTATATCGCTCAGCGCGGAGAGGTTGCTGGGAAAAAGGAAGAAAAACCAAAGCCCTCCAAGCCGAAGGTCAAGCAGGAGGCGAAGCCGAAATCGGGCCTGTCCTTCTCGGAAAAACACCGGTTGGAGAAACTGCCCGTCGAGATCGCGCGCCTTGAGGCCGAGATCGGTAAGCTGGAAGAGTTGATGTCTGACCCCGACCTGTTCACGCGTGAGCCGGTCAAGTTCCAGAAGGCGTCTGAGGCGCTGGTTGAACGGCAGGAAAAGCTGTCGGCGGCTGAGGAAGAGTGGCTGATTCTGGAAGAGAAGGCCGAGGCCGGGTAAACGCAGACTCTTCGACGCTCAAAAGGCCACATTGAAAAAGTTTCACAAAACCGGAGCCTGGCGACTGCTCCGGCTTTGCCGTGGATGGGATCAACCGATCCGTGTCATTTCGTTCAGCGTAAACTCGGCCACGGCCCCTTCGGTAGCCTCCATATACGCCGCGAGATGGGGCGCGTTCATATGCGTTTGCCACAGGTCACGGCTTTCCCAATTCTCATAAAACGCGAAAACACCGGGATTGGTTGTGTCCACATGCAGGTCGTATTGAATGCATCCGTCTTCGACACGGGTGATTGGGATCAGCTTTTCAAGCTCGGCGCGGACAAGGTCTTCCTTACCCGGATGGGCCGTGATTTGAGCGAGAATGGTCAGGGCCATGATGTCTCCTTACAGGGTTCAGTTGCGATGACCCGGGATATGTGACACGTATACAAAACACGCAAGTACGCACTATTTATGCAGGTAGGTACCTTTTGTATACTGTCAAAGGCAGGAGGCGGCGGTGGATCGATTTGAAAGATATGACTGCAGTGCAGGCTGCCCGGTTGAGGCCGGGTTGGAGCAGATATCGGGAAAATGGAAAGGGCTGGTAATCTATCATCTTCTTGGCGGCACCATGCGCTTTAACGCCTTGTCCCGTGCGCTGGGTACGGTGACCCAGCGCAGCCTGACCAAGCAATTGCGCGAGCTTGAGGCAGATGGAATCGTGCATCGAAAGGTATTTGCCGAGGTGCCGCCCCGAGTGGAGTACAGCCTGACTGAAAAGGGGCAAGCGCTGCGCCCTGTGATCGCGGCTTTGGCGGACTGGGGGCAGAACAGGGCTATCGGAGGGGTTGAATAGGCCGGGCGGGGTTGCCGACCACGGTTTCTTTGGCCGCGACATCTTTGGTGACGACACTGCCAGCGCCGATGGTTGCGTTGTCGCCGATGGTGATACCGGGCATCAGAATGGCACCGCCGCCGACCCAGACATTCCGCCCGATGGTCACGGGCAGGGCGATTTCCAGACCCTGGGCGCGCTCGGTTGGGTCTTTGGCGTGCTGAGCGCAATAGATCTGAACATGGGGGCCGAACATCGTGTCGTCACCGATCCGAACCGGCGCGGTGTCCAGAATCACGCATCCGGCGTTGAAATAGACCCGGTGTCCAAGGTGGATGTTCATCCCGTAAGCGCAGTGAAACGGTGCTTCGAGATAACACTCGGACCCAAGGTCCGCGAACAGCGTTTGCAATTCAGGAGCCAGCGCGCCGCGATCGTCTGGCGGGCAAGTGTTGTGCGCGTGAACTGCGCGGCGGGCTTGCGCCCGCAACGCGTCCAACTCAGGGTCCAGGCAGCAATACCACTGCCCGGCCTGCATCTTTTCACGCTCGGTCATTCGACAGACCTAGCGCATACGTAGCGCTCCGTCGATGCGGATGACTTCGCCGTTCAGATAGCCCATCTCGACAATGAAACCGGCAAGGCGGGCGTATTCATTGGGATCCCCCAGGCGAGCGGGGTTCGGAACGTCAGCCGCCAGTTGCTGCTGCACCTCTTCGGGCAGGCCCGCCAGCATCGGCGTCATGAAAATGCCCGGAGCGATAGCCATCACGCGGATACCGGTCGAGGCCAGATCGCGCGCCATGGGCAAGGTCATACCCACCACGCCGCCTTTTGACGCCGCATAGGCCGCCTGGCCCTTTTGCCCGTCGAATGCGGCAATTGAGGCGGTGTTGATGATCACACCGCGCGCGCCATCCGGCTCGGGTTCGTTTTTGGCCATTTCAACGGCGGCTAGTCGCGACACGTTAAAGGTGCCGACCAGATTGATGTCGATGGTGCGCTGAAAGGCGTCCAGCGGGTGCGGGCCATCGCGGCCCACGGTTTTGATCCCGTATGCGATGCCGGCACAGTTCACCGTGGCCGTGATCCGACCCATTTTGCTTGCTGCGGTGGCAACAGCAGCCGCGACCGAGCTTTGGTCGGTGACATCGGTTTGTGCAAAATGGCCGCCGATCTCATTGGCCACCTGCGCGCCGCGGTCTTCATCCCGGTCCAGAATCGTGACTTGTGCACCGTGTTGCGCGAAATGGCGGGCAGTGGCCTCGCCAAGACCCGACGCGCCTCCGGTGACGAGTGCGGCTGTGTTCGACAGGTTCATGCGGATGCCTCCCAGATTTATGAACGTATGTTCAATAAGCGGCTTGGGTCGGGTGTGTCCAGATGTTTGGCCAAAGACCAAGCGTCATTTGCATCCGACGTGGGTGACGCAAGGTTAACAAATCTTCAGCCAGCGTTCATCCGGACCTCACGAGACGTCTCCATCTCGTGATCGAATAGCCTGACATGGTCAGGTGTTTCTATGTCAGGAGGTACCGACATGTTAACGAGTACGAAGCACAAATTGGGTGCGTTTGCGATTGCACCATTTGTTGGAGTTTTGATGGCCAGCAGCGCCGCGGCCGCGCCCGAGGTTTGCGATTGGCGCACCGCACGGACGGCGGCGAATAGCGGCGATTATGCTGCGCTGTGTGACTGCACGCAGGTCACGCCAAGCTTTCTGAAGCAGCTACAGCGGCGCGCGGATTTTGAGAAGACGTTGCAAAATACGGGCGCAATGTGCCCCGGTCTGGCGGCGTTGCTGACGGATCTGCCGACGGCGTCGATTTCGGACGCAGGTAGCACACGGGGCGAAGACCGCAGTTCGGATCGGGTCGCACAAGGCCCGACGGGTGGTGGAAACGATGGCGGCAATACCGGCGGCGGAGGTCAGGGCCCGGGTAATGGTGGCGGCAACGGCGGAAACGATGGCCCCGGCAACGGTGGTGGTGACAACCCTGGCAACGGTGGTGGTGACGGTCCCGCCGACGGTGGCGGCGATAACCCCGGCAATGGTGGTGGTGACAACCCCGGCAATGGCGGCGGTGACAACCCTGAAAACGGTGGTGGTGACAACCCCGGCAATGGTGGCGGTGAAGGCCCCGGCAAAGGCGGTGGTAAAGGTGGCGGCAAGGGCGGCGACGGCAAAGGTGGCGGCAAAGGCGGCGACGGTAAAGGTGGCGGCAAGGGCGGCGGCAAAGGCGGCGACGGCCCCGGAAACGGCAACGGGAATGCAGGCAACCCCGGTAACGGCGGCGGTAACAACAACGGTTCCGGACCAGGTACCGGCAATAACGGCAACAACAATGGCCAGGGCAACGGTTCCGGACACGGCAAAGGCGGCGACGGAAAAGGTGGCGGCAAAGGCAAAAAGTGACCCGGCACGCTTGAACAATCATCGGCCACTTTCGGGTGGCCGAGTTTTTGTTGGCGCCAGATCATCCCTAACGCCCGGTCATCGTCAATTCACAAAAAAGACCAGTCGATCAAAGATCCAACGGTATGCTGAACGGTCTTATCCCGGCCGCAACTGGCATCTTCTTGACAACCGAAGGGGGGAGTTTTGTCCTGGGGATACGTTCGGTCGGCTTGCCGTCTCGGAAGAAACTGTCAAACCGCCAGCTGGCCTGCAGGGTCTTTGGTAGCTTGCTTAGCATTCGCGCGGTCTCTTTGGACGCACCGCTACCCCACCACGGCTTCATCGCGCCCTTGCATTTTGCGTGAAACCGAACCCGCACGCGGTAGCCGGTGACTTTTTCTTCCTTTTTCACATCCTCAAGCAATTTGATCAGCTTGGATTCGAACTTGCTGTAGTAAGTTGA
Source organism: Ruegeria sp. H7 (assembly GCF_056532945.1). Lineage (NCBI taxonomy): Bacteria > Pseudomonadati > Pseudomonadota > Alphaproteobacteria > Rhodobacterales > Roseobacteraceae > Ruegeria > Ruegeria sp. H7. The sequence goes on from NZ_JBQFNZ010000002.1 coordinate 310,103, forward strand.
ATTTGAACTTGCCGACATCGGCGTCAGGTTCACGTTGGTTCCCGGGCCGCCCAGTTTTTCGCTGAGGATATGACCTTTGACATAGGTCTGGGCCTGCAGCTCGGAATAGTCGGCCAACATATGAATTTCGCTAAGCGCCAGTAGTTCTAGGATTTTTTCGACCGATTTGGCTTTGGCCAGCTTCTGCAGTGTCGTCTTGTTCGCAAGCGCCTTTTGAACCGCCGATAGGTCAATCAAATCCTTGACGTCCCAGCGAGAGTTAAAGCGTTCGACGATGTTGCAGTGACCCGAAGCGGGCGGGCTGCCTTTCAGCTTCAAACTGTCTGTCGTCAAAACACAGGTGACTTCATCCGCTCCGGTCGAGAATTTCTCGCCTTCGAAGACAACATCGCTTCTTTTGGTGGATTTGAAAATATTCTGAACAACCATGACACAACAATCTGCGAAACCAAAACCCCGAACAGGTTAGCACAGAATGCATCACGGCAAAGAAGCCGAGTTCACAGAAGGCCCCCGAGCACGCCCTTACGCGCTCAGGGTCAATCGGTTTAGCCCAGTTGCACCAGCGCGTGCCGTTTCTTGCCCGCGCTTAGTTTGATGGGTGAGGACAAGGCACCCGCATCGATCATCAGCCCCGCATCTGTCAGCGGCGCGTCGTCCAATTTGGCCCCGTTTTCGGCAATCAGGCGCTTGGCCTCTTTGCCGGATTTGGCCAGACCGGATTTCACGATCAATTGCACGATCGACATGCCGTCGCCCAGCTCAGCGGCGCTGAGGGTCAGGGTCGGCAGGTCGTCGCCCACGCCGCCTTTTTCGAACACCTCGCGCGCAGTAGCTTCGGCGGTTGCCGCGGCCTGCGCACCGTGGGCAAGCGTGGTCACTTCGTTGGCGAGGCGGATCTTGGCCTCATTGATCTCGGACCCTTGCAGCGCGCCCAGCCGATCACACTCATCCACCGGCATTTCGGTGTAGAGCTTCAGGAACCGCCCCACGTCCGCATCGGTGGTGTTGCGCCAGAACTGCCAGAACTCATAGGGCGAGCGCATGTCGGCGTTCAGCCAGACTGCACCGTCCTGGGATTTGCCCATTTTCTTGCCGTCGCTGGTGGTCAGCAGGGGCGAGGTCAGGCCGTAAATCTCGTGATCCAGCACCCGGCGGGTCAGGTCGATGCCGTTGACGATGTTGCCCCACTGGTCCGAGCCACCCATTTGCAGAACGCAGCCGTAACGGCGGTTCAGTTCAAGGAAGTCATAGGCCTGCAGGATCATGTAGTTGAATTCGAGGAAGCTGAGCGACTGCTCGCGATCCAGCCGCGATTTCACCGATTCAAAGCTCAGCATCCGATTGACCGAGAAATGCCGCCCGATATCGCGCAGGAAATCAAGGTAGTTCAGGCCATCCAGCCACTCGGCATTGTTCAGCATCAGTGCCTTGTTCTCGGCGTCGCTGTCATAGTCGATATAGGCGGAGAATACCTTTTTGATGCCCGCGATGTTCTCATTGATCTGCTCGGGCCCCAGCAGGGGGCGTTCGTCCGCACGAAACGACGGGTCGCCCACCTTGGTGGTGCCGCCGCCCATCAGAGTGATCGGCTGGTGTCCGGTCTTCTGGAACCAGCGCAGCATCATGATCTGGATCAGGCTGCCCACATGCAACGACTTGGCCGTTGCATCAAAGCCGATATAAGCCGGTTTGCACCCACTGATCAGCGCCTCATCAAGGCCCTGATAATCGGTGCAATCGGCCAGAAAGCCGCGCTCGATCATCGTGGCGATGAAATCCGATTTGGGGTGGTAGGTCATATCGTGCCCTCGGGGTTACTATTGCGGGGCACTGTATAGGCGGCAGGATGGGTAAGGGAAAGGCACCATTTTGCAAGAATTGGCAGCCTAATGCGCGGCAGTCTCAGCACCGGTTCCGGTGGCGGGCAATCGAAAGGCATAGAGCATCGCGACCACGTTCAAAATGGCCAGCGCGATGATCGGCGTCACCGGGTCGTGCAGATGCGCCACGGCACCCAGAACGGCGGCAAAGGCGATGCCGACCAGACCGGCTGTCACATCGCCCAGGGCGACCAGATAGGACCGCTCTTGTTCTTGCGTCATCTCGATCACGTAGAGGTAGCGCCCATAGATCACTCCGTTGCCGCCAAGGGACAGAAGCAGGATGACCGCGGCATAGATCCACACATTACTGGCATGGCCGGTCATGGTGAACACCAGCGCCATGACTGCCGACAGCGCCGAGGTCAGACAGCCCAGCCACATCACATGCTTTACCGACACCCGACCGCTGAGCCACCCCCACAGAATGGATCCGATCACGATCCCTGCGCTGGCACCGATCACAAAATAGCTGAGCGAGTGTTCGGTGCCGATATGGTAGGTGGCTGCGTGAATTGTGTAAAACGGCATCGCTAGCTCGACCGAGATGAACAGAACACGGGCCAACAGGAACTTGCGATACCACGGGTAGGCCATCCCGGTCCTGAAGCCTGTTGCAAGTTCGGCCAGGGGTTTCGGTTTCTCGACGCGTTTCGGCGGGCGCTTGATCTCTTCCTCGAACAGTCGCACCCCGGCAAAGCTGATCCCGGCGGCGAACATGGCAACCACGCCGCACCACATCACCACGATATGCCGCTGCATCGGCTGATCCGAAGCCAGCAGATCCTTGGTCACCCAAACCACGATGATGGCCAGCACACCGGATATGGTCGCCTGTGCAAACACCATGCGGTTGCGTTTCGACTCAGGGACTGAGGTGCCGTATATCTGGCTGGTGCCAAGGCTGTTGATACCCTGACACAAGCCCATGATGATGGCGGTCAGCAGGAACAGCAAAACCACCATCACCTGTGTCAGGTTGGTGGCGAACAGGGCGACAACTGCCAGAATGGCCCCCGTCAGGATGTTGGGCACATAGACGGCAAGCTTTGCGCGCGTCACGTGGTTGACGAAAGGCGAGACGAAGATTTCCGCAATCAACCGCGCCCCTGTCACGAAAGGCAGCAGCAGGCCCGCCACAAAGGTTGGTGCCCCAAGGGCCAGGTACAGGAACGGCAGCACCAGACGCGGGTTCACCAATTGCCCGCCAATCGTAGCCAGCGCGCCGGACCAGAAGATCAACTGGTAGTTCCGGCTCTCAACCGCTTTTGCGTCTTTTGGCGTTTGCGCCTCGGTCATTCCCGCCCCGTTATTCGAAGATGCCCAGCAATGCTGGCGCAGAAGCGGGAATTGCGCAACGGGTTCGGTCGGGCCGAGTGTGGGCCTGCGGTCGCGCCTGCCCAAAAACGCGGCTTCTGTTTCTATTCGTCTTGCTTTGGCCCGGGAATGGCGGGCAGTGTCGAACCCGCAAGGGTAGAAAAAGAACGAGCAGGAGAATGACAGGTGCGCCCGGCCATTAAGACAAACAAGCCGATCCGAGCCCTTGGCACGATGTCCGGCACCTCGATGGATGGGGTGGACGCGGCGGTGGTGGAAACCGATGGCCACCGCATCTATGGTTTCGGCGAAAGCGGATACCGCCCCTATTCCGAAGAAGAGCGTCAGATCCTGCGCGCGGCGTTGGGACAATGGCACGGCTCAGATGTCGATGCGGCGGCTGAACTGGTGACCATCGCCCATGCCGAAGCGTTGTCGGAATTCGACAATATCGACCTGATCGGCGTGCACGGTCAGACCCTTGCGCATGAGCCACGTGGGCGTGGCACATTGCAGGTTGGCGATGGCAAAGGTCTGGCGCAGGCGCTGGGCGTGCCTGTGGTCTGGGATTTCCGCAGCGACGATGTCGCCATGGGGGGTGAGGGCGCGCCGTTGGCCCCGTTCTTTCACTTTGCCTGCGCCAAATGGATCGGGGCTGATGCGCCCCTGTGTTTCCTCAATCTTGGGGGGGTCGGCAACCTGACCTATGTGGACCCAAGCTTTGACGGGCCCGAACAACCCGGTGCCCTGCTGGCGTTTGACACCGGGCCGGCGAATGCGCCGGTGGATGATTTGATGCAGGCGCGTTTGGGTCAACCGATGGACCGGGATGGCGCGGTTGCGCGCGAGGGCACCGTTGAGATGGGCGCGCTGGAACTGTTTCTGGCCGAGCCGTTCTTTACCAAGATGCCACCGAAGTCTTTAGACCGGAACGATTTTGCCGAGATGATCGGGCTGGTTCAGGAACTCAGCGACGCGGATGCGGTGGCGACCCTGACGGGGATGTGCGCAGCAGGGGTTGCGCAGGGGATCGGGTATTGTCTGAAACCTCCGTCCCGCGTTCTGGTTACTGGTGGCGGGCGGCGCAACCCGGTGTTGATGGAGATGCTGCGGGTCTCGCTCGATTGCCCGGTCGAACCGGTCGAGGCCGTGGGTCTGGACGGTGACATGCTGGAAGCGCAGGCATTTGCCTATCTCGCCGTACGTGTGGCGCGCGGGTTGCCGACCTCGTGCCCCGGCACCACCGGTGTGCAGGCGCTGGTGGGGGGCGGTGTTGTCAGTTCGGTCTCGATGAATCGGGCCGGGTGAGGCGGAACCGGAAAACAGTTCAAAAAAACGACTCATTGTGCGACGGTTGCGCGACACCCATGCAATGAGGGCCAGAGAGTATGGCAACCAAAGCCGAGCTTGAATCCGAGTTGGAAGCGCTACGCAGCCGCAATGCCGAGTTGGAGGCGATGGGCGGTGCGGCTTCGACCCCCGAGGATCAGACCGAGCCGGTCAAAACCTCGGATGAGATTCGAAAGCTGCTGGAAGAGCACGGGATCGATCTGGGCAAAGCGCAGTCATTGGGAGAGGACGTGGTCGAGGAATTCGGCCGCCTACAGAAGGATTATCCGATCACTGCCCTGCTGATTGCGTTTTCGCTGGGCTACGTGGTTGGGCGGGTAAAGGGGTAGGAGCAACGTTATGAGCAGGCTGAGCAGAAATCTGGTCACGATCTACCGAACCGAACGCCTGATCGCGCGCCGCCGTCTGGCCGTTATGCAGCAGCAGACCATTTTGATGGTATTGGCCGGGATTGCCGCCATGTTGGCGCTCGTTCTGCTGAACGTCGCGCTGTTCTTTGCGCTTCGAAGCACGATGTCGCCTGCCGCCGCCGCCGCGCTGCTGTCCTTTGGCAATCTTGTATTGGCCGGGCTCCTTGTGCTGATTGCACGGCGCAGCAATGCCGAAGATGAGGTCGCACCAGCCGTTGAGCTGCGTGATATGGCAATTGCGGATATCGAGGATGAGCTTGAGGATATGGCGACCGAGGCACGCGAAGTGGTGCGTGCGGTCAAAGGCATTGGGGCGAATCCACTGGGGTCTCTGACGGCGGTTTTGGTGCCATTGATCAATATGCTGATCAAAAGCCGGACCGAGAAATAGGGGGCGCTGCCCCCGTCGCGCAGGCGCGACTCCCCCGAGGTATTTTTGGCCAGATGAAGAACGGATCCTAGGAGTTGAGCGTACGGGCGTAATCTTTGGTGAAGCCTGAATAGCCGTCGGATGTGGATTTCAGGTGGGTCCGGGTCCAGTCGTGGAATGCGGGTAGCTGGTGGAAGGGCACGTTCGGAAAGGCATGATGTTCGGCGTGGTAGGGCATGTTCCAGGCCAGAAACCGTATGATCCGGTTGGTGAAGGTGGTGCGCGAGTTTTCCAGCATATTGGCGACCGGTGGGCAGAGGCCGTGTTCGGCCAGAAGGTAAAGGCGCAGCGCGGGCTGGGCGATCAGGACGGGGATGATCCAAAGCCAGAGCAGGAGCGGGGAGAAAAGCAGGCTGAGCAGGCCCAATGCGTAGAGCACGAGCAAAATGCGGGCTTCGGTTCGGATGGCTCGATGCTGTCGCGCGGGCAGGTAGGGGGCGTCGATCTGTCCGAAGGCGTTTTGAGCCAACACTTTGCCCATGCCGGACCAGTAAGGTGCACCGCTGAGGTAGAGTGCAAGACTGCGCCAGCTGTCAGGGCGCGGTTTTCCGCCAAGTTCGGGGTCTTTGTCCGGGTGGTTGGTCCATTTGTGGTGGGCCAAATGGAAATACCTAAACCATGTGAAGGACAGAGCGATCGGTACCGAGACCAAGTGGCCGACCGCATCGTTGATCCACCCGGTTTTGAACGGTGTCTTGTGGGTGCATTCGTGGCTGAGCGTGAACAGAAAGACCAGCAGGACGCCTTGCGGGACCATAAGGACCGGCCAGAGCGGAATTTGCGTGGCGATACCGATGCTACAAACGGCCAAAAGCGCGAAATAGACCGCCAGATGTTTCAATCCTGCCGCGTCGGACCGGCGTTGCAGCTTGTCCTTGGTCTCGGCCGGAATTGAGGCGATGAGGGCGCGGTGGTCCATGGATTATGCCCTCGGAATGTCAAAACCGGGTGGGGCCAGATCGAAGCCATCGAACTCGAACCCCGGCGAGACGGTGCAACTGACCAGAGTGTAATCGCCGGTGCTGCGCGCGGCTTGCCAGTGGCCTTCGGGCACGATCAGTTGCGGGGCTCCTGCGTTCAGATCGGGGGTCAGAAGGTGATCGGTCGCAGGGCCCTGATCACTTTCGCTGAGCGACAGCACCAGTGGCGCGCCGGAGTGATAGAGCCATATCTCGGTCGCATCGACGCGGTGCCAATGGCTGCTCTCACCTTCTTGCAGCAGGAAGTAGATGCAGGTGCCCGTTGCGCGGCCCGCGTTATCAGCGCGCCAGGTTTCCTTGAACCAACCACCTTCCGGGTGGCGTTGCAGGTTCAGGTGGTCGATGATCTCTTGTGCGGTCATAGTATCCTCGGGGGTTTGAGGTGATTATGCACGGGTGCAAGTGATCCGCTATGGCAATTGTCGGTTCAGGTCATATGTTTGGCGCATGACCCTGACGATCCCGTTCGATAATTCTTATGCCCGCCTGCCGGATACGTTTTTTGCGCGGCAGGCACCGGTTCCGGTAAGTGCCCCTCGGTTGATTGCGTTCAACACCGATCTGGCCCGGTTGCTGCAGATCTCACCCGGGGATGTGCAGGAAATGGCCGAGGCTTTTGCAGGCAACAGCCTGCCAGACGGGGCCGAGCCTTTGGCACAGCTTTATTCCGGGCATCAGTTCGGCACTTACAACCCGCAACTGGGCGACGGGCGTGCGGTTTTACTGGGTGAGACCATCGGGGCCGATGGGGTGCGGCGGGATATTCAGTTGAAAGGCTCAGGTCCCACGCCGTTTTCCCGACGGGGTGACGGGCGCGCGTGGTTGGGGCCGGTATTGCGCGAATATGTCGTGTCCGAGGCGATGCACGCGCTGGGCGTGCCGACCACACGCGCGCTGGCCGCGGTCGAGACGGGCGAGCAGGTGTTTCGCGAAACCCCACTGCCGGGAGCCGTTCTGACGCGCGTGGCGCGCAGCCATTTGCGCGTGGGGACGTTTCAGGTCTTCGCGGCGCGGGGGCAGTTCGACAGTTTGCGACGCCTGACGGAATACGCCATCGAGCGCCACTATCACGAGGCCGATGGGCCGATGGGCTTGTTGCGCGCGGTGCGCGATGTGCAGGCGCGGCTGATTGCGCATTGGATGAGCGTCGGGTTCATCCATGGGGTGATGAACACCGACAATTGCTCGATTGCCGGGGAAACCATCGATTACGGGCCCTGTGCGTTCATGGACACCTATCACCCGAACACGGTGTTCAGTTCGATTGACCGGATGGGGCGCTATGCCTATTCCAACCAGCCCGACATAGCTGTGTGGAATCTTGCGCAGCTGGCGACCGCTCTGATCCAGCAGATGGAGGACAAAGAGGCCGCGGTGGAAGAGGCGACCGAGATTGTCCATGCGATGCCCGAGCAGATTCAGGATCATTGGCTGACCCGCTTTCGCGCCAAGATCGGGATTTCAAGCGCCGAAGCTGGGGATCTGGAGTTGATTTCCGATCTGCTAAAACGCATGGCCGAACAACAGGCGGATTTCACCAACACGTTCCGCGCGCTCAGCGGTCAGGCGGCGCGGGATCAATTCACCGACCCGCAGGCCTTTGACAGTTGGGCCGAGGGCTGGACCGCGCGGTTGCAGCGCGAGCCGGAGCCGCAAACGGTCATGAACGCGGCAAACCCCGCCTTCATTCCACGCAATCATCGGATCGAGCAGATGATCGAAGCGGCGGTGCAGGGGGATTACACTTTGTTCCAGCGTCTCGATACGGTGTTGTCGCGGCCCTATGACGACCAGCCGGATGAGGCCGACCTGACGCGCCCACCGACGCAAGGCGAGGTGGTTCACGCCACGTTCTGCGGCACCTGATTGCGGCCCAGCAGTTCGAACTGCAAACAGGTCTCGGACATTTCGATGGGCAGGGTCGGAGAAATCAGGCCGCTATCGGCCAGCATGACGGATTCGCGTTTTAGCTGGATTTCACGCCCCGACTCGGATTTCACATAGGTGCCCGACGTGCTGCGATCGGTCAGGATCAGTTTGCCCGCCTTCATTGCAAGCACGGCGTGAAGGCGCGAAATCCAGGGTTGCGACAGAACCACATGGCAATCCGGAGAGCGGCCGATATTGAACTCGCCATTGCCCAGACACCGCCAGACCCGGTCTTCATGGCGCAGGATCAGCGTCAGCCCTTCGCGCGGCTGCCAGTTTTCCTCGGACCGGCCAAAGTTCTGGGGCAGCCTTGTCTGCATGATCGAATCCGAGTCCGGATGGATCAGTGAATAAGCAGTCTGCGGCTCGTTAAGGCCCTTTAGGCTCAGCTGGCCCAAGGGGATCAGAGTTTGCCGCAATTCATTTGGCAGCAACACCGCAACGCCCTGACTGAAACAGGCCTCACCCGGATTGGCTGCAGTCGCAAACCGGGCGGTGACGTTGACGGCCTCGCCGTATATCCCGCGCTGGCCGATCACGATGGGGCCGCAATGCACACCGATATGTACGGACAGAGGCGTGTGGGTCGAAGGTTCAATCAGCTTGAGCGCGGCCTGGTACGCGGCGCTTGGGTCTTCGAAATAGCTGAGAACATCGTCGCCCTTCTGCCCAACCGGTACGCCGCCGAACTCCAGCAGAACCGAGCGAAGCCGGTCGATCTCAAGCTGGATCAGTCGCTGGGCCTCATCATCGCCTACAGCTTTGTAAAGCGGCGTGCTGCCCACGATATCGGCAATGATCATCGTGGCGAATGTGGATTCAACGTCCAATAGCGCGGTTCCTTTTTGCGGCAGTTTAACCCCGCAGAATTTTGTGTACACTGACTTAATCTAATAATCTTAGACCATTGAATATACGCCCCCGGTATTGCAAGTCGCAAGACGCGCAGAACACCACAAATGCGGGTTAATCCCGGTCGTTTTGTGACAATCTCGGGGCGGGGCGCTTGTCGGGGGCAGTGAACATCAAAAACGACTTCCAAAAACCACCGACCCTGCGCCTTGCCAGCTACAACATTCAGAAATGTGTCGGGCTGGATTTTCGGCGTCAACCGCAGCGGATCATGCAGGTTCTGAACGGCATGCAGGCCGATATTGTCGTTCTGCAAGAGGCGGATAAGCGCTTGCCGCCGCGCCCGGCCGCTTTGCCGCATTTCATGCTGGATGAGGCCGGATGGCAGATCGTCGATCTGGGCGGGGCCGGCAGTCTGGGCTGGCATGGCAATGCTGTGATCTGGCGCGGGGATCAGATCTCGGTCCGTCAGACCGGCCACCACGACCTGCCGGGGTTTGAGCCGCGTGGCGCTGTACGGGTCGAGTTTGATACGCAGATCGGACCGCTGCGTGTGATGGGAATGCATCTGGGGCTGCTGCCCGCATCCAGGCGGCAACAGATCACGCATATCCGGCGCTTCGACGACGATCTGGACCAGATGCCCACTGTCTGGGCCGGGGATTTCAACGAATGGTCGCGCCAGCCTGTGCTGGACACATTGGCGCCCGAGATGCGGTTTCTACCACCTGTGGCCAGCTTTCCGGCGGCGCAACCGTTGGGCGCGTTGGATCGGATTGCGCTGGGGCAGGGGATCGAGGCGCTGAACCACGGCGCACATCTGGACCGGCCCGCCCATATCGCCTCGGACCATCTGCCGATCTGGGCGGATTTGCAGCGCGCCGGATGATCTGCGCCTTGGGCGTCGAATCCCTGTGGCGCTGGGCGCTGAGACGGTTTAAGACAGCACCCCAAGTAACTTCTGAGGGGCAGCATGTCCGACACGATCATCGCGCGGTGCGAGGCCAAGGGCCTGCGCATGACTGGCCAGCGGCGCACCATTGCGCAGGTGCTTGAGCAGAGCGCAGACCACCCCGATGTCGAGGAACTGTATGCACGCGCCTCGGCCATCGATGCGGGGATATCGATTGCCACGGTCTATCGCACGGTAAAGCTGTTTGAAGAGGCCGGGATACTCGACCGTCTGGAATTCGGCGACGGGCGCGCCCGCTACGAGGATGCCGAGCGCGACCACCACGACCATCTGATCGATATGCAGTCGGGTGAGGTGATCGAATTCGTCGACCCCGAAATCGAGGCGCTGCAGGAAAAGATCGCTGCGAAACTGGGCTACAAGCTCAAAGGCCACCGGTTGGAACTGTACGGCGTTCCGCTGGACAAAGACTGACTCATCACCAATCGCGAAGGTCAGCCGCACGGGATATCATATATTCCGGGCGGTTAAGGCTTGTCTGAACGGGCGTCTTACGATTTGGGTGAGTCAAAGAGCGGTAATTCGGGCCGCTGGTTTCAACGGATGTGATCATGAACAACGTGCACGGCATTTTGCTGGTCGTCGGCGCGATGGCGGCGTTCTCGCTTGAGGATATGTTCATCAAGCACATGTCGGCGACGGTACCGACCGGTCAGATCATGGTAATGCTGGGTCTGGCCTGTGCGGTGCTGTTTGCCCTGATGGCTGTGGCAACACGCAAACGCATCTTCAACACAGAAGCATGGCAACCCCTGCCGCTGATCCGCGCGGCGTGCGAAGGGGTTGGGGCCGTGGCTTTCCTGACCGCGCTGTCCCTGGTTGATCTGTCGACCGTGGCGGCTGTGTTTCAGGCGATGCCTTTGGCGGTGACGATGGGCGCGGCACTGTTTCTGGGCGAACAGGTCGGCTGGCGACGGTGGAGCGCTATCGGTCTGGGTTTCATCGGTGTCCTGATGATCATTCGGCCCGGATTGGACGGGTTTCAGCCGGAAACACTGTTCGTCGTGCTCAGCGTCATTGCCATCGCTGCGCGAGACCTGATCACGCGGCGGCTGGACGCGCGGATTGCCTCATCCGTCGTGGCCTTGCAGGCCTATGTCGCGGTGGCATTGGCCGGGCTGACCCTGATGGTTCTGAACGCGCAGCCGGTGGCCCCGATGGGGTCGGCACAAATCTGGCCGTTTGTCGGGGCGGTCGGCTTTGGCGTTCTGGCCTATTACAGCATCGTCACCGCAATGCGGATCGGCGAAGCCTCGGCCCTGACACCGTTTCGTTATACCCGCCTGATCTTCTCGATTGCGGCAGGGATGCTCATGTTCGGCGAGCGCCCGGATACGATGACGCTGGCCGGTGCCACGCTGATCATCGGATCGGGCATGTATACATTCATCCGTGAACGCAGGCTGGCGCGCGCATTGGCTGTCGCCGCCTGACGGATCGTCGCAGGTTGGCGCAAACATTTGCCCAGAGTCGTGTTAGCGATAACATGAACGGTTTACTTTTTGCCCTGTGATGCTAAGAGGCGTGCAACTGAACGCAGCCACAGGGACGGGCCTCATGAGCACCATCATCGACATCCACGCACGCGAAATTCTGGACAGCCGGGGCAATCCGACCGTTGAGGTGGACGTGATTCTGGAAGACGGCACCATGGGCCGCGCTGCCGTGCCTTCGGGCGCATCGACCGGCGCCTACGAGGCAGTGGAAAAGCGCGACGGTGACAAGGCGCGTTACATGGGCAAAGGCGTGCTGGAAGCTGTCGCCGCGGTGAACGGTGAGATTGCCGAAGAACTGGTTGGCTTTGACGCCACCGAACAGGTCGCCATCGATCAGGCCATGATCGAACTGGACGGGACCGACAACAAAGGCCGTCTGGGGGCCAACGCCATTCTGGGTGTCTCGCTTGCAACCGCCAAGGCGGCGGCAGATTTCACCACGCAGCCTTTGTACCGCTATGTCGGCGGCACCTCGGCCCGCGTGCTGCCGGTGCCGATGATGAACATCATCAACGGCGGTGAACACGCCGACAACCCTATCGACATTCAGGAATTCATGATCATGCCGACCTCGGCCGCGAATATCCGCGAAGCCGTGCGCATGGGGTCCGAAGTGTTCCACACGCTGAAGAAAGAACTGTCTGCCGCTGGTCTGGCGACTGGTGTGGGCGACGAGGGTGGGTTCGCGCCCAACATCGCATCGACCCGCGAGGCGCTGGATTTCATCCTGAAGTCCATCGAAAAGGCAGGCTACAAACCGGGCGAGGAAATCCACCTGGCGCTGGATTGTGCGGCGACCGAGTATTTCAAAGACGGCAAGTATGTTCTGGCGGGCGAGGGGATCTCGCTGTCATCCGAGGAAAACGCGGCCTATCTGGCGGCGCTGGTCAATGACTACCCGATTATCTCCATCGAGGACGGCATGTCCGAGGATGACTGGGACGGCTGGAAAGCCCTGACCGACGCCATCGGCGACAAGGTGCAGCTGGTGGGCGACGACCTGTTCGTGACCAACCCCGCGCGTCTGGCCGAAGGGATCGAGCGTGGTTGCGCGAACTCGATGCTGGTCAAGGTGAACCAGATCGGCTCGCTGACCGAAACCCTGCGCGCCGTCGATATGGCCCACCGCGCACGCTATACCAACGTGATGTCGCACCGCTCGGGCGAGACCGAGGACGCCACCATTGCCGATCTGGCCGTGGCGACCAATTGCGGCCAGATCAAAACCGGCTCGCTGGCGCGGTCGGACCGGCTGGCCAAATACAACCAGCTGATCCGCATCGAGGAATCGCTGGGTGAGGTCGCGGAATACGCAGGCGCGTCGATCCTGAAACGCTGAACGAACAAGGTTGACCCCGTGGCGGCGCACACCGCGACGGGGTCGGCCACATTACTGTCGGCTGATCGGAACGAAGCTGACGACCAGCCCTGTTCCCGTCACACCCGCCGAGTTTTCCTTGCTGAGTTCGGCAACCAGCTCGGGTTCCAGCACTTCAAGGGCCGCCGACAAGTCGCCTGACGCGTTCGAGGTCGACTTGCGCGCAAAGACGATGTCCCCGGAAATCACCGACTGAATCTGATAGGCCGCCCAGTCAAACTGTCCGACATTTTCCCGCCAGCCACTGCATTTGGGCCCGTCGCCCTGTTCATTGAACAACCGGGATGCGTCCTGCAGTGTCACGGATGACTTCCTGGCATTGGTCAGCTTGTAGGAATAGTAGCGATCAATACCGCCATTCAGCCCGGCCGAGGCGAATTTGGTTTCTATCCCACCCAACTCACCGGACGCTTCGAGCTTTTTCAAAAGGTCGATATCAGCGACGCGCTGGTCCGCTTCAAGCGTCACATCGGACAAAGGCAAGTCAAAGAAACACAGGCTTTCCAGGTTTGCAGGGCGGGTCAGGTCGTTGGTGGGGTTTTCGCGAACGTAGTACAAAGATCCGACACGGATACCTTCACGCGGGGGTTTCAGTTCACGACCGCCGGTTTCATCTGCGATAGGAACGGTTTCGCCGCATCCTACCAAGGCCGCCAGGCACAGCGCCGTAAGAGAAAAATAGACTGATTTCATATTAACTTACCTCTTAATCTAAATGCGGATACAGGACACCAAAGCGAGATTCGTTCCAAGTCTTACTTTGGCTTCCCCAAAAACCGCATGGATGGCTTCAGCCTTTGCTGCCGTGCGAACCCAAATGGAGGATGTGCACGCGCAAATGTGGGCATGACATCATCAAAAGCGCACCGAGCTGCCGAAGCGCATGCACAACAGCTTATCAGGGCTGCCTGCTAAAATCCAAATTTCAGGTGAAACCGACAGCTCCGGTTGGGTGGGAACGAGGTGGAGACAAAGAACCTTGGCAAGTGAAAAACATCTGATTTTTCACCATTTTGATGCGAAAAAACTGACAATAACATGCTCATATGTGAACTTGTTCCTATATGAGGTACAATATTCGCGGTAATCCTTAACATATTACAGAAAGGGGGACGCGATGTCTGCTTCAAGATTCCTTCTTATTCTTTCAGTGATTTCTGCTGGCGTTCTATCTGCCTGCACCGAGCCCGGAACCTATCCGATTACGGGGGCAGAGATCTCTCAGGACGACCCGGTTCAAGAGATGTACAATCCGGGCCTGATTTTCCGTGGGGAATCCCGCTAGAGCGGCTTGCTCATCAACATGTAACGCTCACGCGGTTTGAAGCCCGTGCGCAGATACAGCTTTTGCGCCGTTTCATTGGTGCGATCGACTTCCAGATGCAGGGCAGTCAGCCCGGCCTCGGCCAGCGCTTTGGGCAAGTCCAACAGCACTTCGGTTGCGATGCCACGGCCCCGGACGGCAGGGCGGATGTAGATCTCGTCGACAAAGCCGTCCATGCCGCCGAACTCGACCGACCAGCCGAAGGTCAGGATGATGTAGCCCAAAGGCGCGCGGCCCGGACCGATCAGATAGATGCAGCCATGCGGGATGCCTTCCAGCAACGGCAGCAACGCCTCGCGTCGTTGATCGGCATCCTGCGCGATCTGTGCCTCGGTATGGAAAGCGGTGACCAGACCCATCAGGCGATCCAGATCCTCGGGGCGGGCAAGTCTCAGTGCGGCGCTCATAGGCGGGCCAGCCTTTCTGTCAGCAAGTCGAAAAATCCTTCGGCGTCGACATCCCCCATGAACATCGCGTTCGGCGCACGATCCGTGACCCGCCACCAGTCGGCCACGGTCATGCCCAGCGTCAGCTCTGACTGGGTTTCGATCTCAACATTGATGTGGCGGCCCGAGAACAGGTCTGGCCGGATCAGATAGGCCGTCACGCAAGGGTCGTGCAGCGGTGCGCCTTCCGAGCCGTATTTTTCCTTGTCAAAGCGTTCGAAGAAATCGGTCATTTCGGCAACCGCATGGCCAACCTTGCTGTCCAGCGCCCGGAACGCATCGTTGCGATGGGGCGTGACCAGGGCGTCATGGGTTACGTCCAGCGGCATGACCACGATATGAGCGCCGGATTTGAACACAATTTCAGCAGCTTCCGGGTCGACGTAAATGTTGAATTCCGCAGCCGGAGTGATGTTGCCGACCTCAAAATAGGCGCCGCCCATCAGCACGATTTCCTGCACCCGGTCGATGATGTCAGGCGCCTTCTGGAACGCCGAGGCGATGTTTGTCAGCGGTCCCAGCGGACACAGCGTAACCGTTGCCGGTTCCTGCGCGCGCAGGGTGTCGATGATGAAATCGACCGCGTGGCCCTCGGCCAGCGGCATCACCGGGTCCGGCAATACAGGGCCATCCAGCCCGGTTTTTCCATGCACATGCTCGGCGGTGATCAGAGGGCGGTTCAGCGGGCGGTCGCACCCGGCATAGACCGGGATATGCGTGTGCCCGGCCAGTTCACACACGATGCGCGCGTTCTTGGCGGTCAGCGCCAGCGGGACGTTTCCGGCGACGGCGGTGATGCCCAGAACCTGGATCTCTTCGGGGCTGGCCAGCGCCAGCAGGATGGCGACGGCATCGTCCTGTCCCGGGTCGGTGTCGATGATGATCTTGCGCGGTGCCATGCTGTGCCTCCGGGGTCTTGAAGCGCGGACACTCGCAAGTGTCACCGCACTTGTCCAGCGGTTTCAGGCCCCGGTCGGTGCGTCCACAGGCGGGAGTTTGCCGTTGGCGCGGTGTTCCTCGATCTTGACCTCATCCCACAGCGCATCCATCTCGGCCAGATCGCTTTGCGACGGCGTTTTGCCACGGGCGGCGAGGCGCGCCTCAACCTGTTCGAACCGGCGGGTGAACTTGGCGTTGGTGCGGCGCAGGGCGGCTTCGGGCTCGATGCCCAGATGACGGCCCAGATTGACCATCACGAACAGCAGATCGCCGAACTCATCCTCAAGCGCATCGGCGTCTTTGCTGTTGCGCGCCTCTTCCAGTTCGGCGGCCTCTTCGGTGATCTTGGCCAGTACGTGGCTGGCATCGGGCCAGTCGAACCCCACGCGGGCGGCGCGTTTTTGCAGCTTATGCGCGCGCAACAGGGCAGGCAGGTTGGCGGCGACACCGTCCAGCGCGCCTTTCTGTTCCTTTCCCGCACGCTCAGCCGCTTTGATGGTTTCCCAGTCGCGCGTCTGCTGTTCAGCCGATTTGTCGCGGGATTCGTCGCCGAACACATGCGGATGGCGGTCGACCATCTTGTCCGACATGGTGCGCACCACGTCCTGAAAGGTGAAATGCCCGGCTTCTTCGGCCATCTGGGCGTGAAAGACGGACTGGAACAGCAGATCGCCCAGCTCTCCTTGCAGCTCATCATAGGCCTCACGTTCGATGGCGTCGGCAACCTCATAGGCCTCTTCGATGGTATAGGGGGCAATCGTCGAAAAATCCTGTTCGATGTCCCACGGACAGCCTGAATCCGGGTCGCGCAGGCGACGCATGATTTCCAGCAAACGTTCGATACCCGCATCGCTGTCGTGGATCAGAGGATTTTCGGCCATTGCGAACCCTTTCGTTCCGGTGTCAGATGCATCCATTCCGCAGTCCCGATCAGGAGTCCACCCCAGATGCCCGTCGTCAACCGAATTGCCGATTTCTCAGCCGACATGGCCGCATGGCGCCAGCATTTGCACACGATCCCCGAACTGGAGTTCGAGTGCTTTGAAACCGCCGCCTTTGTGGCCGAACGGTTGCGCGAGTTCGGGGTGGATGAACTGCACGAAGGTATTGCGAAAACCGGGATGGTCGCGATCATCAACGGGCAGGGCGACGGGCCGACCATTGGCCTGCGCGCCGATATGGATGCGCTGCCAATTACCGAGGAGACGGGCGTAGACTACGCCTCGAAACACCCCGGCAAGATGCACGCCTGCGGCCATGACGGGCACACCACGATGCTGCTGGGCGCCGCGCGCTATCTGGCCGAGACGCGAAACTTCCGCGGCCGCGTTGCGCTGATTTTCCAGCCCGCCGAGGAAGAGGGTGGCGGGGCCAATGTCATGGTTCAGGAAGGCATCATGGAGCAGTTCGACATCGCTCAGGTCTACGCGCTGCACAACGCGCCGGGCTTTGCCGAAGGCGCGTTCTACACCACGCCCGGTCCGATCATGGCAGCGGTCGATACGTTCGAGGTGCATATCCAGGGCGTCGGTGGCCACGGTGCGATGCCGCATGAGACCCGCGACCCGGTCATGGCCGCCTGCGCCATTGCGCAGGCGATTCAGACGATTGTCAGCCGCAATCACTATGCCTTGGACGATCTGGTCGTTTCGGTCACGCAAATCCATACCGGGACGGTCAACAACGTGATCCCCGATACGGCCTATATCAACGGCACCGTCCGCACCTTCGACCCTGCCGTTCAGAAAATGGTGATGCAGCGGATGGAGCAGATCGTGCAGGGGCAGGCGGCCTCGTACGGAGTCGAGGCGCGGCTGGATTATGTCGTCAGCTATCCCGCGACGATCAATGATGCCGACAAGGCGGGTTTTGCGGCCGAGGTTGCACGGGACGTTGCCGGGCCAGACCGGGTCATCGCAAATACCGGGCGTGAGATGGGGGCCGAGGATTTCTCGTACATGCTGCAGAAACGCCCCGGTGCGTATCTGTTCTTGGGGCAGGGCGAGGGCGCGGGCCTGCATCACCCGAAATACAACTTCAATGACGAGATTGCACCGGTGGGCGCATCGTTCTTCGCGCGGATCGTCGAAAAGGCCCAGCCGCTGGGCTGATGGGGGGCAGGTATGGCACTGGAAGACGCTAAGCATCAGGTAGACGAGGCCTTTACCAACCCCGATCTCAAAGGGTTGTCCTATGAGAACACCTTCGGCGGCGCGACCTCGTTCCTGCGGCGGCTTTACACCAAAGAGCTGAAGGGCGTGGACATCGCCGTAACCGGCGTGCCGTTCGATCAGGCCGTGACCAATCGCCCCGGCACACGTCTGGGCCCCCGCGCGATCCGCGAGGCCAGCGCGCTGCAATCGCCAGATGCACCTTATGGCTGGCCCTTTGATGCACTCAGCGAACTGGCCATTGTGGATTACGGCGACATGGCCTATGACTACGCCAATATCCCGGCCTTTCCGGACACGCTGACCGATCATATCCGGACTATTCTGACCGCCGATGTGGCCTCGGTCACGCTGGGCGGGGATCACTATATCAGCTTCCCGATCCTCAAAGCCTATGCCGAGAAATTCGGGCCGATGTCTCTGCTGCAATTCGATGCGCATACCGACACATGGGCCGACGATGATATGTCGCGCGTGGATCACGGGACGATGTTCTACAAGGCGGTGAAATCAGGGATCGTGGACCCCAAACGCTCGGTCCAGGTGGGTATTCGCACCCATAACGAGGACACGCTGGGCGTCAACATCATCGACGCGCGCGAGGTTTACGAATCCGGCCCCGCCGCCGTGGCCCAGAAGATCAAGGGCATTCTGGGCGACAATCCCGTCTACCTGAGCTTTGATATTGACGGTCTGGACCCGGCCTTTGCCCCTGGCACGGGGACGCCGGTCTGGGGTGGCCTGAGCTCGATCCAGACGCAGATCATCCTGCGCGACATTGCTGGGATCAACATCAAGGGCGGCGATGTGGTCGAGGTGTCGCCTCCGTTCGATACATCCGGTGCGACGGCGATTGCCGGGGCGCATGTGGCCACGCAGATCATCTGCCTGCTGGGGTGGAAACGCCTGATGGCTGGCAAAACGTAAACGCGACCCCTCGGGCGTTAACCAATGGTTAGCCATACCTCCGGTATGTGCTGAGGGACGTGATCTGATGGAGTGGGAACCAAACGCGCATGACTGAGTATAATCAACCGATCAGCGGCAATGATCTGGCGCGGTTTTCCGGGCCGAACACCTTTATGCGTCTGCCGCAGGCGACCTCGCTGGCGGGGCTGGACGTTGCGCTGTTGGGGATCCCGATGGATATCGGCACCTCGTGGCGCTCGGGCACCCGGTTTGGCCCCAAGCAGATCCGCAGCGAAAGCGCGATGATCCGGCCTTATAACATGGCCACATCTGCTGCCCCGTTCGACAGTTTGCAGATTGCCGATATTGGCGATCTTGCAATCAACACCTTCTCGCTGTCCGAAAGCCTGAAGATCATCAAGGACAGCTATGACGGTATTCTGGCGAAGAACGTGATCCCGGTGGCGATGGGCGGGGATCACTCGATCACTTTGCCGATCCTGCGGGCGATTGCGGCCAAACACGGGCCGGTGGCTCTGGTCCATGTGGATGCCCATGCGGATGTGAACGATGAGATGTTTGGTGAGAAGGAAACCCACGGCACCGTCTTCCGTCGCGCCTATGAAGAGGGGCTGATCGTCCCCGACAAGACCTTCCAGATCGGCATTCGCGGCTCGGGCTACGCCGCCACCGACTTTACCGAGGCCAAAGACTGGGGCTTTCGCCAGTTTCCGGCGTGGGAGTTGTGGCAACAGAACCTGACCCAGATCGGCTCGCAGATCCGCAAGACGGTCGAGGATCACCCGGTCTACATCACCTATGACATCGACAGTCTCGATCCCGCCTACGCACCCGGCACCGGCACGCCCGAGATTGGAGGATTGACCACCCCGCAGGCGCTGCAACTGATCCACGCCTTGCAGGGGGTGAATGTGGTGGGCTGTGATCTGGTCGAGGTCTCTCCGCCTTACGACCCGTCGGGCAACACGGCGCTGACGGCGGCGAACCTGCTGTTCGAGCTGTTGTGCATCCTGCCCGGCGTGACGTCGCGGTAAAGCCGTACGGGGCACCTTGTTCCGGTGGCGGATCGGGATAGGCTGACGGGAAAAGGTTGAGGTAGGTGATGAAGATAGCCCTTGGTTTGCTTCTTTTTCTGGCCGTTGGGATGGCGGCGTATATCCGATTGGCACCGTCAGACCCAAAGCGCTGGCACGTGGCCCCTCAGGCCGATGCGGATCGTGACTTGCAGGGCGGCGTTTTGCGCGTGGTTGAGGCGGGTCCGGATGGCCTGGCGCGTCTGGATGCGATTGCAAGGGCGGCACCGCGCACCACGGTTCTGGCCGGATCGGTTGGGGACGGGATGATCACCTACATCACCCGCACCAAGGTGATCGGCTTCCCGGACTACACGACGGTACAGCAGGATGGGGATGTCCTGCGCATTCACGGGCGTTTGCGCTTTGGCCGCAAGGATTTTGGAGTGAACAAGGCGCGGGTTGATGGGTGGTTGGGGCAGATGTGACGCCGCAGGTGTCGCTTAGGACGCGGCGGTGTCGGGCGCAGGTTCCAGATCCGGCCAGTCGGACGGCAAACCAGACGACAAGCACCCTTCCTGCACCTCGCGCCACATGGGCACATTCAGTGACATCTGGCATTGCGCCATGAACATGCGGCCATCGACCTGCAGGCAGATCATCTCACCCAGTTCAACGCGCGTGCCGGTTTTGTCGGTGCAATAACAGTCCTGAACCTTGCCATTCGGGCCGGTCACATCCGCCATAACAGGCGAGGCACACAGCAGTAATCCAAGAACAAACCGTTTCATGGGCAGAATCTTAGCACAAGGCTAGCCCTTGACCAAAGCCCCGGATTAAGAGACACCGCCGGGATGATCCCCGAAGAACGCCTTGAGCAGATAACCCAGCGATTCCAATACCTCGAAGCGGCCATGGCTGATGGTGCCTCGGGCGGGGACATTGCGGCTTTGGCCAAGGAGTATTCGGACCTCAAGCCGGTGGTTGACCAGATCATGGCGTGGCGTCAGCTGGTTGCCGATCTGTCCGAGGCCGAGGCGATGCTGTCCGACCCGGATATGAAGGAACTGGCCGAGGAAGAAATCCCGGAATTGCAGGCGCAGATTCCGCAAGCCGAACATGCGCTGCAACTGGCCTTGCTGCCCAAGGACGAGGCGGACGCCCGCCCGGCGATGCTGGAAATCCGACCCGGCACCGGCGGGGACGAGGCCGCGTTGTTTGCGGGGGACCTGCTGCGCATGTACCAGCGCTATGCGGAAAGTCGCGGCTGGCGGTTCGAGATTATCGAGGAACAGGCCTCGGATCTGGGGGGCGTCAAAGAAGTTGTGGCCCACATCAAGGGCGACAATGTCTTTGCCCGGATGAAATACGAATCCGGTGTGCATCGGGTGCAGCGCGTGCCTGAAACCGAAAGCGGCGGGCGTATTCACACCTCGGCAGCGACGGTGGCGGTTCTACCCGAGGCTGAAGATGTGGACATCCAGATCGACGCAAATGACATCCGCATCGACACGATGCGCAGTTCCGGTGCAGGTGGGCAGCACGTGAACACGACCGACTCGGCGGTGCGGATCACCCACTTGCCGACAGGCCTTGTGGTGACCAGTTCCGAGAAGTCGCAGCACCGCAACCGCGAGATCGCGATGCAGGTGCTGAAAACGCGGCTTTATGATCTGGAGCGGCAGCGGATCGACAGCGAACGCTCGGCCGATCGGGCCAGTCAGGTGGGGTCGGGCGACCGGTCGGAACGGATCAGAACCTATAACTTCCCGCAAGGCCGCATGACGGATCACCGCATCAACCTGACGCTCTATAAGCTGGATCAGGTGATGCAGGGCGATCTGGATGAAGTGATCGACGCACTGACCGCCGATGATCAGGCCCGGCTGCTGGCCGAGATGGCGCAATGACCGGGGTGCAAACAGCGGCACAGGCCATGGTGGCCGCCACGGCGCGCCTGCGGGCTGCGGGCGTGGAAGATCCGGCGCGGGACGCCCGTGTTCTGCTGGCCCATGCGGCGCGGATTGAAGCCAGTCGGGTCACTCTGATCGCGCCCGAAGAACTGCCGCCCGACATTGCCGAACGCTACGACCAGTTGATCTCGCTGCGCGCCATCCGGGTGCCAGTCTCGCATCTTCTGGGTGAGCGTGAATTCTATGGTCGCCGGTTCCATGTCAGCCGCGACGTTCTGGACCCGCGCCCCGAGACCGAAGCGCTGATCGAAGCCGCGCTGAGCGAGCCGTTCGACCATGTGCTGGATCTTGGTGTCGGCTCGGGCTGTATACTGATCACATTGCTGGCTGAACGCACCAGCGCAAGCGGGGTGGGCGTGGATCTGAGCGAGGCCGCCTGCCTGCAAACCAGCGCCAATGCAGTGCAGCACAATGTGCAGGCGCGTGCCGAAGTGCTGCGCTCGGACTGGTTCGAGGTGGTCGAGGGCAAGTTCGACCTGATCGTCTCGAACCCGCCATACATTGCGCTGACGGAAATGCCGGACCTGTCCCCGGAAGTGCGCGAGCATGAACCCCGGATGGCCCTGACAGATGAGGGCGACGGGCTTAACGCCTACCGCCATCTGGCCGCCGATGCGCCGGATTTTCTGCTGCCTGGCGGGCGCATTCTGGTTGAAATCGGCCCTACACAGGCCACGCAGGTTGCCGCGTTGTTTGACGCCTCTGGTCTGGCGGATATCCGCGTGATCCCGGATCTGGACGGGCGTGACCGCGTCGTGGGCGCACGTCTGCCTGCTTGAAATCAACAGTATGAGGCCGAAAAACGCCGGTTTTGGTAAAAAAGCTGCGAAATATCCGAGAATCCTCTTGTCTGCCGGGGCAGGACATGTTTACTCAGGATTAGTCGGCGAGGTTGACGCTGTTGCAGCGCACCCCTGACGCCAAGCCCAAAAAAGTTGACTTCCCGTCATGGCAAACGCCGCAGAGCAGTGCAGAACACGGGTTGGTCGACAGCGAATGACAAGGCTGACGTAAAGTAAGATGAGATCTTCCAAATCCCGCTCGCGGGCCAAGAACAACCGCAATCGTCCTTCCGGCGGTAACGTCGTGAACCGTGTTTTTGACAGCTCGGGCCCCGAGGGCAAGGTGCGTGGCACGCCGCAGCAGATCATTGACAAATACAACCAGCTTGCCCGCGACGCTCAGTTGTCAAACGACCGTGTCGCAGCCGAGAACTTTCAGCAGCACGCGGAACATTATCTGCGGATGCTGAGCGAGGCACAGCGCGAGATCGAAGCCCGCCGCGAAGAGCAGGAGCGCCAGAACCGCGAGCGTCAGGCCGAGCGTGACCGCGAACGCGCCGAACGGCAGGAACGCGAAGCCGCCCGTCAGGCCGACCCGGCCGAGGCACCACAACCCGATGTGATGGATTTCTCGCCCGAGGCGTCGGCGCCTGAAAGCGGGTTGGTCGAAACACCGGAAAGCAAAGGCGACGCCCAAACGGCTGAAGCGCCCGAGAAAAAAGAAAAACCCGCCCGCAAACCGCGTGCCCGCAAGCCCAAGGCCGCGCCTGCGTCAGAGGGTGCGCCCAAAACGGATGGGGATACCCCGGAAGCGGCTGAGTAAATCCCGATAGACGAATTCAAAAAGCCCCGGACACTGTCCGGGGCTTTTTTGCTCAGCGGTTCGTAATTTGGCGCGCCAGCGCACAAAAACCTTCAAGCGGGACTTGTTCGGCGCGTTCTGTGGGTTTGATCCCGGCTGCGATCAAGCGGTCCTCGATGTCGGGGGCCACGCCTTTCAGCGAGGCGCGCAGCATCTTGCGGCGTTGGTTGAAGGCGGCGGCCACAACGCGCGACAGCGTGGCTGCATCGGCCGGATAGCGCGGCTCGGGCAGGGCGGTCAGGTGGACCACGGCGCTGGAGACTTTGGGCGGGGGCGTAAATGCGCCGGGGGGCAGTGACATGGCGATGCGCGACTCGGCCCGCCATTGGGCGAGAATGGCAAGGCGGCCATAGGCCTTGCTGCCGGGTTGGGCGACGATGCGCTCGGCGACCTCGCGCTGGAACATCAGGGTCAGGCTTTGCCAGAAGGGCGGCCATTCGGGCGGGGTCAGCCAGCGGACCAGAAGCTCGGTGCCCACGTTATAGGGCAGGTTGGCGGCGACGCGGATCGGTGGCGTCAGATGTTCCAGCGGGTTGATTTCCAGCGCGTCGCCGTTGATCACCTCTAGCTGGCCCGGATAGGCCGCAGCGATGTCGTTCAGGGCGGCGATGCAGCGGGTGTCTTTTTCCACTGCCACAACCTTGCGCGCACCTTCCGAAAGCAGCCCCCGCGTCAGGCCGCCGGGGCCGGGGCCGATTTCCAGAACGTCGCATTGCGTCAGATCCCCGGCCTGACGTGCGATCTTGGCGGTCAGGTTGAGGTCCAGCAGAAAGTTCTGGCCCAGCGATTTGCGGGCCGACAGCTGGTGGGTCGCGATGACCTCGCGCAGGGGGGGGAGGGTGTCGATAGCGCTCATGATCCGGTTACCGTGGCGCGGGTTGATGGGGGAGCGCCAGAGATTTTTTGCCTCCGGCGGGGATATTTTCAGCCAGGTGAAGGATCAAGGGGTTTGTGCCATCTGTTGGGCGAGTTTCAGGGCCTCGATCAGGCTGGTGGGGTTGGCGATGCCTTGTCCGGCAATGTCCAGCGCGGTGCCGTGGTCGGGGGATGTTCGGATGAAGGGTAGGCCGAGCGTCACGTTGACGCCTCGGTCGAAATCCAGCGTCTTGATCGGGATCAGGGCCTGGTCGTGATACATGGCGATGGCCGCGTCATAGCGGGCGCGGGCGGCGGCGTGGAACAGCGTGTCTGCCGGATGCGGCCCGGTGACGGAGCAATCCTTGCTGTCCAGACCCGCGATCAGGGGCGCGATCCAATCCAATTCCTCGGTGCCCATCTTGCCGCCTTCACCGGCATGGGGATTCAGCCCCGCAATAGCGATCCTTGGATGCGCGATGCCGAATTGGCGGCGCAGCCCGTCGGCGGTCAGCGCGATTGTTTCGGTCAGCAGATCGGGCGTCAGTTCCTGTGGTACCCGTGACAGGGGGATGTGAATGGTGGCGGGAACAACCCGCAACTGCGCGCTGGCCAGCATCATCACAACGCGCTGTCGCCCCGCCAGTGCGGCCAGAAACTCGGTATGGCCCGGATAGGCAAACCCGGCCCCGTCGATCAGGGCCTTTTTGTGGATCGGCGCGGTGCAGAGCGCCGAGGCCGCGCCAGATTGCACCAGCGCCACGCCACGTTCGATCGCGTCGATCACGCTTGGGGCGCTGGCGGGGTCGGGCTGTCCGGGTGTGTTTTGGGCAGGGAAGTCCAGATGCAGTACCGGCAGCGCGTTTGGGCTGATCTGAACAGCTTCGGCCGGGTCTGCGATGTGTTGCGTTGGTGTGCCGGCGGGCAGGTGCGATGCGTCGCCGATATAAAAAAACGGGCAGGTGTCACGCAGTTCGCCCCATGCCTTGGCGGCGATTTCAGGGCCGATGCCCGCCGGATCACCGCAGCTGAGCGCGATGGGGGCTGTCATTGCTCGGTTATGGATGCGTCGGCGCGCAGCTGTTCCAGCAGGCTTTCGGCAAATGCTTGCAGGCGTTGCTGGGTCAGGGCGTTGGCGACATCAACGCGCGAGGTATCTTCACCCAGATCGCGGGTGCGGTTGCACAGCATCAGGAACATCAGCGTTTGCCCATTGTTGCGGGTCAGCGCCGTAGACACCTCGTTGCGGTCCAGCTTAGCCAGTTCCACGGCAACATCCTGCGGGATTTCCGATGGCGCGGCCTCGATCCGTTCCAGCACCTCGGCGGGTTGGTCCTTGGCGATGCCGTACAGGTCGTCGCAAGTGTCGATATCCTCGCGCAGGCGGGCAGCCTGGGCCAGCGTGTCACCGCTGCGCCCGCCGGGCAGGTAGTAGACCGCGTAGTCGATTTTCGAATATCGGGGCGCGCCGGTCGAGACCTCGCGAATACCGCGCATCTGGAACAGCGCGATGGCGTTGGGCAGGCCCACGGGCTCGGTGATCTCACCGTTTTCCAGTCCCAGAATCAAGGGTTGCAGCGCAGGTGGCAGGTTGGTGATGTTCAGCCAGTCCAGCCGTCCGCCATTGTTGCGGGTGGCAGCTGCCGAGTATTGCGCGGCGGCTGAGGAAAACGCGTCAAACCCTTGCAGGCGCGAGATTTCTTCGGCCAACAACTCGGTTTGTGCCAGGGTTTGCTGGTTCACCGGAATGATGATCTCGGACAGCAGGACCTGAAGGCCACCGCCGCCGCCCTGACCTAGGGCGCGGTTGATCTCGTCTTCGGTGGGGCGGGCCTGAGACAGAAAACGCGCGCTGATATAATCGCGCCAGGCCAACTGATCGGCCACGAAATCGCGTACCGTTTCGGGGTCGACGCCCGCGTCGCCCAGCAATTGCAGGAACTGATCAGTGCTGAGTTGGCCGCGCGCGGCGAATTCGTCGATGCCGACCTGCACGTCTTCGGGGGCGGCTTGAATCCCGGCCTCACGCATGGCTTGTTTGCGCAGACGTTCATCGATCAGGGCCTGCCGGACCTCGGCCTCGGTGCCGCCGGGGATGCCCAGAACGTTCAGGAACTGGATACGCTGTTCCAGCTCGTACCAGGTGACGATGTCCTGATTGACGCGGATCGCGGGTGAGAACAGGCTTTGGGCCCCCGACTGAGGGGCGGACAAGGCCAAGATGGCTGCTGCCAATGCCGAAGTAACCGGTTTGGAGCAACCGGAACGGAGAAACCTGACGAAACCTGTAATCAACTGCATTTTCTCTTGTATGTCTTTCCGCCGCCTTCAACGGCATATCCTGTCAGCGAAAGGGTAAACCCGAATTCGGTCGAAGGCTCAATAGTTGTTGTCGATGTAAAGCGCCTGCTTACGGACATGTTAACCTGCACGCACTCGTTCTGATAAGTCACGCCCAGCCCCAGACGAATGGGTTCCGAGGCAGCCAGATCATAGCGGGCTGAGGCGCGGGTCAGCCAGTTTTCGTCAACCCGGTAGCGCCCGCGCAGCCAGATTTCCGAAATCTCGTCATCCAGATTTTCAGCGGGATCCGCCTCTTGCCAGACATAGCTGCCGGTGATCGCACTGCCTTCACCGGTCCAGCCGCCGCGCAGCTCGGCCTTGGTAAAGCTAAAATCACCATCGATCAGCCCACGCCCGGCCAGCGACCAACCGTTGGCTGTATTGATCTGACCGGCCAGCAGCAGATCAGAGGTTGTGCCCTGTAGGCCCGAGGTCAGGTTGAAATTCGGGTCGGCTTCGCTGCGAAAGACCTGACCCACGGTGGCCAGCGCCTGCCAGCCGTTCGCCTTGTACCGCGCCCAGTTCACGCCAAAGACGGCGGTGGCCCCATCCTCGCGCTGGTCTTCTGCCGGGAAGCGGGACAGGGACAGCAGGTTGCCCTGATCGAATTCCTGAAACGTGCTTTCGTCGTTGGGTACATCGGTATCGGACACATCGGTCCAGCCGAACTGTGCGATCGGTTCCAGAAACTGGGTCGCGCCGGATTGTTCCCGGCGGGTCATCGGATAGCGCAGGGTCAGTGCCGCGCGTGGCGTTGCACGTGTGACCTGATCCGGGAACGCGCTGTCATTGCGGATGTCGAACGTATCCACCGATGTGCCCAGCTGCACGTCGGCCCGAAGCCCTGTGGCAAAGGTCCAGCTGCGCAACCATTCCGCGTCAAAGGTTGCACGCGCAATGTCACGGCCAACAATATCCTCGTCGCTGGTGCGTTCGTGGGCGTGAGTAATGAATCCCAGCCGTACTTCACCGCCGATGGCGTTGGGGAAATAGCGCCTTTCATAGTTCAGATCGAACACACGCGAGGGGATCTCATCCTGATCCTCGCTGTCGCGCAGGGTCTTGTAATGGATGAAACTGGTGCGGAACGCGGTGTCGCGTTTGATCCGGGTCAGCGCGATTTCGCTGCGCAGGCGGTCGAAATCCGGCAGGCCGTAATCGGCAAGATAGGCGTCATCGGATGTGGTGCGCAGATTGAAGCTCAGCCGGTAGTCGTTCTTGAGGTTGAAGAAACCGTTGGCGAACAAATAGCCGCGATCCTGATCCGGTTGCACATCATCGCGGGTAAACGCGCCTTCGATCTGAATGCGGCCGTTCTTGAAGGCCTGACGATAGCGATATCCCAGCGTTTTGGTCTGGGCCGACACATAAGGCGTCAGCGTCAGGTCCTTATGATCGCCGATTTTGAAGAAATACGGCACCTGCACGCCGGTTCCCAGTTGCGAGGTGCTGCGGATCGACGGCACCAGAAACCCGGTTGCCCGGTCAAGTGTCGGATCCGGCAGGCGCAGATAGGGGAAATAAAACACCGGGAAATCCAGCACCCGAAGCTGTGCGCCTTCGAAATACAACTGTCGTTCGAGCTGGTCGTGGATTACCCTGCGCGCCCTGATCTGCCACAGAGGCGGTCTGCCATTTGCGCAGACATGGCACGACGTGGCCGAGACCTTGCTGAACTGCGTATAGCGCCCGGCCGCCCGATTGGCCTGAACCGAGGCGATCTGCACCTGCTGGTCAAACACCATCCGAGCGCCGATCAGCAGGCCGTTTTGAATACCTTCATCCAACTCGCCCGAATCCGCCAGCAGCGTGGTCTGTCCGGCCTGATCGATGCGGATCGGACCTTCAAGGACAAGCTGCCCGGTTTCCTGATCGAAAGTGACCCGTTGGGCGGTCAGTTTCACATCGCCCTGAAACGCCTCGACATTGCCTTCGGCGACCAGCTTTCGCTCGGGCGTGATGAAGATTTTGTCGGCCACCAGCAAGGCGGGCTGTTCCTGCTGCGCCGCTCCATCCGCAGGCGCGGGTCCAGGCGCGGTTTGCGCCTTCAACGCGGTGGTCGGGGCTGCAAAGACCAAGACACCTGCCAGAAGCGCAGATACGATGCGCGGCATTACCCGTCCTCCGCATGCAGCAACAGGCCAAGTGACAGGAATATGGCGGCAACGGGCGGGGCCCAGGCAGCGACGTAGATGGGCAATTGACCGTTTTCCCCAAGAATTTGCGCAAAATTGCGTACGAAATAGATGGCAAAGCCCAACAGAACCGCCGTCAGAACCGCCACACCGGTTCCACCGAAACGCACGTGGCGCATGGTAAATGCGGCGCCGATCAGAACCATCGACACCAGAAAGAAGGGGCGCGCCAGTTGGACTTGCAGCCAGACCTCGTACTGTTTGGTCGAGAATCCGGCCTCGCGCAGATCTTTGATAAGCTGCGGCAGGTCGTACACAGAAACGGAGTCCTGTTGGCCCAAAGTGTCCAGAATGCGCTGACGGGTCAGCGAGGTGGGCAGGTCCAGCCGATCATGCTCGACCGCGTTCAGTTCAGGGTTCTGGCCGTCCTCAAAGTTCCAGACCTTGGCCTGCATCAGAACCCAGCTTCCATCGATCAGCCTGGCACGGTCTGCAACGATCTGTTGGGTCGGTTTGCCGTCCGGATCGAACGAGACGATGGTGACATCACGCAGGCGCAACTCATCCCCGTTCGACGTGCCTCGGGCGTGTATCACGGCCTGACCTGTGTCGGTGCTTTGACGCAGCCACAGGCCTTCGCTGCTGATCGACAGGGCGGAACTGCCGTTGTTGCGGTAGGAATCGGACAGGCGCTGATATTCCTCGGAGGTGGCTGCCGCGATCGGATTCAGCAAGGTCACGGCAAGCGCACCGATGATCAGCGCCAGCAGGACAGGGGCCACCAGCGCCCGGATGCCGGACCGACCCGTGGCCCGCGTCACCACAAGTTCAGAGGTGCGCGCCAGCCCCACGAACAGCGCGATAGTGGCCAGGATCACCAGCAGGGGCAGCATTTCGCTGATCGCGGCGGGCGTGTTCAACAAGGTCAGTTGCAACAAGCGGCCAAAGGAAAGGTCAACCTCGTTGAACCGACGTACCTGTTCGATCAGGTCGATCAGAATCATCAGGGTCAGAAAGATGCCGCCGATGACCAGAAAGCTTTGCAAAAAGCGGCGGGCGAAGTAGCGGTCCAGTATCACGGGCACAGCCCCGCTGGGCTTGCATCACAGGCAGTCTGGCCAAGGCCTGTCCCGCATATGGTCATGCGCGACGGCGTGTGCCTGCCGTTTAGTGCCACTGTCGTCTCCCCTCGAGCCTGCCGAATATTTTTTCAGGACTTTAATGCAATTGGTGGTCGGGGAAAACTGCTATCTGGTCAAGCCGGGCGACGCGGGCTAGGTCTTGGGGAACAGATTTTGAGGAGCGCGCAATGAGCAGTCTAGTCCCCATCCAGTTTCAGGCCTTCGACGTGGACGCGATGGCACAGGCCGAGGGGCGTGTCGTCGTCGTCATTCCCGCGGACCGAAAGCTGAGCCCGGCGGCCAAACGCGCCAATCGCCTGACGCGCGGGGCCGTGGCGCGGCTGCTGGAAAGCGACCGGTTTGAAAAGGTGAATGTCGGGGATGTGGTGTCGCTGGCCTGGCCAAGCGGAATGGCGGCCGAGGCGCTGGATATCCTGATCCTGCCGCGCCGCCCTGATGCAGATGAAGCGCGAAAGGCCGGGGCAAAGCTGGCCAAGCTGTCGGACAATCAACCTTTGCTGGTCATGGCCGGAAATCTTGCCCGCACCGAGGATCTGGCGTTGGGCTTTGCCCTGCGTTGCTATGATTTTGACGCGCACAAAACCAAGGAAAGCGACGCGCCGGGCACGGTCACGATCAGTCACCAGAAACCGGACGAAGTCGAAGCCGCCTTTGCGCCGATGTATGCGGTCGCCGACGGTGTGCGGATGACCCGCGACCTGACCAACGAGCCCGCAAATGTGCTGACCACCACCGAATTCGCGGATCGTTTGGCCGAGATGGCCGAGCTGGGTCTTGAGGTCGAAGTGCTGGACGAGGACAAGCTAGCCGAACTGGGCATGCGCACATTGCTGAGCGTCGGGCAGGGCTCGGACAGCCCGTCGAAAGTGGTCGTCATGCAGTGGAATGGCGGTGACAAGGACGATGCGCCTCTGGCGCTGGTCGGCAAGGGCGTGGTGTTTGATACCGGTGGTATCTCGCTGAAACCGGCTGGTGGCATGGAAGACATGACCATGGATATGGGCGGCGCGGGTGTTGTTGCGGGCACCATGCGGGCGCTGGCCAAACGCAAGGCCAAGGCCAATGTTGTGGGGCTTGTTGGTCTGGTCGAGAACATGCCCTCGGGCAACGCCACACGTCCCGGCGATGTGGTCAAATCGATGAAGGGCGACACGGTCGAGATCATCAACACCGATGCCGAGGGGCGCTTGGTGCTGTGCGACGTGATGTGGTACGCGCAGGAGCGGTTCGAACCGGTGGGCATGATCGATCTGGCGACCCTGACTGGTGCGATCATCATCGGGCTTGGGCACGAAAATGCCGGTGTCTTCTCGAACAATGACACGTTCTGCGATGCCTTCCTGAAATCGGCGCGGGCCGAGGATGAGGGCGCATGGCGGATGCCGCTGGGTGAGGCGTATGACAAGCAACTGAAATCCCGCATTGCCGATATGAAGAATGTGGGCGGACGGCCCGCAGGCTCGATCACGGCGGCACAGTTTCTGCAACGGTTCGTCAAGGATGACACGCCGTGGATTCATTTGGACATTGCCGGGGTGGCCTCGGTCGCGTCCGAGACCTCCTACGCGCCCAAGGGGGCCACTGGCTGGGGGGTCCGTGCGCTCAGCCGCTTTGTGCAGGACAATTTCGAGTAAACCATGGGGGCCGTCTATTTCTACCACCTGACCCAGAGGCCGCTGGAGCACACTTTGCCGGTGCTGCTGGACAAAGCGCGGCAGGCCGGGTGGCGGATTGCCGTGCGGGGCACCGATCCCGCCCGGCTGGACTGGCTGGATGAAAAGCTGTGGCTGGGGCCCGAGGAAGCGTTCCTGCCCCATGGCCGCGCAGGCGGGCCACATGATGCGATGCAGCCGATCCTGCTGACCTCGGACATGCAGGCGGCAAATGACGCCACATGCGTTATGTCGGTGGACGGGGCTGCGGTGGAACCGGATGAGGTTGCAGCACTTGACCGCGTCTGCATCCTGTTTGATGGCAATGACGAACAGGCCGTTAACCAAGCGCGCGGACAGTGGAAAGCCCTGACCGGCGCGGGGTGTTCGGCACAGTACTGGTCCGAAGAATCGGGCCGTTGGGAAAAGAAAGCCGAGGCGTAACGCGCGGCTGTCGCAAATTTCAGGAGGGTGACGGATGGAAATGAAGCCATTGGGTCGTACCGGCATCATGGTCTCTGATCTGTGTCTGGGAACGATGACCTTCGGGACGCAGACGTCCGAGGCGGATGCGCACGCGCAGATGGATCTGGCGCTGGGGGCAGGGATCAATTTCGTCGATGCCGCCGAGATGTATCCGGTGAATCCGGTCTCGAAGGAAACCATCGGGCGAACCGAGGAGATCCTGGGCAACTGGAACGCGGCCAACGCGGCGCGCCGGGGCGACTATGTTCTGGCCACCAAGCATTCGGGGTCGGGCATGTCTTACGTGCGCGACGGCGCGCCGATTTCGGCGCAGACCATCCCTGAGGCAATCGAAGGCTCTCTGCGGCGGTTGCAGACTGAATATATCGACCTTTATCAGTTTCACTGGCCCAATCGCGGCAGCTACATGTTCCGGCAGAACTGGAATTATTCCCCGTCGGGTCACAACACCAACGAGGTTCTGGAGAACATGCAGGAGTGCCTTGAGGCCCTGCAGACGCAGGTCGATAAGGGCAACATCCGCGCCTTCGGCCTGTCGAATGAAAGCGCCTGGGGCATCGCGCAGTGGCTGCGCCTGTCCGAACAGATGGGCGCGCCTCGGGTCGCGTCGGTGCAGAATGAGTATTCGCTGCTGTGCCGGCATTTCGACACCGACATGGCCGAGCTGAGCGTTCATGAAGACGTGGGCCTGATGGCGTTTTCACCTTTGGCGGCGGGGTTTTTGACCGGCAAGTATCAGGGCGGCGCGGTGCCCGAAGGATCGCGCATGTCGATCTCGGCCGAGATGGGCGGGCGCAAGTCGGACCGGGTGTTTGATGCGGTGGCAGCCTATCTCGAGGTTGCCTCGGCGCATGGTCTGGACCCCACCCATATGGCGCTGGCATGGTGCCGGACGCGGCCCTTCATGATGTCGGCCATTTTCGGTGCGACTTCGGTGGCGCAGTTGGAACATATCATCGCCGGGACAGACCTGCAGCTTTCCGCTGAGGTTCTGAAGGACATTGGACATGCGCATCGCGCGCATCCGATGCCGTTTTAGGGGGCTCTGCCCCCGTCGCCTTTGGCGACTCCCCCGAGGTATTTTTGGCCAGATGAAGCGGATCCGGTCAGTGATGGGTGGGGTGCGCGCGCTCTTGCCTCAGGTCGCGGGCCGATTGGCCATGGGCGGTGCGGAAGGCGCGGGCGAAGCTGGATTGTGAGGTGAAGCCTGTCGCAAGTGCCACATCCATCAGTGGCATGTCGGTGTCGGTGACAAGGCGGCGGGCCTCGGCCAGGCGCAGTTGCAGGTAGTGGTCTTGCGGCGTGGTGTTGAGGCGCAGGCGGAACTGCTGTTGCAGCGTGCGCGGGCTGGTGCCCAGACGGTCGGCGATATAGGCGAGCGGCAGGGGGTCGTCGAGCGCCGATTCCATCAGGCTGTTCGCTTTGGCTGTCAGCGCAGTATGGCGGAGCGGAGCACCCGTGCGGCTTTGCGGTTTGGTGGGTTCCGGCGCGCCTTCGTACAGGAACAGGCCCGAGACGCGCGCGGCAAAGCCTGCGCCGTGACGCGCGGCGATGATGTGCAACATCATCTCGACCGCCGGGATCGCGCCGCCGGATGTCAGGCGGTTTTCGGATACTGTGAAGCGGTCGGGGCGGACATCTACCTCGGGGAAGCGGGCCGCGAAGTTGTCGAGGTCTTCCCAGTGGGTTGTGGCCGCGTGGCCATCCAGCAGACCAGCCTCGGCCAGCAACCAGGGGCCGCCGTCAATGCCGGCCATTGTGGCACCCGTGCTGGCAATACGGCGCAGACCGGCCAGCAGGCTGGGGGTGGCGTGGCGGGCCAGTTGGAACCCGGCCACGACGATCATCAGGTCGCAGCTTTGCAGCCGCGCCAAGGGGATGCCGGGGACGCTCAGCGCGCTGGTCAGCATCGCGGGTTCCGCTGTGGCGGTCACGTAGTCCCAGTCAAAAGCCGGGCGGTCCGCCAGACGGTTGGCGGCGCGCATCGGATCAACCGCCGAGGCGAAGCTGAGCGTGTTGCATTCATCCAGCACCAACACCGCCGTTTTCAGGGCGCGATGTTCGGGCTGGAGTATGTTTTTTGCGGATTTCATCAAGTTCGATTCGCATTCTGGCAAGTGTTTCCCCAAGGCTGCGTCAGAGTCGGGGGTGAACGCAAATCGATTGCCGGGGAGAAGCCTGGGGAAAACTCAGGGCGAAACCGGGTATAACTTGGGGAAAACACCATGCCTCTGGAAATGAACCGCGATGTCTTCATTACCTGCGCTGTTACCGGCTCGGGTGGAACGCAGGATCGCAGCCCGCATGTGCCACGCTCGCCGCAACAGATTGCCGATAGCGCAATTGCTGCCGCCAAGGCCGGTGCGGCGGTGGTGCATTGCCATGTGCGCGACCCTGAGACCGGCGCACCCAGCCGTCGGCTGGATCTGTATCGCGAGGTGACGGACCGTATCCGTGACGCCGACGTGGATGTGGTCTTGAACCTGACGGCGGGTATGGGCGGGGACATCGTGTTTGGCGGGGTCGAGAGCCCGTTCCCGGTGAATGAAGCCGGAACCGACATGATCGGGGCCTCGGAGCGCGTGGCGCATATTGCCGAATGTCTGCCGGAGATTTGTACTCTGGACTGCGGCACGATGAACTTTGCCGAGGCTGACTATGTCATGACCAACACCCCCGGTGCGCTTCGGGCGATGGGGCAGATGATGACCGATATGGGCGTGAAGCCTGAGGTCGAGGCCTTTGACACCGGTCATCTGTGGTTTGCCAAGCAGTTGGTGAAGGAAGGGATTCTGGAGCCGAATGCGCTGGTGCAACTGTGCATGGGGGTGCCCTGGGGCGCGCCGGATGATCTGAACACGTTCATGGCGATGGTGAACAATGTACCGGATGACTGGACGTTCAGTGCCTTTTCGCTGGGGCGGAACCAAATGGCCTATGTGGCGGCAACGGTGCTGGCAGGGGGCAATGTGCGTGTCGGGCTTGAGGACAATCTGTGGCTGGACAAGGGCGTCTTGGCTGAAAACTGGCAGTTGGTCGAACGCGCGGGCACCATCATCGAGAACATGGGCGCGCGGGTGATCGGACCGCAGGGGGTGCGCGAGAAGCTGGGCCTGGAGAAACGGGCACCGGTTGCGAAGTGACACCTACGGGGAAATTGGGGGCCAGCCCCCAAACCCCCGGGATATTTCTGGCCAGATGAAGAGGCGGATCGTGGACAAAGAACAACGAGCAAAAACAGCGGCAATCATAGGGGGCGGTGTGATCGGCGGCGGATGGGCTGCCCGGTTTCTGCTCAATGGCTGGGATGTGCGGGTATTCGACCCGGACCCGGAAGCCGAGCGCAAGATTGGCGAGGTTCTGGACAATGCGCGGCGGTCTTTGCCGGGGTTGAGCGATGTACCTTTGCCGCCCGAGGGGGCGTTGACCTTTCACGACGACATTGGGGACGCCGTTCGGGACGCGATCTGGATTCAGGAGAGCGTGCCGGAACGTCTGGATTTGAAGCTGAAGGTTTACAAAGGGTTGCAGGAGGCGTGCGATCCGGACGCGATCATTGGCTCCTCGACCAGCGGGTTCAAGCCGTCGGAATTGCAGGAAGGCGCGCTGCGGCCCGAGCAGATTGTGGTGACGCATCCGTTCAACCCGGTCTATCTGCTGCCATTGATCGAGTTGGTGCCGACCGCCAAGAACCCGCCCGAGATGGTGGAACGGGCGCAGGAGCTGTTGAAATCGGTTGGATTCTTCCCCCTGCACATCAAGAAAGAGATCGACGCGCATATCGCGGACCGCTTTCTGGAGGCGGTTTGGCGCGAGGCGCTGTGGCTGGTCAAGGACGGGATCGCCACGACCGAAGAGGTGGATGAGGCCATCCGCATGGGCTTTGGCATTCGCTGGGCCCAGATGGGGTTGTTCGAGACTTATCGCGTGGCCGGTGGTGAGGCCGGGATGCGGCATTTCATGGCGCAGTTCGGGCCCGCTTTGAAGTGGCCGTGGACCAAGCTGATGGATGTGCCCGAGTTCACTGATGAACTGGTCGACATGATCGCGGATCAGTCGGATGCGCAATCCGGGATGCATTCGATCCGGGAACTTGAGCGTATTCGGGACAACAACCTTGTAGGCATGATGCGGGCGCTGAAGGCGCAGGATTACGGCGCGGGGGCGGTGTTGAACCGGCATGACGCGCTTCTGAAACCGGGCGCGTTGCCGACGCTGGATCAGGCGGATCTGAGCCAGCCAATCCTGACCCTGTCGCGTGCGGTGCCGTTGGATTGGACAGATTACAACGGCCACATGAACGAGGCGAAGTATCTGGAGGCGTTTGCCGCTGCAACCGACCGGTTCATGGAAATCATCGGCTGTGATGCGGACTATATCGCCTCGGGTGGCAGCTATTTCACCGCCGAAAACCACATCCGCTATCATGATGAGGCACATGCAGGCGCGAAGATCGAGGTGCGCACGCAAATGCTGTTGGGGCAGGGCAAGAAGCTGCACCTGTTCCACAGCATGTATGAAGGCGACACGCTTTTGGCCACGGGTGAGAGTTTCCTGCTGCATGTCAGCCTGCAGACCCGCCGCCCAAGCCCGCCGTCGCCCGAGATCGAAGCCGCCATGGCCCGGATTACCAGCGCGCAGGCTGATTTGCCGTATCCGGAAGGAGCGGGTGCCGCGATCCGAAAACCCGCATGACGCAGCGGGTGTTGATCACCGCAGGCGCCTCGGGCGTCGGGCGGGCGATGGCCGAGGCGTTTGATGCCGCAGGGGCGCAGGTTTGGGTGGTGGATGTCGACGAGGACGCTTTGCAGGGTTGCCCGGACCATTGGCAGTCATCCAAGGCAGATGTGTCGGACGAGGCGCATGTCGCCGAGGTTTTCGCGCAACTGGAACAGGCCTGGGGCGGGTTGGACGTTCTGTGCGCCAATGCAGGTGTGGCCGGGCCAACCGCACTGGTTGAGGATGTGTCTTTAACGGATTGGAAAAACTGCCTTTCCGTCAATCTTGAAGGCGCGTTTCTGTGTTCAAAATACGCAGTGCCGATGCTGAAACGTGACGGGCGCGGTGCGGTGATCATCACATCATCCACGGCCGGGCAATATGGCTATCCGAACCGCGCGCCTTATGCGGCTGCCAAATGGGGTGTGATCGGGCTGGGCAAGACGTTGGCGATGGAACTTGGGCCCCATGGCGTGCGCTGCAACGTGATTTGTCCGGGCGCTGTTGAAGGCCCGCGCATGGAAGGCGTCCTGCAGCGCGAAGCCGCCGCAAAGGGCATGACACGGGATCAGGTCTATGCGGGCTATGCCTCGGGCACCTCAATGGGGCGCTTTGTCGAGGCGCATGATATTGCTGAAATGGCGGTCTTTCTGGCCTCGGACGCGGCGCGGCTGGTTTCGGGGCAGGTCATCGCGGTGGACGGTCACACGGTCAATCCTGACCCGAAACTCTGATCTGCTTTGTCAGCCTTGATTCGGGCCGCGGATCTGGCGGATTGTGCTGCGCACGGCCTGCCAGTCTTTGGCTTCCTGCGTGTTTCCGGCGGCCTCACATTCGCGCATCTTTTTAGCGGCTTCCGCCTCGGCCTGGTCGCCATGGGCCGTGTACAATGCGCGTGCATATTGGGCAGTCTGTAATGCGTCCATTCCTGTCATCCTCCATGGAATGTCTGAGGGTTCGCGCGGTCACTATACTACACGACCCGCCAAATCGCACGATTGGGGGATTCCCTTTAGCCCTCAGCCGTCGGCAATCTGGCGCGCAACTGGCGCAGATGTTCTGGAAAATGGCGCGCTGTCATATCCGCCTCGCGGATCAATGTGTCGAAGTGGCGGGTGAAAACCTCGATCCGGTCGCGGTCCCGGAAGGCCATATAGTGACCGCCAGCATAGAAAACACACAGCAGCGGGCCGAAGATTGTGACCGGCGCGGAATACAGGCGTTTTGCGTCGAACAGATAGATGCGCAAACGTGGGTAGAGCTGTTCACAGAGGCTCAGCAGGTGGTCGATTTGTTCCAGGCGGACAGAAAGCGGCAGGCCCTGATAGTATCCCTCGGCCTGCGCAAAGCTATGGATTTCAAACAGCGGCATGGCGATTTCATAGTCTGACTGCGCGCTGCGCATCCAGGACAGACGGTCTTCGGAGGCACCGATGGCCTGATCTGCCGTGCGACCCAGATGCGGGGCGTATTCCCATTCCAGCACCGCGCGGGTTTTGAGCATGTCGGGCAGAGTGGCAGGCACATAGCGGATTTTATAGCCCGCAGCCTCTTGATGCCATTGGAAAATACGCTCATCCACCAATGCGCGGGGGGCTTCGGTCATGGTCAGGGAACTGGCCAGAAGCTCGGCCGCGCTTTCGGGGCGGTTCGACAGGCTCAGCAGCCAATCCGCTGAAACCCCCAGCGCCGAAGCACAGCCGCCGATCACATGCGCATTGGGCAAGCGCGCGCCTTCATCGGCCAGTAGTTGAGACACCGTGGACCGGTCTACCCCGATACTGCGGGCCAGAGCGCTTTGGCTGACATGGCGGTCCTCCATCGCGCGGGTCAGTCGCAGGCGAAACTGCGCAGCGCGGACGCGTTTGTCGAGTTTTTCATCCATATGTTTGAAAATATCACAGGTGATGAATTTTGTTAATCATATTCAGAATTCCCAACGCCCGGACCAGTAAGTAACACTTTTGTGAGAACAAAAAAAACTGGGGTCCGGAATGGAAACGCGACGAAGATCGGTCGTGAAAGCAATCATTTGGAATGCTGTTGGGTTGGCGGTCATGACTTTGGTCGGTCTTGTCGCAACCGGATCGGCGGCCATTGGTGGTGCGCTGGCGCTGGTCAATACGGCCATTGGTTTGACGCTTTATGTGCTCTACGAGCGCATTTGGGCCAGGATTTCGTGGGGCCGCCATGGGTGAGCCAACGACGCCGAAGACGCCCGAATGGGGCACGTTTGCGCTGATCGTCGCGTGCTATGCCACTTGGCTTGCGGTGCTGTTTTGGTTGGCCGCATGGTCGTTATGGCTGGCGATTCCGGCGATGGGGTTGGTTGGGGCCTTGCATTCTTCGCTGACGCATGAGGCGCTGCACGGCCATCCTTTCCGCGCCAAATGGTTGAACGAGGCGCTGTTGGCCTTGCCCCTGACACTGTTCATCCCGTTCAATCGCTTCCGCGATCTGCATCTTGCGCATCATCAGGATGCCAACCTGACCGATCCTTATGACGACCCCGAGACGAATTACTTGGACCCCAAAATCTGGGCGCAATTATCCGGGTGGAAGAAGCGGCTGTTCGCAATCAACAACACGCTTCTGGGCCGGATCGTGCTGGGCCCGGTTATTGGGCAGGTGATGTTTGTACGGGACGAATGGCAGGGGATGATCCGGGGGGATCGCGCGGTTCTGCTGGCCTGGGCGCTGCATATTCCGGGCGTCGCGGTGGTTTTGTGGGTTGTTGCGCAGTCGGCCATGCCGGTCTGGGGATTTGTCCTGTCGGCCTATATCGGTTTGGGGCTGGTCAAAATCCGCACCTTCCTGGAACACCGCGCGCATGAGAAATCGCGCGCCCGGACCGTGATAATCGAAGATCGAGGGTTGTTGTCCTTTCTGTTTTTGAACAACAACTTGCACGTTGTTCACCACATGAACCCATCCGCGCCTTGGTATCAGCTGCCCGCGCTCTATCGGGCCGGGAAAGAGCGGTATCAGGCGTGCAACGAGGCGTATGTCTATCGGTCTTACGCACAGATATTCAAAGAGTATTTCTGGCGGGCGAAAGACCCGGTGGCCCATCCGCTCTGGCCAAAGCCCTGATTTCGCGACAGAAGGGAAGCCATGAGCTTGTGGATTCCCGTCACCATCGCAGCCGCCTCGTTCCAGACGGTGCGGTTCATGCTGCAAAAATCGTTGAGCAGTGTGAAACTGTCTGCGGCTGGTGCGACCTTTGCGCGGTTTGCCTATTCGATGCCGCTGGCGGTTTTGGGATTGGCTGTGGCGTTGTGGCTGACCGGTATGGCGGTGCCGCCGCTGACGGCGCAGTTCTGGCTGTTTGTTGCCATCGGTGGAACAGCACAGATATTGGCGACGGTCTGCGTGGTCGCCCTGTTCAAACAGCGCAATTTTGCGGTGGGAATTACCTTTAAGAAGACCGAGGTTATCCAGACCGCAATTGTCGGGTTTCTGATCCTTGGGGATAAGGTCTCAGCCGGGGCGCTTGGCGCGATCCTGTTGGGATTGCTGGCGGTTCTCTTGTTGTCCAAAACACCGG
Organism: Ruegeria sp. H7; assembly: GCF_056532945.1. Lineage (NCBI taxonomy): Bacteria > Pseudomonadati > Pseudomonadota > Alphaproteobacteria > Rhodobacterales > Roseobacteraceae > Ruegeria > Ruegeria sp. H7. The sequence continues at coordinate 350,420 of NZ_JBQFNZ010000002.1, forward strand.
GCGGGGACGGGGCGTGGTGGCGTCATCTGACCAACCGCGCATCGCAACTGGGGCTTGGCTCTGGCGTTCTGTTCGCCTTCTCAGCCGTCAGCTACCGCGGTGCGTCTTTGGAACTCGGGGATATTGACGCCTGGTTCCGCGCCTTAGTGACCTTGGCGGCTGTGGTCACGTTCCAATTTCTCAGCATGGGCCTGTGGCTGCTGTGGCGCGACCGGGCCGAGTTGTGCGCGGTCTGGGAAACCCGATCAACGGGCGTCTTTGTCGGGCTGACCAGCCTCGGTGGGTCGTTCTGCTGGTTTCTGGCCTTCACCTTGCAAAACGCGGCCTATGTCAAAGCGCTGGGGCAGGTTGAGCTGATACTCAGCCTATTGGCCTCGATCCTGTTCTTCCGCGAGACCATCACCCGGCGCGAAATCGCCGGGATGGGTTTGTTGGGCGTCTCGATACTGACGCTGGTGCTGACGATCTAGCTGGCGCGGCGTTCGTCGAAGCTCAGCGCGATGAAGCTGGGCAGATGATCACCCATGCCGACAACCGCTGGGCCAGTATCGTCCCGGCGACCACGGCCCTTGGCGGGCTTGTCCTGCTTACGCTCATCCTTCTTGCGGTCGCGCTTTTTCTCATCCGCGGGCTTGGCCTTTTTCTCGGGCTTGGGCGTGTCCGGCTTCGGTTCGTCCTTTACCGGGTTGTCGATGCGCGGAATGTCCTTCTGGATCAGCTTCTCAATCGCATCCAGCGCCTTCTCATCGCGGCCCGAGCAGATTGTAACAGCCTTGCCTTCGCGGCCCGCGCGACCGGTACGGCCGATACGGTGCACGTAATCCTCGGCATGGCCGGGCACGTCGAAGTTGAACACATGGCTGACCGATGGAATGTCCAACCCGCGCGCGGCCACGTCAGATGCCACCAGCAAACGCAATGAGCCATCGCGGAATCCGTCCAGCGTTTTCATCCGCTGGGACTGATCCAAATCGCCATGGATCGCGGCGGCGTTATAGCCGTATTTCTTCAGCGACTTGGCGCAGATGTCCACATCCGTCTTGCGGTTGCAGAAGATGATCGCGTTGGTGCATTTCTCACCCTCGGCATCGATCAGCGCGCGCAGAACTTTGCGCTTTCCACTGGCCTCGCGATCCCGACGCCCACCTTTGAACATGACGACGCCCTGTTCGATCGTCTCAGAGGCGGTGGCCTGACGGGCAACTTCGATCCGGGCGGGGGCGGACAGGAACGTGTCGGTGATGCGTTCGATCTCGGACGCCATGGTGGCCGAGAAGAACAGGGTTTGACGGGTGAAAGGCGTCAGCGAGAAGATGCGCTCGATATCGGGGATAAAACCCATATCCAGCATCCGGTCGGCTTCGTCCACCACCATGATCTGAACGCCTGTCAGCAGCAGCTTCCCGCGCTCGAAATGGTCCAAAAGACGACCCGGCGTGGCGATCAGAACGTCGACACCCCGGTCGATCAGCGCCTCTTGCTCTTTGAAGCTGACACCGCCGATCAGCAGCGCCTTGGTCAGTTTCAGGTGCTTGGAGTAGGTGTCAAAATTCTCGGCCACCTGCGCGGCCAGCTCGCGCGTCGGGCACAGCACCAGCGAACGCGGCATCCGCGCGCGGGCGCGGCCACGGGCCAGCAGGGTGATCATCGGCAGCGTGAAGCTGGCGGTTTTACCTGTGCCGGTTTGCGCAATGCCCAAAACGTCCTTGCCTTCAAGCGCAGGCGGTATCGCGCCTTCCTGGATCGGAGTGGGGGTTTCGTATCCGGCTTCCTCAATGGCTTTGAGGACCTTCGGGTTCAGGTTCAGTTCGTTAAACTTTGTCATGTATGTCCGGTTCAAGCGGACACTTGACCTGGCCCGCGCATCAAAATCTGCCGGGCCCGGATGGCCACGCGCAACAGGCGCGTTTCGGCTTTGGGCGCGGACATAACAAAAAGGTAGGTCAGGGTCAAATGAAGACCAGTCTGACGTTACGCGGTTGCGTCAAATCGGGATTTTGCGCAACAATTCAGGCCCTTCCGGGAAAGTGTTTCGCGATCTTGTCGGGCAGGTTCAAGGGCCTGTGCCGGATCAGCCCGTGTTGTTCCAGCCGCGCACGCACATCGGGGTCCTGACCGCTCATCTCCGCGTAGAAGGCCCGCAGCCCGTCCATGCCTTGCTCGGCCTCGATCCAGCTCAGCAGTTCGTTTTTGCTCAGACCGCCCTTGTAACGCGGTACGTTGGGCGACATTCCTGGCTGGTAAGAGCCTCGATTCATTCGGAAATCATAGTGACCGATCCAATGGTCCCAGTCCGGTGCGTGGCGGTGGCACAGCTCAAATTGGGGCAGTTCGGTTTTGCAGGGCAGCAGTTTCTTGTTCTGAAACAGATTGTGGATTCGAAAGCTCAGGTTCGGCAATCCGGCCCGCACGAACAGCTTGCCCTGCACGTGGCTTAGAAATCCGCCCAGCACAAACCCGCCATAGGTGGGGTAGAGGTCCTGCACCAGCGCCTCGCGGCCTGGCCCCTTGGGGATGTGCGCTTTGTATAGGTCGTCGCCCCCGGCCAGCGCCTCGATCGGGCGCACCCGAAAACCGGGAATGTCTGCCGGAACCGAGCGCAGAACATGCGCAATCGGCTCGGACGACCACAGGAACTCATCCACATCGATATGGGTCAGCCAGTCCAGATTGGTACGTTTGTAGATATGGGTGGCGTGCACGGTTTGACGGATCTGGTGCTTTTCCGGCCGTGTGCGTTTTCGTTTCACCCAGAACGCGTCGTCACAAAGCCGCACCCGAACCTTTGGATGCGCGCGAAGTGCCCGAAAGGCGCGCCGGTTTGGTTCGTCAAGGTAGATGTATAGTTGGTCCGCCCCAAGCTCCAGATGGTGCGCGGCAAAGCCAAGGATGTCCTCGGCAGACCCCCGCACCATAGACACGATACCCCAGGTGGGAACGTGCGTGTGATTGTCTTGGTCTGAAGCCATGCAAGTCATTGTGGCGGGGTCTGTTTTTGAGCCTGTGCCGAAATGTGATACGATAGCGCCACTTTAAGAGTTCTTACATTTGTTATTGAGGAGATTACAATGCCTCGTGTTGTTCCCGCGTCATGGATGCCCGATGTCAATATGGAGCGCATCCATCTTCATTGGACGGCCGGAGCGCATAGCGCCAATGCCAATGATAAGAACAGCTATCACATTCTAGTCGAATCCGACGGCACCCTTGTGCGCGGAAATAAGTCGATTGCCGAAAATGCACGCCCCATGAGCTCGAACTATGCGCGGCACACACGCGGTGCCAACACGGGCGCGATTGGTGTGTCGCTGTGCTGCATGCTCGGGGCTGAACGGTCGCCTTTCGATCCCGGCAACTATCCCATGACGCGAACCCAGTGGGATCAGGGAATGCTGGTCGTGGCGGATCTGGCCGAGAAATATAACATATTGGTCACGCCCACCAAGATCCTGACCCATGCCGAGGTCGAGCCCAATCTGAACGTCCCGCAAAACGGCAAATGGGACATTGTGCGGCTGGCCTTTGACCTGTCGGTCAAGGGGTATGAAGAAGTCGGACAGTTGCTGCGGTCCAGCGTCGCCGCCGCGCTGGATGATGGCCCGTTGATTGCTGCGGACGCGATGCCCGAAGACGCGAAGGCCCCAAGATACCGTGTGACGGGTGTCGCGCCTTCAACACTGAATTTGCGCCGCACACCCGGCGGTGAAAAAATCGGGGCGCTGCCCGAACGTACAACCGTGGAGCGACTGGGTGTCGATGGCGAGTGGTGGCGCGTTCGCACTAGGCAAGGGTATATCGGCTACGTCTTTTCCACGTATCTCAAGGCGATAAACCCCTAGCCTTGGTCAGACCATCATTTCCTTGGTCGCAGTCAGGTTCAGCGCCGGATAGTCGCGCACGACCCGGTCGATGTCCCATTGCAAACGCGTCAGATAGACGATGTCGCCGTCATGATCATGGGCGATGTGCTGCTTGTTGGCGTTGACGAACTTTTCGACCTCGGCCTTGTCACCGCTGACCCAGCGGGCCGAAGTGAATTGCGACGCCTCGAAGCGCACGGGCAGGCCGTATTCCATCTCGATCCGGCTGGCAAGCACTTCGAATTGCAGCGCGCCGACGACGCCGACGATAAAGCCTGACCCGATCGAGGGTTTGAACACCTTGGCCGCGCCTTCCTCGGCAAATTGCATCAGGGCTTTTTCCAGATGCTTGGCCTTCATCGGATCGCCCGCGCGGACGCCCTGCAGTAGTTCCGGCGCAAAGGACGGGATGCCGGTCACACGCAGCGCCTCGCCCTCGGTCAGGGTGTCACCGATGCGCAGCTGACCGTGGTTGGGGATGCCGATGATGTCCCCGGCCCAAGCCTCATCCGCCAGTTCGCGGTCGGAGGCGAGGAACAGAACGGGGTTCGAAATGGCCATCGGCTTTTTCGACCGCACATGGGTCAGCTTCATGCCACGCTTGAAATGGCCGCTTGCCATTCGCACGAAAGCCACCCGGTCGCGGTGCTTGGGGTCCATATTGGCCTGCACCTTGAACACAAAGCCTGCGACTTTCTTCTCGTCGGGCGCAATCTGACGTGGTTCTGCCGATTGCACCTGCGGCTGGGGGCCATAGGCGCCGATGCCTTCCATCAGTTCCTTGACGCCGAACGAGTTGATGGCCGAGCCGAACCAGATCGGGGTCATATGCCCCTCAAGCACCGCTTGCGGGTCCAGCGCGGGCAGCAATTCGCGCGCCATCTCGACCTCTTCCAGCAGTTTTTCCAACAGGTGCTCGGGCACGTGCTCGGCCAGTTTCGGGTCGTCCAGCCCGTTGATTTCAATGCTTTCGGCCACTTTGTTGCGGTCGGCGCGGTCCATCAGTTCCAGCCGGTCACGCAGCATGTCATAGCAGCCGATGAAGTCGCGACCCACGCCAATCGGCCACGCGGCAGGCGTGACGTCGATGGCCAGCATTTCCTGAATTTCGTCGATGATCTCGAACGTATCGCGGCTTTCGCGGTCCATCTTGTTACAGAAGGTCAGGATCGGCAGATCGCGCAGGCGGCAAACCTCGAACAGTTTCTGCGTCTGGCTTTCCACACCTTTCGCGCCGTCTATCACCATCACGGCGGCATCCACGGCGGTCAGCGTGCGATAGGTATCCTCGGAAAAATCCGAGTGGCCGGGCGTGTCCACCAGATTGAACCGGAAGTTCCCATAGTCGAACGACATCGCCGAGGCCGAGACCGAGATGCCGCGATCCTTTTCCATCTGCATAAAGTCCGACCGGGTCCGCCGTGCCTCACCCTTGGCGCGCACCTGACCGGCCATCTGAATCGCGCCCCCGTACAGCAGGAACTTTTCCGTCAGCGTCGTCTTACCCGCATCCGGGTGCGAGATGATGGCGAATGTCCGGCGCCGGGCGATCTCGGGCGGCAGAGAGGGTTGGTTCGAGGTATCAAGCATAAACGCGCGTATAGGCGGGGAATCCCGCCGAGGCAAGACAAAGGGGTGGTTCGAATCGGCGGGTTGTGACAGAAGGAACATATAGTGAACAAAATATGGAGTGGACCAATGAATTTGAAAGAAATCGCCGAAGAACTGGTCGCGGGATGCCGCGAGAACCGGGCCAAGGAAAACCTGAGCAAGCTCTACGCACCTGACGCAGTTTCGGTCGAGGCGCAGGACATGTCGGGTATGGGCCGGGAAACCCAGGGCCTCGAAGGCATTCGAGGCAAGCACGATTGGTGGGAAAACGCGCACGACGTCTCTGGCGCAACGGTTGGTGGGCCGTTTCTGCACGGCGACGACCGCTTTGCCGTGATCTTCGAGGTTCAGGGCACAGTGAAAGACAGCGGCGAAAGCTTTGATATGCGCGAGGTGGCGATTTACCACGTCGCGGACGGAAAAATCGTGCGCGAGGAGTTTTTCTACTGACAAAGCTCGTCTGGTCCTTCCGGTCGGGCCGGTGCAAGATAAGGCAGGACAGGGAGGATCAGAATGGATCTTGGAATTCGCGGCAAACGCGCGCTGGTCTGTGCCAGCAGCAAGGGATTGGGTCTTGGGTGCGCCGAAACCTTGGCCGAAGCAGGCGTTGATTTGGTGATGAACGCCCGCGGGGCCGAGGCGTTGGAGGCCGAAGCGGCCCGCCTTCGTTCGGACCACGGCGTGGATGTTCAGACGGTGGCCTGCGATGTGACCTCGGCCCAGGGGCAGGCGCAGGTGATCGAGGCCGCGCAGGGCGTGGATATTCTGGTGAATAACGCAGGCGGGCCACCGCCGGGAATGTGGTCAGACTGGGACCGCGAAGATTTCATCAAGGCGCTGGACGCCAACATGCTGACACCGATTGCCTTCATGAAAGCGCTGTTGCCGGGGATGATGGACAAGGGCTGGGGCAGGGTGGTCAACATCACCTCGCAATCCGTGCGTGCGCCGATTGCGGTGCTTGGCCTATCGAATGCCGCACGCACCGGGCTGACAGGGTATGTTGCCGGGACGGCCCGGCAGGTCGCGCCAAACGGGGTGACCATCAACAACCTGCTGCCGGGCATTCATGCGACGGACAGGGCGGATTCGCTCGACAGCGGCGTGGCGGCGCAGCAAGGGATTTCGATGGATGAAGCGCGTGCTGCGCGCGCGGCCACGATCCCCGCGCGCCGTTACGGCACACGCGCCGAATTCGGGGCCGCCTGTGCCTTCCTGTGTTCGCAACATGCCGGGTTCATCGTCGGGCAGAATATCCTGCTGGACGGTGGCGCAACCAATCTGACAATGTAGCCATGGCGCAAGGGTTTTCGCTGAAAGACCAGCTGTTTAACGATGAAAAAACCCGTTATCTCGCGGGGTTGTTCGCCAAGGCCGATGCATCCTTTGACGCGGATGCATTTCACGCACGGGTCATGTCGCGCCTGCTTGAGCTTGAGTTGAAAGAGCGGATGACGTGGATCGCGGACTGCCTGCAAGAGGTTGTTCCGGGTGAACTGCCGCAGGTCGCGCCCGTAATCCTGCGCGCGCTTCCTCCGCCTTTGGATCCGACAAAAACCGATGATGATTTCGGCGATTTCATCTTTGCCCCTTTGGGTGAATGGGTGGTGTCGGTTGGGTTGGAAAACCCTGATCAGTCGCTGGACCTGCTGGCCGAGATCACGCAGCGCTTTTCGATGGAGTGGGCGATCCGCCCGTTTCTGAACCGCTGGCCCGATCAGGTTCTGGCCCGGATGCAGGACTGGTGCGCGCATGACAGCTATCATGTGCGTCGGTTGGTCAGCGAAGGCACCCGTCCGCGTCTGCCATGGGGGCAGGCCATCGGGCTGGAACTGGATGATCCGTTGCCTTTGCTGGACCGGCTGCACAGCGATCCGACACGCTATGTCACCCGATCGGTCGCAAACCATTTGAATGATGTTTCCAAGAAACAGCCTGATCAGGTGCTGGCGCGGCTGCAACAGTGGCGGGATGCGGGCGCGCAGGACGCGGATGAACTGGCTTGGATGACGTCGCACACGTTGCGGGGCCTTGTTAAGGCTGGTCATCCGGGGGCGATGGCGATGCTGGGCTATGATCCTGACGCCGACGTGGCAGTGACGATTGACCTCAACACGCAGGCCCGGATTGGCGAGGCACTGGAGTTCTCGGTGGATTTGAAAGGCCCGGATGGTCAGCCTGTACTTGTGGATTATATCATTCACTTTCAACGCCCTGGCGGAAAAACCTCAGCCAAGGTGCACAAGTTGAAACAAGCCGTTCTGAAAGATGGAAAGCTGCGACTGGACAAGCGGCACAAGCTGAAGGGAGATGCCACGACGTTCAAGCTGGTGCCCGGCGCGCACCGGCTTGAGGTTCAGGTCAATGGCAGGGTGCGGGCGGGGATCGATTTCGATCTGTTGGGTTAAATCCCCCCTCACGCTTTCGTCAAAACCCAAGATGCCGGATTGCACCGGGCGCAGCCGTGCACTAGCTGCGGTGCAGCTGTTTGCGAAAGGAAAGCTGAGATGAAGCATGAATCGGTGCAGAACTATTATGGCGAAGTGCTGCAAAGCAGTGCGGATCTGCAAACCAATGCCTGCTGCACACCGGATGACATGCCGGATCACCTCAAGCGTATCCTGTCCAAACTGCACGATGAGGTGCTGACCCGCTACTACGGCTGCGGCCTGATCGCGCCGCTGGATCTGGAAGGGATGAGCATCCTCGATCTGGGTTGCGGCGCGGGTCGGGACGTCTATGCCCTGTCCGCGATGGTGGGCGAAACGGGCCGGGTGGTTGGTGTGGACATGACACCCGAACAGCTGGATGTGGCCCGCGCGCATCAGGATTATCACGCCGAGGCATTTGGATACGCGGCTAGCAATGTCGAATTTCACCACGGCTATATCGAAAAACTTGACGAGCTAGACCTGGAGCCCGGTTCCTTCGACATCATTGTTTCGAACTGCGTCATCAACCTGGCAACCGACAAAGAGGCCGTTCTGCGGGGCGCGCATCGTTTGCTGAAAGACGGCGGCGAGATGTATTTCTCGGACGTCTACGCCGACCGCCGTATCCCGCAGGCGATGGCCGAGGATGAGGTTCTGTATGGCGAATGCCTGTCGGGCGCGCTGTATTGGAACGATTTCCTGTCGATCTCGCGCAAAGCAGGCTTTGGTGATGCGCGCCGCGTCACCCATCGCCCGCTGACCATCGAAAACCCGGTGCTGGAGCAGCGGGTTGCACCGCTGAACTTCCTGTCGGCCACCTATCGGCTGTTCAAACTGCCCGAACTGGAACCGGCCTGCGAGGATTACGGGCAGGCCGTGATCTACAAGGGCACCATCCCCAACGCGCCGCATCTGTTCGAGTTGGATGATCATCACGCGATTGAAACAGGCAAGGTCTTTCCAGTTTGCGGCAATACCTGGATGATGCTGAAAGACACGCGATTTGCGCGTCATTTTGACTTTATCGGCGATTTCTCGACCCATTATGGGATCTTCGACGGCTGCGGCGGCGAAAGCCCATTTGAAGCGGTTGGCGAGGCTGCATCGTCGGGCGGGTGCTGCTGATCCCTTGAACCTGCGGGGCGGGGTTGCTATCCCCGCCCAAGCCCGATGCTTTTGATCGGGAAAGGCAACGGGGTCCCTTGGTGACAGAAGACGCAACTCCTCCACGTCTGGAAATTCGCAATATGGTCCGCCGGTTTGAAGGGCGGGTCGTTGTCGATGACGTGTCGCTGACCATTCAGGCCGGGCAGGTGACGTGCCTGCTGGGGCCGTCGGGTTGCGGCAAATCCACCACCTTGCGCATGATTGCCGGGGTCGAGATGCAGGACTCGGGCGAAATCTATGTCGATGGAAAGCTGATCTGCGACACGGTGTTCCGGGTGCCGCCCGAACGGCGCGAGATCGGGCTGATGTTTCAGGATTTTGCCCTGTTCCCGCATCTGAGCGTGGCCCAGAACGTCGCTTTCGGCCTGAAGGGCAGCAAAGACGAAAAACGCGCGCGCGTTGAGGAGTTGCTGCGTAAAGTCGACCTGATGCGCTTCATCGACGGGTTTCCGCATCAATTGTCGGGGGGCGAACAGCAACGTGTCGCGCTGGCTCGTGCCTTGGCCCCACGCCCCCGCATCATGCTGATGGATGAGCCTTTCTCGGGCCTCGACAATCGTCTGCGCGACGGTATCCGGGATGAGACGCTGGCAATCCTGAAAGAAGAGGATGCCGCCGTTCTGCTGGTCACGCATGAACCCGAAGAGGCGATGCGCATGGCCGACGAGATCGCCCTGATGCGCCGTGGCAAGATCGTACAGCAAGGCGCGCCCTATAACGTCTACACCAGGCCAGCCGACAAGGCGGCGGTTGCTTTCTTCAGCGATGTCAATGTTTTGCGGGCTGAAGTGAATGGCGCGTTGGCGCAGACGCCATTTGGTCAGTTCCTTGCCCCCGGCATCCCGGATGGCACCGATGTCGAGATCGTCTTTCGCCCGCAACACATAAAGCTGGATTTCGACCGCAACGGCAAAGGTCCATCGCCCACCGCCACCGATGGGGTTGCCGCACGCGGCACCGTGGAACGTGCGCGTTTTCTGGGCAATGAAAGTCTGGTCGAGTTTCGGATGGACCATGACGGCTCGATCCTGAAAGTGACGGTGCCAAACGTGTTTGTGCCCAATCCCGGGCGCGTCATGTGGCTGACCATCCGGCGCGACCGCTGCTTCGTTTTCCCGGTCTAGGCCGCAATTTCCGCCAAAGTGGTGCGCGAAAGCCTCAGATTGCGTATGCGCTTTGCTTGCCGCAACGCAAGGGCGGGTCTATCAAGGGCCAAACGTGGGGATGATCGGGCACATGCGTATTCTTTTGACCAATGATGACGGGATCAACGCACCGGGTTTGATCACGCTTGAGGCGATTGCCAAAGACCTGGCCGGGCCGGACGGCGAGGTTTGGGTTGTCGCCCCGGCGTTCGAGCAATCGGGCGTCGGGCATTGCATCAGCTACACCCATCCTATGATGGTCGCCAAACTGGGCGAGCGTCGTTTCGCGGCCGAAGGCTCTCCGGCGGATTGCGTACTGGCGGGGCTGCATGATGTGATGAAGGACACGCCGCCCGATCTGGTGCTGTCCGGGGTAAACCGGGGTAATAATTCTGCCGAGAATACGCTTTATTCCGGCACAATTGGCGGCGCGATGGAGGCCGCTTTGCAAGGCGTACCCGCAATCGCCTTGTCGCAATATTTCGGGCCGCGCAATCTGGGGCTGGACGATCCGTTCGAGGCTGCAGCGCGCTTTGGGGCCGATCTGGTGCGGCGTATTCTGGATGCCACCCCCGCTGAGCAAAGCGATTACCGCCTGTTTTACAACGTGAATTTCCCGCCGGTCCCGGCGGATGAGGTTCTGGGCATCCGCGTCGCGCCGCAGGGCTTTCGCCGCGACACGCGGTTCTCGGTCGAGCCGCACAGCTCACCTTCGGGGCGGCGGTTTTTGTGGATCAAGGGCGGGTATCAGCACAATCCGACCGCGCCGGGCACGGATGCGGCGGTCAATCTTGCCGGGTATATCTCGGTCACGCCGATGCGGGCGGATCTGACGGCGCATGATGCGCTTGAGGCGTTGAAGTCGATCGAATGAGCGGACTGGACCCTGAAACCGTAATGCAGTTCCTGTTTGCCCTGCGCAAACGGGGCGTGACAGATGCGCGCGTGCTGGCCGCGATGGAGCAGGTCGACCGGGGCCGTTTTGTGACGGGGCTGTTCGCGGATCGCGCGTATGAGGATATGCCGCTGCCCATCGCCTGCGGGCAGACGATCAGCCAGCCTTCGGTCGTTGGTCTGATGACGCAGGCGCTGGATGTGCGCCCCAGGGACACTGTGCTGGAGGTCGGTACCGGCTCGGGCTATCAGGCGGCGATCCTGTCGAAGTTGGCGCGCCGGGTCTATACGGTGGAACGGCACCGGCGGCTGGTGCATGAAACAGGCCAGTTGTTTCGCGCGTTGGGTCTGACCAACGTGACCGCGATGTTGTCTGATGGCTCGTTCGGTTTGCCGGAACAGGCGCCTTTTGACCGGATCATCGTGACAGCTGCGGCTGAGGACCCTCCGGGCCCGCTCTTGGCGCAGCTTAAAATCGGGGGTATCATGGTGCTACCCGTAGGACAGTCAGATGCGGTGCAGCAGTTGATCAAGGTGACGCGCACCGAGGATGGTCTGGACTACGACGAATTGACGTCCGTCCGTTTCGTGCCTCTGCTTGAGGGGCTTGGGAAGGACGAGGCATAACAGGTTTTTAAGTTTTATCGCCAAAACCCCGGTGAACAGGGGCAGGTGTTGAGGATCGACGTGATGAGAGCAGTTTCCAAATCGGCAATGCGCCGCTGTGCGACCGGGGTGGCTGCCTTGGCAATTCTTGCCGGGTGCGAAGGGCCGCTGGATTATGACCTGCGGGGGCAGATCGGCGGGTTTTCGACCACCGGTGCCGCGCAAAGCGCCACGGCCAGCCGTCCGGCACCGGATGCGCGTGGTGTGATCACCTATCCGAACTATCAGGTCGCCGTGGCCCGCCGGGGCGATACCGTCCGCGACGTGGCCGCGCGTGTGGGCCTGCCCGAAGGCGAGCTATCGCGGTTCAATGGGTTGCAGACAACAGACAAGCTGCGCGAGGGCGAGGTCTTGGCTCTGCCGCGCTCGGTCGGGGCATCCAGCGGTGTCGATATCGCGTCAATCGCGGGCTCGGCCATTGATCAGGCGCCCGAGACGGGCTCGGTTCAGACTACAACGCTGGAACCGGCCAGAACCGCGCCAGCCCCGGCCCCAGTGCCCGCTGGGCCTGAACCGATCCAGCACAAGGTCAAACGGGGCGAAACAGCTTATACGGTATCGCGCCTTTATCAGGTTCCGGTTGAATCGCTGGCAGAATGGAACGGGTTGGGTCCGGATTTTGCGATCCGCGAAGGTCAGTACCTGTTGATCCCTGTCAAGAACCAGCCTGCGCCGCGCGCGGCTGCGGCGGCCCCGGCGGCTGAGGCAACCAACGTGACGCAACCGGGGCAGGGCTCGCCCACTCCGACACCCCCAAGCGCTACGCAGCCGCTGCCGGATGAACAGGTCGCACCGCTGACCGAGTCGCCCGAAGCTCCGGACGTTACTGCCGAAGCCCCCAGCAATACGGGCACATCGGCGCTGTCACTGCCGGTATCCGGCAAGATCATCCGGACCTATGAGAAGGGCAAAAACGAAGGCATCGATATCGCTGCCGCGCCGGGTACATCCGTTCAGGCGGCTGAGGCGGGGACTGTTGCGGCCATCACAGCAGATGCGGATCAGGTGCCGATCATCGTGGTCAAGCACAACAATGACCTGCTGACGGTCTATGCCAATGTAGATAATATTGCCGTCAAGAAAGGCGATCGGGTCCGGCGCGGGCAGAAGATTGCGGCACTGCGGGGCGGCGACAACGCCTATGTGCATTTCGAAGTGCGTAAGGGGTTCGAGTCGGTTGATCCCGAGCCATATCTGAAGTGACGTTGAATGGCCCGTTCCGGGCCATGCCTCCGGCGGAGGTATTTTTAGCCAGATGAAGCCGGGATTACGCGTTTGGGTCGTAGTCGCTCAGGCGTTTGCCGGGTTCATCTGTGAAGAGTTCCGGTTGGGGCGTGATGGATTCGATCAGGTCGATGCGGAAGACGCGAAAGCCTTCGCGTAGTTCGCACCATGCTGTAAGGGTCCAGACTCGGCCCCAGTATTCCATGTGCAGCGGGCGGATGATGCGGTCGGTCAGGGTGCCGTCGATGCGGCGATAGACGAGGTGCAGTTTCTGTCGTGCTTTGATGGCGGCGCGGATCGGGGCCATATGGGCCAGTCCGCGCGCGGCGTCAGCAAAGGGGTAGACCGCGAATTTCCAGGCATCCGCTTCGGCTACGACCTGCGTGGGCAGAACCGCGTCGATCTTTTCCGCCAGCGACTCGGCGGCTGATTTGAGGTCCGAGTCTGCAGCCTCGGCCACGATGGCCATGCCGAGGTTCAGGGCTTCGAGTTCGGAGGGTGTCAGGTTCAGCGGGGGCAGGGTGATCTGCTCGCGCACCATGTAGCCCACGCCGCGCTCGCCCTCGACCGGAACGCCCGAGGCGACCAGCGTATCCATGTCGCGGTAGATGGTGCGGACTGACACCTCGAGCCGATCCGCGATGTCCTGCGCGCGGTGCAGTTTGCCGTCGCGCAGGATCTGTATGATGTCGAACAGACGGTCAGTGCGGCGCATGACACGCCGATCTAACCGGGGTTACGCGGTCATGTTCCATAGCACAGTCTCATGGCGCATCTGGACGCTGTCGGGATTGATCACCGCCATCATGGCGGCGGCGCAATCCTGCTGCATGAATTGCGCAGCGGCATCTTGCGCGGCATTCATATCGGTCCAGACGACATAGTCGGTCCACCGGCCATCCTCGCCCTGGCTCAGCTGACGATGGGCAAAGCCGGGGGCCGACCGGACAAATGCCTCGGACGCCTGGCTGAGTTTCACGAACTCTTCCGCCGTGGTGCCATTGGCGAGGCTGAAGGTGACGATTTCCGCAACATGGGTCATTTGATTCTCCGTTGACCAGGTTTCGATGACCTCTGCCTAGTCCCTTACAACTGACATAAACCTGTCAGTTGAGAAATGCGAGCCCCATGAATCCATCCGATCACATCAAATTTGAGCACCAATTGGGGCCAGTTCCCTTTTGACGGGCAGGTTTGCGGCGTAAACACAGGCTCAGATCATATTCCGGGCGCACGGCGCCCAAGCAAAGGAGAAGAGACATGCTCAACAATATCGGCCTTCCTGGTCTTCTGCTGATTGCGGTTGTGGTGCTGGTGCTGTTTGGTCGCGGCAAGATCAGCTCGTTGATGGGTGAAGTCGGCAAGGGCATCACCGCGTTCAAGAAAGGCGTCAAGGACGGTTCGGAAGAGATCGAACAGGACGCGTCCGAGCTGGCCAAGGATGTCACGCCCGAAACCGAGAAAGACAAGGTCTAAGCGCAGATGTTTGATCTGGGCTGGACCGAGCTTCTGGTCATCGGCATCGTTGCGCTGATCGTGGTGGGGCCCAAGGACCTGCCGGTGCTGTTTCGCAATGTCGGGCGCTTTGTCGGCAAGGCGCGGGGCATGGCGCGCGAATTCAGCAGCGCCATGAACGAAGCGGCGGATCAGGCGGGTGTGAACGAGATCAAGAAGGGTCTGAATGCCGCAACGAACCCTGTGAACACGGCCATGGATGGTGTGAAACAGGCGGCGCAGGACATGGCCAAAAGCATCGACCCAACCAAATACGATCCCGACAGCGCAACCGGGAAACTGGCGGCCGAGCGGGCCGAACAAGCCAAGAAGGTTCAGGCCACAAGCGCCCGCGCCACGGCCGAGCGCAAGGCCAAGGAAGCCGCTGATGCGCTGGCCAAGGCGGAAGAAGCTGAAGCGGCGCTGAATTCCGAGAACAAGACATGAGCAAGACCGACGAAATCGAAGACAGCTCGGCCCCGTTGATCGAGCATCTGGCGGAACTGCGTACGCGGCTCATTCATTGCGTCGTGGCGTTTCTTGTCGGGATGATCATCTGCTTCACCGTGGCAACGCCGCTTTTCAACTTCCTGACGCACCCGCTGTGTGAGGTGCTGAACGAACGCGGACAGGATTGCGGGCTGATCTTCATCTCGCCGCAGGAAGGGTTCTTTGTCGCCATCAAGGTCTCGCTTCTGGGCGGTTTCATTCTGGCTTTCCCTTATATCGGAATGCAGATGTGGCGCTTTGTGGCGCCGGGGCTGTATCGGTCGGAAAAGAACGCGTTTCTGCCCTTTATGGTCGCGTCGCCCTTCATGTTCCTGCTGGGTGCAAGTTTTGCCTTCTATGTCGTCACGCCGCTGGCTTACGATTTCTTCCTTGGCTTCCAGCAGTTTGGCGCGGAAGGTGAGGCTGTGGTCGATGGTGCAACAGCCGCGCCGCTAAGCGTCGTGTTCCAGGGCTCGGCACAGGAATACCTGAACCTGACGATCAAATTCATTGTGGCCTTTGGGTTGTGCTTCCAACTGCCGGTCCTGTTGACCCTGATGGGCAAAGCCGGATTGGTCAGCGCCGAAGGGTTAGGTGCAGTGCGCAAATACGCGGTCGTGGGGATTCTGGTTCTGGCCGCGCTGGTGACGCCACCCGACGTGATCACTCAGGTCATCTTGTTCGTGGTCGTCTATGGCCTTTACGAAGTGTCGATCTTCCTCGTCGCCCGTGTCGAGAAAAAGCGCGAGGAACAACTGCGTGCCGATGGCTATTATGATGACGAAGCCGAAGCGGATGAAGAGATCATTCAGGAAGAAGAAGGCAAGTAACCTTCCCTGATCCCGGACAAAGGCGCGCCCCGGTTGGCGCGCCTTTTTCATTGGCGGCTCTTGTTGTGGCGGGCGGATCATGGTTTGAAACCGCCAGACCCTGACCCGGAGGCCCCGATGGACGATCAAGCCCTGAAACGTATTGCCGACGCGTTGAATCGTATGGCACCCGCCCCATTGGCCGCCCCGGATTTCAACCAGGCCCCGGCCTTTGTCTGGCATGTCGAGCCGGACCGGCTGGAGCCGGTGAAGCAAGTCAACCGGGTCGACCTGGATCTGCTTGTCGGCATCAACCGCTCACGAGACACCTTGCTGGACAATACGCGCCGGTTTGCCGACGGGTACAAGGCCAACAACGCGCTGCTCTGGGGGGCGCGGGGGATGGGGAAATCCAGCTTGGTCAAAGCAGTGCATGGCACGCTGCAGGCAGATCACCCAAACCTGAAACTGGTGGAATTGCAGCGCGAGGATATGGGCTCGGTCGCGCGCCTGCTGAACCATCTGCGGGCCGCGCCGTACAGGTTTATCCTGTTCTGCGATGACCTGTCCTTCAGCCATGATGACCAGCACTACAAATCGCTCAAGGCCGTGCTGGATGGCGGTATCGAGGGCCGCCCCGAGAATGTGGTCTTCTACGCCACCTCAAACCGCCGCCACCTGATGCCGCGGGACATGATCGAGAACGAACGCTCCAGCGCCATCAACCCGTCCGAAGCGGTCGAGGAAAAGGTCTCACTCTCCGACCGTTTTGGTCTTTGGCTGGGCTTCCACCCCTGCGATCAGGATGAATACCTTGCCATGATCGACCGCTACTGCGGTGCCTATGGGGTTTCAGTCGACCCAGAAACCCTGCGCGCCGAAGCCATCGAGTGGCAGGCCACCCGAGGCGCGCGCTCGGGCCGCGTCGCCTGGCAATTCTTCGTCGATCTGGCGGGGCGCAACGGCGTCCATATCGCCTGATCCCAGCTTCATCTGGCCAAAAATATCTCCGCCGGAGGCATGGCCCGGAACGGGCCATTCCCCTATAGCAGTGCCAAAATCCGCGCCGCCTCATCTGCCGTGTTGGTTAACACATCCCGATCTTCGCCGGGATGGAACCGAGCGCGTACGGCTGTCGGCATCGGCGCAGGTTCCACGATGGAAACCCGTGGGCCGGTGCGTTCGGTCTCGACCTGCCAACTGCGGGCCAGTGCCATCTGTGCAGCCTTAGTGGCCCCGTAGATGCCATAGAACTTCTCGCCCGCCTTGGGGTCGTCAAAGAACACTGCGTGACCGGCTTCACCCAGCAAAGGCGTTACATAAGGGATCAGGACCGAGGTGGCATTGGCGTTTGTGTTCATCGCCTTCGTCCACTCTTTCGGATCAACGAAATGCGCCGGTGTCAGGGCCGATGTATGAACGGCCGTGTGCAACCAGAGATCAACCTTGCCCCAGCGATCGTGAATGCCCCGACACAGGGTCGCCATGGCGTTTGGATCGGTGATGTCCATTGGGGCTAGGGTGGCGGATCCGCCCTTTGCCTTGATCCGGTCGTCCAGTTCTTCCAGCCCGCCGGTGGTGCGGGCAACGGCGACGATGTGATAGTCGGGGGCCAGCGCTTCGGCAAGGGCTGCGCCCAACCCGCGTGAGGCCCCGGTGATGAGGGCAATTTTGGTCTGATCGGTCATGGCAGCGGTTTGAACCCCATCGCGCAGGGCGTCAAGAGGGGGTTAGCCCCCCGGAATCGCGATCCGCCGGGTCTGGCCGCTTTGTCGCAGCATGATCCCATGTTCATCGATGGCAACAATGGTGCCCGAACCGACCCGGCTGCCGGTCTTGACCTCTCTCACACGACCCGACGCCATACGCATTAGTGCGCGCAGATCGCTTTTGGGGCCAAAGATCCCAAGAACAGACACAGAGTTTTTCTTCAGCGCGCCCTTTTGGGTGGCCGCGCTTTTGACGGTGGCGTTGGACATGAACTGCGGTCAGGGCAGGGCCCGGACCCCTTTGGTGAGTGGTAGCAGAAGGGTGGTTAACAAAGGCCAAAGGGGAACAAAAGACTGCCGCCGCGTCGCAGATTTCGGTTCAAAACACTGCGCCGCCGAAGCCTTTGCAAATCCAAAGGGTTCAACTTGGGGATGTGGCGGCAACTTTTCGTGATCGATTATGCATCGACCCAAACCGCCCAAATCCCGGACCTGACCCCCTCAGCTTGATTCGCCTTCTGACCTCAGCCCGAGGCCAGCTTGGCCCCGTTCCACGACCCACCAACGACCTGCATGTCTTCGCGCTTTTTGCTGACCCGGCTGCTGTTTTCCAGACTGTCGAGGTAGTCGTCGCTGACGCTGCCGGTGATGTAATCGCCGTCAAAGCAGGAACAATCGAAGGCCTCGATCTCGGGGTTGCCTTCCTTGGCTGCCCAGACCAGATCGTCGAGATGCTGATAGAACAGGGCATCCGCGCCCAGTTCCTCGCGGATTTCTTCGATTTCTTTGCCGTTGGCGATCAACTCATGCTTGGTGGGCATGTCGATGCCGTAGACATTGGGATATTTCACCGGAGGCGACGCGCTGGCGATATAGACCTTTTTGGCCCCGGCCTCGCGGCACATCTGCACGATCTTCTTGATGGTATTGCCGCGCACAATCGAGTCGTCGATCAGCAGGACATTGTGATCCTTGAACTCAAGCGGAATGGCGTTCAGCTTGCGGCGGACGGATTTCTGGCGTTCTTCCTGACCGGGCATGATGAATGTCCGACCGACATAGCGGTTCTTCACCAGACCTTCGCGATAGGGGATGCCGGTGATCTTGGCAGCCTCAAGCGCCACAGGGCGGGCGCTGTCGGGAACCGGGATGATCCGGTCAATCTCAAGCCCCGAATCCTGAATCTGCTTGGCCAGCGTTTGACCCATGCGCATCTGGGTTTTGTAGACCGATACGCCATCCAGCAGAGAATCCGGACGGGCCAGATAGACATATTCGAAGATACAGGGCGTCAGCTTGCCTTCGACCGCCTGGAATTCGTGCATGTTGCCGTCCAGATCGATCAGGATCGCCTCACCCGCGCGCAGGTCGCGCAGTTTCTTGAACCCGTTGATGCCAAAAGCCACATCCTCGGAGGCAAAGGCATAGTCGTTGCCGTCGCCATCGGTTTCGCGCACAGCCACCGACAGGGGGCGAATGCCGTACGGATCGCGGAAGGCCAGCATCCCGACTCCTGCAATCAGGCAGATGACGGAATAGGCACCCTGCACCCGCTCCATCGTCATCTTCACGCCCGCGAAGATGTTGCGGATGGGTTCGACATTGCCGTTGACCTTGATCGCATCGGCCACTTTGTCGGCCAGCACGTTCAGCAGAATTTCGGAATCCGACGTGGTGCGCAGGTGGCGGCTGTATTTGCCTGTCACCTTCTCACGCTGCTCGGCGGTGTTGGTGATGTTGCCGTTATGGACCAGATAGATCCCGTAAGGCGCGTTCACAAAGAACGGCTGCGCCTCAGCCGCGCTGAGCGAACCTGCGGTCGGATAGCGCACATGGCCCATGCCGACCTTGCCCAGCAGGGTTTCGGCGTCCGTTGCGTTGAAGACGTCCTTGACCAGACCGTTGGCCTTTTTCTCGCGAAAGAACTCACCATTATACGTGACGATCCCCGAGGCATCCTGACCCCGGTGCTGCAGCATCAGCAGCCCGTCATAGATTTCCGCAAACACATCATGTGTCCGGCTTGCGATCCCCAAAATCCCACACATGTACGGGCTCCAATTTCTATGACGTTGTGACGAGAGGTTTGACCGGCATGTAGGATCGGATGGCCTGCGCCAGACGCGGGATTGGGTGTGTTTCCAAAGCCAGATGGCCAATCATCGATGCGGCGCACGCAGATGAAAACACAAAGAACAAGACCGGCAGCTCCGATTCCGTGGCGGGTTGGCCCCCACATAATGCCTTAGAACGCGCCTGTCATCAAAGGATCACAAATACACAATGCCGCAGGTGGGTTTTGTGCAACCGTGATCCCGGGCCAAGGCTGATGACATATGATTTCATTTATGCTGACATGTCGGAAAGGGCGCGAAAACCAGGGGATATAGCGGGCAGGGGGCTTCTATGTGGCAAAACAGGGCACCATCGAAGAAAGATGAAACACCCAAGCGGCGGTGCCATCGATGTCGCGGCATGGGGCGGGCGCCCTGTCAGATCTGCAACGGCTCGGGCGAGGTCATCAAAAGCCGCGATATTCACGGCAAGCCGATCACCAGTCGCTGCGACGGCTGTTTCGGGCTGAAGACGATCCGATGCACCGTATGCGGTGGCGAGGGTTTCGTTTAGTTTGACACAAAAAAGCCCGGGCAGTGCCGGGCTTTCCGTAGACTGGTTAAGCAGCAATCAGTTGCCGGTGCTTTCAGCAGCAGGGGCCGAACCGTTCGAGGTGCAGCTTGCTACCAGCTCTTCATACTGCGCAGTGACCCAGCCCAGGGCGGCCTCGGGGTTCTGCTCTTCGATCTGCGAACTGAACTGTTCGAATACCTTGGCCGAGCGGCTTTCATCCACGATCGTATAGGACTGGCCGGTCATGACCGTGTCGTAGACAAAGAAGGCGATGGCAACCAGCAGGATGCCACGTGCAATGCCGAAGAAGAAGCCAAGCGCCTGATCCAACCCGCCCAGAGCGGAACGCTGCACCAGTGACGAGAACAGCGGTGTGAAGATGCTGACCACGATCAGGGCGATGGCGAAAACGGCGGCGAACCCTGTGATCACCGACAATTCGCAACTGTCGCGCAGGAAATCCCCGACAACCGGGATTTCCTTGACCAGCGGAACAGCCTGCGGTGCAAAGATGAATGCAAGGACTGCCGCCGCGACCCAACCTGCGATGGCCAGAACCTCGCGCATGAACCCGCGCGAATAGGCCAGCAGACCTGACAGCACGATGATCAGGGCCACAACCCCGTCAATTATTGTAAAACCTTCCATGGCCCTCGCCTGTTCTTTTTCTGCCCCTCGCGGCGCGACTTTAACCTGCTCCGAAGGTTTCGCCAACAAACCCAACCAAATCAGAGGGCCGGGTGAGTGTCAGACCTGCCACAGTACCGGTTTTGCCGCCAGCCGGAGCGATTGCCGACGTGAAACCAAGTTTTTGGGCTTCTTTCAACCTGTTTTCGGTCTGCGGGGCCGGTCTAAGTGCCCCGGATAGAGAGATTTCTCCGAAAACCACCGTGTCTGCGGGCAGGGCAGTGTCTTCGCGCGCGCTCAGCAGCGCGGCGGCAACGGCCAGATCGGCGGCGGGTTCGCCGATTTTCAGGCCTCCGGCGACATTCAGATAGACGTCCAGGCCGGTGAAGGGAACGCCGCATCGCGCTTCGAGCACCGCAAGGATCATCGCCAGACGCCCGCTGTCCCAGCCAACAACCGTACGGCGCGCCTGCGAATGGGGCGAGGGGGCGACCAGCGCTTGTAACTCGACCAGAACGGGCCGGGTGCCTTCAATGCCTGCAAACACGGCGGAACCGGGGCTTGGGGTGCCGCGTTCCGACAGGAACAGGGCCGAGGGGTTGGTGACTTGGGCCAACCCCTTGCCGGTCATTTCAAAGACGCCGATCTCGTCGGCGGGGCCAAAGCGGTTCTTGACGGCGCGCAGGATGCGGAACTGATGGCCGCGCTCGCCTTCGAAATAAAGAACCGTGTCGACCATATGCTCGACGACACGAGGGCCAGCGATCTGACCTTCTTTGGTGACGTGACCGACCATGATGATCGATACGCCATGTCGTTTCGCAAACGTGGTCAATTCATGCGCGGCAGCCCGGACTTGTGACACCGAGCCCGGCGCGCTGTCCACATTGTCGGCCCACATCGTCTGAATCGAGTCGATGATGGCGAGGCCCGGGTTCTCGGCCTCAAGCGTTGTGAGGATGTCGCGCAGGTTGGTCTCGGCCGCCAGTTGGACGGGCGCATCTTCCAGCCCCAAACGGCGGGCGCGCATGCGGACTTGTGCGCTGGCTTCTTCGCCTGAGACATAGATGGTTTTGACGCCCGCGCGCGCGAACCGTGCGGCGGCCTGCAGCAGAAGGGTGGACTTGCCGATGCCGGGATCTCCGCCGACCAATAGAGCAGAGGCGGGGACGAGCCCGCCGCCCAACACGCGGTCCAACTCGTCCACCCCGCTGAGTGTACGGGGTGGCGGTGTCTCCTCGGTCGACAAGTCCGTGAGTGCGATGGACGTGCCCCGCTTGCCGCCGAGGGATTTCTTGGCCGGACCCGCCGAAAGCGGCACGTCCTGAGTGATTGTGTTCCATTCGCCGCAGGCGTCGCAGCGGCCGGACCATCTTGTATGCGTGGCGCCACAGGCCGAGCAGGAGAAGGAAGTCGTCTTTGCCATGTGGCCTTTGGTGCCCGAGGATGGGCGGTTCTTCAAGCCCTTGCGGGCTTTCATCCCCGCCGGTGACACGCTGCGGGCTCAGGCCCGACGGGCCATCCCCCGCAGCGGGCGCTGACGCGCCTATTCCGCCGCCCGAGGGGGGGACATTGCGATGACGCTGGACGGGCTTGGATCGCTGTCATCTGGGGGGGATTGCAATTGGGCGGAAAGTTCCGGCAGCAACTCGAACAACTCGTCCCGCAGGCGGCTGAGTTGGGATTTGGCGATGGATTCCTCGATCTCGATATCGCGGGTCCATTGGCTGAGCTCGTGCAGGATGGTCTGTGCATCCTCGATCCGCTTCTGAAACAACTCAACCTCTTCCTGCCGCTGTTGCAGGAAGGCGCGGGCGCGTCTGACACGATCCTCGCCATAGGTTTCGGCCAGTTCCTGACTGACCTGGCTCATCTGGGCCGCGGTTTCCAGAACTTCAGGTTCCAGCGCTTGAAGGTCGGGGTGATCCCGCAGAAAGGCCATCCGTTCCTTCACCGCGTCGAATTCCGAGGCCAGCGCAAACGCCCCGCTGCGGTCTGCGGCATGGGCCACCTGATAGGCATGGGCGATGTCCTCCATGTTCAGCGAGAACTTCCGGTGCGCGTTTTCCAGCGCCATCATCCGCGCGTTTGAGGGCAAATAGAAGGCCAGCATGAGAATCAGGCAGGTCAACCCGATCTGGATATAGACGCCCGCATCGATGGGGCCGCCGACAAATCCGGCCTGCATCGACAACCACGGCCAGACGCCGAGCGCGGACAGCGATGTAGCGACAACTGCGCCAAGCGCTGCGGCGCAAATCAGGAAAAAAGTCAGTCTTAAAAAGGCATTCTGAAATTGCAATGTAATGTTATGGAGCGCGGCCATGATAGTCCTTCTCCTTTTCAAACCGGTACACACCGGGCCGAAGCGGAGGGAAAGATCAAACACGCAAGGTGATCCGCTGCGGACCCGTAAACGACAAAAAACTTTGCTGCTCGAATACTAAAATGATACTCAGATTAATGTTTTCAATCAATTAGGTCTGAGGATTTCGTGAACTGGATGTCATCTCGGTAATATAGCCGAGCGCCAGAGAGGCCAGAATGCAGGCGGTGAACAGGTACAGGCCCCAAGCGGTTTCGATGGTGGCGTATGAGATGCCCTTGGCCAGCGTGATATAAAGCGCGATCAGGAAGATGTCGGCCATTGCCAGTTTGCCGAGGATGTTCAGTGCGGGTTGTAGCCGAGCATCCATCAGGTCCCATTGGATCAGCGCGGTGCCGATGGTTTTGACGTAAGGCGCGACGAGGGCGAAGATTGTGACGACCAGCGCGAGGAAGACGTCGGATTTCCAAAGCGACTGGAGGCCGGTGATGACGCTGATCTCGCTGAGGCCAAAGATGGGGAGGAGACCGGCGCGCATCAGCGGGGCGAACCACGCGATGGGGTAGAGGATCAGGAGCGAGAGGGTTGCGAGGCGGAGGGGCATGTATCCGGTTCACGAAGAAAAGTCACTTGGTCGTGCTTTCTCCAGTTTGTATGGTCGATGTCCCCAGTCAATCAGAAGTTTGAAGCGATGGTAGTAAGTTACTACTTTGCTCGCAGCGTGGTAACTGCAGAAGCTCATAGTATCTATTCGCTTCTAGAACTTGAAAAACTGCGCAGATAACAATCGCCAGCAGGATAGCAGCGGGAACAAGCTCGAATTTTCTAGGCTTCCACCGAGTTTTGAAGGCGCCGATCAACCAAATAAGAACTAGGAATACGTAGAGAACGAACAGAGCCAAGCCAAAAACTGTACTGTAGTACCTTACAAAGTCTTCGCTCGACTCGGAAACCATCGGAAGAAACAACCTAGTGAGCGCGAAAGCCACCAGTATGTAAAACGAACTGAGCCCTTTTTTGATTGTTCGCGTTGTGAAACCCAGCTTTCGCTTTATCAGAAGCGAAACAAATACCGCGAATGGCAACAGCAGAACCAGAACGAATGTTATTAATCCCAGACCGAAGTTCTGAGACCTGTATAGTTCGCCAACATCAACGCAGCTTTGTTCCATGCTCAACGCACCGCCTCAATCGGCCCTTCTGCACTCCCGCTGATGAACTGCTCCAGATACGGATCGCCCGAGGCGTCCATCTGGCCCACAGGCCCGGTCCACTGGATCACCCCGTCATGCAGCATCGCCACGTTGTCGGCAATCGCGCGGACGGAGCTCATGTCGTGGGTGATGGTCATCGCGGTGGCACCCATCTCGGTCACGATTTCCCGGATCAGGTCGTTGATGACGCCGGACATGATCGGGTCCAACCCGGTGGTGGGCTCGTCAAAAAAGATGATCTCGGGCTCGGCGGCGATGGCGCGGGCGAGGCCGACGCGTTTCTGCATGCCGCCGGACAGTTCCGACGGAAAGCGGTCGGCCACGTTGGATTTCAGACCGACGCGGCGTAGCTTTTCGATGGCGATTTCGCGGGCGTATTCGGGTGGGCGTTTCAGCGGACCGCGCAGCAGGCGGAAGGCGACGTTCTGCCAAACGGGTAGTGAGTCAAACAGCGCCGCGCCTTGAAACAGCATGCCGAACCGGGCCAGAAAGGCATCTCGGTCGCCTTTGGTGGCGTCTTTGCCGTCCACATAGATCATGCCGCTGTCGGGTTTGATCAGGCCCAGAATGCATTTCAGCGCCACCGATTTACCGGTACCCGAGCCACCGATGATGACCATCGACGTGCCCTTGGGGATCTCAAGGTTCAGCCCTTGCAAGACGTGGTTGTCGTCAAAGGCTTTATGTACGTTCTCCATCCGGATCATAGCGAGAAGAACACCCCTGTCAGAACGAAGTTGGCGGCAAGGATCAGCACGGCCGCGGCCTCGACCGAGCCTTTGGTGGCGCGGCCAACACCTTGCGCGCCGCGACCCGAGCTCATGCCGTAGTAGCAGCCCATGACGGCGGCGATCATGCCGAAGGCGGCCCCCTTGACCAGTGATGAGACGATGTCGCGCGTCTCAAGGAAATCCACAGTGTTTTTCAGGTAGGTCGCTGGGTTGAAGCCCAGGTTTTGCGTGGCAACCGTATAGCCGCCCATGATGCCGATCACATCGCCCACCGCGACCAAAGCAGGAACGGTGATAACCGCCGCCAGCACGCGCGGGGCGGTCAGGTATTTCATCGGGTGGGTGGACAGCGTGACCAGAGCGTCAATCTGCTCGGTCACTTTCATGGTCGCAATTTCTGCGGCAATGGACGAGGTCACGCGCGCCGCGATCATCAGACCGACCAAAACGGGGCCAAGCTCTCGCACCATGCCGATGGCGACGATCTGGGGGACCACGGCCTCGGCATTGAAGCGCGCGCCGCCGGAATAGATCTGCAGGGCCAGCGCGCCACCGGTGAAGATTGCGGTCAGGCCTACCACGGGCAGGGACAGCCAGCCGATATTCAGCAATGCCATGGCGAATTCGCGCGGGTAGAAGGGCGGTCGAAAGATATGCGACACCGCGTCCAGCGCGAATAAGGCGACGCGTCCGAACGCAGCCAGCATGTTCAGGACCGCGCGGCCCAATCCGCCAAGCATCAGAATGGGGTTCATTCCACGTAACCCCGCGAGTACCTGCGGCCCAGTGACGTCAGAATTTCATAACCGATCGTCCCTGCGGCCTCGGCCAGATCATCCACCGTCTGATGGCCGTTCAGGATGCGCAGGCGTTCGGGGTCCTGCGGCAGGTCGGTGACATCGACGGTGATCAGATCCATCGAGATACGGCCCACGACCGGGCAGGGCTGATCGCCCGAAAACGTATCAATGCCGCCGCCAATCGCGCGGTGCAGTCCGTCCGCATATCCCGCCGCCACTGTGGCGATGCGCGATGGACGCCGGGCAGTCCAGCTGTTGCCATAGCCTACGGATTCTCCGACTTCCACGGCGCGGACCTGAATGACCGGCAGATCAACCGTGACCACCGGCTTGGCCCCGGCAAAGGGCATGCCACCGTACAGGCCGACGCCCGGACGGCAGAAGTCGAAATGGAACTCGGGCCCCAGCAATGTCCCGCCCGTCGCCGCAAGCGAGCGCGGCGCGGTGACACCGTCCGTCATCTCGCGGAAGGTTTTCAACTGCTGCTGGTTCATCGGATGATCGGGCTCGTCCGAACAGGCGAGGTGGGACATCACGACCACCGGGTTCAGCGCCTCGGCCATGGGGCGCAGCTCGGCCCAGTCGGCGGGTTCCAGCCCCAGACGGTTCATGCCGCTGTCAAGCTGGATGCCGAACGGGTGATCGGGCAGGGCCTGCATATGGCGCTGGAACTGCTCGGCCGAGTTGATCAGCGGCGTCAGATCGTGATCGCGCAGCAGATCGGTGTCACCCTCCATATGGCCGGAAAACACGGCTACCATCGGCCCGGGGCCAACAGCCTCACGCACGGCGACGCCTTCCTCGGCGACGGCGACGAAAAACTTGCGCACGCCTTCCTCGGCCAGCGCGCCGCTGACGGGTCCGGCCCCCAACCCATAGGCGTCGGCCTTGACCACGGCGCCGGTTTCAACATTGGTCTTTGCATCCAGCGCCCGCCAGTTGCTGGCAACGGCCTGAAGATTGATTGTTAGTCGTGCTGTACTCATGCGTCGTTCATGCCATTGCGTCGTGGCAGGTCAAGGGGGTATCGGGCTTTTCCCGACAAGATACGCTGCGACATAGGCAGCATCTGGCTGAGTACAAACGGTCCGCGCGGCTGTCGAGCGTAATCTTCTGCAAAAACACCATTGTTTGAAAGGGGTTTGGATTATGTGACATCTGGCGTCAAACGCGGCTGAAGCCAATTATCGTTGACCCGCTTCGGGTCAAGCCTATCCCTGCGCAGGCGGCGACAGCAGCGGTTTTTCGTTACTCAGATGCCGCGCCACCAGTTTGCGCTGCTGCTTGCCGTTGGGAATGAAACAGGCATGCTTGCCGGTTTGTGCCTCAGCCGCATTCAGCGCGGGGAACAAGGCCAGCAATTCAGCCCGCGCCTCTGGCGTGACGGCAAACACGGCCTGCGGGCCGGTGAACAGGCTCTCGCTGGGCGCGCCTTCGGCGAACAGGACAACATGACAATCAAACACCAGATGATGATAGGTGACCTGAGTGATGCTGTCGTCGATGAAGATACCGGGCAGGTCGGTCAGCCGGATTGCCGAGATCAGCACGTCCTGCGTTCCAAACATCCGCCCGGCAATCGGCGACCGCACCAGCATGCGATGTTGACGCGAAACCAGCAGATCGCGCCCCGGCAAGCTCTGGCCCAAGGCTCCGGCCACGATACGGATCGGGCGCAGCTCGGGTTGCGAGATCAACTCGGACTGTCGCAGAGCGCGGGAGAGATTCAGCCGCAGAGGCAGATACGCCCCGGTTGCGGTCAGGACCAAGTCGCCGGGTTTCAGGTCTTCGACGGCAATCTGCCCGCTGTCGGTCTGGATCAGAGTGCCGGTTGCAAAACAGGGCGCGCCCGGGCTGGGGTTGTCGTTGACGACATAGTTGATGCCATCGGTCGACGTGACCGACTGCGTTGAATCCGTCAGGTCCGGATCGCTGTCGTTGCCAATGCGGTTTGCGGTCAGACCATCGGCGGCCCCTTCGGTGGCCGTGACGTCGCCGTCGAATGACACGAACCCCAGAACGGTGCCATTGTCATCGAGGGATACCGCGCCAAAGCGATTGATGCGGGCGTTCAAAACGTAATAGTCGAACCCGCCGACGGTGGTCATGGTGCCGCTATCGACCGACGTTGTGCTGCGCACTGTGCCGTTGGGGTTATACACCTCGACTGTCAGGCCCGAGACACTCTGGCCCGTGGGCACCCGGATTTCGATGAAGTCGTCATCCGGGTTGTTGAAGCCCGGACCGTTACGGTAGCGAATTTCCGAGATGATGGCTGGCAAATTCCGCGCGTCCTTTTCAGAGCATGGCCTCTATCTAGCCCTATACCCAGCCTGCCGTACGGGTGAGAGGCAACGGCATTCTCCCCGTGGGACACGGGTGCCCGGCACCAGCTTGGGTCAGTACCCCGCGATCTCGCCGCCCTGTTGCCAGGGTTTGACCAGATTGCCAAAGCGGGTGAACTGTGCCTCGAACGACAACTCGACCGTGCCGATGGGGCCGTGGCGCTGCTTGCCGACGATGACCTCGGCCTTGCCGTGCAGGCGTTCCATGGCCTGTTTCCACTCTTCCATCTTTTCCAACTCGTGATCGCCGGGCTTTTCGCGTTCCTTGTAATATTCCTCGCGGAACACGAACATGACCACGTCGGCATCCTGTTCGATCGAGCCCGATTCCCGCAGGTCGGACAGTTGCGGGCGCTTGTCATCGCGGTTTTCGACCTGACGCGATAGCTGGGACAGGGCGATCACCGGGATGTTCAACTCTTTGGCAATGGCTTTCATGCCCATCGAAATCTCGGCGATTTCGTTGACGCGGTTGTCGGCCATGCCGCGGCACAGTTGCAGATAGTCGATCACCAGCAGGTCCAGCCCATGCGTCCGCTTCAACCGCCGCGCGCGGGCGGCCAGCTGAGAAATGGGCAGGGCAGGGGTGTCGTCGATGAATAGCGGGCAGGCTTCCAGTTCCTTGGCCGCGTCCACGAAACGGCGGAACTCGGCCTCGGTCATGTCGCCCTGACGGATCTTGTGGCTTGAGATTTCGGATGCCTCGGCCAGAACCCGGCCTGCAAGCTGCTCGGCGCTCATCTCAAGCGAGAAGAACCCGACCACGCCGCCATCAATCGCGCCTTCAGAGCCATCGGGTTTCAGCCCGCGCTTGTAGGCTTTGGCCACGTTGAACGCCACGTTGGTCGCCAATGAGGTTTTTCCCATCGACGGACGCCCCGCCAGAATGATCAGGTCGGATGGGTGCAGGCCCCCAAGCTGCTTGTCGAGATCGGCCAGACCGGTGGAAATCCCCGCCATGCCGCCACCGCGCTGGTAAGCCTCGTTGGTGACGTTGACGGCTTCTGTGACCGCCTTGAGGAAGGATTGAAACCCCTGTTCGGTCTGGCCCTGCTCGGATAGCTGATAGAGCTGTTGCTCGGCCTCGACGATCTGTTCTTTCGGTTCGCTGGACACATCAACCCGCGCCGCCTTGTCCGAGATGTCCCGGCCCAGCCGGATCAGCTCGCGCCGGATGGCGAGGTCATAGATCATCTGGGCGTAGTCATGCACCGCAAAGGCACTGATCGACGCACCCGCCAGCTTGACCAGATAGGCGGGACCGCCCAGTTCCTTCAGGCCCTCATCCTCGGCCATGAAGGACTTCAGCGTCACGGGCGAGGCCAGCGCATTCTTGGCGATGCGGTTGGCGGCGACCTCATAGATGCGGGCATGGACCGGATCATAGAAATGCTCGGACCCGATGATCGAAGCGACCCGGTCATACAGATCGTTATTGGTCAGGATCGCACCCAGAAGCTGCTGTTCAGCCTCAATGGAATGCGGCATGGTTTCGGCGTTTTGAATCTGTGCCGCTGCCTGCTCGATACTGCTGATCTCGTTCATTGCTGCTCTCACCGTCCCTTGGGACAAGGTCCATAGCTTAGCCCTGCGAGTCGGGGCAAATTGTATGTTTTCTGGGGATATGCTGTGCATATCTCCGGGCCCCATCATCTTGAAGCATGAGGGGGCCGGACGTCAACATATTGTGCGGATTTAGTCCGCCGACCTGCCACTGTTTCCGTTTAGAAAACAGATTTCGCGACGTCAGCTTTTGTTCGCTTCCTGCCAGCCGCGCGGGTCGTTCAGAAAGGTTTCGACGCCGCTAAGGGTTTCTTCGTCAAAGGCCTTTTGGGCCTTGGCTTCGGCCAGAACATCCCACCATGTGCAAAGGCTGTGCAGCTTCACGCCATGATCGCCCAGCGTCTTTTCTGTCTCGGGGAAAATTCCGTAGTAGAAAATGACCGCCGTATGCCCGCAGGTCGCACCGGTTTCGCGGATCGCATCGACGAAGGACAGCTTTGACCCGCCATCGGTGGTCAGGTCCTCAACCAACAAAACACGCTCACCCTCGCTCATCGCGCCTTCGATCCGGGCGTTGCGGCCGTAGCCTTTGGGTTTCTTGCGTACATAGGTCATCGGCAGAGCCATACGCTCGGCCACCATCGCGGCAAAGGGTATGCCCGCCGTCTCGCCGCCTGCGATATTGTCGAACGCCTCGAACCCAGCCTCACGCATCACGGTGACGGTCAGGAAATCCATCAGGGTCGAGCGGATGCGAGGGTATGAGATCAGCTTGCGGCAGTCGATATAGGTCGGGCTTGGCAGACCCGAGGCCAGCGTGAACGGCTCGCGCGAGTTGAAATGCACGGCCTTGATCTCCAGCAGCATGCGCGCGGTCAGGCGGGCGATTTCGGTGCTATCGGGGAATGAGCTGGGGATCATGGTGCAAACCTCTGGGCTGAAAACGCGTTGCGGGCTGATAGCCTGACCCTTTGGCCGGAGTCGAGGGGGTGAAAAAAGAAAAGCGGACCCCCAAGAGGTCCGCTTAGGCCCTTACGGGCAGAGCATGCCAAGGTGGGCTTAGCTGCTCATGTCATAGGCCCGCTCGCCGTGTACCGACAGATCGAGCCCGTTTGTTTCGGTCTCGGCGTCTACGCGAAGTGGGGTGATCAGCGCAACCACCTTGACCAGTACAATCGTGACAACTGACGTAAAGACACCCACGATCACCAGCCCGCCCAGTTGCGCGGTCCAGGTGCCCAGACCGAACAGTGCAATCATAAGGGTGCCAAAGATGCCGCCCACCCCATGCACCGCGAACACGTCCAGCGTGTCGTCGATATTCAGCTTGTTGCGGATCACGAACACCGCCTCCTGGCACAGGATGCCTGCCACAGCGCCGATGATCAGCGCCTGAACCGGGCCGACAAAGCCCGAGGCCGGCGTGATCGAGGCCAGACCCGCGATGGTGCCAGTCACCAGACCGACCATCGAGGCTTTGCCAAAGCGGATTTTCTCCCACAGCGCCCAAGTTAGCGAGGCGGTGGCCGCGGACAGATGTGTGACGGTCATGGCCATCGCGGCCCCTCCGTCAGCGGCCAGTTGCGAGCCGCCGTTGAAGCCGAACCAGCCGACCCACAGCATCGCGGCACCGACCATGACAAAGCCCGGATTGTGCGGCGGTGTCGTGCGGTTGCGGCGGGGGCCGAGGATGACAGCGATGATCAGCGCGGCCAGACCGGCGGTTTCGTGGACAACGATGCCGCCCGCAAAGTCGCGCACGCCGATCTCACCCAGAATTCCACCATCGGCCAGCATCCCGCCGCCCCAGATCCAGTGCACCACCGGCGCGTAGCACAGCAACATCCACAGCGCCGAGAACGTCAGGACAAAGCCAAAGCCCACGCGTTCCACATAAGCGCCGACGATCAGCGCGGGGGTGATGATGGCAAAGGTCATCTGAAAGGCGAAGAACAGGATCTCGGGCAGGGTGCCTGCAAGGCTGTCCACATCGACGCCGATCAGGAACGCTTTGCCCAAGCCGCCCCACAGCCCGCTTTCGCCGGGGCCGAAGGCGATGGTATACCCCGCGACCAGCCAAAGGACGCTCATCAGGCAGGCGATGCTGAAACAGTGCATGAAAACGCTCAGCACGTTGCGGGCGCGCACAAGGCCGCCATAGAACAGGGCAAGCCCCGGTAATGTCATAAACAGGACCAGTGCGGTTGCAACGATGATCCAGGCTGTGTCGGCTCCGTTCATGGGCCGGTCTCCTTTTCCCTGCGGATGCTCCGGGACGCCCATCGGGGCAGGTCGGAGCCGTGTGAGTGATTGTGCGGGGCGTTGAAGCGGAGGCGGGGTGAGGAAAAAAGAGGCAGGGGTGGAAATTTGCGCCTAATTTGGCGTCTTTTGTTCAACTGATGACAGTTTTTGCATCAGTTGCGGGTGAATGCCCGAAAAACGGGCGGTTTAGGAAAAGGCCTGACGCAGCAGGGCCAGCGCATGATCCCGCGCCGCTTTGCGCACATGGTCCCGTCCCAAAGCACCGAATTCGACGGTTTCGGTGCAGGTTTCCAGCCCGTCACCGGCCAGCCCAAAGCACACGCGCCCCTCGGGCTTGAACTCGGATCCGCCGGGGCCTGCGATGCCGGTGACCGATACGGCCAATTGCGCCTGCGAGTTGCGCAGCGCGCCTTCGGCCATTTCGCGGGCGACCTCTTCGGACACCGCGCCGTAGGCGTCCAGAGTGTCAGGGCGCACACCCAGCAAGTCCTGCTTGGCTTGGTTGGTGTAGGTCACAAACCCGCGTTCGACCACGGCGGAACTGCCGGGAATATCGGTCAGGGCGGCGGCCACCATACCTCCGGTGCAGCTTTCGGCCGTGGCGATCATGACGCCGCGTGCCTTTGCCAGATCAAGCAGGGCGGCGGCGGTCACAGCCCCAGAACCCCATGTGCGATACCGGCCAGAACCGCGACGCCAATCGCAGCGAACACCCCGGCGATCACATCGTCTAGCATCACGCCCATCGCGTCATTGCGCCGGTCGGCCCAGCCGACGGGGCCGGGTTTGGTGATGTCGAACAACCTGAACAGCAGGAAACCCGCAATCCAACCGGGCCAGAGCGCCGTGATCTCAATCCCGTGCGCCCAGGCCGGATAGGACACGGCCCAGAGCGCGATGAACTGGCCCGCGACCTCATCAATCACGATTTCCGACGGGTCGTGATCGTCCTGACCAGCGGTCATCACGCGTGTTGCCCACACGCCTGCGATAAAGGTCGCAACGGTGGCAATGGCCAGCAGCGGAAAGCCACCCAATGTGTGCAACAGCCAGGCCAGGGGCAGGGCGGCCAGCGATCCCCAGGTCCCCGGAGCCGGACGCAGGTGGCCCACGCCACAGACGGTTCCGATCAGGCGCGCGGCGTTCATGCCTTCACCAGACAGGCGGTGGCCAAAGCGGCGATGCCCTCACTGCGCCCGGTAAAGCCCAGACGCTCGGATGTGGTGGCCTTGACCGAGACCTGACCGACCTGCAAACCCATGATTCTGGACATCTCTTCCCGCATCGCCTGCGCATGGGGTCCGATCTTGGGGTATTCGCAGACCAGCGTGCAATCGGCGTTCGAGATGCGATAGCCCATTTGCCCGGCCAGTTCGACGGCGTGGCGCAGAAAGATCTCGCTGTCGGCCCCCTTCCACTGCGGGTCAGATGGCGGAAAATGCTGCCCGATGTCGCCCTGCGCCAGTGCGCCATAGATCGCATCCGTCACCGCGTGCATGCCCACATCCGCATCCGAATGGCCCTGCAACCCACGCTCATGCGGGATTTTCACGCCGCACAGGATTACGTGATCCCCCTCGCCAAAGCGGTGCACGTCATAGCCGTTGCCCAGCCTTACATCCATATCCAGCCCCAATATGCGTTCTGCCCGGGCAAAATCCTCGGGTCGTGTGATTTTGATATTATCCGGGTCGCCCGGCACGATGGTCACGTCCAGCCCTGCGGCGCGCGCGACCTCGACATCATCCGCTGCGCCGCCGGGATGGGCGGCATGTGCTTCGGTGATCGCCTCGTAATCAAACCCCTGCGGGGTTTGCGCCGCAAACAGGCCCGTGCGGTCCTGCGTGCCAGTAACCGAACCATCCGCCCCGGTCCAAAGCGCGTCCGTGACCGCCAGACCCGGTGCAGCGGCCTTGGCCGAGGTCAGAGCCTCCAACACGTTTCGAATAGTGTTTTCCGCCACGCAGGGGCGGGCGACATCGTGGATCAGAACGCGGGTGACGCCTTGGTCCGCCAACGCCGCCAACCCGTTGCGCACGGATTCGGACCGGTCATTGCCGCCTGCGGTCAGGGTCAGGCCACTGGTTCGATATGCCGCCCACGCCGCGTCGTCGTCGGGCGAAAGCACCAGAACGATCTGATCGACCTGACCGCGAAACCTGGCGATGGTCCAGTCTGCCACTGTGCGATCGCCCAGCGTGCGCCATTGCTTCGGCGCACCCCCTCCGGCGCGGGTTCCGCGTCCGGCGGCGACGATGATGGCGGCGGTTGTCATTTGGGGCTCGGCCTTCCGTGGTTCTCGCCATTGTTTAGGGGGCGGTGAATGCAGAGGCAATCACCCGCGTTAACGTGATTAAAAAATAGGCAAGTGATGATTTTGCAGGCTTGTGACCCGCCGTTTTGTTGTTCATATGCGCGGAATTCGATATCAAAACCCCAAATGCTCAAGGATTAGGCACGTTGACCCTGCATCTTGCTGACAAAACCCTGAACCCGCCGGTGTTACTGGCCCCAATGGCCGGAATCACGGACCGGCCCTTTCGCGATCTGGTGATGCGCTTTGGGGCCGGAATGGTCGTCAGCGAAATGGTCGCCAGTCAGGAGATGGTGCAGGCCAAACCGGGCGTGCGCGAACGGGCCGAATTGTCTGCGGATGTGGAAAACACCGCCGTCCAGCTTGCCGGGCGCGAGGCGCATTGGATGGCCGAGGCCGCCCGTCAGGTCGCGGACCGCGGCGCGCGGGTGATCGACATCAACATGGGCTGCCCGGCCAAGAAGGTTACAAACGGCTATTCCGGCTCGGCCCTGCTGAAAACGCCCGATCACGCGCTGACGCTGATCGAGGCGGTGGTCGAGGCCGTGGACGTGCCCGTCACCCTGAAAACACGGTTGGGCTGGGATGATGCGCTGCTGAACGCGCCGGATGTGGCGCGCCGGGCCGAAGGGGCTGGCATTCAGATGGTTACGATCCACGGTCGCACGCGCTGTCAGTTCTATAAGGGTCGGGCCGATTGGCGGGCGATCCGCGCGGTGAAAGAGGCGGTCTCGATCCCCGTCATCGCAAATGGCGACATTGTCGATACCAAAGCGGCGCACGCGGCGCTGAACCATTCCGGTGCTGACGGTGTCATGGTCGGGCGCGGGGCGCAGGGAAAACCCTGGCTGCTGGCGCAGATCTGCCATGAGGTTTACGGCACCGATGCCCCTGTAATCCCGGACGGCACTGATCTGGTCGACATGGTTCGCGCGCATTATCAGGCGATGCTGGGTTTCTATGGCGCCGATCTGGGCCTGCGCGTCGCGCGCAAACATCTTGGCTGGTACATGGATGAGGCCGGAACACCCGCACCGTTGCGCCGGGCGGTTCTGACCTCACGCGATTCAGACGAGGTCCTGCGCCTGCTAAGCGATGCCTTGAACGGCACGGCAGAGGTGGCGGCATGACCTCGGATCAAAGCATCTGGAACTCGCTGCCGGTTCCGGCCTTTATCATTGATGCCGAGGATCGGATTGCCGACGTGAATTCCTCGGGCGAGGGGTTTCTGAATGCCTCGCGCAAAGCGGTGATTGGTGAGCCGGTCTGGGATCAGATCGCCGTGGATGCCCCGCTGGAAGTGGCGTTCCTGCGCGCCCGCCAGCACGGCACGCCCTTGTTCGTCAATGATGTGGATGCAGGCTCGGGCAACCGCGCGCCGTTGCAATGCGCGCTGCAAATCGCGCCCTTGGTCGGGCATCCGGGATCGATGATCATGATCATTTCCCCGCGCGAACTGGCCGGGCGCATGACCCGTGGCAATACCGTCAAATCCGCCGCCCAATCAGCGATTGGCATGGCCGAGATGCTGGCGCACGAGATCAAGAACCCTCTGGCCGGTATCACCGGGGCGGCACAACTTCTCAGCATGAATATCCCGCCGCAAGATCTTGAACTTACAGATCTTATCGTCGCAGAAAGCCGCCGGATCGTGAAGTTGCTGGAACAGGTTGAGCAGTTTGGAAACCTGCAGCAACCTGACTTCAAACCGGTCAATATTCACGATGTTCTGGACCGCGCCCGCCGCTCGGCCTTGCTGGGGTTCGGTGCGGACATGACCATAATCGAGGATTACGATCCGTCCCTGCCGCTGGCCTTTGGGGATCCCGACCAGATCCTGCAAGTGGTTCTGAACCTGCTGAAGAACGCCTCCGAGGCCGCAGGGCCGGACGGCGGCACAATTCGCCTGCGCACCTATTTCGAACATTCGTTCCGGCTGCGCCGCAGTGATGGTTCGGGCCATTCGCTGCCCCTGCAGATCGAAATCATCGATGACGGGCCGGGCCTGCCAGAGAAAATCCGCAGCGATATCTTCGACCCGTTCGTGTCCGGCAAGGAAAACGGAACCGGACTGGGGTTGGCATTGGTCAGCAAGATCATCTCGGACCATGACGGCTGGATTTCAGCCGAATCCGTTCCGGGACGCACCGTCTTTAAACTGTCGCTGCGCCGCGCACCGGCAGAGAGCATATCGAAGGAGAGCACCTGATGGATGGCACCGTTCTGGTCGCAGATGACGACCGCACGATCCGCACCGTTCTGACCCAGGCCCTGACGCGGGCCGGATGCAAGGTGCACGCCACATCCTCGCTGACCACGCTGATGCGCTGGGTGGGCGAGGGCAAGGGGGATGTTGTGATCTCGGACGTGGTCATGCCGGACGGGAACGGTCTGGAAATGTTGCCGAAAATCGCTCAGGACCGGCCCGGATTGCCGGTCATCGTGATCTCGGCCCAGAACACCATCATGACGGCGATTCAGGCGGCCGAGGCGGATGCCTATGATTACCTGCCCAAGCCGTTCGATCTGCCCGATCTGATGAAGCGCACCGCGCGCGCGTTAGAGCAGAAACAGCGCCTGCATACCGAGCCTGAAACCGAACAAAGCGACCGCCCGGATGAGTTGCCTCTGGTCGGGCGCACCCCGGTCATGCAGTCGCTTTATCGTTTGGTCGCGCGGGTGATGAATACCGATCTTTCGGTGATGATTTCTGGTGAAAGTGGAACCGGTAAGTCCCTGATTGCGCGCGCTATTCACGATTTCTCGGACCGGCGTACCTTGCCCTTTGTGACCGCAACGGCGGCCGACCTGCGTGACCTTGAAGGCCCCGCGCGCGTCATGGCCCGCGTGCGCGGCGGCACGCTGCTGATCGATGAGATTGCCGATATCGATGACGAGATTCAGGCCCGGATCGTTCGGATGATGGACACGCCGGGCGATCACGTGCCGCGCTTTATGGCCACCAGCCAGTCGGACCTGACGGACGGAATGGAAAGCGGTCGCATTCGGCAGGACCTGTATTATCGCCTGTGCGGCGCAACGATCCATGTGCCAGCCCTGCGCGAGCGGGTCGATGACATCACCCTGCTGGCCGAGCACTTTCTGGCCCGCGAAGAACGTGACAGCGGCACCAAGCGCTGGCTCAGCGCTGATGCGGTCGAGCTGGTCCGGCGTTATTCCTGGCCCGGCAACGTGCGGCAGTTGGAAAACGCGATACGACGCCTGAGCCTGACCAGCCGCGCGGATGAGATTTCAAAGGCTGAGGTCGAAATGGTACTGGGCAGCCAGCCCGAGGCCGAACCGGTTCTGGGCGGGGGCGAGCGCGAGAAGCTGTCCACGTCCGTTGAACGGCATCTGCGGCGGTATTTCGACCTGCACGGCAACATGCTACCGCCTCCGGGCCTGTACCAGCGTATCCTGCGCGAAGTTGAGGCACCGCTGATCGAAATCGCGCTGGAAGCGACCGGTGGAAATCAGGCGAAATGCGCGGATTTGCTGGGAATCAACCGCAATACGCTGCGGAAAAAGATTACAGACCTCGATATTCAGGTGACACGCCGTCGCAAACTGATGTAATATCGCCACACAAAGCGTGGCATCCGGGTATCGCCTGGGCAACGACCACGACATATGGCGGTTCGTCGCGCAAGCGACACATCAGAATGAGGGCAGACGGTGGCAACCCGAGCACAGAGCGGGATGATCCCATCGATTAGTCGATGGCGAAAATCCCGAAAACTGCGCAATTTCGGCACCTTGGGGCTGGTTCTTCTAGGACCTGCCTTGGCGCTTGCAACCTATCTTGTCATTGGTCCGTTTGATCTGGGGGCGACCGCCCCGACATTGCGTCTGATTCTTCTTGCAGATCTGGTTTACGTGCTGGTTGTCGCGGCCCTTGTGCTGAGCCAGTTGGGCAGCCTGATCGCGGCGCGACGGGCGAAATCGGCAGGCTCTCGCCTGCATTTGCGTCTGATCGGGGCGTTTACGCTATTGGCGCTGGTGCCCACGGTGACAGTTGCGATCTTTGCCGGGCTGACGGTGAATATCGGCCTTGAGGGCTGGTTCTCGGACCGTGTGCGGCAGGTTGTCGGCTCATCCCTGACCGCAGCCGAAGCGTATGAGCTTGAACACCGCCAAGGGCTGACACAGGACGCGGCTGTTCTGGCGCTGTATCTCGACAATGCCCGATCACGCGATTTCTACATCTCGGACGCTGAACTGCGCGAGGTTCTGGCGCAAGGGCAATCTCAGATCCAGCGCGGCCTGCGCGAGGCCTATGTGATCGATGGCAGTGGTGAGATCCGCTCGCGCGGGGATCGGTCTTACCTGTTCAACTACGAAGCCCCGACGCCCGAGCAGATGATCGAGGCAACGGATAATGGCCTTTTGATCATCGCCGATTGGGAAAACAACGAATTCCGCGCGCTGGTGCCCTTGCAGGCCTATCTGGACCGGTATCTCTATGTCAGTCGCGAAGTGGACGGCCAGTTGCTGACCCTGCTGGACGACACCAAGGAAACGGCGCAGTTCTACCAACAGCTCGAAAGCGAACGGGGACGGGTGCTGTTCGAATTTGGCCTTTTGTATCTGGGCTTTGCGCTGATCCTGATCCTTGCAGCCATGTCCCTGGGCATGTGGTTTGCCGAGCGTCTCTCGCGCCCCGTGGGACGCCTGACAACCGCCGCGCAGCGCGTCGGCGCGGGCGACCTGAGCGTTCAGGTGATCGAAGAGGCCAGCGACGACGAAATCGCCATGCTGGGGCGGTATTTCAACCAGATGACCCGACAGTTGAAGGGCCAGCGCGACACGTTGCTGGAGAACACACGTCAGATCGAAAGCCGCCGCCGCCTGTTCGACTCGGTGCTAAGCTCGGTGACATCGGGCGTTGTCGGAGTGGACCCTGATGGGTGCGTGACCTTCGTTAACCGTTCAGCCGAACGGTTGCTGGATTGGTCGCGTGGCGAACAGCATCTGGCCATCGGTATTGCGGTGCCTGAGTTTTTGCCTCTGTTCGAGAGCTTGAAGGACAGCGGGCAAGAGGCTGTGCAGGGCGAAATCAAGGTGACCCGCAAGGGGCAGTTGGAGAACCTGCTGGTCCGGATGGCCACGCGGCGGGGTGAGGATGGCGGGCTTGAAGGCTATGTTGTGGCCTTTGATGACGTCACCGATCTGGTCAGCGCCCAGCGGATGGCGGCGTGGGGCGACGTGGCCCGGCGGATCGCGCACGAGATCAAGAACCCGCTGACCCCGATCCAGCTGAGCGCTGAGCGGATCAAACGCAAATTCTCGCGCAAGCTGGACGAAGAGGATTGCGATAGCCTCGAGTCGATGACCGACGTGATTGTGCGCCAGACCAATGACTTGCGGCGGATTGTGGACGAGTTTTCGAAATTCGCACGTATGCCCGAGCCGGAACGGCGTGAGGAAGACGTTGTCGCCTTGGTGCGCGAGGCTGTGTTGCTGCAGCAGGCCGGGCAGCCCAACGTGCAGATCGATGCGGATCTGCCTAATCAACCAATCGCGGCGGATCTGGATGCGACCATGCTCAATCAGGCGCTCACAAACCTGATCAAGAACGCAGGCGAAGCCATTGATACCTTGAAGGAAAAAGGTGCGCCTGCAAACCTGAAGCCACAGATCAAGGTGGCCGTTTCCGACGATGACGCGGGTACGATCATCACCATTGCGGACAACGGTATCGGTCTGCCCGAAGACCGGGCGCGGTTGTTTGAACCTTATGTGACCACACGCGACGAAGGGACCGGGCTGGGCCTGCCCATCGTCAAGAAAATTATCGAGGAACATGGCGGAGCGCTGACGCTTGAAGACGCGCCCGTATTCGACGGACAGGACCATTTTGGCGCGATGGCCGTGATCCGTTTGCCGGGGGCGAATCTGCCCACCAATTCAGCGCCACAGAAGCAGGCGATTAAAACCAACAAACTGAAAGCAGGCCAAAGATGAGCGACATTCTGATCGTAGATGACGAACGCGATATTCGCGAGCTGGTGTCCGACATTCTGGAGGACGAAGGCTATTCCACAAGGCTGGCGGCAAACTCGGACGAGTGCATGTCGTCGATCAATGCCGAACCGCCAGGGCTGTTGATCCTGGATATCTGGCTGAAAGACAGTCGGATGGACGGCATCGATATTCTGAAGGCGGTCAAACGCGACAACCCGGATGTGCCGGTGGTGATCATTTCGGGTCACGGCAATATCGAGATCGCGGTCGCCGCGATCAAGCAGGGCGCGTATGACTTTATCGAGAAGCCCTTTAACATCGACCAACTGATGGTGGTGATCCGCCGCGCGATGGAAACCTCGCGCCTGCGCCGCGAGAATGCCTCGCTGAAACGCAAAGAGGTCAGCAATTCGGACATGATCGGCAAATCGGCCTCGTTCCGGGCGATGCAGGGCCAATTGGACAAGGTCACCAAGTCGAACGGTCGCGTGATGCTGAGCGGTCCGGCCGGGTCGGGCAAGGAGATCGCCGCGCGCTATATCCACGCCCATTCCAACCGCGCCAACGCGCCGTTTGTGACCGTCAACTGCGCCGGGATCGAGCCGGAGCGGGTCGAAGAGGTTCTGTTTGGCCGCGAATCCTCGGAACGCGGGGTGGAATCGGGCTTGCTGGAAGAAGCCCATGGCGGTGTGATCTACTTTGATGAGGTCGCCGATATGCCGCTGGGCACGCAGTCGAAAATCCTGCGGGTGCTGGTCGATCAGCAATTCCAGCGGGTTGGCGGCAGCGACAAGGTGCGGGTCGATTTGCGCGTGATCTCGTCTACGAACAAGGACCTGGACGACGAGATCGCAGCCGAACGGTTCCGGGAGGAATTGTATCACCGCCTGAACGTGGTGCCGATTGCGGTGCCGTCGCTGGAAGACCGGCGCGAGGATATTCCGGTTCTGGCCCAGCACTTCATCGAAATGTGCAACGAAACCCAAGGTCTGCCGATCCGCGAATTGTCGGAAGAGGCCGTGGCGCTGCTGCAAACCATGACTTGGCCGGGCAATGTGCGCCAGTTGAAGAACCTGATCGAACGGGTGCTAATTTTGGGCGATGGCACCGGGCCGATTGAGGCTCGTGAATTGCCGAGCGACGAGGATAAGGCCGAAGAGTCGGGCCGTGTTGTCCTGTCCGGTGCGCTGGCGACCTTGCCTTTGCGTGAAGCGCGTGAAGCGTTCGAGCGTGAATATCTGCTGACCCAGATCAATCGCTTCGGCGGCAATATCAGCCGCACCGCCAGCTTTGTTGGGATGGAGCGCAGCGCGCTGCACCGCAAGCTGAAATCGCTGGGGGTTGTGACCTCGAACAAATCCGGTGCGCGCGTGGCGCAAATCGATGAGCCGGAACCGGCGGAGTGATGTACCGGAAAGACTGTGCTGGCCATGAGCGTTCTGACATCAGGGAACAGGCTTGAAACACGCGGGTACCCCGGCTTTGGCAAACGCCTGAAACGGTTGCGCCGGTCGGTCGGGTACAAACAATCTCATCTGGCCGAGTTGCTGCAGGTGGATCAGGCGACCGTCTCAAGGTGGGAGCGGGGCGGGCAAACCCCGCCGCCGGACACTCAGCAGGCTGTGTTTGCCGCGCTAGGGCCTGCACGTGCGGATGACAGCGCCTTGCGGCGGCTGGTCATGACCTCGTCCGACTGTCTGCATCTGGTCGAAGAGGCCAGCCATAAATGCCTTGCCTATTCCGCCAGCCGGGCACGGGATTGGAAGACCAGCCAAAACGCTCTGCTGGGCGTATCACTCTGGCAATTCGCAACCGAGGAAATTCAGCAGGCCGAGGCCGAACTGGACGCCGACGGCTGGTGGGACATGCACACGCCTGCGCCAAAGGCGTTTCAGACGTCTGAGGCCGTCCATGACCGCATTCGCATCAGCGCCGGAGAGATCATCTGGGAACGTCTGTATCTGTCGGACGGAACACCGGTGCGCCTTGTCAGTGGATCCAGACATTAGGGCCGCATAATTTATGCGTTCCGTGGTCTGACTGGGCGCTGTAGAAGCGGCGTATGAGACAAGCATTTCAGGTCCTTCTGCTCTGGCTGGCCGGGCTGGGCGCGGCGACGCAGTTTGCCAAGATCGCGGTGCCTTTCCCCCAGCTTTTGCAGCTGTATCCCGATCACGCGGATACGTTGGGATGGCTGCTGTCGATCATCAGCCTGCTCGGTGCCGTGCTGGGGGCCGTGTCCGGGGCAATCGTGGGTCGGGTGGGGCCTTTGAAGCTGCTGACTTTCGGCCTGTGTCTTGGGGGTGCGATTTCAGTGTTTCAGGCAACATGGCCCGGGTTTTACGTCATGTTGGCCAGCCGGTTTGTCGAGGGTCTGTCGCATCTGGCAATCGTCGTCGCCGCCCCAACGCTGATCGCGCAGATCACCAGCGGCAAGGCGCGGAACATGGCCATGGTGCTGTGGAGCACTTTCTTTGGCGTAGCCTTTGCGCTGAATGCGTGGCTCGGGCTGCCTTTGATCGAGCGGTTTGGGCTGACTGCGTTCTTCCTGCTGCACGGTTTTCTGATGATCGGGGTCGCGGCGTTGATCCTGATAACTCGGTTGCCCGTGCAACCCGCCTCGCCAACAGTGCCGTGGCGGTGGAGCGAGGTGCTGCATGTCCATCTGCGCACCTACCGGTCGCCTTTCGTGTCCGCGCCAGCCGTTGGGTGGTTCTTTTACACGCTGACCTTTGTGTCCTTGCTTGCCATCCTGCCGGGCCGTCTGCCCGAAGAGACAAGCGGTCAGATTGCCGGGCTGATGCCGCTAGCGGGGATCGTGCTCAGCTGGGTGGCCGTGCCATTTCTGCTGAACGTGATGCCGTGTGTTGCCGTGATTAATCTGGGGTTTGGGCTGGGTATACTGTCCATTGCTGGCGGTTTCCTCGGCCTGCCGCTGGAAATTGTCTGCGTCCTGCTGTTTGCGGTTCTGGGCCTTGTGCAAGGGGGCAGTTTTGCCGCCGTGCCGATCCTGAACCAAACCGCCGAGACACAGGCGCTCAGCTACGGGGCCATGGCGCAGATGGGCAACGCGGGCAACCTGCTGGGCACGCCGGTTTTGCTGGCTGTTCTGTGGCGGGTTGATGAGGCCGGAATGCTGATCACCGTGATTGGTATCTACGCATTAGCCATTTTTGCGCATCTGGCCTTGTCCCGCCGACGCGCGGCGCAAGGCTCAACCTGATTGACCGGGCGAGATGATCTGGAATGACCCGTCATCGAATTTGACAAAACAGGATTGCGTC
This sequence comes from Ruegeria sp. H7, assembly GCF_056532945.1. Classification (NCBI taxonomy): domain Bacteria; kingdom Pseudomonadati; phylum Pseudomonadota; class Alphaproteobacteria; order Rhodobacterales; family Roseobacteraceae; genus Ruegeria; species Ruegeria sp. H7. The sequence goes on from NZ_JBQFNZ010000002.1 coordinate 393,918, forward strand.
GTCAGCGGGGGCAGGGTGGTTGTGCGGGCAAGCGGCACGCTGGATTTCACGCCCGATTTGCAGGGCGGCAGGCTGACCGGGCGATAGCCCTTTTGCGCCATGCACTGCGCCTCGACCTTGTTGCGCAGGGGTTTGTTGACGTCCACCGTGTAGACATTTCCCGGCTCCCACCATCCGGGTGAGCGATAGCACCTACCGCGCCCGTCGCAATAGGTCCGACCGGGCCAATAGACCGGCGGGCTTTGCCGGATCTGGTTGGCAACCGGCGCATCCTTGAGGGCCTGAACCTGACACTGGGTCGTTTCCGTCTGCATGCGCGAGACGCTCTCACCCTCGCGATAATACAAAGACAGGGGGCCACAGGCGCCAAGCGCCATCAGGGGAACCAACAGGGCAACAAGTGTTTTCATGTGCTTATCTTGCCCCAGACCAACAGTTAAGACAATTCAATTGACCCCTATCGGGCCATCTGTCATTCAAAGAATTCAGGCAGAAGGGCCAGGAACATGAAGGTCATCATTTGCGGTGCGGGTCAGGTTGGCTGGCAGATTGCACGGCACCTTTCGGGCGAGCTTAACGACGTCACCGTGGTGGACAACAACCCTGATCTGGTGCGCCGCGCGACCGAAACGCTGGACGTGCAGGGCATCGCAGGCTTTGCCAGCTATCCGGATGTTCTGGACCGGGCCGGGGCGCGGGATGCGGATATGATCATCGCCGCGACCCACTCGGACGAGGTGAATATGGTCACCTGTCAGATGGCGCATTCGGTGTTCTCGATCCAGCGCAAGATCGCGCGTTTGCGGTCAAAATCCTATTTGCAGGCGATCCATTCCGACCTGTTCCGCCGCGATCACCTGCCCATTGACGTGGTCATCAGCCCTGAACGTGAGGTTGCCGCCGCCGCCATGCGCCGATTGTCGGCCCCTGCGGCCTTTGACACCGAATTGTTCATGGATGGCAAGGCTCAGCTTCTGGGCATTCGGGTGGATGAGGATTGCCCCATCGTGAACACCCCGCTGCGCCAGTTGACCGACCTGTTTTCGACCCTCAGCTCGATTGTTGTCGGGGTCCGGCGCGAGGGCACTCTGTTTGCCCCTGAATCCGAGGACCAACTGTTTGTGGGCGACGAATGCTATGTCTTCACAAGCGTAAATGACGTCGACCGCACGATGGAGGTCTTCGGCAAGTCGCAAAAACGACAGGACCGCGTGGTGCTTGTGGGCGGCGGCAATGTGGGCCTTGAGGTTGCCCGCACGCTGGAAGAACGCGAGGGCCGGGTCAGGGCGAAGATTATCGAGCGGGATCGCCAATGCGCCGAAAAAGCTGCCGAAGCGCTAGAGCGGACAATTGTATTGCACGGCGACGGCTTGGATTCGGCTCTGCTGAGTGAGGCAGGCATTGACCGCGCCGATGCGATGCTGGCGGTCACGGATGATGATCGTACCAACATGCTGGCCGCCGTGCGGGCCAAGGCCGAAGGCTGCGCGCTGGCGATTGCCTTGATCAACGACCCCAGCATGGTCGCCCTGATGGGCCCACTGGGCATTGACGCCTATATCAACCCGCGCGCCACGACGGTCAGTTCGATCCTGCGTCATATCCGCCATGGACGCGTGCGGCAGGTCTATTCGATTGGCGATGCCGAGGCCGAGGTGATCGAGGCCGAGGTTCTGTCAACCTCGCCCATGGCCGGTCAAAGACTGCGCGATATCGACTTTCCCGAAGGTGTGCTGGTGGGGGCCGTCCGCAAAGGGGATGATGTATTGCGTCCCACGGGCAGCCTGCGGATCGACGAAAAGGACGTTGTTGCGATCTTTGCCATGGCCAAGGACGTGCCCGAGGTTGAGCGGCTGATGCAGGTCTCGATCGATTTCTTCTGATGGCACGTGTGAAACCACAACAGGTCGGGCTATTGCGGCGGTTGCCGCTGTTTTTGCTGATCTGGGGATGCGTTTCGATCTCGATGTGGGTGCCGGCGGTCTTTGCGCTGGTGCTGGATGATCACGATACCTCGCGCGCTTTTCTGTATTCCGGTTTTTTGGGGCTGTTTCTGGTGGCGACCATTTCCCTTGCATCCTCAAACCGGGTGCCGCGGCGGGGCACTTTGGGGCAGCTGGCGGTGCTGTTGGGGTGTTTCACGGTCCTGCCGCTCTTTCTGGCCATCCCGTTTCACGAGGCGCTTGGCAACACCACTTTTCTGAACGCCTATTTCGACATGGTCAGCGCCCTGACCACAACCGGTGCGGATCTGTTTCCCAACCCGGACCGCCTGAGTGCGCCGCTGCATTTGTGGCGGGCGATGGTGGGCTGGATGGGCGGACTGCTGATGTGGATTTCGGCGGCGGCGATCCTGGCCCCCCTGTCACTGGGCGGGTTCGAAGTGACCGCAAAGGGCCAGCCGGGGCGCCCCGTCTCGGGCGTGGCCCAAAGTGAGACGGTTGACCCACGCGGCCGCCTGATCCGGGTGACACGCACACTGACCCCGGTCTATGCAGGTCTGACGGCCGTGATCTGTATCCTGCTGTTGATCGCCGGAGAGCAGGGCCTGACCGCCATCTGTCACGCGATGTCGGTCATGGCGACCTCGGGCATTTCGCCGGTCGGCGGGCTTGAGGGCGCACAGGCCGGGATCACCGGTGAGGCAATTCTGCTTCTGTTCCTGTTCTTTGCCTTGTCCCGCCTGACATTCTCGGCGGACACGGCGACAAGCGGCTTTTCGCGGCTGGACAAAGACCCCGAGTTTCGGATCGGCCTGCTGATCGTGCTCGCGGTTGCCGCTCTGCTGTTTTTCCGCGTTTGGGCCGGGGTTAACGAAATTGGCGGGCAGCTTCAGCCCTTGCAGGCGCTGCATGTCATCTGGGGCATGCTGTTCACCGGCCTGTCCTTTCTGACAACCGCCGGGTTTGAAAGCGCCAACTGGAACGATGCGCAACAGCTTTCGGGGCTGGGAACACCCGGTCTGATTTTGATGGGCCTTGCGCTGGTCGGCGGCGGCGTCGCCACCACAGCAGGCGGCGTGAAATTGTTGCGGGTCTTTGCGCTGTACCTGAACGGCGCGCGCGAAATTGACCGGCTGATCCACCCCTCCTCGGTCAGCGGGGCCGATGGCGGCAATCGGCGCATCCAAAGTGACGGCGCGTTTATCGCCTGGATCTTCCTGATGCTGTTTGCCCTGACGCTTGCGGTGTTCAACCTGCTGCTGGCCATGATGGGGTCGGGGTTCGAACAGGCGATGGTCCTTAGCGTTGCCGCGCTCAGCACGACCGGCCCGCTGATCGAGCTGGCCACGGATGTCCCGATCCGGCTGATCGACCTGTCGGGTGGGGCCAAACTGACGCTGTGCGCCGCGATGGTGATTGGGCGGCTTGAGACGTTGGCAATCATCGCCCTGATCACCCCATCGCTGTGGCGGGATTAGGCCAATGTTAAGTCTTGGCATTACTGCCTGATTTTTCATCTGGAATATCTGGGCGCAGCACTCCATACTCTGCCAGAGGGAGCGCGTTGGTCCGCAGCGCGTAGCAAGAACAACGGCGAGATAACAAAATATGGCTTCGGACAGACAGAATCTTCAGGACGCGTTCCTGAACAATGTACGGAAAGCAAAAGTCCCGGTCACGATTTTCCTGATCAATGGTGTAAAATTGCAGGGTGTGATCACCTGGTTCGACAATTTCTGCGTGCTGCTGCGCCGCGACGGACAGTCGCAACTGGTCTACAAACACGCGATTTCGACGATCATGCCATCGCAGCCGATCAGTCTGTATGAGGGCGAAGACGCCTCTTGATGGAACATGAACGGAGGCGCACCCGGGCCTGGGTGCTGCATCCTGAAATCAAGTCAGATGAACAGCGCCGTGTCCCCGAACCGGCGCTGGCCGAGGCGGTGGCACTGGCCGCCGCGTTGCCCGATCTGGATGTGATCGGGTTCGAGATCGTGCGCCTGCAACGCGCCCAGCCGGGTCTGCTGTTCGGCAGCGGCAAGATCGAGGAACTGGCCGAACGGCTGCATGACGCCGAGGTCGAGCTGGTGCTGATCGACGGGCCGGTCACGCCGGTCCAGCAGCGCAACCTGGAAAAGGCGTGGAAGGTCAAAATCCTCGACCGGACCGGATTGATTCTGGAGATTTTCAGCGACCGTGCGCGCACCCGCGAAGGTGTGCTGCAGGTCGAAATGGCAGCGCTCAGCTATCAGCGGACGCGGCTGGTGCGGGCTTGGACCCACCTGGAACGTCAGCGCGGCGGATTGGGCTTTGTCGGTGGTCCGGGTGAAACGCAGATCGAGGCCGACCGACGCGCGATTGATGAACAACTGGTCCGTCTGCGGCGTCAGTTGCAGAAGGTGGTCAAGACGCGCACGCTGCACCGTGCGGCGCGGGCCAAGGTGCCGTATCCGATTGTGGCGCTTGTGGGTTACACCAACGCAGGCAAATCCACGCTGTTCAACCGCCTGACCGGGGCCGAGGTGATGGCCAAGGACATGCTGTTTGCCACGCTGGACCCAACCATGCGCCGCGTTGTTCTGCCTGACGGCCCCGAGGTGATCCTGTCGGACACGGTGGGTTTCATCTCGAACCTGCCCACCGAACTGGTCGCCGCTTTCCGCGCCACGCTGGAAGAGGTGCTGGGCGCCGATCTGATCGTGCATGTGCGCGACATCAGCCATGAGGAATCGCAGGCGCAGGCCGAGGATGTGCAGGCCATTCTGACCTCATTGGGGGTCGATGATGAACGCCCGATGTTGGAGGTCTGGAACAAAACCGACCTGCTGGACCTTGATGAACGCGAGGCGACACTGGCCCGCGCGGATCGGGATCCTGCGATCTTTGCGATCTCGGCCGTGACGGGGGATGGGATTGACCCGCTGCTGGCGGAAATCGCCACGAAACTGCAGGGCGTCCGCCATCAGGTCACTCTGTCCCTTGGGTTTTCCGAGGGCAACAAACGCGCCTGGCTGTTCCGGCAGGATGTGGTCCGATCCGAAGAACAGACCGAAGATGGTTTCGAAATCACCGTACTTTGGACCGACAAACAGGCGGCTCAGTTCGCCGGGCTGTAAGGCTCAGTCGCGACCGACCTGCCTTTGATACTCGGCCAGGTCAAACCACCAGGATGAGGATCGCACCTTGTGGTTGGCGTCTAAATCCCATTCCTCCCACCCGCGGGTCACGACCGGGTTGCCGGTTTGCGCGTGGTTGCCCTCCAGCGTCCAAACGAACAGGGCGTGGGTTCCGGCCCATCGCAGCATATCGCAGCGCAGGTCCAGATCGGGGAGTTCCGCGTACAGATCGCGCGCCATCGCGGCTATAGCCTCGCGGCCTTCCAGCGGCGTGCCGCCGTTGATGGTCATCTGACAGTCCGGCGCAAAATAGCTGGCGACAGCATCGGCATCACCGGAGCTCCAGGCAATGGCGTAGTCGCGCGCGAGGTTGTTCAGGACATCCCGAATACTGGCCATGATCGCCCCCTTGGTCCCACATAGTCGGTAGGGGGATGGTAGGCGAAACCGGGCAGGGGTGCCACGGTGCCCTGCAGCATAGGGCGGGGACTCGCCGACCCGGCGGATTATCGCGGAATCAGAGTGGTCACACCAACGGCGGCGGCCCGCGCCAGATCGATGTCGAGTGACATGGGGATGTATTCTCCGCGCCGCCACAGTTGCGCCTGATCGTCATAGTAGCGCGACAGGAAATGCCCTGACTGACCGGTGGCCGTGATAAACACGGAACTGTCGGGGTCAGCGAAATCATAGACGCCGCGATAGCCCGCGCCGTGGACATTCTGGAACGGATCCGGCCCTTCGCCCGAGGTGCGCCCGCGCAGCAGCGTGTTGTCACCGCCGCTGGTCGATTGCCGGATGTTCACGAAATAGCGCAGGACCGGAACCTGTCCCAGAACCGGATGATCATGCGTCGCCTGATGCGCATCGCCCCAACGCAGCGATTCCAGGGCCGAGCCGTAATTCTCGGAGATCCAGATCAGCGCGTCATCCAGCGCCAGCCGGGCCATGTCGGTGCAGGTTTCCACCGGGGCGCTTTGGCGGACGTCGCACCAGACCGAGGCACCATCGATGTCGCGATAAACCCGTTCGATGAACAAGGGTTCCACATGCTTGAACTCGCTGGCCAGCGGGCCAAGTTCATCCGCGATCAGGCGGATCTGCAACGCGCGCAGCCAGGCGGCGTAGATCAGGGGTTCGGGCAGATGCTCGTTCATCTCGCCGTTCCATTCGGCCAGCAGAGACAAGGCGATCTCGCGCTGGCGTTCGGGCGTGCCTTCGGGGGCAGACGCGCCGGTAAACCACAGATCAGCCCCGATCAGCGGCAGCAGTGACCGCGCGGTGAAGCTGACAGTGTCCAGTTGCGCCTCGATAAAGCTGTCGCGGGTGTGGACCTCGCGCGATTGCATCAGACGTTCCCAGCGATGAACGCGCTGGGTGTCGCCCCATTCGTACGAGACATGGTTGGGAAAGGGGCGGTCGATGATCTTGTTGTTGGTGTTGCCTAGCAGGCCGCCTATGGGGGCCACGAATTCGGGGTTGTTGGCATAAGGCAGGCGGCCCTGCCAGCGGTTGGCGTCAATCCAGCCGGGAGTCGGGATACGGCCCTTGCTCTGGTTTCGCAGGTTGCGTTGCGGCATGGCGCCGATCAGTTTCATGCCGATCGTGTCCCCATCGACCAGTGAAAGGTTTTGCGACGGAGCGATAAATTTCTCTCCAACCTCAAGAGCTTCCCGCACGGTGTTCACGTTCATCAAACCCATCGACGCGCTCATCGACGTGTCGTTCGGGCTGAGCGCGGTCCAGGACAGGGAAACCACATGACCGGGTGGCGTGATCGTTTCCAGATCGTAATGGCTGCCGGGCAGAACCGGACCATTCTCGGTCCAGCGCAGGGTCAGGGTAATGGGGGCTTCATCCTTGATCTCGATGATCGAGGGGCGGGTGCGGAATTCCTTGTAGCCGTCTGGGGTCAGGTATTCTTCGGGATTGTCGGGGTTCAACTGCTCGATATGCAGGTCCTGGTCGTCCAGATACGAGGATGTCAGGCCCCAGCCCAACCGGTCGCTGCGTCCGCTCATGACGGCAGGAATGCCGGGTATTGTCGCGCCGATCACGCCGCCATTGGCCAGCCCGAGATGCGCCAGATACCACACACCGGGCGCAGTGAAGCCCAGATGCGGGTCATTGGCCAATAGCGTTCCACCACTGGCAGATCGGGTGGGTGCTGCGGCCCACGCGTTCGACGCGCCCGCAAGCCCGCGTTTGGGGAACGGCGACAGGGGCGTGTCCGGCATGTCTGTTCCGGCTGCATAGCGGGGCAGGCCGGGGAACAGCGCGGCATATTCCGGCAGGGCGGCGATGCCGGGGCCGGGGACGTCTGGCAGAATGTCAGAAAGGCGCGCGGGGTCGTTCAGCATCAGGGACGTGCGCGCGCGCAGAACCTCATCCTGCAAATGGCCCGACAATTGCAGCCCCATCAGCTTGATCACCGCAAGGCTGTCACCCGGTTGCCAGGGCGACACGGGGGCGTTGAACAGAAACATTTCGGGCGCGCCACGGCCCAAAGCCTCTTCGTTGATCTGTGTCAGGCGGGCGTTGACGCCAGCGGCATAAGCCCGCAGCGCGGCTTTTGTGTAATCGTCCTGCGCGTCAACCGACCGATGGGCCAGACCATAGAGGTCGAGCCGGCGCAACAGCTTATCGATGGGCACCGTCCGAGCGCCAAAAACCTCGGACAGACGACCCTGCGCAGTGCGGCGCATGACGGTCATCTGCCACAGGCGATCCTGTGCATGGGCATAGCCCAGACCGTAGAACACATCCGGGTCGGTTTCGCCAATGATATGCGGGACGTTTGCGGTGTCGCGAATGATTTCAACCGGGGCGGTTAAGCCTTTAACCTCAAGGGTTTGATCGTATTCGGGCAGGGACTGGCTGGCCAGAAAATAGACCAGCCCGATTGCGGCAAGCACCAACAGGATCAGACCCGAGGCGATACGCACCAGCCAGCGAAAAACAAGACCCATAAATGCCCCTCAATCCCGTTCGATTATCGTTTGCGCAAAGACTAATGGATGGGGCCAGCAACCGAAAGAGGAACGCGGCAGGAACCTGCCCTGATGTACCGAAAATAAGTGCCCCGCCGCACCGGAATGCGACGGGGCTTGCCAGAGGGGTGTGGTGTTCGAAACTTACGGAATGATCCGGGTGTATTTGGTGCCTTCAACCGTTGCACCGATCTGCAGGCCCGCTTGTCCGAAGACAGCGGCCAGAACCGGTGTGCGCAGCGTGGTTGTGTCGGTCGACAATGAATCGCCTTGATCGCTGACCACGTAGCCAATGTCAGCCCCGGCGGTCCAACCGCTGGAGCGGCGGAAATCGTTCAGCGCGTCCTCGGTCATGAAGAACAAGACGTGTGCGTATTGCTGTGCGCCGATCTGAAGGCCCGCGCTGCCTTTGACGGCCGAGTAATAATCGACCGTCGCACCGTTGATCTGCAACGCGCCGCGCCCGTAGCCGCCACCAAAAACAAACCCGGCTTCCGTGATCAGGGGCATCACCAGCAAGCCATTGGCTTTGTTGGCAATTTCAACCGTGTTTGGATAGCGGCTGTACATCTCGGTCAGCGTTGCGGCGACGCGTGCATCAATCGTGGCTGCGTTCGAATTGCCAACGCCGTTGCCGCAGGCTGCGGTCAAGGTCAGCCCAGCCATGCCAAAAGCAAAGCCGCGACGGCTCAGTCGGGGGGATTGGGAACTGCTCATATGTCCTGTCTCTTGTAAATGTGCCTGATATGTCGGGTGATCCCGATCTTATGTGCAAGAATACGCCGATTGCCCGTATATGTCACGGGAAAGCTTTGCGCGCCTGCGTATCAATAGGCGAAATATCGCGACAATCCGGGGTTTTAGCCCTGCAGCATCTCTGCAACCTTGGGGGCGAAATAGGTCAGGATACCGTCGCACCCGGCGCGTTTGAAGGCCAGCAGGCTTTCCACCATGACCTTGTCGCCATCGATCCAGCCGTTCTGCGCCGCCGCCTGGATCATCGCGTATTCACCCGAGACCTGATAGGCATAGGTCGGCGCGCCGAATGTGTCTTTCACCCGGCGGCAGATATCCAGATAGGGCATACCGGGTTTGATCATCACCATATCCGCGCCCTCGGTCAGGTCGCGTTCTATCAGGCGCAGGGCTTCGTTCGAGTTCGCGGGGTCCATCTGGTAGGTTTTCTTGTCACCCGTCAGCGCACCCGAGGCTCCAACCGCATCGCGGAACGGACCATAAAAGGCGCTGGCGTATTTGGCGGCGTAGCTGAGGATCATCACGTTATGGTGCCCTGCGCCTTCCAGCGCCGAACGCATCGCCCCGATGCGGCCATCCATCATGTCCGACGGGCCAATGATGTCCGCGCCGGCCTCGGCCTGAGCAAGGGTCATCTTGACCAAGGCTTCAACGGTCCGGTCATTCACGATCTCGCCATCGACCACGTATCCGTCATGGCCGTTGATATTGTAGGGGTCCAGCGCCACGTCGGTCATGATCGCGATCTCTGGCGCGGCCGCCTTGATCGCGCGGATTGCACGGTTCGACAGGTTGTCGGGGTTCCAGGCTTCGGCACAGTCTTCCGTTTTCAGTGCCGGATCGGTGTAGGGAAAGATGCAAATCGCCGGGATTCCAAGGGCCTGAGCCTCAACCGCTGCCTTGGCTATCAGATCGACCGAGCGGCGAATGACGCCGGGCATCGAAGGCACCGGTTCTTCCACACCTTCGCCCTCGCGCACGAAAACCGGCCAGATCAGATCGTCCGTAGTCAGCGTATTCTCACGCACCAAGCCCCGAATTGCCTCGGACTGCCGGGCCCGGCGAAAGCGGGTCATGGGGTAGGGGGCGATGGTCGGTTTCATGGCGCGTGCTCCTTGAACATTGCCGCATTGGGTGGCATGAATTCGCCTAAGGCTCAAGGGTACCAATGGACGCGTCGCTGCGATAGAACCCCCTGAGGATTTTGAATAAAGGGCTGGGTTTGGACTGGTACACCTCGATCTTCGAACTCATCGACATGCGCAGCTTTTCGAATCTGTGGTTCTGGATCGTTCTGGCGGTGATGTGGTCCTCGGCCAGCCATTGGGTGATGGGGGTGCCTTACGACCTGGTCGTGCGGGCGCGCCGGATCGGCGGGCAGGTCGAGCTTGATCTGCTAGACATCGTGCGGATCAATTCCAACCGTTTGCTGTATCTGGTGGAAGTGTCGGGCGCAGTCCTTCTAGCGCTGGCCTGTTTTGTGTTTACCGGCATGGCAACGCTTGGGTTTTATTACGGGGTCGAGTTTGCACAGGCCCTGTTCCTGTTGATGTTCCCTATGACCATCGTCACGGTTCTGAACATTGTTCACGCCCGTCGCTTGCGGCAACATGAACTGACGCTGGAAAGGGTGGCAAAAGCCTTGTCTCGGTGTCGGCTTTATACCCAGATCATCGGCATGATCTCGATACTGGTCACTTCCCTCTGGGGCATGTATCAGAACCTCTCGATTGGCGTTCTGGGATAGCGAAATCTGAAAGGCAAGGCGATGAAGGCTCCGAACCACGTGACAGTCGGCGGCGCCCCGGAAGGGTTTGACGCGCAGCTTGTCCTGAACGAGATCGCGCGTTCGGGTGGGCCGGTCTGTCACGTCGCGCGGGATGACAAAAGGATGGAGGCGATGCGCGCCGCATTGGCCTTCTTTGCCCCGGACATGCCGGTCTTTGTGTTCCCCGGCTGGGATTGCCTTCCTTATGACCGGGTGTCGCCCAATGCCGATATCGCCGCAGCGCGAGTGGCAACTTTGGCGGCTTTGGTGCATCAGATGCCCGAGCGGTTCGTGCTGCTGACCACGCTAAACGCCGCGACCCAGCGGGTGCCGGCGCGTGACGTCCTGCGCGAGGCTGCATTCACCGCCCGTGTGAACCATCGCGTGGATGAGGACGCGCTGCGCAAGTTTCTGGTGCGCATGGGGTTCACCCAAAGCCCCACGGTGATGGAACCGGGCGACTATGCGATCCGGGGTGGCATCATCGACATTTTCCCGCCGGGTGAATCCGGGCCTGTCCGGCTGGATCTGTTCGGTGATGTGCTGGACGGCGCGCGCCGGTTTGATCCAGTGTCCCAGCGCACGACCGAGAAGCTGGAGGTGGTTGAACTCGCCCCGGTTTCCGAGGTCATTCTGGACGAGGCTGCAATCACGAGGTTTCGCCAGAACTATCGCATCGAATTCGGCGCTGCCGGAACTGATGATCCGCTGTATGAGGCTGTCAGCGCAGGCCGAAAACACCAAGGCGTCGAACACTGGCTGCCATTTTTCCACGAAAAGCTTGAAACGCTGTTCGATTATCTGCCGGATGCGACAATCACGGTTGATGATCAGGTGACACCGGCACGGCTGGCACGTTGGGATACGATTGCGGATCAGTACGAAACCCGTCGTCTGGCGTTGGAAAACCGCTCGCGCATGGATGCGGTCTACAAGCCTACGCCGCCCGGATTGCTGTATATGGATGACGCGGCGTGGGAACAGGCCGTGGGTGACCGGCGGGTGATGCAGTTCAGCCCGCTGCCGCAGGCCAGCGGTCCCGGAGTGATCGATGCGGGCGGGCGGATCGGGCGCAACTTTGCACCCGAGCGGCAGCAGGAAAGCATCAGCCTGTTCGGCGCGCTGGCGGGTCACATCACCGACAAGCTGTCCAATGGCCCGGTCCTGATCGCCTCGTATTCCGAGGGCGCGCGCGAACGTCTGACCGGGTTGATCGAGGATGAGGGGCTGGCCGAAGCCATCCCGGTCACCGACGGCACCCGTGTCGGCAAGCGTGGGCTGCATCTGGCGGTCTGGGCGCTGGAACACGGGTTCGAGACCCCGGATCTGACGGTGATTGCCGAGCAGGACGTGCTGGGCGACCGCCTGATCCGCCAGCCCAAGAAACGCCGCAAGGCCGAGAATTTCCTGACCGAGACCCAATCGCTGTCCCCCGGTGATCTGGTGGTTCATGTCGATCACGGCATTGGCCGGTACATGGGCATGGAGGTGGTCACCGCCGCTGGGGCTGCCCACGAATGCCTGCTGCTGGAATATGCCGAACAGTCCAAGCTGTACCTGCCGGTTGAAAACATCGAACTGCTGTCGAAATACGGCCATGACGAAGGGCTGCTGGACCGTCTGGGTGGCGGCGCGTGGCAGGCCAAGAAGGCCAAGCTGAAAGAGCGTATCCGCGAGATGGCGGACAAGCTGATCCGCATCGCGGCTGAACGCGCCCTGCGCAAGGCTCCGGTGATGGACCCGCCCCCCCACGCGTGGGAGGAGTTCAGCGCGCGATTCCCCTATCAGGAAACCGACGACCAGCTGCGCGCGATTTCCGAGGTGATGGAGGACATGCATTCCGGCGCGCCGATGGATCGTCTGATCTGCGGCGACGTGGGGTTCGGCAAGACCGAGGTCGCCATGCGCGCGGCCTTTGTCGCCGCCATGTCGGGCGTGCAGGTGGCGGTGGTTGCGCCGACCACCTTGCTGGCCCGTCAGCACGCCGCCAGCTTCAAGGAACGGTTCCGGGGCTTCCCGCTGGAAGTGCGTCAGCTCAGCCGCTTTGTCTCGGCCAAAGAAGCGCAACAGACCCGCGACGGGTTGGCGCGCGGCACGGTGGATATCGTGATCGGCACCCACGCGTTGCTGGCCAAAGGGGTGCGGTTCCAGAACCTCGGCCTGCTGATCATCGACGAGGAACAGCATTTCGGTGTCGGCCACAAGGAACGCCTGAAGCAACTGCGCTCGGACATTCACGTGTTGACGCTGACCGCCACTCCGATCCCCCGGACGTTGCAATTGAGCCTGACCGGCGTGCGCGATCTGTCGATCATCGGCACCCCGCCCATCGACCGCCTTGCCATCCGCACCTATGTCAGCGAATTCGACGCAGTCACTATCCGCGAGGCGCTGCTGCGCGAGCACTATCGCGGCGGGCAGAGTTTTTACGTCGTTCCCCGCATCTCGGACCTGCCCGAGATCGAAGAGTTCCTCAAAGACCAACTGCCCGAACTGACTTATGTCGTCGCGCATGGCCAGATGGCGGCAGGTGAGCTCGACGACCGGATGAACGCGTTTTATGACGGCAAATACGACGTGTTGCTGGCGACAACGATTGTCGAAAGCGGGCTGGATATCCCGACTGCAAACACGATGGTTGTGCACCGGGCGGATATGTTCGGTCTGGCGCAGCTCTATCAGATCCGGGGGCGGGTCGGGCGCTCAAAAACCCGCGCCTATGCTTACCTGACCACCAAGCCGCGCCAGAAACTGACCGCGACGGCCGAAAAACGGCTGCGGGTTTTGGGCTCGCTGGACACGCTGGGGGCAGGGTTCACGCTGGCCAGCCAAGACCTCGACATTCGCGGCGCGGGCAACCTGCTGGGCGAGGAACAATCCGGTCAGATGCGCGACGTGGGCTATGAACTCTACCAATCGATGTTGGAAGAGGCGATTGCCAAGATCAAGGCCGGTGAGATGGAGGGGCTGTCGGATGCCGACGACCAGTGGGCCCCGCAGATCAATCTGGGCGTCCCGGTTCTGATCCCCGAGGAGTACGTGCCCGATCTGGACGTGCGTCTTGGCCTCTATCGACGTCTGTCGTCGCTCTCGACCAAGGTCGAGTTGGAAGGCTTTGCCGCGGAACTGATCGACCGCTTCGGTGCTTTGCCGAAAGAGGTGAACACCCTGATGCTGGTGGTGCGCATCAAGGCGATGTGCAAACGGGCGGGGATTGCCAAGCTGGATGGCGGGCCGAAGGGTGCTACGATCCAGTTCCACAATGACAAGTTTGCCTCGCCTCAGGGGCTGGTGGAGTTCATCCAGAACCAGCGCGGCCTTGCCAAGGTCAAGGACAACAAGATCGTCGTGCGCCGCGACTGGAAGAAGGACAGCGACAAGATCAAGGGCGCTTTTGCCATTGCCCGCGATCTGGCGGAAAAGGTTGTGGCCGAGAAGAAAAAGGCGAAAGCCTAATCCCCGGTCACAAAGGTACAAAGCTGCCAGTCGCCCGCGTCGGATTTCACCAGTGCGGCGCGGTAGCCCACCATGGACCACAGGAAATCGCTGTGCATATAGCCGAGTGTGCCATCAGTCAGGCGGACCAGTTGGTATTCGGCGCCGTCCTGATATTCGGGCACCAGAACGACCTCGTGGCTGATGAAGTCCAAAATACCGCCACTGCGCGCTGCGGACCGGCGCAGGGTGACCCGGTCTCCGGTCACGAAATAGGCCAGAAACGGATCCAGCGCGGCGGGCAGAGAGATCTGCCATTGATGCGGCATCCAGAATTCGCCCTGATCATCGAAATAGCCGGGCTGGGACAAAGTGTCTTCCAACGCAGTCCAATAGGCTTCGCGCAGCGCGTCGGCCTGGTGGCGTGTATCCTCGGCCAGCGTTTCGGGCGGTACGGTCAGGCTTTGCCGAAACGCTTCGGGGCCGCTTTCGGTGCCGTGACTGATATAGATATCGGGGCAGGCGGCGGCGATCACGGCCTCGGTATCGCGAGCGGCGACTTTGGCCAGCAGGTTGTCGCGAAACGCCACCAGAGACGGGTCACTGCCCGCCTGATCGGCGGGGGTGAAACTTTGGCGATCCGCCCAGACCGGCCCACAGATCAGCGCGGCCAGCGCAAGTTTCAGTGATTTCATTCGGCAGCTCTCATCGCGGCTTGGGCGCAGAAACAGGATGCGCCGACTGCACCGTCGGCTCGTGCCAGCGCAAGGTCAAGCCGTTGTTTGATCTGTTTGATTTCAACCGTCTCGCTGCGCGCTTTCAGGCAATCATGAAGGCCCTTCAGGCTCCAGACATTGTCCGGATGGATCGAGGCGCGGCTGAGGTTTCCGCCCAATCCCAGATCCTTGCGATAGACCGCTTCGGCCTCGGCCACATGGCCTTGTTCGAACAGCAGGGCCCCAAGTGCGTGGCGCGTGGGTTGCATCCAGCCCCACGGCTCATCATAGGGCAAGGTGTCGTCCAACTCGACCGAGCGGCGCAGGTGCGCAAAGGCGATCTCGAAATTGCCTTTGCGGTATTCAATCTCGCCGCGCAGCATCTCGGTTGCGACCTCCAGCAGATCGATAACGCGGTTGTTGTGCAGCCGCCGCGCCTCGGGCACGCAGGCTTTGGCGCTGAGGAACAGCTGTTCCTCGGCTTCGGCCTGCGCCACATCGCCGGTTGCGGCATGGGCGATGGCGCGGGCGTAATAGGTGGTTGCCGTCAGCGTGCGGAACAGGTCGGGGTCTTCGGGCAACTCCAGTGCCTTGGCCTCTTCCCAGCGGCCAAAGCGGATCAGGATATGAGGGCCCATCGACATATAGCTTTCGAAGAAATCCGCCATGGGCGGGCTTTCAACGCGCAGCATTTCTTCGGGCGTGGTGTCCCAAAGCCCCTGATTGGCGCGCAGTGCGGGCTCCATCTGGCCCAGAAACAGCGCGCCATAGATGGTGAAGTGATAGTTGTGCTGGCGATAGCCGGTATAGATGTTGAACGCGCCTTCACGTTCGTAATACTTCAGATCGGCGACCGAGGCCTTTTCGTTCCAGTGCACCACATTCTGATAGTGCCCGCAAAGCACATCGATATGGGTCGGCATATGCACAAGATGCCCGGCATCGGGGACCAAAGTACGCAGCACGTCGCCTGCTTTCAGCGCTTTTTCCGGGGTCGGCGACATTTCCATCAGATGAACATACAGATGCAGCAGGCCGGGATGAGACATGGCGGCGGGGTCATTGTCCATCGCCCATTCCAGTGCCTCTTGCGCTTCAAGTGTGGCGGCCCCTTCGGCGGGTTTGCCGGTGCTCAGGTCCCACATTTTCCAAGGGGTCAGGTTCAGCAGGGATTCGACATAGATGGTGCGCAGGTCCAGATGTCCGGGCTGGGCAGCGAAGGCTGCGCGCATGGCGTCGGCAAAGTCGAAATCCCATCGATGCATATCCTCGACCGGATCCCGTTGCGGGTAACGCGCAGGCAGGGCGTTGATCAGCGCCTTTTCGACATCGGTACATGTGTCCGTCAGCGCCAGCGCCTTCTGCGCGGCGTCATAGGCTATGCCAAGGGCCTTTTGCCGCCCCCGGTCATCCTGCAATTCCCATGGCAGGTTGTAGTTCGGACCGGCGGCATAAGCGACGCCCCAATGGGCCATGGCGCAGGCCGGGTCATGCTCAACCGCTTTCTGGAAACAGACCACAGCCTCACCGTGGTTATAGCCATAGGTCCAAGCCAGACCCCGGTCGAACCAAAGCTGGGCCTCGGCCGATGATGTGGTGACGGGGCAGGAATAGGTGCCCAAATCGTAATCATAGCTCATCAAATAACCTCCCCCGGAATGTTCAAGGCAGGTTAGCGCGTTTCACGGGATCTGCACAGGGTCAGGCGGGCAGGCGGTTTTCGATCCGGCCCATGTGAACCATCAGACCAAAGGCGACGATGCACATGGTCAGGATGCCCGTTGACAAAGGCGTGATCGAGCCATCGAACAGCAGCCCCACAGGCGCTGCGATGCCAGCGGCCAGCACCGTGGCAACCGATCCGATGACTGATGCGGCCATGCCTGCAATATGTCCCATCGGCTCCATCGCGATGGCGTTCAGGTTGCCCAGCGTGACGCCCGCCATGAAGAAAATCGTGGTTTGCCACACCACAAACAGCGCGAATGAGGCGTTGGGCGACATTGGCAGAGCGTTCAGCGTAATCACCACGGCGGTGATCAGAATCTGGCCCCCCAGCGCCCATGTGACCATGCGGCGCATCCCAACCCGCACCACGAGGGCCGCGTTCAGCAGACTGGCCGAGCCCGAGATCAGGGCCACAAACCCAAACCAGAACGGAAAGCTGTCCGCCCGGTCATGCACCACGTCATAGACGGGCTGCACCATGGTCAGCATGGTGAACAGGATACCCATGCATAAGGTCTGAACCATGATCGACAGGCGCACCGTGGGATGGGCAAACATCTCTTTCGTGGCGGCAACCATCAGTGGCAGCCGGAAGGGGCGGCGGTTTTCCACTGGCAGAGACTCGGGCAGGCGGGTGCCCATCCATGTGACTGTAATCAGGGCAAACAGGATGAACGAGACAAAGATGCCGCGCCATCCGAACAGGGCGATCACGCCTGCGCCCATCATTGGCGCGGCTGCGGGCACCAGCGTAAAGATCATCATCGCAATCGAGATGATCCGCGCCATGATGCGCCCCGAATATAGATCTCGGATAATCGCCATCGCCACAACACGCGGACCCGCCGCGCCAAGGCCCTGAACCACGCGGGCCGCCAGAACCAGTTCCAGCGAGGAACTGGCCCAGGCCACGACCGAAGCCACGATATACAGCACAACGCCGCCGTAGATGACCGGCTTACGCCCAAAGGCATCCGACAAAGGGCCGGTGAAGAACGTCCCAATCCCCATGCCCAGCACAAAGGATGTCAGGATCAGCTGCGCGCGGTTGACGTCATCGGGGCTGAGCTGCGCGCCGATCTCGGGCAGGGCGGGCAGCATCGAGTCGATTGAAAAGGCGATGGTCGAGAACATCATTGCAATCAGCGCAATGAACTCCCCCCGGGACATGCGATTGGCCATGGGCACTCCTTACCTGTTCGCGCTATCACGGCAGATCAGGTTGCGCCAGACCGGAAATTTGCACAGACCTATGTGCTATTCTGCAGAGGAAGCCTCAAGTTGAGACATGATCTCGGCAATCACTTTTTCCCACATTTCAGGGGGTTGCGCGCCGGGAACGGCGTGTTGATTGGCAACAATATAGGTGGGCACCGAATTCACGCCCATTTCGCGCGAATGGGTGTCGCGTTTGCGGATATCCTCGCGGTCGGCGTCTGATTTCAACAATTTCAGCACCACGGCGGCGTCCATACCCGCGCTGTCGGCGATGTCCGACAGCACCTCGGGGTCGCCAATGTCGCGCGCCTGAACGAAATAGGCGTCAAACAACGCATCGACAACGGCGTTCTGTTTGCCCTCGATCCCCGCCCAATGGATCAGGCGGTGGGCGTCCAGCGTGTTGGGGGTGCGCTTCATCCCTTCGAAATCAATTGTCAGACCGGCGTTTTCGGCATGTTCGACCACAGGCGCATAGGCCCGCACCGCGCTTTCTTTGCCGCCAAACTTACGCTCCAGGTATTCGCGCCGATCCATGCCTGCATCCGGCATCTCGGGGTTCAGTTGGAACGGATGCCATTCGATGACAAAGGGATGATCCGGCACCTTGGCTAGCGCCTTGTCCAGATGGGTCTTGCCGATATAGCACCAGGGGCAGATCGGGTCGGACAGGATATCCAGCTTGACGGTTTGGGTCATTCGGAGGTCGCCTTGAAATAGGCCGGCAATGCGCGGCGCAGGAGTTTGCCGTTGCCGCCGGTCGGCAACTCGGGAAGGTGAACAAAGGCGCGCGGTTGTTTGTAGCGCGCCAGATTGGCTTGGACATAGGCGCGCAGGGCCGCGTCGTCCAGTCTTTGGGGGCCTGTGTAGAAGGCGGCGATCACAAATGTGTCTGGTTTGACCTCAACCGCAGCCGCGCCGACCTGGGTGATACCGGGATAGTGGGACAGCGCCGATTCAACCTCGACCGGCGAGACGCGATAGCCGCCTGCGTTCATCATGTCGTCGTCGCGGCCCAGATAGGTGATCTGCCCATCCACGGCCATCGCCCCCTGATCGCCGGTCAGGAACCAATCGCCCTGCATCCGGTCCGCGACTTCGTCCGGGGCGTTCAAATAGGTCAGCATCAGGCCGGGGTCCGAGCGATGGATGGCGATAGTGCCGTCCTGTCCCTGAGGGACTGGCCCGTCCGGTCCAAGGATCGCCACGCGGCGACCCGGCTGCGGCTGCCCCAGCGCCTCACCGCGCGCCGGATGATTAGGGCTGGATGAGATGAAGGTCGAGCATTCGGACATGCCATAGGCTTCATACAGCTCGGTCCCGGTGGTCGTTTGCCACTGCGCGTGCAAGGACCGCGACAGCTTTTCGCCTGCACACAGGCCGTGTCGCAACTCGGGCAGATCGATCTTGTCGGCTGCTTGCAGCATCTTGCGAACCACGCCCGGAGCGGCCGCAAAAATCGTCGCGCGGCTGTGGCGCAGAAGCTGGGGCAGTGCTGAGATGTCGGTGCCCGGCTCGGGGATCAGGGCGGTCGCGCCAATTGTCCACGGGTCCATCAGGCCGGTGCCCAGCGTATAGGTCCAGTTGAACGCCCCGGCATGGCACAGGCGGTCGTCCTGCGTCAGCCCGTACCAGCCGTCCACCATCATCTGCCGCGCCCAGATCGCCCGATGCGCATGGGCCACAGCGCGCGGCTTGCCCGAGGTGCCCGAGGTATAAACCACATAGGCCAGTCGCTGGGGATCGCCCAGATCAAACGCAGCAGGGGGCAGGTCGCGCATGGCGGTCAGCGCAGGCAGGTCGATCTGATGCGGATGCGGGGCGCAGGCCACGGACGGGTCGCGCAGGATGGCGGCGGGGCTCAGATCGGCGATCATGCGGGCCGTTTCCGGTTCGGTGAGTTGCGACGATGTTGGGACCGGTACGATCCCAACGGCAATCGCCCCAAGATAGGCGATAGGGAAATCCACCGTATTTCCCAAACGCATCAGTGCAATGTCACCGGGTTTCAACCCGGCCTGCAACAACCCGGTGCCCGTACCCAGAATGGCGCGCTTCAGTCGGCTGTAGCTCCAGTCATCCGTTCCGTTCTGGCCGAGGACGGACAGGGCGGTTTTGTAAGGCAACTGATCCGCCTTACGCAAAACATGTGCGGCCAGATTGAACGGTTCAGGGCAGGGGGCGGGCGGCCCCTGATCAAAGATCGACAACATGCTGTCTGGCTAGCGCGGCGCTTGTCGCGTTGCAAGCACGGCTGGCTGGTTCTATAGAAAGGCCATGAGCGACCAAGATCCCAAATCCCTAATCCGCATCGCCCGCGAGTCTGGCGTCGAGACTGAACTCGAGCCGCTTGATCTTGGCGCGCGGGTGCGCGAGCTGCGTAAGGCGCGCAACTGGACGCTGGAACAGGCGGCAACACAGGCGGGGCTGGCGCGCTCAACGCTTAGCAAAATTGAAAACGGGCAGATGTCGCCCACCTATGACGCGTTGAAGAAACTGGCCACCGGGTTGGAAATTTCGGTGCCGCAGCTTTTCACCCCGCCGCAGCGGGATCAGGTGATCGGGCGGATGGCCGTCACGCGTATGGGTGACGGAACCGCGCATGCCACGGTGACATACGAGCACGAATTGCTGGCCGAGACACTGACCAAGAAGCAGATGTTGCCCTACCGCGCGCGCGTGCGGGCGCGGTCCATGGATGAGTTCGACGGCTGGGTGCGCCATGACGGGGAAGAGTTTCTATACGTGCTGACCGGCGTTGTTCGCCTGTATACCGAGTTCTACGAACCCGTTGAAATGCGCCGCGGGGACAGCGCCTATTACGATGGCAGCATGGGACATAACGTGGTGTCTGTCAGTGACGAGGACGCAACGATCCTGTGGGTGACGTCACTTAACTAGATGAGCGTGGGACAGTTCGTGGTTCAGGCGTTCCGTGAACAGAAAATCCTCGACCTCTTCCCTGGCTTCGTTCACAGTCAGATGATGACGCTCGGCCAGGTAGGCCTCGAACTGTTCACGGTTGTTCCACACGCGATCCATGTCCTGATCCCTCAGGTTTGGAAATCGTCGTTTGGCACGGGCATAGGTCGCGCCCAGGTCCTGCGTCAGATCTGTCCAGTTCAACATGTGCGAGCTTCCCTTGGTTTGCTTAGGACTGCTCTCCCCCACAGACAGCGTACGTATGTGTTGGCGTGACCTCGGACATGACAAAATGTCGCAGTCTGATTTGGGGCAGTACCGAACAAAAATGCCCGCTGCGGACATCCCGCAACGGGCGATCGGACCTGCAGTTCAGTGTGAGTGGCGGCTGGTCCGTTTGTTCTGTGTCAGGACCTGAGCGACACGCGATAGGTGTCCGTAAAATAACAATTAAATCGCAGTGTGGATCTGATCTGACTAACTACAAGGTATATCGGTAAATTGCGCATAGTAAAGCGTTTTGAGGCGTCAATTTGATCTTTCGCTAAGATTTGTTGGTTGCGCGGAATATAGCCGAGGGCTTCGCGCAACATACCAGATTTGGGGGTTGGTCCCGCATGTGCCAATTTTTGCCGAACCCGGTCGATTGATCGCCGGATTGAACAGCCGGGGATTGATCTGCACCCGACATCCTTGGGTCAGTTAGCTGTCAGCAAAAGGATCACGCCGGACCGTTACTCTTCGTACCACCAGACTTCGGGCATGTACTGAGGGCCGTCGCCATAGATCGGAAGCGTCTCGGGGAACTTCAGCGTACTGACATGCGCGATGCGGCCGACATCAAAGCTCCAGATCGGGATCACATAGCGACCGGCGGTCAGAACTCGATCCAGCGCACGGGTGGCGGCGACGAAATCTTCCCGCGACTCCGAGGCCAGCATCGCGTCGATCATCCCGTCCACGGCGGGTGAGGCGACGCCCATCAGGTTGCGCGTGCCCGGCGTATCGGAGTTTTCGCTGCCCCAATACAGGCGCTGCTCATTCCCCGGTGACAGGGACAAGGCGCGGCGAAACGGGGTCACGTCGAAATCCAACTCGGACGTGCGACCGGTATACTGTGCGCTGTCGACCTGTTCTGTCATGACCTGAATGCCCAAACGTTCCAACGCGCGGGCATAGATTTCGACGGCAGTTTCCATCTCGGCGTCGCCCTGTTGCAGCAAAACGGTCATGCGGAATGCCTCGCCGTTCTGGTTTTGCAACACGCCGCCCTGAATGGTCCATCCTGCCTCGGCCAGCAGTTTTGTCGCTTTGCGGATATTGGCGCGGTTGCGGGCCGAGCCATCCCCTTGGGGCAGCGCATAACCTTCCAGGGTGCCGGGGGTCAGGTCCGAGGCAAAAGGCTCCAGCAGCTCTTTGACCTTGCCGGTTGCCGGGCCGGGCTGCATCGCAAGATCCGAGCCCGAGAAATACGAGGTGATCCGGGGCTGCGCGCCACCGGTGATTGTGTCATTGATGAATTCGAAGTTGAACGCCAGCGTCAGGGCCTCGCGCACGCGCCAGTCGTCAAAGGGCGCTTTGCGCGTGTTCATCACAAACCCGGTCATGCCCGAGGGCTTGCCATGCGGGATTTCTGTCTTGATCACATCGCCGCGCTGGATGGCGGGGAAGTTGTACTGGGTGGCCCATTTGTCGGCATTGAACTCGCGGACGGCGGATAGTTCCCCGGCTTTGAACGCTTCGAAAAGCACGGTTGCGTCGCCATAGAATTCGATCCGCATGTCATCCAGGTTCATCGTGCCCCTGCGGAACGGGACGTCGTTGCCCCAGTAATCGGGGTTCCGCTTCAGGTTGACGTATCGCCCTGCCTCATAGTCGTCGATCACATAGGGGCCGCTGCCGATCGGCACATCATGCAGTTGCGCGTCGGCAAAGCTGCGACCTTCCCACTGCGCCTTTTGCAGGATCGGACGCAGACCGGCGATCAGCGCAAGTTCCCGATCCGGTTCATTAAAGGTGATCCGGACAGAACGCGGGCCGGTCTGTTCGATGCTGTCGATTTTTCCCCACAGACCGCGATACCGCAGATGCCCCTCGGTCCCGAGGGTCTGGTAGGACCAGATCACATCTTCGACAGTTACCGGGCTTCCGTCTGAAAATTCAGCCTCTTCCCGCAGTGTAAATTCGACCCAGGACCGGTCTGGTGCAGTCTCAACTGATTCGGCTAACAGCCCGTAAAGAGTGAAAGGTTCGTCCCAGGACCGGCCCATCAGGCTCTCATGCGTCCAAAATCTAAGCTGCCAGGGTGAGGTGCCTTTTTGCACAAACGGGTTCAAGCTGTTAAAGCCGCCCGTGTTCCCAAAAACGACCCTGCCACCTTTCGGTGCGTCCGGATTGGCGTAGGGCAGCGACACAAAATCCGGTGGTAGGGCCGGGTCGCCATACATAGCTATGCCATGGGCCGAATCTGCATGGGCGAAAGAGGTCGCCAAAATGCAGGCGATTCCCGCTGCGAATGGACGAAGAGGGCTTAGGAAATCCTGGCGCATTTTGGAAACAATCCTGCTCTGGCCTTATTTTGTTGGGGATCACCGTACCGATGATTTTTCTTATTTTCAAACTTTTAGCTTGGATGAAGGCACAGAATTGCTTATAAAGGTCTCACTGCTCGATAGGTTTCTTGCCTGTATGAAACCTGCCTCAATAACTTAACGCCCGCTTCGTGCGGGCGTTTTTTTTGGTCGGTTCGCGCGGTCTTGCCGCGGTGCTTTAGCGGCGTCTTTCCCCGTTTTCTTTGCAGGTGCAGCATGGCATGCTGTGCCCAATCTGATGCTAAGGGAGAACGGTCATGAGCCTGTCGGGCAAAACAGCAATCATTACAGGATCAAACTCGGGGATCGGGCTGGGCGTCGCGCGCGAACTGGCCAAGGCCGGGGCGGATGTGGTTCTGAACTCGTTCACCGACCGGGATGAGGATCACGCCTTGGCCGCCGAGATCGCCAAGCAGACCGGCACCAATGCGCGCTACATCAAGGCGGACATGTCCAAGGGTGATGAATGCCGGGCGCTGATCGAACAGGCCGGGACCTGCGATATTCTGGTGAACAACGCGGGTATTCAGCATGTGTCGCCAATCGATCAGTTTCCGGTCGAGAAATGGGATGCGATTATTGCGATCAACATGAACTCGGCCTTTCACACCACAGCGGCGGCCTTGCCAATGATGCGCGCAGCGGGCTGGGGGCGGATCGTCAATATCGCCTCGGCGCACGGGCTGACGGCGTCGCCCTTCAAGGCGGCTTATGTTGCGGCCAAGCATGGGGTTGTCGGGATGACCAAAACCGTAGCGCTGGAAACCGCGCAAGAGCCGATCACCTGCAATGCGATCTGTCCCGGTTACGTGCTGACACCGCTGGTCGAGGCGCAGATTCCCGACACGATGAAGGAATACAACATGAGCCGCGAGGATGTGGTGAAGAACATTCTGCTGGAGCGGCAGCCGTCGAAAGAGTTCGCCACGGTTGAGCAATTGGGTGGAACCGTGCAGTTCCTGTGTTCGGATGCGGCGGCGCAGATCACCGGCACGACGATTTCAGTCGATGGGGGCTGGACGGCTTTGTGAGTTTTCATGGGGGCTCTGCCCCCATACCCCCGAGGTATTTTTGAACAGAAGAAGGGGCGGGGTCTTGAAACAGATCAACCTGGCATTGCAGGGCGGTGGGGCGCATGGGGCGTTTACCTGGGGGGTGCTCGACCGGTTTCTGGATGAGGAAGATATTGAGGTTGCGGCGATCACGGGAACCTCGGCCGGGGCGCTGAACGGGGCGGCGTTCAAATCCGGTATGGTGCATTCGGGCCGAGACGGCGCGCGGGCGCGGTTGGATGAGCTGTGGAAGCGGATGGGGGCCATAGGCGACATGCGGCTGGCCAACTGGTTTCGCGGGTTGGAGCCTGCGAGCATTGCGCAGGCCATGGAGTACTCGCTGCCGTATTCCATTGGCGATGCGTGGTCGCGGATGGTGTCGCCCTATGCTTACGGGCCGTTCTACACGAACCCGCTGGAGCCCGTTGTGGACCGGTTCAATTTCAAGGAAATCTGCGCCGATCAGGGGCCACGCCTGTTTGTCTGCGCAACCTGCGTGCGCAGCGGCAAGATCCGGGTGTTCACAGGGGAAGAGATTTCGACCGATGCGATCCTCGCCTCGGCCTGTTTGCCGACGCTGTTCAAGGCGGTTGAGATTTACGACCCCGAGACGGAGCGGACCGAAGCCTATTGGGATGGGGGCTATACCGGCAACCCGGCCTTGTACCCGTTGTTTGGCGATGATTTGCCGGATGATGTGGTGATCGTGAATATCAACCCGCTGGAGCGCGATGAACTGCCTGTGACGCCGCAGCAGATTCAGAACCGGATCAATGAAATCAGCTTTAACTCATCCCTGTTCCGCGAGTTGCGGGCGATCAATTTCGTTCAGCGATTGCTGGAAGAGGGCAAGTTGAAGGCCGGAGAGATGAGCCGCGTTCTGGTTCATATGATTGCGGATAACGAGCTGATGAACAGCCTGTCGGTGGCCACCAAGACGGTGCCCAACCCGGTGATCCTGCATAAGCTGAAACAAGCGGGTCGTGACGCCGCCGACGGGTTCTTAAAGCGCCACAAGTCGGACTTGGGACAGAACAGTACGGTTGATCTGCCCGCGATGTTCGGCTGATCACTCGGGCGGCTGAGTCGGGTCTTCTTCGTTGGGATAGACCAGACCGGCCGAGATCACCAGTTTCGCGGCGTCTTCGATGCTCATGTCCAGCAGGATGACGTCTTCGGCTGGAAAGAACAGCAAAAAGCCCGAGGTTGGGTTGGGTGTGGTCGGGATAAACACGCTCAGCAGATCGCCACCCGTTTCCGCGCGGGTGCTGACTTCTCCCTTCGCGGTCGTCGACACGAAGCCGATGGCCCAGATGCCACGGCGCGGGTATTGCACCAGGCAGGCTTTTTCGAAAGACCGCTCGGTCTGAGCAAAGACCGTTTCCGAGATCTGTTTGATGCCGGAATAGATCGACCGCACGATGGGCATCCGGTTCACCAGACTTTCGGTGAACGAGATGAAGGACCGGCCCAGAATACCCTTGGCCACCCAGCCGACCAGTACGGTGAACACCAGGAAGATGATAACGCCGACGCCGCGCAGGTTGATGCCCACATATTGTTCGGGCCGGAATTGCTGTGGCACCAGCGGCAGAACGGCGCTGTCGATCCAGCCGACAACGGACCAGATCAGCCAGACGGTCAACCAGACCGGAGCAATGACGACGATCCCCGTCAGGAACGACGCGCGCAGGCGCGAAAACAGGCCGGGGCGGCGGTGGGGTTCTTCGTCAAACGGTGTATTCATTACAGGTCCGGGTGATTTGCGGATTTAGTTAAGCAGTCCAACGCGCCCGTGCAATAGGGCGGAATTACACACCGTTTGCCAGCGCTTTAGCGATGTTCGCCGCCAACCGGGCGTTGTTGCGGACCAATGCGATATTGGCGGTCAGCGAGCGGCCCTTGGTCTTTTCAAAGATCCGTTGCAGCAGATAGGGCGTCACGGCCTTGCCGGTGATCCGGTGGGTTTCGGCATCGGCCTGCGCGGCGGAGATGATCGGGGCCAGCTCGTCAGCCGGGATCTGGTCGGCTGCGGGGATCGGGTTGGCGACCAGTTGGCCACCGGGCAAACCCAGCGCACGGCGGGTGGCGTGGGCTTTGGCGATGGCTTCGGCGCTGTCCATCCGCAGGGGCGCAGCGTAGGGGGATTTCGCAGACCAGAAGGCGGGGAATTCGTCCTGCCCGTAGGCGATCACCGGGACGCCCAGAGTTTCCAGAACTTCCAGCGTTTTGGCCAGATCCAGAATGGCCTTGGCCCCTGCAGCCACCACTGTAACCGGCGTCTGCCCCAGTTCATGCAGGTCGGCGGAAATGTCGAACGAGGTTTCGGCACCCTGATGCACGCCGCCAATGCCACCGGTGGCAAACACCTCGATCCCCGCATACTGTGCGGCGATCATCGTGGCGGCGACGGTGGTGGCTCCGGTGCCCCCGGTCGCGATGCAGGCGGCCATATCGGCGCGAGAGAGTTTGGCGACGCCCTGCGCCTGACCCAAAGATTGCAACTGATCGGGTTCAAGCCCCACATGCAGCACGCCTTCGATCACCGCCATGGTGGCCGGAACGGCCCCGGCATCGCGGATGTCCTGTTCCACCTGGGCTGCGACCTCGACATTTTGCGGGTAGGGCATGCCATGGGTGATGATGGTGCTTTCCAGCGCCACGATGGGCTGGCCTGCGTCTTTGGCGGCGCGGACCTCGGCTGAGTAGTGGATGTCGATCACAGGGGAGTTTCTCCGGAAACGTAAGTTGCGGCGGCGTTCAGCGCGCGGGTCAGGGCTGTCTGTTCGTCGGCACCGCCCGCTTCTGAGGCGATATGGGCGGCCATGAAGGTGTCACCTGCGCCGGTGACGCGGGTTACGAGAACCGAGGGCGGGGTTTGGGTTAGAACGCCCGACGACGAGCCGACGGTGGCCGAGTTACCCCCGTCTGTCACCAGCACGCGCAGCGCCCCCCGGTCCAGCAGGCCCTTGGCGGCGGATTCGGAATCGGCGAACTCGCGTTGGCAGAGCAGACCGGCCTCCTCCAGATTGACATACAGCGTCGCGCGGGCGTGTTTCAGGAAGGGCAACAGGCGCTCGGCCTTGCCGGGTGAGGCGGGGGCGACCCGCAGGTCGGCTTTGCCAAAGGCCGGACTTTGCGCGATCTCTTCCAGCAGGTTCAGCGTCAGGTTGCCGTCCAGCGCAATCGGGCCTTCGAAGGGGGTGTTTTCGTATCCCAGCGGACCATGCATCAGGGGGCGCAGGATCTTGGCCCCCGCAGCCTCAAGCGAGTGTGCATCGGCAATGGCGGCGATCAACCCGTTGGCCCCTTCGACGGCCATGTAGCGGTCGGTGGGCAGGTCCTGCGAGCGGTAGATATGTTCTGTCACCATGCCTAGGCGCGCGCAGGAATTGACCAACTCGTCCCCCTCGGGGTCGCGGCCAATGGCGGTCAGCAGGGTCGGGGTCATGCCAAAGCGTACCAGCGTCATGGCGATGTTCATGGCAACGCCACCGGGCAGACGGGTGATCCGGCCCGGCACGTCCGATCCCTGCCGCATGGCGCTGGCCGACCGTCCGATCACGTCCCATAGGACCGAACCGATACACAGGATGTCGCTGTTCTGAGTCATGCCGCTGTCATGCCGCAGCACCGGGGGCCTTGCAAGTCCGAACGTTAACGCCAACACAGATAAACCGCCTGCTCTGCGCGTTCAGGCTTGCGATCTGATGCGTTCGGCGGGAAACTCGGCCAGGTATGATTTGTGATTTGATTTCCATTGCAGAGCGTTGCGCATGAGCGGCTTTTTCCGCCTGATGATGGGTCTGATGCTGTTGGCGATGCCCGTCCAAGCCCAGACCCCGCCGCCGACGATTGTCGAGTTCTGGACCAAGGCAGACAGCCTGTTTCTTGAAATCACCCTAAACGCCGAGATGTTTCTGGCGGGGATTGATCCTGAAACCCATCCTGACCTGACCGACAATGCTGGCTACCGGGCGCTACGCCAAAGGGTCTCGTCCGAGTTGGAGCCCGAGGTCCGCGCGTTTGTCACCGACTGGAAGGCGCGCTTGCAGGTTGAGGCCGGTGGCCCGGTCGTTCTGGCCTATGAAGGGGTGCGCATCCCCGTTGTCGGCGATACTGCAGCCCCCCGGATTTCACGGCTGTTGCTGACAGCGCCCTTGCCGAATGGGGCGTCCAATCTGCGCCTGACATGGCCTGAAGGTCATGGGCCGGTTGTTTTGAAACAGCAACAGGTGGCCGCCCCTTACACCGGTTATCTCATTGCCGGAGAATCCAGTCCTTCGATCCCATTGCAAGGCGGCGCGGCCCTCAGCCCCGAACAGGCGGTGCAGGTGTTCTTCCCCAAAGGGTTTTCGCGCATTCTGCCCAACGGTCTGCAAGAGATCGCGCTGGTTCTGGCCTTGGTTTTTCTGTCCCTGACACTGCGCGCAGCAATCGCCCAGATGGTGTTCCTGTCGATCGGATTGGTCTTCGGACTGGCGCTTTCGGTTTACGGGGCGTTGGGGGTATCGCCATTTGTAGCCTCTATCGCCCTCACATCCGCCATCGTCATTCTGGCGCTCTGGAACCTGATCCTGAGGCGTCTTCATGTCTTTCGATTACTGGCGGTTTTTGCTGCCGGTTTGCTTCTGGGCAACGTTCTCAGCGCCTCCGTGATCGCGATTGGCGTACCGCCCGACCACCTGCCACCCGCCATCCTGGGATTTGCAGGGGGTGCGGTGGCTGCGCTCAGCGCGGTTGCGGCGGCAGGCTATGCCGGTGCTGCCCTGATCTCTGGCGGGTCGCATCGGATGCGAGGCCGGGTATCGGTTCTGGCCTCGATCCTGATTGCGGGTGTCGGGGTCTATTGGATGGTCGCGCCGTGGATGCTTAGCTAGGCATGTGGGCCAATAGCGCGTTCAGCGCGGCCAAAGGATCCTCGGCTGACCAGATTTCATCGCCGATGCCGAAGAAATCGGTGCAGGGCGACAGGTCGCGGATCAGGTCAGGGGTCAGGCCGCCCTCGGCCACAACGGGAACTTCGATCATCTCGGACCACCACTGGAACAGGTCCTTTTCGGCCAGCGTACCATCGCCCAGCGACGACGTGCCGACCGGGCCAAAGGCGACGTAATCGACACCAGCCTCACCAGCGGTCATTCCATCATGGCTGGACGCCCCACAGAAACTGCCGACAATCGCGTCCGCGCCCAGTTCCTTGCGGGCCGCGCGCACGGACCGGGCGGCATCATCCAGATGCACCCCATCCAGCCCCAGCCGTTGCGCCAGCAGCACGTGGTTCGAGATCACGATGGCCACGTCGCGCGCATGGGCGATCTCGCGGCAGGCATCGGCAGCGCGGGCGATGGTGTCCTCGTCATTGCCGGCCAGCGCCAGACGAATGCATGCGATCTCGACCCCGTCCAGCACCCGCGCCAACTGGTCCGGATAGGTGCTGAGCGTGATCGTCGGCGGTGTGATCAGATAAATCTGCGGCTGCTCGGGGGTGTCCATTGGCGCGTCCTTCGCTTTCAGTCTTTGGCGCGGTTTAGCGGATTGCGGCGGGGAAGCAAACTTTTATGCCTGCCGAGCGGGTATTTGGGAACAGAAGAAGAGGATCGGGTTGCTCTGTCAAAGCTGGCGGATTAGAGCGGGCGGAGTTTTTCGGAGACAGCCATGCCCAGCGACAGATCCCAGCCTTCCTTCGTGCTTGTGCGCCCGCAGATGGGTGAAAACATCGGCGCCGCCGCGCGGGCGATGTGGAATTTCGGGCTGGACCGGATGCGGATCGTGGCCCCTCGGGATGGGTGGCCGAACCCCAAGGCGGTGGCGATGTCCAGCGGGGCGGGGCGGCTGCTGGACGAGGCGCAGCTGTTCGATGACCTGGCAGGCGCGCTGGCCGACAGTACATTCGTATTCGCCACCACGGCGCGGCAGCGCGGGTTGACCAAACCGGTCTACAGCCCGGAACGCGCCATGCAGATCGCGGCCCAGAAGGTGGCGGCCGGTGAAAAGGTCGCCGTTTTGTTCGGACCCGAACGGGCAGGGCTTGAGAATGAAGATATCGCCAAGGCAAACGCCATCATCTCGGTGCCGGTGAACCCTGAATACGCCTCGCTGAACCTTGGGCAATGTGTCTTGCTGACCGCTTATGAGTGGATGCGCCAGACCGGCGATGTGGTGCATGAAGCCACCGATTTGGGCAAGGGCGACTGGGCCACCGGCATCGAGGTCGAGAAACTGGTCGAGCATTACGAAGATCGGCTGGAAGAGGCCGGGTTCTTCTATCCGCCCGAAAAGGCCGACGGCATGAAGACCAACCTGCGCAACCTGTGGTCGCGGATGCGCATGACGCGGGCCGATGTGCAGATGTTGCACGGGATCATGCGGCAGATGGTCCGCTGGAAAGATAAGGGCTGAGGCTGGACCTCGCCCGTCAGTGGCCCTAGCTTGCGACGAAATCCAGGACACATGAGGACAGCATGAGCGCCAAGCGCAGCATCTTCGAAGACGTCTCAGACAGTGAAAAACAACAAGCCGTGCAGCCCGGTATGATCGACAAGGGACGCGGCGGCGCGCGCAAGGCGATCCGCGTCTGGCTGATGATCCTGTTCGCCTTGGTCGTTGTGATGATCGCCGTAGGCGGCCTGACCCGTTTGACCGACAGCGGCTTGTCGATCACCGAGTGGCGTCCGATCACCGGGGCGATCCCGCCGATGACCGAGGCCGACTGGCAAGCGGAATTCGACAAATACAAACAGATCGACCAATGGCGCATCCAGAACCAGTGGATGGAGCTGAGCGATTTTCAGTTCATTTATTGGTGGGAATGGGGCCATCGACAGTTGGGTCGCCTGATTGGTCTGGTCTGGGCGCTTGGCTTCTTCGGCTTCCTTGTCGCCCGCAAAATCCCGACCGGCTGGACCGGCAAGTTGCTGATCCCCGGCGCTTTGGGTGGTGTTCAGGGCGCGGTGGGCTGGTGGATGGTCGCCTCGGGCGTCACGCAGGGCGAGGGGATGACCGCCGTCGCCAGCTATCGCCTCGCGGTGCATCTGGGACTGGCCTTTGTGATCCTGGGCTTCCTGGCCTGGTACATTTTTGAACTCGGGCGCGAGGAACGCGACCTGATGCAGGCCCGCCGCGCGAAAGAGGCGAAACTGTTCTCGCTGTCGACCGGCCTGCTGCATTTCACCTTTTTGCAAATACTCATTGGCGCGCTGGTCGCCGGGATCGATGCCGGGCGGTCTTTCACCGATTGGCCGCTGATTGGCGGGCAGCTTCTGCCACCAGATGCAACCGCAATAGACCCCCTGTGGCGCAATTTCTTTGAAAGCCCCGGGTTGGTGCAGTTCATCCATCGCTGCGCCGGGTATCTGCTGTTTATTTTCGCCATCATCGTCTGGCGGCGCGGCCAGACCAGTGCCCATCCGCAGACCCGGTTCGCCTTCAACGCGGCCTTTGCGGCGCTGTCGCTACAGGTCGTGGTTGGTGTCATCACCGTGCTGTATGCCGCGCCATGGCAGATCGCGATCTTCCATCAGTTCATGGCCGTCGTGGTCTGGACCCTGATCCTGCGCGCCCGCTTCCTGAGCGGCTATCCCATTGCAACCTCAATTCGTGGAGCCTGAGCCCGATGACTGCCTTTGACGACCTGATGGCCTTTCAACGCGAAACCTCGGCCCTTGGACAGATCGCTGGCCGCCTGGGCTGGGATCAGGAAACCGTCATGCCGCGCGGGGCCGCGCCCCAACGGGCCGAGGAAATGGCCGCGATCGAGGCGATTCTGCATGCCCGACGGTCCGACCCGCGTGTGGCCGAATGGCTGGAGCAAGCCGAAGCTTTGGACACGGCAGGTCAGGCACAGCTGCGCGAAATCCGCCGGTCCTATGAGCGTACCGTCAAAGTGCCCGCCGATCTGGCGAAAGCCATCGCCCGCGTCACTTCGGCAGCGCAGGGAAAATGGGCACAGGCGCGCGCGGATGAGGACGTGTCGGCCTTCCTTCCGGTTCTGGAAGAGGTCGTGGCCCTGAAACGCGAAGAAGGTGCGGCGCTCGCGCAGGGCGGCGACATCTACGACGCGATGGTCGAGGATTACGAGCCTTACACAACCGGCGCGCAGATCGCGGCGATTTTCGATCAGATGCGCCCGCGTCTGGTGGCGCTGCGCGCGGCAGTTCTGGACAAGCCCGCGCCGCAGGCGCTGGCCGGTACGTTTGACGAGGCGGCCCAGATGCGCCTATCGCAGACCCTTGCGCTGGCGTTTGGATACGACCTGAACCGGGGCAGGGTGGACAAGGCCGTACACCCGTTCAGCTCGGGCAGCGGATCGGATGTGCGGATCACCACACGCACCAGCAAAACGGACCCGTTCAACTGCTTCTACTCGACCATTCATGAGGTCGGCCACGCCGCCTACGAGCAAGGGATCGACCCGGCCTATGCGCTGACCCCATTGGGAAGCGGCGTGTCGATGGGCGTGCATGAAAGCCAAAGCCGGATCTATGAAAACCAGCTTGGCCGGTCGCGTGCGTTTACCGGATGGCTCTACACCCAAATGCGCGATGCGTTCGGGGATTTCGGGATTGCGGATGCCGATACCTTCTACGCCACGGTGAACCGCGTCCATAACGGCTATATCCGCACCGAAGCGGATGAGGTGCAGTACAACCTGCACATCATGCTGCGCTTCGACCTGGAGCGCGCGCTGATGGCCGGAGACCTTCAGGTCAACGATCTGGAAGCTGCCTGGAATGACCGCTTCAAGGCCGATTTCGGTTATGCCGTCGACAAACCTTCGAACGGCTGCCTGCAGGACGTCCATTGGTCGGTTGGCCTGTTCGGTTATTTCCCGACCTACTCGCTGGGCAACGTTTATGCCGGGTGCCTGTATCAGGCCCTGCGCAACGCGGTGCCGGGGCTGGATGGTCAACTGGCCGAAGGGGACACCTCGGGCGCGACCACTTGGCTGCGCGAAAACGTACAACAATTCGGGGGGCTTTTCGCCCCGCGCGAGATCATACAGCGCGCCAGTGGGGTCGAACCGGGGCCGGAGCCCTTGTTGGCTTATCTGGAACAGAAATTCGTGGCGCTGTACGGGCTTTGACGATCTGCCGTCACGTTGTTGTGTGACAGCGTGGCGTTTGGCGCTGTGGTGCGTAAACTGGACATGTCCAAGCCACTTTGATCGCCGGTTCTGCATGAAAACACAGATTAAATCCCACTTGGCTGCCGCCATAACCAGCGGCAATCTGCAATCGGCACGCAGAGGCATGGCAGAGCTTCGGCGCAAGCTGCGTGGTGCAGATCATGAGGCGCATTATTTTCATGATGTCGCCGATCCCTATTGCTATCTGACCGCGCAGATCCTGCCCGAATTTCAGGAGCGCTATCGCGTTAAACTGTGCATTCATTTGATCTCTGGCCCACATTCGGATGCGATCCCCGCGCCCATGGAACATAGGCAAAACGCCCTGATGGATGCAGGGCGTCTGGCCCGCCGGATCGGGCTGGATGCGCCGCAGGAACCGGCGGCAAAGAAGGTGGAAACCGCAAAGCGGCTTCTTGCAGATGCTTTAGGAAAACCTGACGCCGCAGAACGCCTGCGTGCTATCACCGCAGGCGTTTGGGGCAGGGAGACTATGCCCGACGACGGTGGCGTGGATCCCGGGCAGGCGATGGAGGTCGGCGACCAAAAACTCGCCGCGATGGGACATTACTTGGGTGGAACGTTTTACTATGGCGGCGAATGGTATTGGGGCGTTGATCGGCTGCACTATCTGGAGGACCGGCTTGCGCAGCTAAAGCTACGTCAGGGAGATGCTTCGGTAGAGCCCTTGAAAGAAAATGCGCAGCCGCCGAACGTTCAGGGCAGTATGGAGCTGGAGTTCTTTTTCTCATTCCGCAGCCCATATTCCTACCTGGCTTTTGACCGCGTTGTTGATCTTGCCAACCGCTACAACGCTCGCCTGATCCTGCGCCCCGTTCTGCCGATGCTGATGCGGGGGCTGCCGGTACCCAAGCTCAAGTCCGGCTACATCCTTGGCGATTGTGCGCGTGAAGCGCGCAGAATGAAGATCCCGTTTGGTCGAATTTGTGATCCTTTGGGGCCTGGCGTCGAACGCGGGTACGCTTTGTTCGACCATGCCGAGGATCTTGATCGGTTGGCGACCTACTGCTCGACCTTCATGCGTCTGGTCTGGTCCGAGGGAGTGGACGCAGCCTCCGACAAGGGTATGGCGCGAATTGCGGGCGCCAGTGGTCTGGATTGGGGGGCCGCGCGTCAGGCTCTGGCCACTCAAACATGGCACGACCGGGTTGAGAAAAACCAAAGCAGACTGCAAGAGATTGGTCTGTGGGGCGTTCCCAGTTTCTACGTAGCCGGTCAGGCGATTTGGGGGCAGGATCGGTTATGGGCTGTGGAGGATTTGCTGCGGGCTCAAGGGTCGGGCACGGGTGGACGCTAGACCACCTGAACCAATTCGATCCGCGCGGCAACGGCGGCAAAGAACAGGACGCTGCCGACCAGCACAAACATATGCCAGATCGTGTTGTGGAACGGCAACCAATCCAGCAGATAGAATGCGACGCCCGCGGTGTAGACCAGCCCTCCGGCGATCATCAGTGTGATGACTGTGGGCGATAGCTCAGCCAGCATCGATTGACCGGCCCAGACGGCGGCCCAGCCCATGAGCAAATAAAGCGCCAATCCGAACCAGCGGAATCGGTTCGGGTCAAACATCTTCAGCGCCGATCCCAGGGTTGCCGAAAACCAAAGCCCGATCAGCAGCCCCGTTGGTTGCGTACCCGACAACAGCAGGAACGGCGTGTAGGTGCCCGCGATTTTGACGTAAATACCCGAATGGTCGAGGCGGCGCAGGAACGCGCTCCAATCGTCGTGCTCGATCATGTTGTAGAGCGCCGAGAAGGTCAGCATCAAAACCAGCGTCACGCCGTAGATCGACGCGCCCAGAACGGCCACGGGGTCCGATCGGTAGTAGATCGTCAGGATGATCAGCATCGGTACGGCGATCAGGGCGGACGACACGCCAAGCACATGGATCACACCATCGCTTACGCGCTCGGCGCGGCTGTAGGCGGGGCGGATATGGGCAAAGGACCACATGTTAAGAAAGCTAGGCCTCGGATTGACCTCGGGCAAGCGCGCCAAACGGGCGCTTGCCGATAACGTGATCCAGAACGGCAAAACGCCCGCTAGAACGGGCGCTTTGTTTCATAAGTGTTGGAAAATTTGAGGGTTACTCCTCGGTTTCCTCATCCCCTTGGTCTGCAATCCAGGCGACCGAGACAACCTCTTCCCCCTTGCCGGTGTTGAAGACCCGGACGCCCCCCGCGCTGCGCGAGCGGAAGGAAATGCCATCAACCGGAACCCGGATCGACTGGCCCTTGGAGGTCGCCAGCATGATCTGATCGTCGATTTCGACCGGGAACGAGGCGACCAATTCACCACCGCGCATGGCCTTGTCCATCGCCGCAACGCCCATGCCACCACGCCCGCGGACGGGGTAGTCGTGGCTGGAGCTTAGCTTGCCCGCACCGCCAGCCGTGATCGTCAGGATCAGGTTCTCGGCGGCCGACATCTCGGCGTAACGCTCCTGCGGCAGGACGCTGTCGGCATTGCCTTCATCTTCATCGGTCTCGGTTTCGTCAGTCACACCGGCCATCAGACGGCGCATCTTGAGATAGGCAGCACGCTCGTCGGAAGAGGCGTTGAAGTGGCGGATGACCGACATCGAAACCACGCGGTCGCCATTGGTCAGCTTGATGCCGCGTACACCGGTGGATTTGCGGCCCTTGAAGACACGCACATCGGTGGTCTGGAAACGGATCGCACGGCCCGAATTGGTCACCAGCATCACGTCGTCGTCTTCGGAACAGATACGCGCGTTGACCAGTTCCACACCCTCGGGCAGGTCCATGGCGATCTTGCCGTTGCGCTTGACGTTGGTGAAATCGCTCAGCGCGTTGCGACGCACATCGCCCGCGCTGGTGGCGAAGACGATTTGCAGGTTTTCCCATTCTTCATCCGGCACATCCACGGGCATGATCGCCGCAATGGACACACCGGTCGGGATCGGCAGAATGTTGACGATCGCCTTGCCCTTGCCGGTGCGCCCCGACTGCGGCAGGCGCCAGGTCTTGAGCTTGTAGACCATCCCGTCGGTGGTGAAGAACAGCAGCTGGGTATGGGTGTTCGCCACAAAGAGGGTGGTGATCACATCCTCTTCCTTGGTCTGCATCCCCGACAGGCCCTTGCCGCCACGTTTCTGGGCGCGGAAATCGGCCAGCGGCGTGCGCTTGATGTAACCGCCCGAAGTGACGGTCACGACCATGTCCTCACGCTCGATCAGGTCCTCGTCTTCCATGTCGCCGGACCAGTCTACGATTTCGGTGCGGCGGGGCACGGCGAATTGCTCACGCACACTGCGCAGTTCGTCACCGATGATCGACATGATCCGCTCGCGCGAGGACAGAATGTCGAGGTATTCCTTGATCTTGGCGGCCAGTTCTTCCAGCTCGTCCGTGACCTCTTTGACGCCCAGTTGGGTCAGGCGCTGCAGACGGAGGTCGAGGATGGCGCGGGCCTGAATTTCGGTCAGGTTATAGGTGCCATCGTCGTTCATCTTGGACAGAGGGTCATCGATCAGGCGCAGGTAGCCTTCGATCTCGGACGCGGGCCAGCGGCGCGTCATCAGTTTCTCACGCGCCTCGGCGGCGTCTGCTGACGAGCGGATAGTGGCAACCACTTCGTCCACGTTCGAAACGGCCACGGCCAGACCACACAGGATGTGGCTGCGCTCGCGCGCCTTGCGCAGGTCGTAGGCGGTTCGGCGGGCGACAACATCCTCGCGGAAGTCGATGAACGAGGTCAGGAACCGGCGCAGGGTCAGTTGCTCGGGGCGGCCACCATTCAGGGCCAGCATGTTGCAGCCAAAGGACGTCTGCATCGGTGAGAACCGATAGAGCTGGTTCAGCACCACTTCGGGCGTGGCGTCGCGCTTCAGTTCGACCACGACCCGCACGCCGTTACGGTCGGATTCGTCCTGTACGTGGGCCACGCCTTCGATGCGCTTCTCGCGCACGGCCTCGGCGATCTTTTCGATCATCGCGGCCTTGTTCACCTGATAGGGGATCTCATCCACGATGATGGCGTAACGGTCCTTGCGGATTTCCTCGGTGCGGGTCTTGGCGCGGATGATGACGCTGCCGCGCCCCTCAAGATACGCCTTGCGGGCACCGGACCGGCCCAGCATCACGCCGCCAGTCGGAAAATCGGGGCCGGGGACGTATTCGATCAGTTGCTCGGACGTCAGGTCCGGATCGTCGATCAGCGCCAGCGTGGCATCGACGACTTCGCCCAGATTGTGCGGCGGGATATTCGTGGCCATGCCCACGGCGATACCACCGGCACCATTGACCAGCATGTTCGGGAAACGGGCGGGCAGGACGGTTGGTTCGCGGTCCTTGCCGTCATAGTTGTCCTGAAAATCGACCGTCTCTTTTTCGATATCGGCCAGCAGCGAGGCGGCGGGCTTGTCCATCCGTACCTCGGTATAACGCATCGCCGCCGGGTTATCGCCGTCCATCGAACCAAAGTTGCCCTGACCATCCAGCAGCGGCAAAGACATCGAGAAATCCTGCGCCATCCGCACCAGCGCGTCATAGATCGCGCTGTCGCCATGAGGGTGGTATTTACCCATCACATCGCCCACCGGGCGGGCCGACTTGCGATACGCCTTGTCATGGGTGTTCCCGGTTTCGTGCAT
The DNA here is from genome assembly GCF_056532945.1 of Ruegeria sp. H7. Taxonomy (NCBI): domain Bacteria; kingdom Pseudomonadati; phylum Pseudomonadota; class Alphaproteobacteria; order Rhodobacterales; family Roseobacteraceae; genus Ruegeria; species Ruegeria sp. H7. The sequence continues at coordinate 431,922 of NZ_JBQFNZ010000002.1, forward strand.
GGCGTATAAAATCCGCCGATGCACCGGTTTCAGCCCGTCGCGCAGATCGGGGATCGCGCGGGAAACGATGACCGACATGGCATAATCCAAATAGGACGTGCGCATCTCGGATTCGATAGAGACCGTCGGGCCGTCATACACTGGGCGCTCGGGCGGGGTTTCGTCCATGTTTTCAGGGATTTCTGGCGTATCGCTCACGTAAACTGCTCGTCCTTAGTGCAGACTCTATATTTTGTAGTTACATCCTATCAGACCCGGCACATAAGGTGCAAGCAAGCAACGAATCTTGCCCTGAAATTCCGAAGTAACACTCAAGTAACATCTTGTTATCTAAGTATTAGGCAGTTTCGGTGTTACTCTGAAGAGACCTTGCACGGAATTGGAGGTCTGAATGGAGCAGAGCGAAACGGAATTGATGCTAAAGGGATACGGGCTGACGACGGCAGAGTTTTTCTATCACATGCCCGATTATATCCACGTCCTGAACACGTTTATCTGGCAGGAATACGATCTGGCCCCGGATCACCCGAAACTGTTTGAATTCATCGATTTTTGGCAGCGTGAGATCGAAGGTCCGCTGCACTCGGTCAAGTTCACCCATCGCAAGATGATCGCGCCTGGCGAATGGCGCAACATGGTGGGTGAGTTTCGCGTGAATTAACGGCTTATCCCGCACGCCAGGCGTATACGGAACAGCCGGTCGAGCCTGAGGCGGTAAAGCTGTTGCCATCTTCGGCCAGACGCCCGCGCCATTTGACGGTGATACCGGGGAAATAGTCCGTCCCGCTGATCTGACCCTCGTTCACGAATATCACCGTATTGGCGGTTTGACCCAGTGAGTCGGTCAGGCGCCCGGTATATTTATTGCCGCCCGCATGTGTGTAGCGCGTCGTGCCTGTCACTTTGACAACCAAAGCGCAGGTTGCCTTGAATTGCCACGTCCCGGCCATGGACAAGCCGGTATCGGCAGGTTTTGGGGCGGGTGCCGTGGCTTTGCAGATGGTGCCGGATTTGCCTTGCAACTCTTCCAACGCATGGCTGGTTCCCAGATCATCAGCACCCAGATTTGAGCCACTGGCCGACCGATACCGGGCAAAGGCCTGACGGGTCCGAGGGCCTGCAACTCCATCCGCGCCACCAGCACTGCATCCCAGCGCATTCAATGCGGCCTGTGTTGCGCGCATGACCTCTTGCGAGTCTGAAACCGTAGGCGCGGGCGGGGCAGAGGTGCGCTCAACATCCGCTGATGTATCGGCCGAGACCAACCCGTCGCGCAGTTGCAGGGCGACCTCGTAGGCATAAGTCTCGGACTGATCAGCATATTTCTCAAGGAAACTGTCCAGCGCAGTCACCGTTCCAAGCGAGCGCGCAAGCTCAAGATCGGCGCGCATGTCGTCGCTTGGGCGCGCCGATGGGCTTTGTGGCTGTGCGGTGCTTACGGCGGGGGTGAAATAGAATTCCCCAAGCAATTCATCGTAATAGGCCGGAATTTGGGTGTGCTGAACGCTGCTGGACAAGTCCCGCACTTCGCGCCGCAGGTCGGCCACCATGCTGCGCAATTCCAGACCCGGCTGCGATAGGCGTGGCAACAAGGCACGGGTGAAGACTGAATTCTCGGCTGGTTCATTATCGCTCAGCCGGTCCAGCGCCATCTGTCCGGCCCCGGCTGAAAAGATCACGAACATGCCTTCGGGTGCGTTGATGCGGCCCAGCCCACGCGTCCGTCCGACACTGCGCCCGGCGACGGTTTCAAACGGGTTGTCGCGGCAGGCGTCGATGATGGCGATCGAGGTGCGCGCACCGGTTGAGCGTACGCGGTCCAGCAGATCCGAAAGGGCGATGGATTCGGATTTCACGAAATCGGTCTCACCCGACAGGGGCGCGACGATATCTGTGGGCAGCAGGTAGTTTTCGCCGTCAATTTCCACCCCATGCCCGGCAAAGAACACAAACGCCGTATCGCCCGGATCCAAGCGAGAGGTGAATTCGGAGATCCTCTGGTTCATGCCGCGCCGGTCGAGGTTCAGCCCCTCGATGGTCTCAAAACCTGCACCCTGCAACTTGTCCGAGACAGCGCGGGCATCGGCCACAGCTTTCTGAAGGTCGGTGACAGATTGGTATTGGTCATTGCCGATAACCAAGGCCAACCTTTCTTGCGCGCAAAGCGGCGCGGCGCAAAGTGCAAAAGCAAAAACAAGAAATCTGAACATCACAACAGCCCAACAGCAAATGACCCTTTTCCTTCTATACAGAAAAAGGGCGCAAAGGCTCAGTGACTTACATTACTTTTTGTTTTTGTCGGATCAGCCCGAGCAACTGGCCCCGCCCAGAACGCAGAATTTGGCGCAATGGGGGTGGTTCAGATACACATCCGCCTCAGCCTCGGCCAGGGTTGTGCCCATTTCGAACTCGGGGGCGTAAGGCAGAAGGGTGCAGGCCAGCACAGCAGGGCGTTCGGCGCCTTTGCGTTTGACGACCATGCGCGCGCTGGCGCACATCACGGCGTCGGGGGATTTGTTCAGGATACCCCAGCAGGCGGTCGTGATTTCTGGGACTTCGACGGTTTCGTCCATTTCCGGGAACAGCACGGTCTGGCCGGGGTTCGTGGCGTCGATGTCAAAGCCGTGTTTTTCGAAAAACGCAGCGTATCCGGCGCGGCTATCCGCGTCGCTGTCGCCCCAGACGGTGCGCCCAGCAACAGCCATGTTGAAGCCGTTGTCGCGTAGCCACTCCATCCCCGTCACGGTCTTGGCGAAACTTCCCTTGCCGCGTTCCTCATCATGCAGTTCGGGGCGGTAGTGATCGACGGAGATGCGCAGGGTCAGCTTGTCGTTGTAATCGCGCTGCAAGTTCAGCAACCCTTCGCGCATTTTGCGGCGCATCATCGGCAGCATGGCGTTGGTCAGGATCAAAACCTCGTACCCGCGTTCCAGTGCGGCGCGAGTCATCTCGATCATCTCGGGGTTCATGAACGGCTCGCCGCCCGTGAAGCCGATTTCGCGGATGGGCCAGTTGCGCTGTTCGATCTGGTCCAGATAGTCGGTCACTTCAGCCGCAGCGATATAGACCAGCGCATCATTTGTGGGGCTGCTTTCGATGTAGCAGTTTACACATTCGATATTGCACAAGGTGCCGGTATTGAACCACAAGGTTTGCGGATTTGTCAGCGCAACCGAGGCGCGGGTCTGCCCGTCTGCCGTCACCAATCTGTCTTGAAACTTGCCGATATTGGCAAGCTGGGGGGCATTGTCTTTCATTCCCGCATCCGGTTCTTTGAAGTGGTTTGACTGACTTAGCTGTTTATTGTCCTGTTGGTAAGGGCTTGGGGCTGTTCTGACAGAGTTTTGATGAATGAGTAGAAATCTCAAAAAACCTCGATGTGATTGCGCTAACATTGGACATGCCGACAGGGGCAGGGTAAGGACGGGCCATGGTTTCTCGCGTCATACCTGTTGACCCATTTGATCTGGTCATTTTCGGCGGCACCGGCGATCTGGCGCAGCGCAAGATTCTGCCTGCTTTGTTTCGCAGGTTTTGCGCCGGGCAATGGCCCGGTGATGCCAGAATCATCGGCGCAGCCCGCAGCGACCTGACCCCGGATGGGTTTCGCGAAATGGTGGCCGGTTCGCTAAGGCTGAACGCGCCCAGACGGGCGGCAGATTCGGATGCATTGCGCGGATTTTTGCAGCGCGTCGATTATGTTGCGCTGGATGCGATGTCGGCGGACGGGTGGGGCGATCTGTCGACCAGACTGACGGATGATCGTGTTCGGGCCTTTTATTTCTCGGTCGGGCCGCGCCTGTTTGGTCCGTTAGCGGAACAGATCAGATCGCATGGCTTGGTCACGGCGCAGACCCGGATTGTGGTCGAAAAACCCTTTGGTCATGATCTGGAAAGCGCGCGAACGCTCAACGCCACGTTGGCGGCGCATTTTGACGAGGGGCAGATTTACCGGATCGATCACTATCTGGGTAAAGAGACGGTCCAGAACCTGATGGCCGTGCGCTTTGGCAACATGCTGTTCGAGCCGTTGTGGAACAGCCAGTATGTCGATCACATCCAGATCACCGTCGCGGAAACTGTCGGCGTGGATGGGCGCGAGGAGTATTATGAGCGCGCCGGTGCCATGCGGGATATGGTGCAGAACCACCTGATGCAGCTGCTCTGCCTGATCGCGATGGAGCCGCCAGCCAAGTTTGATCCCGACGCCGTGCGGGATGAAAAGCTGAAAGTGATCCGCGCGCTTGATCCGGTCGAACCGCATCACATCGTCCGGGGTCAGTTCGCGGCCGGTCCGGACGGGCCGGGCTATCGTGAGGTCGTGGGCCACCCACGCTCGACCACTGAAAGCTATGTGGCCCTGAAAGCTCATGTCAGCAACTGGCGGTGGGCGGGAACGCCGTTTTATCTGCGTACCGGCAAGCGGCTGGTCGCGCGGTCCTCGGTCATCAATGTGCAGTTCAAGGACGCGCCGCATTCGATCTTTGGTGAGGCTGCGGGGCGGCACGCGAATGCGCTGTCCATCCGGCTGCAGCCGAACGAAGGCATCACGCTGAAGGTGACGATCAAGGAACCGGGACCGGGTGGAATGCGTCTGATCGACGTGCCCTTGGACATGAGTTTCGCCGAAGCGCTGGGGCCCGAAAATCAGGATCCGCCCGATGCATACGAGCGATTGGTGATGGACGTGATCCGGGGCAATCAGACCCTGTTCATGCGCGGCGACGAGGTCGAGGCCGCATGGGCCTGGACCGACCCGATCATCGCCGGTTGGCAGGCGCGCGGCGATGTGCCCAAACCTTATGACAGCGGCAGCACAGGCCCCGGCGACGCCGAGCTGCTGATGAAACGAGACGGTCGCCTCTGGCAAGGAATAAAGCCATGAAAATTCAGGACTATGCCGACCGCGATATGCTGGCTATAGACGTCGCGAACGCCTTGGCCGGAGAGCTTGAGGCGGCGCTGCTGCACAATGAAACGGTTGCACTGGCAGTGCCCGGTGGCACCACGCCGGGTCCGGTGTTCGACGTGCTTTGTGCCGCCGATCTGGCATGGGATCGCGTGCGCGTCATGGCCACCGATGAGCGTTGCGTGCCCGCTGATAGCGACCGTTCGAACGAGCGTCTGATCCGCGAGCGGCTGCTGACCAACCGCGCCTCGGTCGCGCAGTACATCCCGCTTTATGTTCCGGGGGCCGAGCCAGAGGCTGCTCTGCCGGAAATCGAGTCCCTGATCGCGCCGGTTCTGCCGCTTTCGGTTTTGGTTCTGGGTATGGGCGAAGACATGCACACGGCCTCGCTGTTTCCGGGAATGGAGGGGCTGGCCGCTGCGCTGGACAGCCACGCGCCAACGCTTGCCGTGGCCCGGACCGAGGTTCAGCCGGAACCGCGCATCACGCTAACCGCGCCGGTTCTGGACGGGGCACTGTCCAAACACCTAATTATCTTTGGCGCGGCCAAACGCGATGCGCTGGAACGCGCCATGTCTTTGCCCCCCGAGGATGCGCCGATCGCCGCTGTTCTGAGTGGCATGACCGTACATTGGGCGGAGTGACTGTTATGAAACTGGATCACCTGAAATCGCTGGCAGGCAAGGCTGGGCGTATTCTGGATTTGTTCGACGCTGACCCGAACCGGGCGCAGGGCTTTTCCGCCTCAACCGGTGACATGGTGTTTGACTATTCAAAAACCCTGATCGACGCGGAGGTGCGCGCAGGGCTGATCCGCCTGTGTGACGAAGCCGACCTGGCCGCGCGGCGCGAGGCGATGTTCTCGGGTCAAAAGATCAATGAAACCGAAGGGCGCGCGGTGCTGCATACGGCGCTGCGCAATCTGGATGGGGGGGCGGTGCAGGTCGATGGGCAGGACGTCATGCCTGACGTGCTGGATACTCTGCACCGGGTGCGGGTCTTTGCCGAAGAGGTGCGCGGTGGTGCGATCTCGGGCGTGGGGGGCAGTTTTACGGATGTGGTGAATATCGGCATCGGCGGCTCGGACCTTGGCCCGGTGATGGCGACCCATGCGCTGTCGCCGTATCACGACGGCCCGCGCGTTCACTATGTCTCGAACGTAGACGGGGCGCATATTGCGGATACGCTGCGACAGCTGGACCCGATGCGAACGCTGATCATCGTCGCCTCAAAGACCTTCACGACGATCGAGACCATGACCAACGCCCGCACCGCACGGGCGTGGATGAGCGACGGCGGCGGTGACCCGACCAAGCAATTCGCAGCGGTCTCCAGCGCGTTGGACAAGACACAGGAATTTGGCATCCCGGCAGAACGAGTCTTTGGCTTTGCCGATTGGGTCGGTGGGCGCTACTCGGTCTGGGGACCGGTAGGTCTGCCGGTGATGATCGCCGTGGGGTCGAACGCGTTTGATGCGTTTCTGCGGGGCGGGCAGGCGATGGACCTGCATTTCCGCTCGGCCGAATGGGGTGAGAATATGCCGGTTCTGCTGGCACTTGTCGGCATCTGGCACCGTCAGGTGTTGGGCTATGCCAGCCGCGCGGTTCTGCCCTATGACCAGCGTTTGCTGCGCCTTCCCGCCTATTTCCAACAGCTTGAGATGGAATCGAATGGCAAATCGGTAGCGATGGATGGATCGGACCTGACCGTTCCCTCTGGCCCGGTTGTCTGGGGCGAACCCGGCACAAACGGCCAGCACGCGTTTTACCAGCTGATCCATCAAGGCACCGACGTCATCCCCTGCGAGTTCATGGTTGCCGCCGAAGGGCACGAGCCGGAACTGGCCCATCATCACCGCCTGTTGCTGGCCAATTGTCTGGCCCAGTCCGAGGCGCTGATGCGTGGCCGGTCACTGGACGAGGCCCGCGCCCGGATGGCAGAAAAAGGCTTTGAAGGGGCCGAACAGGACCGCCAGGCCCGCCACCGCGTGTTCCCCGGAAACCGCCCCTCGACCACGCTGATCTATCCCAAGCTGACTCCGTTTGTGCTGGGCCAGATCATTGCCCTTTATGAACATCGCGTGTTTGTCGAAGGCGTGCTGCTGGGCATCAATTCGTTCGATCAGTGGGGCGTGGAACTGGGCAAGGAACTCGCCACCTCGCTGGGGCCGATTGTGGACGGCGATGAAAGCGCGGCGGGTAAGGATGGATCGACCGCGGCATTGGTTGTATATGCTCTACGGCACCGCGATTAACGCCATTTAACGCAGCTTGCCCTGCGGGCGGGTTGCATTTTTTAATTGTCAGACAATTAAATGCTTGGCAGGGTTTCCCCTGAGGATAAGTCTGAATTGACGCGCGGGGCCACACCCCCAGGTGTCGAGGACAAGGCGATGGCCGCACATGGTCGCGCCGAGAATGGGGAGGATGTCCATGCTGGGACAGATGATGACGCAGCCTTTGCTGATCTCGTCGCTGATTGATCACGCCGAACGTTATCACGGGCAGACCGAAATCTACTCGGTCGAAACCGATGGCACCGTGACGCACACGAACTGGGCCGAGGTCGCCGGCAATGCGCGCAAACTGGCATCCGCGCTGACCAAGCTGGGATTAGAGCCTCAGGACAGGATCGGCACGTTGGCCTGGAACAACCGGCGACATCTTGAGATCTACTATGGCACTTCGGGCGCGGGATATGTGTGCCACACGGTCAATCCGCGTCTGTTCCCCGAGCAACTGTCCTATATCATAAACCACGCGCAGGACCGGGTTCTGTTTTTTGATGCCACCTTTATCCCTCTGGTCGCGGCTCTGAAATCCGCGCTGACCGAGGTCCGGCACTTTGTCCTGATGGGACCACGTAATGACGAGGCGCTGTCCCAGATCGATGGGGTGGAGTTCTATGATGAACTGATCGAGACCGGCGATGCGGATTTTGTCTGGCCCAGTTTCGATGAAAACATGGCGTCGAGCCTGTGTTACACCTCGGGCACGACGGGGAACCCCAAGGGTGTCTTGTATTCCCATCGTTCGACTTTGCTGCACAGTTTTGGGTCAAACACCCGCGATTGCATCGGGTTTTCGGCCCGCGATGTGGTGATGCCGGTTGTGCCGATGTTCCATGTGAATGCCTGGGGCTCGCCCTATGCCTGTGCGATGTCGGGGTCCAGAATGGCGTTGCCCGGCCCGGATTTGCATGGCGAGGCGCTGGTTAACCTCATCGACACCTACGGCGTGACGCTGGCTATGGGCGTTCCCACGATCTGGCAGGGATTGCTGGCCCATGCGGCGCAATCGGGCAGCCAGCTGACCAGTCTGCAACGCACCGTGATTGGCGGCGCGGCGTGCCCGCCATCGATGATCGACACGTTCCGCGACACCTATGGCGTTGACACGATTCACGCCTGGGGGATGAGCGAGATGAGCCCGCTGGGCACAACCAATACGCCGCTTGCCAAGCATCTGGACCTGCCCATCGAAGAACAGCGCAAAATACGCGAGAATCAGGGCCGTCCGCCGTTCGGGGTGGAACTGAAAATCGTTGATGACGATGGCAATGATCTGCCCCATGACGGCGAAACCCAAGGCGATCTGATGGTGCGCGGCCACTGGGTTCTGGACAGCTATTTCCAGATGCAGGATCAGGAGTTGTTGCAGGATGGCTGGTTCGCCACCGGCGATGTGGCGACCCTGGACCCGGACGGCTACATGACGATTCGGGACCGGTCCAAGGACATCATCAAATCCGGTGGCGAATGGATCAGTTCGGTGGAACTGGAAAACATCGCCGTTGCCCATCCAAAGCTCGCCACCGCTGCCGTTGTAGGTGTACCGCATCCGAAATGGGACGAACGCCCCTTGTTGGTGGCTGTGAAAGCCGAAGGGCAGGACCCAAGCGAACAGGAACTGCTGGCCTTCTTCGATGGAAAAATCGCCAAATGGCAAATCCCGGACAAGGTTGTTTTCGTTGATGCTTTGCCACTGAACGCAACCGGCAAAGTGCTGAAACGCAACCTGCGCGCGGATTACAAGGACGCCCTGGCGGGATGATCTTGCGCGTGTGAGGGTGAATGGCTCCGGCGGTAGGGATCGAACCTACGACCAATTGATTAACAGTCAACTGCTCTACCGCTGAGCTACGCCGGAACGGTCCGCGCCGTATAACAACCAGATTTCGCGTCGTCCAGAGGGTACAGGCAAGTTTTTTTGACAGGGCAACTCTGGCCGCAATTCATTGGTGATTGCGCCCAATAGAAGCATGATTTTGAGGGGGAAGATTTTGGCTCCGGCGGTAGGGATCGAACCTACGACCAATTGATTAACAGTCAACTGCTCTACCGCTGAGCTACGCCGGAACTGAGGGCGCGTATAACAACCCGGATTTTCCTCGTCCAGTGGGGAAGCGTGCGTTTCGTAAAATTTTTTCGGGCTCAATCCTGCCGGGCAAAAACGGCGTCTGCGGACAAGGCGCCGCTATGGGTTGCCTTGGATTTTCCAACCAGATCAACCAGATGGGCAAACACATTGCGTTCCGCTGCGGGCAGAAGGGATTTGGGAGTTTCTGTGTAAATACGCTCGGCCAAGTCTCGGGCCGTGCCGGGGCGGTCTTCCAGCGCCGACAGGATTTGCGCCTCGCGTCCAAGGCGGTGCTGAATCAGCCACTCCAACCGCCCGGACGGGTCGGTGATGGGCGCTCCGTGCCCGGCGTGGAAGACCGCCCATTCGCGTTCCTGAAGCCGGTAACAGGCGGTCATGAAATCGGTCAGGTCTCCGTCAGGTGGTGACACCAGCGAACTGGCCCAGCCCATCACGTGATCTGCGGAGAAACAGGTCTGGCCCCAGGCCAATGCGATGTGGTTGCCCAGATGTCCCGGCGTGTGGATCACCTCAAGCTGCCAATCCTCTCCCTCAATCACCTCTCCATCGGCGACTTCGATGTCCGGGCGAAACTGCGTATCGATGCCTTCACCGCCTCCGGCCAGACCGTTTTGGGCCAGTTGGGACATGACCGCGCTGCGCCCGGCCTCGGGCCCCCCAAAGGCGTAGATCTGCGCTCCGGTGCGTGCAGCCAGTGGTGCCGCCAGCGGTGAGTGATCCAGATGGCTGTGTGTCACAAAGATATGACTGATCTTCTGGCCCGGTTCCAAAGCCTCCAGAATCGCATTTAGATGCGCGTCCGACAAAGGGCCGGGATCAATGATTGCGATATCCCGCTGCCCCAGCAGATAGGTATTGGTGCCCCGATAGGTCATGGGCGAAGGGTTGGGGGCCAGAATGCGCCGCACCCCCGGTTGCAACTGCGTGGCAATCCCGGCGGGCGGGTTGAAATCGTCTGGGGCCTGCATTCTGTCCTCTTCCTCTTACCCGGGCAGCCCGCTAGGTTTAGCGCATGTCTTCGCAATGGCTCAAACCCTATCTGCCACACAGTCTTTACGCCCGGGCGGCGTTGATTCTGGTTGTGCCGGTGATCGTCCTGTTGCTGGTGGTCGGGAATGCGTTCCTGCAACGGCATCTTGAGGACGTGACCGCGCAAATGGTCCGTGCCGCCGCGCGCGAAGTTGATCTGATCACAAGCGCGATGAGTGATGTCGAGACACAGCAACAGGCCATCGCTGCCGTGCGTCCAGATCTGGTTGCGCTTGAAATCAGCGCGCGATTCCTTGGCATCAATGAAGAGCCGAATATCGGAACGCGGCGTTGGTATGATTTCATTGCGCCGCAGGTCGAGGCCAATCTGCACGCCCTTTTGCCGGATCTGGATGCCGTGGCGCTGCCCAACGGCCCGGACGCCCGGCTATATCTGGATACGCATCTGGGGACGCTCGAACTTGTGTTCGACCGCAGGCGGCTGGCCCCGACGGCACCGCACCAGTTGATCGTGACCATGCTGTTCTTTGCGATTGTCATGACGTCGATCTCATTTCTTTACATGCGCAACCAGTTGCGGCCGATTACGCGGCTGGCTGATGCAGCACAGGCGTTCGGACGCGGGCGCGTTGTACCTTACAACCCGGGCGGGGCGATTGAAGTACGTGCAGCCGGAAACGCTTTTCTGGACATGCGCGCCCGCATTGAACGCCAGATGGAGCAGCGGACGCTTATGCTGTCCGGCGTCAGCCACGACCTGCGGACCCCCTTGACCCGCCTGAAGCTTGGCTTGTCGATGCTGCCCGAGGATGAGGCCGCGCCGCTGCAGCAAGACGTCACCGAGATGCAGTCTTTGCTGGATGCTTTTCTGGATTTTTCCCGCGGCGCTGCCGAAGGTTCTCCGGAAGAGGTCGAGCCCAAGGCGCTTGTGCGCCAGATCGTCGAGGATGCCAAACGGGCCGGTTATCAGGCTGAACTGGTTGACGTTGACGGGCAGGGCACCGTCATGCTGCGCCCCATGGCCATTCGACGCGCGGTCGAAAACCTGATCGGGAACGCCGTCCGCTATGGCAATCGCGCTGACATAAGCCTGTCGGTCACGCCAAAAACCCTGCGCATCCGGGTCGAAGATGACGGCCCGGGCATCCCTTCGGAGATGCGGACCGAAGCGGTCAAGCCTTTCACCCGCCTTGATCCTGCGCGCAACCAGAACCAAGGCAGCGGCGTCGGCCTTGGCCTTGCCATCGTCGCCGACGTCGCCCGCGCGCATGGCGGAGTGCTAAGGTTGGGCAAAAGCGAGCGACTGGGCGGATTGTGCGCCGATATTATCATTGGGCGGTAGATGCGGCAGACATTTGGGCAACGCCGTGTCGGATCAATTCGAATGCGGAACGAGGAATCTAAGACCTGATTCCGTAAGAAAACCCGGTTTTCTGGTAGGCCCGGCAGGACTTGAACCCGCAACCAAAGCGTTATGAGCGCTCTGCTCTAACCAATTGAGCTACAGGCCCGCCTGAAGCTTTGAGTACCACGGTGAACGCCCGCGTCAAGCCTGACCGTTGCATAGATGCGCACAATCGACTAACCCGCCCGCAAAGCATTCGTAAGGGACCTACCATGACAGCGGGCAAGAACGGAATCACCTATGCCGATGCAGGCGTTGACATTGATGCAGGCAACGCTCTGGTCGACCGGATCAAGCCCGCCGCCAAGCGGACCAACCGCCCCGGCGTGATGAGCGGGCTGGGCGGGTTCGGAGCCCTGTTTGACCTCAAGGCGGCCGGGTATGAAGACCCCATACTGGTCGGGGCGACCGATGGTGTCGGCACCAAGCTGCGGATCGCGATCGATACCGGCGTCGTGGATGGCGTGGGCATTGATCTGGTGGCCATGTGTGTCAACGATCTGATCTGTCAGGGCGCTGAGCCCTTGTTCTTCCTCGATTATTTCGCCACCGGCAAGCTGGACACCGATACCGCTGCGCGGATCATCGAGGGCATTGCCGAAGGATGCGCCCAATCGGGCTGTGCCCTGATCGGTGGTGAGACGGCGGAGATGCCGGGTATGTACCCCGATGGCGATTTTGATCTGGCCGGCTTCTCGGTCGGCGCGATGGAGCGCGGGGCGGACCTGCCGGATGGGGTGCAGGAGGGCGATGTGCTGCTGGGGCTGGCCTCGAACGGGGTGCATTCCAACGGTTATTCTCTGGTGCGCAAGCTGGTTGAGATTTCGGGGTTGGGCTGGGACGCTGACTCGCCCTTTGGCGGCGGCTCGTTGGGTGAGGCGCTGCTGACGCCGACGCGGCTGTATGTAAAGCCCGCGCTGGCGGCGATCCGGGCAGGGGGCGTGCATGCGCTGGCGCATATCACCGGTGGTGGCCTGACCGAGAACCTGCCGCGTGTTCTGCCCGAAGGACTGGGTGCGCAGATCGATTTGGATGCGTGGGAGTTGCCGCCGGTCTTTGGCTGGATGGCTGAAACTGGCGGGATTGCCGAGGCCGAGATGCTGAAGACCTTCAACTGTGGTATCGGCATGATCGTTGTCTGTGACGCCGATCAGGCAGATGCGCTGTCGGCGCTGCTGACCGACGCAGGCGAGACTGTCTCGCGCATCGGCACGGTCACAGACACTGCGGGTGTGGCCTATTCAGGCAAGCTGCTGTGAGCCACAAGCGCGTCGCCATCCTGATTTCCGGGGGCGGGTCGAACATGGTGTCGCTGGTCGACAGCATGGCCGGCGATCACCCCGCGCGGCCCTGTCTGGTTCTGTCGAATGACGCGCAGGCAGGCGGTCTGGTCAAGGCCCGGGATCGCGGGATCGCGACCGCAGCCGTCGATCATCGCCCGTTCAAAGGCGACCGCGCCGCGTTTGAGGCTGAGCTGCTGAAACCGCTGGAAGAGGCACAGCCGGATATCGTCTGTCTGGCCGGGTTCATGCGGGTTCTGACCGGCGATTTCGTCTCGCGCTTTCAGGGCCGGATGCTGAACATCCACCCGTCTCTGTTGCCCAAGTACAAGGGCCTTCATACCCATGCACGGGCCATTGAGGCGGGTGACTCAGAACATGGCTGCACCGTGCACGAGGTGACGGCGGCGCTGGATGATGGTCCGATTTTGGGTCAGGCGCGGGTAAAGATTTCGCCCGAGGATACGCCCGAGGATCTGGCCGCAAAGGTTCTGGTGTGGGAGCATCAACTCTACCCGGCGGTGCTGCGCCGTTACGCAGAAGGCAACAGGTCCGTTCTTATGCTGCCCTGATCGCCCTTGGGTGATTTACACGCGCGTAAAAATCGTCTTATGGTCGCCTGTATCGCTCGGGACGCGGAAAAACGGGCAGTCACACAAAGAACAAGAGCAAGAATAGTACGGCGCATGAAAACCCTGACGACGACGCAAGAGCTGGCCGAATTCTGCTCGGCTGCTGCCGGATACCCCTATGTCACGGTAGACACCGAGTTTCTGCGCGAGCGGACCTATTATTCGAAACTGTGCCTGGTGCAGCTGGCCGTCCCGTCCGAGGATGAGGACAGCGCCGTTCTGGTCGACCCGCTGGCGGATGGCCTGTCGCTGGAGCCTCTGCTCGAGTTGTTCAAAAACGAAGATGTGGTCAAGGTGTTCCACGCGGCCCGGCAGGATCTTGAGATCTTCTGGGTCGAGGCCAATGTATTCCCGACCCCTCTGTTCGACACCCAGGTCGCCGCGATGGTCTGCGGTTTTGGTGAGCAGGTCGGCTATGAGACACTGGTGCGCAAGATTTGCAAGCAGGGCGTGGACAAGACATCCCGGTTCACCGACTGGTCCAAGCGTCCGTTGACGGATGCGCAAAAGACCTACGCCCTGGCCGATGTAACCCATCTGCGCCGGATTTACGAACATCTTGCGGCCGAGCTTCAAAAGACCAAGCGCAGCCATTGGGTATCCGAGGAATTGCGCACGCTGACGCAGCCGGGAACCTATGACATCCGACCCGAGGATGCGTGGAAACGGGTGAAAACCCGCACCAACTCGGCCAAGTTCCTCGCCGTCGTGCGGGAACTGGCACAATTCCGTGAAGCGTACGCGCAGGAAAACAACGTACCACGCAACCGGGTGTTCAAGGATGATGCGCTGATCGAGCTTGCCTCGACCAAACCCAAAAACCCGTCGGAACTGGGCGGATCGCGCCTGTTGCTGCGCGAGGCGCGTAAGGGTGCGATTGCCGATGGTATTCTGACTGCCGTGAAGCGTGGCGTGAACTGCCCGCCGGACCAGATGCCCAAGGTCGATACCTCGCGCGACAAGCTGAAGGTCAACCCGGCGCTGGCGGATTTGCTGCGCGTGCTGCTGAAATCGAAAACCGAAAGTTCGGGCGTGGCCGCCAAGCTGATCGCGACCAGTTCCGAACTGGATCAGATCGCAGCGGGCGAGCGCGAATTGCCTGCCATGTCAGGCTGGCGGTTCGAAGTGTTCGGCGAGGATGCTTTGAAGCTGTGCGAGGGCAAGATTGCACTGGCCGCCAAAGGTCAGGCCGTCAAGGTCGTTTCACTGTAAACGCCCTTAACGCCGCCGCGATTCCAGAGCGTTTTGCTGTCCGACCACCCGGACCACGCGGATGCCCTCTAGGTCTTGCTTGGTGACATTGATCGCGTCGGACACCATGCGCGTCCTCTCAGACCCTTGAGCGGTCTGATAGGTCGGGTAGTTCACGCGAAACACAAATTCCAAAACGCCGTTCTTCCGGTTTTCTTCTGATTCCACAGGTACAAGCCGCGCCTCATATGCGCCCTGACGGATTGCAGTACCCGAGGCGTATACGATTGCGCCTGACGGTATGGCATCGATCCGCAATTCATCGATCTTGGCGATAGGAACGCTGGTATCGACCTCTTCAGGGCGCGCAAACAGGCCGCGACCGCCGCGTTGTTCGGGAATCAACGCATCGGCGTCATTTGCCGGAGCTGTCTCGACCGGGGCCGGGGTGCTGGAGCCAAACCAGTTCGACGGGTTCACGCGCGACTCGCGCCAACTGTTACAGGCGGTCAGGGTCAGTGCGACGACGACAAGGATGGACAATGATTTTTGCATGGACCCACGGTTCTTTGGCTGTATTTCAGTCAATGGGTTAGCGCAATTTCCGCCCCTTGAAAAGCCACGGCAGGGGCTGGACAGCCGTGCATCGCCGCCTTAGGTCACAATTGTGAATGCAACGGAAGGACCGCCGCACAATGGCAACGCCCGCCTTTGAAGACATCGTCGAGGATTTTGAGTTTCTGGAGGACTGGGAAGACCGGTACCGCCATGTGATCGAGCAGGGCAAGGCGATGGACCCGCTTGACGATGCGCTCAAGGTTCCGGCGACCAAGGTGAACGGCTGCGCCAGTCAGGTGTGGCTGCACCCAATGATCGAAAACGGCGTGTTCCGGTTTGACGGGGATAGCGACGCATTGATCGTGCGCGGGCTGATTGCGGTTCTTCGGTCGCTGTATAACGGTTTGCCCGTGGCCGAAGTTCCCAAGGTGGACGCAGGCGGTGAATTGGCGCGGCTTGGGCTGAACGACCACCTGTCAGCGCAGCGTTCAAACGGCTTGCGTTCCATGATCGAACGTATCCGCGACGTCGCGCAAGAGAACGCCTGACCCTAACCCGGTCGCTTGGCCCAGCCTTTCAGGGTGACCTCAAGATCGCCGTATCCGGTGAGGCGGCGTTCAAATTCCAGACCCATCTTGTCGGCACAGGCGCGGGCGCGTTCGGTCAGGGCAGGGTCATCGGTCTGGGCCTGATAGACGAGCTTTGTGTAATTGCCGAAATACATGTCCCGCAGTTCCGGGTGACGGTCCAACCCTAGCGGTTTCCATACAAAGGCATCGAACTGCCGGGCCAGAAAATCCGTCAGATAGAAAGCCGTCGTTTCATCATCGCCGTGGTCGGCGAAGGTCTGATTGCCTTCAAAAAACGAATAGCAATGGGGGCCTTTGACCATCTCAACCCCCAGACGTTCACAGGCTTGTTGCAGCAGCCCACCGGTGCCGCAATCGGCGTAGACCACAAAGATCTGGTCGTAATGATCGCGGTGTTTGGCCACGGCGTCCTCGACCGCCTGCGTGATCCGTTCAGGATGAATGTGCAGAATCGCCGGCAGACAGGTGAGCGCCATGTGATCCCAGCCATTGCGTTTTTTCAGATCCAGGATCTCGCGCGCCAAGGCTCCGCAGGCGATCAACAGGATGCTTCCAGAGGTATCGGTGGAGTATCCCTGATTGGTCAGGCTTGTATCGTCGGGCAGGGTGTCGTTCGGCATGGCTGTGCTTTCTGCTGCGCTGTGTTCAGAAAAGGACGAATGACGGTTTTGGGCAAGCCTTGCACCGACATCCTGTGTCAGGTCGCCGACGCCTTGGTTCCTGACCGCTTCACTTGTGACAATCCAACAAAAAAGCCGCCCATGTGAGGGCGGCCTTTCAATCAGATATGTCTGACGGGTCAGCCTGCCAGTTGGTTGTGCTTGCGCGACACGAACTCTTTCGCTGTCTCCACCGCAACGGCGGCGTCCCGGCAATAGGCGTCGGCACCGATGGCCTTGCCGAATTCCTCGTTCAAAGGTGCGCCGCCGACCAGAACGATGTAGTCGTCACGCACGCCTTGCTCGACCATCGTGTCGATCACGACCTTCATGTAAGGCATGGTGGTGGTCAGCAGGGCGGACATGCCCAGAATGTCGGGCTGTTCGTTTTCCAGCGCTTCCAGGTAGTTTTCGACCGGGTTGTTGATGCCCAGATCGACAACCTCGAAACCCGCGCCTTCCATCATCATCGAGACAAGGTTCTTGCCGATGTCGTGGATGTCGCCCTTCACGGTTCCGATCACCATCTTGCCTACGCGCGGGGCGCCGGTTTGCGCCAGCAGAGGCTTGAGGATAGCCATGCCGCCTTTCATGGCGTTGGCGGCCAGCAGAACCTCGGGCACGAACAGGATACCGTCGCGGAAGTCATGGCCGACGATGGTCATGCCACCGACCAGCGCTTTGGTCAGAACGTCATAAGGCATCCATCCGCGTTCCAGCAGGATGTTCACACCTTCTTCGATTTCTTCCTTCAGGCCATCGTAAAGGTCGTCGAACATCTGTTCGACAAGTTCGTCGTCGTTCAGTTCGGACAGGATGATGTCTTCTTCATCAGACATGGGGCGATTCCCTGAGCTGTTTGGACCATAGGTCCATGGTGGCATTTGTTCCGTTTTGGCTAAAACGTCGCAGTTTGACTGTGACGATTACGACCTCAGTGGTTTCGGGACCGACCTATAGGATAGAAATTCGCAATCTGCGACTGAATTCTTCGCAAGATCATTCTGCATATGGTTCAGGTCGTTAGGCGAAATCCCCTGGATTCTGTTTTTTGGCCGGAAAGCCGCGTGGCACTTGCCGTTGCGGCGGTCTTTGGTTACTTTGCCGATAGGAACAAAAAGCGAACAAATGACTGATCATTTCACAATCCGGGGGCGGGGAACCGCATCAAACGACGCTGGTCGGTTTGAACGCTATGCCACTGTCGCAACCGATGATGGCTGGTCGGCGGACGAAGACCTGCCCCCCCTGCGTACCGAGGTTCGGGATGAGATCGCGCGGAGTGTGATCACCTATAACCGATCTCCGGATTTGCCCTTTGATCGATCGATTAACCCATATCGCGGGTGCGAACATGGTTGCGTGTACTGTTTTGCCAGACCCAGCCACGCTTATTTGGGTCTGTCCGCAGGGCTGGACTTTGAAACGCGTTTGGTTGCCCGTCCGAACGCGGCGGATGTTCTGCGCAAAGAACTGTCGTCGCGGTCCTACCGCGTGGCGACCATCGCTTTGGGGACCAACACAGACCCCTACCAGCCCATAGAGAAAACCCGTTTGATAACAAGGGAATGCTTGCAGGTTTTGCAGGACTTCAACCACCCGGTTGCCATTGTCACCAAAGGCGCGCTGATCGAGCGGGATCTTGATATTCTGGCCCCAATGGCCGAGTTGGGACTGGCGCGGGTCGGCATATCGCTGACGACGCTGGATGCGGATTTGTCGCGTCGGATGGAACCTCGGGCCCCGTCACCAAACCGACGGTTGCAGACGATCCGCAGATTGACGCAAGCCGGGGTGCCGGTGCGCGTGATGACATCTCCGCTGGTTCCGGGGCTGACCGATCACGAATTGGAACAGTTGCTGGAGGCAGGCCGGGACGCCGGTGCAGATACCGCAAGCTGGATCATGCTGCGCCTACCCAGAGAGGTCTCGGGACTATGGCAAGAATGGCTGGCCCAGAATGAACCCGCGCGCGCAGGTAAGGTGATGTCCCGCCTGCGCGACATGCACGGAGGTCGGGATTACGATCCTCGTTGGGGTCACAGAATGCGGGGCGAGGGGGAGTATGCGCAGGTCATTGCACAGCGTTTTTCGAAAGCCTGCAAGCGCCTTGGGCTGGCAATCAAATCCGACGCTCTGCGCTGCGATCTGTTCTCGATCCCGCCGCAGTCCGGGGACCAACTGAGCCTGTTTTGAGATGGTCCGTGCATAGTCATTTCTGAGCCAAAAGGTTGCTACCGCCTTCTTCTCTGGCCTCTTGTGGACCAGTTGGCTGGGTCGCTGGTTCACTTACGGCAAGGGTCAAAACCCTGACCAAAACCCGCAAACAGAGGCATTGGCCAAGAAGAAGAGCATTGGCGACGCTAGAAGAATTCGAAGCGACGGCACGACGAGGTTTACCGTTGTCGGCCGGATCCACGTTTGACCGCTCAAAAAAAACCCCGCAAATCGCGGGGTCTTTCTTGTGTCATGCCGCCTTAGCGGTTTTCGATATCCACGTAGTCGCGGTTGGTCTCGCCCAGATACAACTGACGCGGACGGCCGATCTTGTTCTGTGGATCGGCAATCATCTCTTTCCACTGGCTGACCCAGCCAACGGTGCGCGAAAGGGCAAAGATCGGGGTGAACATCGAGGTGGGGAAGCCCATCGCCTCGAGAATGATGCCCGAATAGAAGTCCACATTCGGGAACAGTTTTTTCTCGGCGAAATACGGATCTTCCAGCGCCTCACGCTCAAGTTCCTTGGCGACCTGCAGCTTCGGATTGTCTTCAATGCCCAGCAGATCCAGCACTTCGTCAGCCGACTGCTTCATCACCTTGGCGCGCGGGTCGAAGTTCTTGTAGACGCGGTGGCCAAAGCCCATCAGGCGGAACGGGTCGTTCTTGTCCTTGGCGCGGGCGATGTATTCAGGGATACGATCAACGGTGCCGATCTCTTCCAGCATCTCTAGACAGGCTTGGTTCGCACCGCCATGGGCCGGACCCCACAGGCAGGCGATGCCAGCGGCGATACAGGCAAACGGGTTTGCACCGGACGATGACGCCAGACGCACGGTCGATGTCGAGGCGTTCTGTTCGTGGTCCGCGTGCAGGGTAAAGATGCGGTCCATTGCACGGCTGAGGATCGGGTTCACCTCATACTCTTCGGCTGGAACGCTGAAGCACATGCGCAGGAAGTTCGACGCATAGTCCAGATCATTGCGCGGATAAACGAAAGGCTGACCGGTGTGGTACTTGAAGGCCCAGGCCGCGATGGTGGGCATCTTGGCGATCAGACGGTGCGAGGCGACCTCGCGCTGATGCGGGTCCGAGATGTCGGTCGAATCGTGATAGAAGGCCGACATCGCGCCAACCACGCCCACCATGATCGCCATCGGGTGCGCGTCCCGGCGGAAGCCGCGATAGAAATACTGCATCTGCTCGTGCAGCATGGTGTGACGGGTGATCGTGGTCTCGAAGGTTTCAAGATCCTTGGCGCTCGGCAACTCTCCGTACAGCAGCAGATAGCACACTTCCAGGAAGTGGGATTTCTCGGCCAGTTGATCGATCGGATAGCCCCGGTGCAGCAGCTCGCCCTTTTCGCCATCGATATAGGTGATGGTGCTGTCGCAGCTTGCGGTCGAGGTAAAGCCGGGGTCATAGGTGAACACACCCGCCTGACCGTACAGTTTGCGGATATCGACAACGTCAGGCCCAGCGGTCGGCGAGTGAACCGGCAACTCATACTCTTTTCCATGCACGGTCAGAGTGGCTGTTTTGTTGCTATCAGTCATGGTTGTCCCTTCTTCATTCGTGCGCAGGCCAGATCGTTGCCGAAACCTGCGGGCAATGACCGCGCGCAAGCGCGCAGTCCGGGTGTTAGCGGAGCAGCGTTACCCGTTTATGAAGCTTGGGTTTATTTCGCTGCCTCAGAAAGCCGCGCCAGGGTTTCATCGCGTCCCAGCACAAGCATCATGTCAAAAACCGAAGGTGTGACGGCCCGACCAGCCAATACAGCCCTAAGCGGGCCTGCCAGCTTGCCGAACTTGACCTCCCTTGCTTCGGCAAAGGAATTCAACGTCTCTTCCAGCTCGTTCCGGGACCAGCTAGCATTTTGCAACTGCGGCGTCAATTCATTCAGTATACCATCGGATACTGATGCCAACGCTTTTGCGGCTTTCTCATCCGGGGCAATCGGACGCTCGGTCAGTACAAAATGCGCTTTTTCAAGCAGTTCCGGGAAAGTGCGCGCGCGATCCTTGAGGCAATACATCGCACGTTCCAGATCACCCGATTGTGTCTGTGTGAGAGCGGGCAGCTCTGCTGCCGCGAGGTAATCTTCAATTTCTTGCCGCAGCGCAGCATCATCCGAGATTGCGATGTGCTGACCGCACAGGTTTTCCAGCTTTTTCAAGTCGAAACGCGCCGGGCTTTTGCCGATTCCATCCAGATCGAACCACTCTTTCGCCTGTGCGTCGGTGAAGAATTCATCGTCACCGTGGCTCCAACCCAGACGTGCCAGATAGTTGCGCATACCGGCGGCGGGATAGCCCATCGCCTGATATTCCTGCGCGCCCAAAGCGCCGTGGCGTTTGGACAGTTTCTTGCCGTCAGGCCCGTGAATCAGCGGAATGTGCGCCCAGACTGGAACGTCCCAGCCCATCGCCTCGTAGATCATCATCTGGCGGGCGGCGTTGTTCAGGTGATCGTCGCCGCGGATCACATGGGTGACGCCCATATCGTGGTCATCAACCACAACCGCCAGCATATAAACCGGTGTCCCGTCCGAGCGCAGAAGGATCATATCGTCTAGCTGATCGTTGCGGATGGTCACATCGCCCTGAACCTGATCCCGGATCACGGTCGCGCCGTCCTGCGGCGCCTTGATGCGGATCACAAAAGGCGCATTGGGGTGGGTTTCAGGGGGCGCATCGCGCCAGGGGCTGCGGAACAGGGTCGATTTCCCCTCGGCCCGTGCCTGTTCGCGGAATGCGGCGATTTCATCCTGAGACGAGAAACACTTATAAGCCTTGCCCTCAGCCAATAGCTGATGCGCAACCTCGGCGTGTCGTGCGGCCCCTTCGAACTGAGAAATCACGTCGCCGTCGTGATCCAGCCCAAGCCACTCCATGCCTTGTAGAATCGCCGCGGTGGCCTCGGGGGTCGACCGCTCGCGGTCCGTGTCTTCGATTCGCAGCAGGAACTTGCCGCTGCGCCCGCGCGCATAAAGCCAGTTGAACAGCGCTGTGCGTGCACCGCCGATGTGCAGAAAACCGGTGGGTGAGGGTGCAAAACGGGTGACGACCTGATCGGACATTATTTTGATTAACCTTTTGGTAACCGCGACGGGCATAGTGTGGCGCTTGTCTAAC
Source organism: Ruegeria sp. H7 (assembly GCF_056532945.1). NCBI lineage: Bacteria > Pseudomonadati > Pseudomonadota > Alphaproteobacteria > Rhodobacterales > Roseobacteraceae > Ruegeria > Ruegeria sp. H7. Next base: position 453,866 of record NZ_JBQFNZ010000002.1, read on the forward strand.
GAGCCCGAAGGACGGGGGCAACCATGCGTGTTCTTGCACGGGCCCAGGCGGCGCTGCTGAACCAGACGGGGTTCCTGTTTCCATGGTCTCCGGTATGTCTGGCGCTTGGGATTGGCCTCTATTTCGGATTGCGGTTCGAACCGGGCTGGCCGATCTATCTGGGCTTTGCGACCACCGGTTTGGTGCTGATCGGCCTGTGCCGCTTTTTACCGGCCGGATGGGGATCGTTGGCAATCGGGGGGGCGCTGGTTGCTGTCGGCTTTCTGCTGGCAGGTGCCCGCGCCCATATGGTGGCGGAACCGGTTTTGTCATGGCGGTATTACGGCCCCATCGAGGGGAGGGTCGTCGCCATGGACCGGTCTGCCTCGGATGCGCTGCGACTGACGCTGGATCAGGTGCGGGTAGGGGACGTGCCGCATGATCGGCGACCGCAGCGCATCCGTCTTTCCGTACATTCTCAGATCGATCCCATTGCGCCGGGGCAGCGGATCATGACCACCGCCCATTTGTCGCCGCCGCAAGGCCCGGTCGAGCCCGGCGGTTTCGATTTCCGCCGCCACGCCTGGTTTCAACGCCTTGGCGCGGTTGGATACACCCGCGTTCCGGTCATGACCATTGCCCCGCCGCAGGACGCGATGGACGGGGTTCGGATTACCGCGATCCGCATGAAGATTTCCGAGCGGGTGCGTGAGATCTTGCCGGGTGAGGTTGGCGGCTTTGCCGCCGCCGTCACCACCGGAGACCGCAGCGGTATGGGGCAAGCGGCGCTTGGGGCGTTACGGGCATCGAATCTCGCGCATCTACTTGCGATCTCGGGCTTGCATATGGGGCTGTTGACCGGGTTTGTCTTTGTGGCCTGCCGGATCGGGCTGTCCGCGATCCCGGCCTTGGCCCTGCGCGTTCCGGTTCGCAAACTGGCTGCGGGATGTGCGCTGGTCGCTGCGGTGATCTACCTGATGCTCTCGGGCGGTAACGTGGCGACCGAACGTGCCTTTGTCATGGTCACCGTCATGTTGGGGGCGGTTCTGATCGACCGCCGTGCCATCTCGTTGCGGGCGGTGGCCGTGGCGGCGTTGATCGTGCTGGCCTTGCGCCCCGAAACCCTGCTGAGCCCCGGTTTTCAGATGTCATTTGCGGCAACCACGGCCCTTGTGGCCGTCTTTGGCGCATTGCGCGACTTCGGCCCGATGCCCGGCCCCAAATGGGTGCAGCCGATAGCCGGCGTTCTCATGTCATCTGCAATCGCCGGTCTTGCCACTGCGCCAATCGGCGCGGCACATTTCAACACCATGTCGCATTATGGCCTGCTGGCGAACCTTCTGTCGGTTCCGGTGATGGGGTCGGTTGTGGTGCCCTTTGCCGTGGTTGCGGCCTTGTTGGCCCCGTTTGGGTTGGAGGCGATTGCCATTCAGATCATGGGCATTGGCCTGCGATGGATCTTGATGATCGCGGACTGGGTCTCGGGCCTTGAGGGCGCGCAAGGTTACGTTGTCAGCCCGCCCTGGTTCGTGCTGCCGGTGATGGCCCTGGGCGCGCTTTGGATTGCCCTGTGGCAGGGCCGGGCGCGGTGGATCGGCCTTGCCCCCGTCGCCCTTGCCTTTCTGTTCTGGACGTCTGGCCATCGCCCCGAGGTGCTGATCGCCGAGTCCGGAGGGTTGGTGGGCGTCATCACTGAACAGGGCAGGGCGCTGAGCAAAGAAAAAGGCAGCGGTTTTGTTGCGACTGTTTGGTTAGAGAATGACGGGGACGGGCAGGATCAGGTGCACGCTGCCGGTCGTTGGCCGGGGCAGTCCGGCCTTATCCAGCGGATTGCCTTGCAGGACAAAGAGGTCATCCATGTCACCGGCAAAAGGGCCGCGCAGGAATTCACGGAGTGCCATGAGAATCAGATCGTTGTTTCAGCAATAAATCTGGACATGGACGGAGATTGCAGCGTTTTTGACCCCGAGCGGCTGTATGAGACCGGAAGCCTCTCCATCACTGATGGAAAGCTGGTCACCAGCGCGGATCTGACCGGGCATCGCCTGTGGTCCCCGAAACCCTCCGGGGACAGGCGTTAAAGGTGGGATCAGTAGGTGCGGATCAACCCGACCAGACGACCCTGAACCTTGATTTTGTCTTCGGGCAGCACCCGCGTTTCATAAGCCGGGTTCGCGGCCTCAAGCGCGATGGCCTGACCACGGCGGAAGAAACGCTTCAAGGTGGCCTCCTGATCCTCGACCAGTGCAACAACGATGTCGCCGTTGTCAGCGGTCGATGTCTCGCGGATCACGACGACGTCGCCATCATTGATCCCGGCATCGATCATCGAGTCGCCCTTTACCTCAAGCGCGTAATGCGAACCCTGACCCGAGACCATGGGGCCGGGTACCGCCACACGATGCGAGACGTGGCTGATCGCCTCAATCGGCACACCAGCGGCGATCCGGCCCATAACGGGCAGTTCCATAGCGTCCACCGCAACAGGTTCAAAGTTTGCCGGGCGTTGGCCTTCAGGCTTGTCACCATCGATCACGCGCGGGCTGAACCCCGCCGTGGGTTGTCCGCCAAGGCTTTCGGGCAATTTCACAATCTCGATCGCGCGGGCACGGTGGGCCAGACGGCGGATAAATCCACGCTCTTCCAATGCCGTGATCAACCGATGAATGCCGGATTTCGAACGCAGGTCCAGCGCGGCCTTCATTTCGTCAAAGCTGGGCGGAACACCGTCCGCCTGCACGCGTTTGTGGATGAATTCCAGCAAATCCAATTGCTTCTTGGTCAGCATCGCTCACACCTCGTCGCTCATGCGTTTTCTTTTGTTCTACGCATGTTCACGTTTTGTGTCAACGAATTTGACGATGTTCTATATCGGCAGGTAGCGCACCTTTGCCCCCGCAGGCAGCGCGGGATCGTCGGGCGGGCGCACCAACAAGGCGTTGGCCTGTGCCAGAACGCTCAGCAGAGAACTGTCCTGATCGGCACAGGCGCGGATGCCGTTCTCGTCGAGGATTGCGCGCATATAGTGCTCGCGCGGGCCGTTCGGCGACAGCGGCTCGACCAGGGTGGCGGTCCTGAACGGTGTCACAACCGAATCCAGACCCAACATGCGCCGCACCATCGGAGCCAGGAACAAATAGCCGCAAACCATTGCGCTGACGGGATTTCCGGGCAGACCGACCATGGCCGTATCGCCCATCCGTCCGGCCATCAGGGGTTTTCCGGGCCGCATTCTGATCTTGTAGAACGACCGTTCCATCCCCAGCGCCTGGGACACGTCGGACACAAGATCATAGTCGCCGACCGACGCGCCGCCGATTGTCACCACCAGATCAGCGCCCTCGGCCAGACCAAAGGCGGTTTCAAGCGACGATACCGTATCCTGCGCGATGGGCAGGACGCGGACATGTGCGCCAAGCCCTTCCAGCAAGGCTTTCAGTCCGAACGTATTCGAGGCGATGATCTGGTCAGGGCCGGGCGTTTCGCCGGGCATGACCAACTCATCCCCGGTCGAAATCAGCGCGACCTGAGGTTTCCGCGTCACCGGTACCATTGCGATGTTCATGGCGGCCATCAGGGCGGCATCTTCGGGGCGGATCAGACGCGGGGCGGTGATTTTGGTACCCTTGGCAAAATCCACCCCGGCGGGCCGGATGTTGGTTCTGGGGCCGGGGGCGTCGGTTATGGTGATCAGGTCGCCCCGGCGATCCACATCTTCCTGAATAGCAATGAAATCAGCACCTTCCGGCACCGGCGCGCCGGTGAAAATGCGCACAGCCTGACCCGGCCCGACACGTCCATCGAAGCGATTGCCCGCAGCGGATTCCCCTACAACCTTGAACATGGCATGCAGTTCAACCTCAGCCGCTTTGACCGCGTATCCATCCATGGAAGAGGCCGCAAAGGGCGGCTGGTCGCGCGTCGCTGCGACGTCTTCGACCAGGACCCGGCCTGCGGATTGGGCCAGTGGCACATGCTCGACCGGCAGCGGAGCAACCAGATCGAACAGCAGGGCGCGGGCGTCTTCAACGGTGATCATTGCGCTTCGTAACGCCCCGATTTTCCGCCATCTTTCAAAAGGACCCGAATACCGCCGATCTCCATCGCCTTGTCCACGGCTTTGGTCATGTCATAGACCGTCAGCGCGGCGGTCGAGACGGCCGTCAGCGCCTCCATCTCAACCCCGGTCTGGCCCGAGGTCTTTACGGTGGCTTCGATCTGAACGCCCGGCAGATCAGGGTCCAGCGTCAGCTCCACGGCAACCTTGGTCACCGGCAAAGGGTGGCAAAGGGGGATCAGGTCAGGCGTTTTCTTGGCCCCCATGATTCCGGCCAGTCGCGCAACGCCCAGAACATCGCCCTTCTTGGCGCGACCTTCTGAAATCAAATCAAAGGTTTCTTGCGCCATCTTGATGTGCCCTGCGGCCACCGCCACACGGTCCGTCACCTCTTTATCCGAGACATCGACCATATGGGCCTGACCTTGCGCATCGAAATGGGTGAGCGGCATCACATCACTCCGGGGATCAGCGGGTTTGACAGGATGTGCCGGGTCGCGGCGGTCACGTCGTCCTGACGCATCAGGCTTTCGCCGATCAGGAAACACCGCGCGCCGTAACGGGCGATATCGGCCAAATCCTCGGGCGCGCCCAGACCGCTTTCGCAGACGATCGTCCGGTCTCCTGGAACCAGCTTCGACAACCGCCGGGTCGTATCAAGAGTGGTCTCGAACGTCTTGAGATTGCGGTTATTTATCCCGATCAGAGGGCTTTTCAACTGCGTCGCGCGCTCCAACTCGGCCGCGTCATGAACCTCGATCAGAACGTCCATGCCCCAGTCACAAGCGGTTTGTTCCAGTTCGGCGGCCTGAGCATCCTCGACCGAGGCCATGATGATCAGGATACAATCTGCCCCCAATGCGCGCGCTTCGACGACCTGATAGGGGTCATACATGAAATCCTTGCGCAGGGCGGGCAGGTTGGTGGCGGCACGGGCTGCGGTCAGATATTCCTTGGCGCCCTGAAAGCTTGGCGTGTCCGTCAGCACCGACAAACAGGCCGCGCCGCCATCTTCATAAGCTTTCGCCAGAACCGGTGGATCAAAATCCGGACGGATCAGACCTTTCGAGGGGCTGGCCTTTTTGACCTCGGCAATCAGTCCATACCCGGTGCGGGACGCATCGTGCAGCGCTGCAGCAAAGCCGCGAACCTCGGGCGCTTCGCGCGCCTCGCTTTCCAGTTCGTCCAGCGATTTTTGCGCCTTGTCCGCTGCGATCTCTTCCAGCTTGTAGGCTTTGATTTTGTCCAGAACAGTCTCGGTCATGCGGCTTCCTGTGTGATCCGCGCCAGGGCGGTTATTTTCTCTTTTGCTTTGCCACTGTCGATGCTTTCGGCAGCCTTTTCAACGCCTTCGCGCAGGTCCGAGGCCGCCTCGGCCACGACCAGAGCGGCTGCCGAATTCAGGAGAACGGCGTCGCGATAGGCCGACGGCGCGCCCTCCAGTAAGGCGCGAAAAGCGGTGGCGTTTTCCTCGGGCGTGCCGCCGATGATGTCCTCGAACGGGTGCACAGGCAGGCCCGCGTCTTCCGGGTGCAGTTCAACCTCTTTGACGGTATCGTCTTCCAACGCGGCAACCCAGCTGACGCCGGTAATGGTCAACTCATCGGTGCCGTCCGAGCCATGGACCAGCCATGCACGGTCGGAACCCAACAGACCCAGCGTCTCTGCCATCGGTCGGATCAATTCGCGCGAGAACGCGCCGGTCAACTGGCGCTTGACGCCCGCCGGGTTGGTCAGCGGCCCGAGAATGTTGAAGATCGTGCGCGTCCCAAGCTCTTGCCGCGAGGGCATGACATGGGCAATGGCCGGGTGGTGCATTGGGGCCATCATGAAGCAGATACCGGCCTCATTCAGCGCCTTTTCAACCACTTGTGGGCCAACCATCACGTTGATTCCCATCTGGCCCAACGCATCCGCCGCGCCGGATTTGGAACTGAGATTCCGGTTGCCGTGCTTGGCCACGGTGACACCGGCCCCCGCCACGACAAAGGCCGTCGCGGTCGAGATGTTCAGGGTTCCCTTGCCGTCACCGCCGGTGCCCACGATGTCCATTGCACCCGCAGGTGCGGTCACGGCGTTGCACTTGGCGCGCATCACAGCGGCGGCGGCGGCGTATTCGTCCACGGTTTCGCCCCGCGTGCGCATCGCCATCAGTAGCCCGCCAATCTGGCTGGGGGTGGCTTCGCCGTCGAACAGAATGCCAAAGGCCTGTTCCGCCTCGGCACGGGTCAAAGGCCGATCAGCCGACGCGCCGATCAGTGGTTTCAATGCGTCGCTCATGCGGGGACTTTCAGTTCTTGCAGGAAGTTCTTGAGCAGGGCGTGGCCATACTCGGATGCGATGGATTCCGGGTGGAACTGGACGCCGTGAATGGGCAGTTCCTTGTGTTGCAGCCCCATTATGGTGCCGTCTTCCAGTTCCGCCGTGATCTCAAGGCAGTCCGGCAGCGTCTCACGCTCGACGATCAGGGAATGGTAGCGGGTCGCTTCAAAGGGTGAGGGCAGTCCGGCAAAGACGCCTTTGCCGGTATGTTTCATCGTGCCCATCTTGCCGTGCACGATCTCATGGCAGCGCACGACCCTACCGCCAAAGACCTGTCCGATAGTCTGATGGCCCAGACAAACACCCATAAGGGGTGTCTTTGTCTCGGCAGCGGCTTCGGTCAGGGCCAGGCAAATCCCGGCCTGATCCGGGTCGCAGGGGCCGGGGCTGAGCAGGATGCCGGCGGGGTTCATCGCCATGGCTTCCTGCACATCCAGCGCATCGTTGCGGCGAATGACCATTTCGGCCCCAAGTTCGCCCAGATAATGCACCAGGTTGTAGGTAAACGAGTCGTAGTTGTCGATCAGCAGCAGCATTTGGGCACTTATCTTCGCTTGGGCATTTCAGGCTGGCGATGCAGCCCCCGGCCACGGTATAATGTCGGGACATACATGCTCAGGCTTGTGCGGCAGCGTCAAGAGGACATCCCGTTCCCGGCGCGTCATCAGGCCAAGCGTCGCAGCAGACGGCGTCGGGATGGGCAAAGCAGTAAACAGGCGAAAGGCACTGGTCATGGGCGGATTTATCGGGGGAATGGTCGCGGGCGCGGTCGTTGTTTTGATTCTGGGCACGGTACTGTCGTTGCAGGCGCCGTTGGCTCAGCGAACCGCGGTCACGACCGAAGCGCCGCAACCCGAAGACGTGGCGACATCCGAGGCCCCGGAAGGTGTGGCCGAGACCGGATCGGATGCGGATCTGGTCGAAGTGCCCCCCGCTGCGCCAAATGTTGCCGAGTACCAAGAAGAGGACGCAGCCGATCTGTCAGGTCTTGAGGCCGAGGCAGATGCCCAACCTGTGATCACGGATCCGGCGCAACAGGCCGAACAGCCTGATCCTGCGGTGTCCGAGGACGTCGCGGTGCTGACGGATCCGCCCGCCGCGCCACAACTGCCGGGGGCAGCGCCGCAGGCCCCTCAGGACGATAGCCAACCGCTGGTGATCGATGAGACACCCGCGCCGCCTGCAAACGAAGATGTGGCTGGACTGGAACCCCAGCCAGAACCGGCGCAATTGCCGGGCACGTCCAACGAGGACACCGAAGAGAACCCGTTTGAAAACAGCCCGATTGCCGTTGAAGGCGATGAGGATGTTTTGCCCCGGACCTTGCCGCGTCTTGCAGCGCTGCCTCAGATCGGGGGGGAGGGTGAGACCAGCACCAGCTCAATCATTGGTAAACGCGTTGTTCCCCTGACTGAACGGGACGATCCGCCAGCGACGGATACACCAAGCACGGACGCGGCAGGTACGGATGGATCGATTGCCATCGCGGTCGGAAAGCCCATCGAGGCGTACGCCGCGTCGTTCGATAACCCCGAGGCCAAACCGCTGATGTCGATCATTCTGATCGATGACGAGGACGCATTTGGAGCCGAGGCGCTGCAGGATTTTCCCTATCCGATCAGCTTCGCCGTCAGCCCGTCCGACCCGAATGCAGCCGAGAAGATGGCCCGCCACCGAGCCGCCGGGTTCGAGGTGATGGCCTTGGTTGATCTGCATGAGGCGGCCAGCGCACAGGATGCCGAGGTTTCGATGGCCGTGTGGCTTGAAGCGCTGCCGGAAACCGTGGGTATTCTGGAAGGGGTCGATACCGGCATTCAGGGCAATCGCAAACTGGCCGATCAGGTGGCCGAGATTGCGGGTGTGACGGGCCGGGGGCTGATCACGCAGGATAACGGGTTGAACACGGTCCAGAAGATCGCGGCCCGCAACGGTGTGCCGTCGGGCGTGGTGTTCCGCGATATCGACGGGGCGCGTCAGGACCCCAAGATCATGCGTCGGTTCCTGGACCAGGCCGTGTTCCGCGCCGGACAGGAAGGCACGGTTGTGATGCTGGGTCGCGTGCGGCCCGAGACGATCTCGGCACTGTTGCTTTGGGGATTGGAAGATCGCGGCAATCGGGTTGCGATGGCCCCGATCTCGGCCGTCATGATGCGCGAAGTGCAGTAAGATAAAGAAAGGCGGCTGATCCGGGATCGCCGCCTTTTCTTATTAGTTGCCGCTGCCGGTGAACCGGGCAGAATCTGCCGCAGCCCGTCGGATCGCATTGGATTTGTGGACTGTCTCCATATACTCAGCCTCTGGGTCGCTGTCGTAAACAACGCCGCCACCGGCCTGAATATAAAGCTTCTGATCCTTCACGATCGCTGTGCGCAGGGCGATGCACATATCCATATCGCCGCCCGCGCTGAAATAGCCGACACCGCCGCCATAGACGCCGCGCTTTTCCGGCTCCAGCTCGTCGATGATCTCCATCGCGCGGACCTTGGGCGCGCCCGAGACGGTCCCCGCAGGCATCCCGGCAAAGAAGGCATCCAGCGCGTCTTTGTCCTCGGCCAGTTCGCCAACCACGTTCGAGACGATGTGCATCACGTGGCTGTAGCGTTCGATGATGAACTCTTCGGTTGGACGTACGGTGCCGATCTTGGCAACGCGGCCTGTATCGTTGCGGCCCAGATCCAGCAGCATCAGATGCTCTGCCAGTTCTTTCTTGTCAGCCAGCAGATCGACCTCGTTTGCCTTGTCTTCTTCGGGCGTCGCGCCGCGTGGGCGGGTGCCTGCGATGGGGCGAATGGTGACTTCGTCGCCGAAGACGCGCACCAGAATCTCCGGGCTTGCGCCCACAACCTGAAAGCCGCCGAAGTTGAAGTAAAACATGAAGGGCGAGGGGTTGGTGCGGCGCAGCGAGCGATAAAGCGCAAAGGGCGGCTGGGGAAAATCCTGCGTCCAGCGCTGCGCCGGGACGACCTGAAAAATGTCGCCCGCGCGAATGTATTCCTTGGCCTTTTCAACGGCTTCCATATAGCCGGATTTGGTGAAGTTCGACACGGGCGGCGCAACCTCGGACGCGTCCCCCAGATCGCGGGTCTCGGCAGGCATGGCGCGTTCCAGATCGCGGACCGCGTCCATCACACGCTCAGCCGCTTGGGCATAGGCGGCCTTGGCGGATTGCCCCTCACTGACCCAGGCGGGCGAGACAACGGTGACCTCGCCCTTCACACCGTCCAGCACCGCGATGACCGACGGGCGCAGCATGATGGCGTCCGGCAGACCCAGCGGGTCGGGGTTCACGTCCGGCAGATATTCGACCAGACGCACCATGTCGTAACCCAGATAGCCGAACAGCCCGGCGGCGGCCTGCGGCAGATCGTCGGGCAGGGCGATACGGCTTTCCGCTAGCAACGCGCGCAGGTTGTCCATCGGGTTGCCGTCCTGAGGCGTAAACGCCTCGGCATCGAATCGCGCCGAGCGGTTCAGTTCAGACACTTCACCCTGGCAGCGCCAGATCAGATCCGGCTTCATCCCGATGATCGAATAGCGCCCGCGCACCTCTCCGCCAGTGACGGATTCCAGCATGAACGCGTCTTTCTGCGCGCCGGTCAGTTTCAGCATCAGCGAGACCGGCGTATCCAGATCAGCGGCGAGCCGAGTGTAGACGACCTGGTTTTCGCCCGCTTCATAGGCGCGGGCGAAACTATCGAAGTCGGGGGTCAATGCCATCTTGGTCTCGTTTAATAGCTTGCCTGCACGGCGTTCAGGGCTTGCTGATCGACCACAGGGCGGGCCCGTGTTTGCGCATCGCGCACATAGGCGTCAAAGATATTCTGGGCCAGTGCCTGATCCAGTTGAGCGGTCAGTGCTTCCTGCACCTGACGCAGTTCGTCGGTCTCGGCCGGGGGCAGAATCTCATCCAGACGCACGATCATGGCCGCTTCGTTGCCGCTGATCACGCGCAGCTCACCTGGTTCCATTTCGAACACTTCGGCCATGAAGCTGGGCGGCACATCGTCCAGAAACGCGGTGCGGGTCAGGGCGTTTTCGACGCGGAACGGCAAGCCGGTTGCAGTGAAATCGCCGTCGGTTGCCAATTCCACCAGGACCGAGGCCGCCTGATCCAGCAGTGCTTTGTTTGTCTCTGCAGCAGTCCAAGCGGCGGCGACGCGATCACGCGCGCTGTCCAGCGGTTCAGGGCGCGGCGGCAGTTCTTCATCCAATCGCAGGGCAAAGATCGAGCCGTCCTCAAGAAAGCCGATCTCGGGGAAGTCGCCTTCACGCACGGCTTCGGCGGCGGTGCGGAACCCGTCATAGGCGGCAACGCTTTCGTCGCTGTCGCCGGTCCAGTCGATCTGGCCCAATTCCATCTCGGTCTCGGCAACCAGTTCTTCCAGGGTGGCACCACCGGCCAGCATGTCATTGATGTCTTCCGACTGCGCCTCGATCAGACGGCGGGCGCGGTCCGAGGCGATTTCTTCGCGCAGGGCCGGTTCGGCGTCTTCAAACGGAGTGTTGTTTGCGGCCAGCGATCCGTTGATGCGGAACAGGGCAGGGCCGAAGACCGACGGCAACGGACCGACGACCGCGTCCAGTTCGGCGGCAAACACCGCATCGGCGGCCTCGCCCAGATCATCGCGTGTGACGTCGCCCAGATCGATATCGCTCAGCTCCAACTCGCGGTCGCGAACCAGTTGTTCGAACGTGGTTCCACCCACTTCAAGTTGGGCCTTGGCATCATTTGCGGCCTCTTCGCTGGGGAAGTTCAGACGCTCGACCAGACGGCGTTCAGGCTGCTGGAATTCCTCCGCACGCTGATCGTAAAGGCGGCGCAGCGTGTCCTCGTCAACCTCGACCGTGTCCACCAGCATTTCGGGCGACAGGATGGCATAGGTCAGGCTTTTGGTACGCGGCAGGGTGAACTGATCCGTGTTCTCATCGTAGTAAGACTGAACCTGATCTTCGCTCGGCTCGGCGACCGGCGTGGTCAGTGTGTCAACGCCAAGCGTGGCTACGGTAAAGCTGCGGCGCGCGCCGATATAGTCGACCATGGTTTCGGTCAGCGTTGCGGGCATCTTCACGCCACCGGTCACAGCGGCCTGAATGATCGTGCGCGAGGACTCCTTGCGCAGATCGTCTTCGAACTCGGTATCGGTCATGCCGATCTGTTCCAGCTGGAACCGATAGGCTTCGCGGTCAAACGTGCCGTTCACGCCCTGAAAGGCCGGGATCGCCACGATCTCTTCCTGCAGGTTTTCATCCCCGATCGAGATACCAAGCTGAGCGACCTCATTGTCCAAAGCGGCCAGCGCAGTCAGGCGCGACAGGGCCAGTTGGTCCAGCCCAAATTCACGGGCCTGAGACATTTGCAGCGGCTGACCGGTCTGCGCCTCGACGGCGCGGATTTCGCGCTGAAGCTCGCGCACATAAGCCTCGACCGAGACGCTTTCGTCGCCCACTTGCGCCACGGTCCGCACCGTACCGCTGAGATTGGTTGCGCCAAAGCCTGCGAGACCTACGAACAGAAGGCCCATCAGTATCCAGACAAAGGTTTTTGAAAGACTGTTCTTGCCTGCAGCCATAATGCCCTCTTGGTGTTTTTGGCAGGTCTCTGCCCTGTTGGTCGGGGCCCTGAATACGACGCGTGCCGCCGGGGGGCAAGCTTAGAAGGAAAGCGCCTGCAAACGATCGAACAACCGGCCGATTCCGGCCCGGTCCAGATTGGCAAAAGCCACACGGACCTGCCGTTCCCCGGCAGGGTCGCCTGCGGGCATGAACATGGTGCCCGGCAACAGCAGAATACCTGCTTCGGGGACCAGACGACGGGCCAATTCATCCGAGGGCATGTCGAACGGATGTTCGAGATAGGCGAAATAAGCGCCCAGCCCCAAAAGCCGCCAGCCTTTTGCCGTCAGTGCCTGCATCCCCTCAGCGATGGCAGCGCGGCGGTCGAGGATTTCGTCGCGCTCACCTGCCAGCCACTGGTTCAGGTTCTGCATCCCCCATAGGGCCGCAAACTGGCCGATCTGGCCGGGGCATATCGCAACGGTGTCCAGAAATTTCTCGATCTCGGCCAGCAAGGCCGCGCTGGTCGCAATGGCGCCGACCCTGTGCCCGGTCAGGCGGTAGGCTTTCGAGAAGGAATAGAGATGCACCAGCGTCTCGTCCCAGCCGGTCTGTTGGAACAACTCATGCGGGGGGCCACTGCGGCTGTCGAAATCGCGATAGGTTTCGTCGACCAGAAGATAGATGCCTGCTTCGCGCGCCAGATCATAGAAGGCGCGGACCAGATCAGCCGGGTACTCGACCCCGCCGGGATTGTTGGGCGTGACCAGGGAAATCGCGCGCGTCTTGTCGGTGATCAGGGCGCGGGCCTGATCCGGGTCGGGCAGCAGATCATCACCGGTTGGCAGATCGATAGCTTGCACGCCTGCCATATCCAGCCACATTTTGTGGTTGAAGTACCAGGGGGTTGGCAGGATCACCTCATCCCCCTGATCGGTGATGGCCGAGATGACGGCTGAGAAGGCCTGATTGCAGCCCGAGGTGATCGCAACCTGTTCCGGCATCACACTGGCTGCGTAATGATCTCCAATCTGGTTGGCCAGTTCGGTGCGCAGATCGTCATTGCCCAAAACGGGTCCGTAGAGATGCGCGCTGTCCTGCTGCACCGTGAAGTCAGCAATGGCCTGCCGCAGGGCCAGCGGTGGAGGATCCACCGGTGCGGCCTGGCTGACATTGATCAGAGGGTGATCATCGGGAAATGTAACGCCGTCCAGCCAACGCCGCGCCTCCATCACCGGGGGTGGGAAGGTGGCGCTGGTGCGGGTCTGGGTCATGGCGTGCCGATCTTTTGCGAGGCTCTGCCTCGCGCTCCGAGGTATTTTTGAACAGAAGAAGGGATCAGTCGGTGGCGCGATAAGGCTCGACATATTGCAGGGCCATATCCCACGGGAAGAAGATCCAGGTGTCCTGGCTGACCTCGGTGATGAACGTGTCCACCATCGGGCGGCCTTTAGGCTTGGCGTAGACCGTGGCGAAATGGGCCTTAGGGTACATCGCGCGCACCAGTTCCAGGGTTTTTCCGCTGTCGACCAGATCGTCGACGATCAGAATACCTTCTCCGTCGCCCATCAACGCCGCATCGGGGGCTTTCAGCACTTCGGCCTCACCCTGTTCCTGATGGTGGTACGAGCGGACGCTGATTGTATCGACGGTGCGAATATCAAGCTCGCGGCTGACGATCATCGCCGGGGCCATGCCGCCACGGGTGATCGCAACAACCGCGCGCCATGCGCCGTCATCGGGGCCTTGCCCGTCCAGCCGCCACGCCAAAGCGCGCGAATCGCGGTGGATCTGATCCCAGCTGATGTGAAATCCCTTTTCGTGGGGCAGGCGGTCCTTGGCGCTCATGTCTTTAGCCTTTCTCGACGTCCGGGGCATCGACGGCCTTCATGCCGACAATGTGATAACCCGAATCCACGTGCAGGTTTTCCCCGGTCACACCGCCGGACAGGTTCGACAGCAGATACAGCGCCGAATTGCCCACATCGTCGATGGTCACGTTGCGGCGCAGGGGCGAGTTATACTCGTTCCACTTCATGATATAGCGGAAGTCGCCGATGCCGCTGGCGGCCAACGTCTTGATCGGACCGGCCGAGATCGAGTTCACGCGGATGCCGTCCTTGCCCAGATCTTCGGCCAGATATTTGACCGATGCCTCAAGCGCCGCTTTGGCCACGCCCATCACATTATAATGTGGCATCACCTGTTCTGCGCCGTAATAGGTCAGCGTGATCGCGCTGCCGCCTTCGGACATCATCTTTTCGGCCCGTTGCATCACAGCGGTAAAGGAATAAACCGACACATCCATGGTCAGTTTGAAATTCGCCCGGCTGGTGTCGACATAGCGACCGCGCAATTCGTTCTTGTCGGAAAATCCGATGGCATGAACGACGAAATCCAGCTTGCCCCATTTTTCTTCCAGCGCGGTGAACAGCGCATCGATCGATGCTTCGTCACTGACGTCGCAGGGCAGGACAACCTCGCTTCCCAACTGAGCCGCCAATGGATCGACGCGCTTTTTCAGGGCGTCGCCCTGATAGGAAAAGGCCAGCTCGGCCCCGGCGTCGGACAAGGCGCGGGCGATTCCCCATGCGATTGATTTGTCATTGGCCAGTCCCATGATGAGGCCGCGTTTTCCGGCCATCAACTGATTTGACATGTTTGGTTCTCCGCCTGTCTTCGCGATGTGTTGCGTTGGTTTATGCCATTGGGTGCGCTGCATCAAGGCCGTGCACCCTTGCCCGCAGCAGGTTCTCGCCTTAGGTTCGGGGACAATACTTTCCAGGGGATGGAAATGACCGAGCGTGATGGCATCTTTGCTGGCTCCGATCCGTTTGAAATAGCGGCTCGGTGGTTAGGCGAGGCTGAAAAGACTGAATCAAACGACCCCAATGCAATTGCCCTGGCAACTGTCGATGCCGATGGCATGCCCAATTCGCGCATGGTTCTGTTGAAAGATATTGAACCGAACGGTTTTGTTTTCTACACAAACTATGAAAGCAAAAAGGCGTCCGAATTGGACGGTGCAGGGAAGGCCGCTTTTGTCATGCACTGGAAATCATTGCGGCGTCAGATCCGAGTTCGTGGTACAATAACCCGCGAGGATGGGCCGAAAGCGGATGAATATTATGCATCCAGGTCACTGAAAAGCCGGTTGGGGGCTTGGGCATCGCGGCAATCACAACCGCTCAGCAGTCGGGCCGCGCTGATGGCCGAGGTCGCCAAGGTGACGGCTAAGCACGGTCCTAATCCAGCAAGGCCACCGTTTTGGGGAGGGTACAGATTAGCACCAACCGAAATCGAATTCTGGGCTGACGGGGCATTTCGTCTGCACGACAGATTCAGGTGGCAACGGGAAAAGCCGGATTCGGCGTGGCATGTGGAAAGGTTGAATCCATGACGTTCACGTGTCGCGAAATGCAACAGTCAGAAAATAAACGACTTTTTCAGCTTGAAATTGTGGGTCATTCCCATAAACAACAAACCCTTAACGAACTGCTAAAATTCGCGATGGGAAAACAGTGCCAGAAGATCTGAACAACATGTATCGCGTCCGGGGACACGTAAAATGGTTCGATCCCGCAAAGGGATACGGATTTGTTGTGTCTGACGAAGGCGGTCCGGATATTCTGTTGCACGTGAACGTGTTGCGCAATTTCGGTCAAAGCTCGGTCGCGGACGGGGCAGGGATCGAGATCATGACCCATCGCACCGATCGCGGCGTTCAGGCGGTCGAGGTGATCAGTGTTGATCCGCCTGCACGCACGGACTCGATGCTGCTGGCTGATTTTGCCGAACTTGATCCTGACGTGATCTCTGACGCCCCGCTGGTGGCGGCGCGGGTTAAATGGTTCGACAAGGGCAAAGGCTTTGGTTTTGCCAATGTCTTTGGTCGCGGCGAAGACGTGTTCCTGCATATCGAGGTTCTGCGCCGCTCGGGCCTTGCGGATCTGCAGCCGGGCGAGGCGCTGGCGATGCGGGTGATCGATGGCAAACGCGGGCGCATGGCGGCACAGGTTCTTGCCTGGGAAGCCGCGTTGGACGACTAATACTTTCATGATGCGCTGCCTTACCGTTCCTGCCGTGATCCTTACGATGTGGGCCGGGAACGTGTTTGCCGAATGCCGGCCTGACCGAGTCGAATTGAAAAACGATCAGGCGCAGATTCGGTTCGACGTCGAGCTTGCCGTTACCCCGCAAGAACGATCCCGCGGCCTTATGTTCCGCGAGCATCTTGCGAACAGGTCGGGCATGTTGTTCGTGTTCGATCCGCCGCAGCCGGTTGTGTTCTGGATGAAGAATACTCTGATACCGCTCGACATCATCTTTCTGGACAAGACCGGAGCCGTGACGCGCGTGCATCAGGGGGCCATTCCGGGCGATTTGACCCCGATTGAAGGGGGCGATGCCGTGTTTGCGGTGTTGGAAATCAACGCCGGTTTGTCCGCGCGATATGGGATCGAGGCGGGAACCCAGATGCGGCACGAAATTTTTTCGCAAGGCCCCGCAATTTGGCCCTGTTAGGGCTTTTCAAATCAGATCGGCATCGTTAGGAAGGCGCACGGTCCGGGGCGTGGCGCAGTCTGGTAGCGCACCTGTTTTGGGTACAGGGGGTCGTAGGTTCGAATCCTGCCGCCCCGACCACTTTTCTTCCCTTCAAGTCGGCGAGCCACCCAACGCGCGGTAAAGCGTGCTCATCGTCTTGTCCAATTCTTCGCTTTCCACCGGAACCTCAACTTTTGATCCGTTTTTCTGCGGCACTTCAAACACCAGCGACGCATCGACCCTGTAGCCGCCCGAGGTTTTGGTCGGGATCAGCCGCATGATGCTTTTGGGCAGGTCCTGAGGGTCCCCGTCGTAGTTCAGAATCAGGAACGCGGTCGCTTCGGGCGGCAAAAACTCGCTACACGCAAAACCGCGATCCCCCAGTTTTTGAAAGGTTTCGCCGGGGCCGGAACAGCTGGCTTCGAAGGTTTCGAACAGGCGCGTGGGGTAGGTTTCGAACTGCGCGCTGCGTGACGCATCGGGCACATCCTGTGGTGTGCAGGCCACGATCAGGGCCAGTGCCGGGAGAAAGCGAAACGGCTGCATCTTCTTGTAAGCCCTCAATCATTTGCGTTTTTGTCACGCGCCGGATTTGCCGGATTGCAAAGGCACGGGATGATTCTGTTTCAGCCTAGCCAGTCGGGCGTTGGTTGATCAAACGCTGATAACTGTGCTGGTAAAAACAACAATTCCATTTTGAGAGATTTGGGTTCGGCGGAATTTCGCCGTGGATCATTCTGTGGAGGAATCGCAGCACCGGGCCCCGAGGCCTTTGTCGGTGATCGGGTCAACACAAAAGATTTCAAAAATGACCCAAAAATGCCGTTGACGATCTATGGTGAGATACGTCAGATTGTATGAGCCGAACAAGACGCCACTACATCTGGTATGAAATCCGGGGACGGCGCGGGCGAGGGACGGAACGCACACCAAAGAAATGTGCAACCGCTAAGACGGTTATGTGTTGCCACGGGCAACGCCTGATCTTCTGCGTCTGTCAGGTTCGGCATGGTGGTGGGCCCGGTATTTCATGGGTCTGACGCTGGGTAGACGGTCATTAATTCGAAGGCAGCGGACATGAAAATTGAAAGAAAATTCACCAAACCGGGGCAGGACGCATACGCAGATCTTGATTTCGTGTCTGCAACATCAGAGATCCGGAACCCCGACGGAACCATCGTTTTTCGGTTGGACAACATCGAAGTTCCGTCAAGCTGGAGCCAGGTGGCCAGCGACGTTATTGCGCAGAAATATTTCCGCAAGGCCGGTGTTCCGTCTAAGCTGAAGAAAGTAAAAGAGAAAGACGTCCCCGAATTCCTGTGGCGCTCGGTTCCCGCCGATGGCGCTGAATTCGATGGTGAGACGTCCTCGAAGCAAGTGTTCGACCGTCTGGCAGGCGCATGGGCCTATTGGGGCTGGAAGGGCGGCTATTTCTCGGATGAAGAGGACGCGCGCGCCTATTTTGACGAGATGCGCTATATGCTGGCGACACAGCGCGCGGCACCAAACTCGCCCCAGTGGTTCAACACCGGTCTGCACTGGGCCTATGGCATCGACGGCCCGGCGCAGGGGCACCATTATGTCGATTACAAAACCGGCAAGCTGACCAAATCGAAATCCGCTTATGAACACCCGCAGCCGCACGCCTGTTTCATCCAGTCGGTTGATGATGATCTGGTGAACGAAGGCGGCATCATGGATCTGTGGGTGCGTGAGGCGCGCCTGTTTAAATACGGTAGCGGAACAGGAACCAACTTCAGCCACCTGCGGGCTGAGGGCGAGGCGCTGTCGGGTGGCGGCAAATCCTCGGGCCTCATGGGCTTTCTCAAGATCGGCGACCGCGCCGCTGGTGCGATCAAATCAGGCGGGACAACCCGTCGAGCAGCAAAGATGGTGATCGTCGATGCAGATCACCCGGATATCGAGCAATTCATCGAATGGAAGGTGATCGAAGAGCAGAAAGTGGCCTCGATCGTTGCCGGATCGAAGATGCACGAGAAGATGCTGAACGGCATTTTCGAGGCCATCCGGTCCTGGGACGGGTCTGCCGATGACGCCTATGATCCGAACGCAAACGACGCCCTGAAAAAGGCGGTGCGTGAAGCCAAAAAAGTTGCGATCCCCGAGACTTACATCAAACGCGTGCTGGATTACGCCAAGCAGGGCCACGACAGTATCGAGTTCCCGACCTACGACACCGACTGGGATTCCGAAGCCTATAGCTCGGTCTCGGGCCAGAACTCGAACAACTCGATCCGCGTGACCAACGCGTTCCTGACCGCCGTTGAAAAAGACGCCGATTGGGAGTTGATCAACCGCACCGACGGCAAGGTCGCCCGAACCGTGAAAGCGCGTGATCTGTGGGAAAAGGTCGGCCACGCCGCATGGGCCTGTGCTGATCCGGGCATCCAGTTCCACGACACCGTTAACGAGTGGCACACTTGCCCCGAAGATGGTGAGATTCGCGGCTCGAACCCGTGTTCGGAATATATGTTCCTGGATGACACGGCTTGTAACCTGGCCTCGATGAACCTGCTGACCTTCCTGAAAGACGGTGAGTTCCAGGCGGAGGATTATATGCACGCCTCGCGTCTGTGGACCCTGACGCTGGAAATCTCGGTAACCATGGCGCAGTTCCCGTCGAAGGAAATCGCGCAACTGTCTTATGACTTCCGCACACTGGGCCTGGGTTACGCCAATATCGGCGGTTTGCTGATGAACATGGGCTACAGCTATGACTCGGACGAAGGCCGGGCGATCTGTGGTGCGCTGACCGCGATCATGACCGGCGTGGCCTACGCGACCTCGGCCGAGATTGCAGGCGAACTGGGTCCATTCAAGGGCTATGAGCGCAACGCTGATCACATGCTGCGCGTCATCCGTAACCACCGCCGTGCGTCGCAGGGTGTGACGGATGGCTATGAGAAACTGGCGGTCAAGCCGGTGCCTCTGGACCACGGCAACTGCCCCGATAAACGTCTGGTCGATCTGGCCATGTCCGCCTGGGACGAGGCGCTGAGCCTTGGTGAGAAGAACGGCTATCGCAACGCGCAGGCCACTGTGATCGCGCCGACCGGGACCATCGGTCTGGTGATGGATTGCGACACCACCGGGATCGAGCCGGACTTTGCGCTGGTCAAATTCAAGAAGCTCGCGGGCGGCGGTTACTTCAAGATCATCAACCGCTCGGTGCCGTCGGCGCTGGAAAAGCTGGGCTATTCCTCATCTCAGATCGAAGAGATCGTAGGCTATGCGGTCGGCCACGGCACCATCGGTAACGCGCCGGGCATTAACCATACTTCGCTGACCGGTCATGGCTTTGGCCCCAATGAACTGGCCAAGGTGGATGCCGCGCTGGAAAGCGCCTTTGATATCCGGTTCGTCTTCAACCAGTGGACACTGGGCGAGGATTTCTGCACCGGCGTTCTGGGCATCCCGGCGACCAAGCTGAACGACCCGACTTTCGACTTGCTGCGCCATCTGGGCTTTACCCGCGCGGATATCGACGCAGCCAACGATCACGTCTGCGGAACCATGACGCTGGAAGGCGCGCCGCATCTGAAGGAAGAGCACTATTCGATCTTCGACTGCGCCAACCCGTGCGGCAAGAAAGGCAAGCGTTTCCTTGGGGTTGACAGCCACATCACCATGATGGCGGCGGCGCAAAGCTTCATCTCGGGTGCGATCTCGAAAACGATCAACATGCCGAATGACGCGACCATCGAGGATTGCCAGAAGGCATATGAACTGTCGTGGTCGCTGGGTGTGAAGGCCAACGCGCTCTACCGTGACGGCTCGAAACTGTCGCAGCCTCTGGCGGCGGCGCTGGTCGAGGATGACGACGAGGCGGCGGAAGTGCTGGAAAGCGGTTCGACGCAGGAAAAAGCCGTTGTTCTGGCCGAGAAGGTGATCGAGAAGGTTGTGGTCAAGGAAATGATCCGCAGCCATCGCGAGAAACTGCCCCATCGCCGCAAGGGTTATACCCAGAAGGCGATCGTGGGTGGCCACAAGGTCTATTTGCGCACGGGTGAGTTCGAAGACGGCAAGTTGGGCGAGATTTTCATCGATATGCACAAGGAAGGCGCTGGCTTCCGGGCGATGATGAACAACTTTGCCATCGCCGTGTCGGTTGGCCTGCAATACGGCGTGCCGCTGGAGGAATTCGTCGACGCCTTCACCTTCACCAAGTTCGAACCGGCGGGGATGGTGCAAGGCAACGACTCGATCAAGAACGCGACGTCGATCCTGGATTACATCTTCCGTGAATTGGCCGTGTCCTATCTGGACCGCACCGATTTGGCCCATGTGAAACCCGAAGGCGCCAGCTTTGACGATCTGGGTCGCGGTGAGGAAGAAGGCGTCTCGAACGTCTCGGAAGTCAGCGACAGCGCGGCGTCCAAGTCTCTGGAAGTGCTGAAGCAAATCAGTTCGACCGGTTATCTGCGCAAGCGTTTGCCGCAGGATCTGGCGGTGTTCAACGCGGGTCAGGCCGAACTGAACGGCATGGCGGAAACTGCAGCGGCCTTCGATACCCCGGTCGCGGAAACAGCCGTGGCAACCGGCATGGATGCTCGCACCAAAGCCAAGATGCAAGGGTACGAGGGAGACCCGTGCGGCGAATGCGGAAACTACACGCTGGTGCGCAACGGCACCTGCATGAAGTGCAACACCTGCGGCGCAACTAGCGGGTGTAGCTGAGTTCAGCGCCCCGGCACCCCGGGGCGCAGGGGTCGGATAACTGCCACAGGTACCGACCCCGACGAATACGGAGAATGGTCGCAAGACTTACCGAAGACCTTTCTCCACTTGGCCGACATGCCCGTGTTGGCCGCAAACAGGGTGGGGCGGAATATTTGCTCCCTCCCACTCTTTCACGGGGCGGGTGCGCTCGCCCCATGCGCAGTCCAGGCCGCAGGCAAAAAATACCGGGCGGTCAACGAAATGAGCCTGGAAGGCGAAACTGACAGGGGGCTTCGGCCCCCTTTCTTTTTTGTTGCGCCGAGTCGCCCCTTATCAGCAAGCCCTTGCCGGATCGGCTGCATTTTGTCGGGCAAGAATCGCCGACGGGCGGGTTGCGCGTTTCGTCCAGCAAGGGATTGCGGACCCGACTCGGGGAAAGTCGCAAAGAATGGCGCGAAATCCCGCAGTTCAGGTCAATGGGGTGACCAGAACCAGGTTGAAGGTGTTTGTAAGACCTGTCCGGACGCAAACACGAAAAACTCACTCAGGAGGCACTAACATGAAACCGCAAAATTTGGCCGTTATTTCGGCAATCGCACTCGGGCTGCCCGCGCTGGCATTGGCGCAATCGGCGGCGGACACGAACGGGGATGGCGTGCTGACCATCGACGAAGTGCAGGCCGTCGTGCCCGAGGTGGACGCCGATACCTTCTCGGCCATGGATGCCAACGGCGACGGCGCGTTGGATCAGGACGAAGTCGCAATTGCGCAAGAGGCCGGACTGCTGCCCAACAACGGGTAATCCGGCATGACAAAAGGCGGTCCGATCCCCATCGGACCGCCTGTTTTCAATATGTTACGCGGGCAAGTGAATGTTGAACTTGTTGCGCAGTTCCGCATCCAGAAGCGGATCAAAGCGGGCAGGCGAAGGCATCCCGAGGATTTCTTCCTTCCGCGCGGTGGCCTTGTCCAGCAAATCCGGCTTGCCCAGTTCGGCCCATTCTTTCGGCGACGTCCGATCCCCGAAGGTGGGGTAGACGTAATCGACCTGCATCCGGCTGAGCGTGGCGTCGGTTCCAAGATAATGCCCGGGGCCGCCCATGCAGACCTGAGCAATCTGGTCCAGAGCGAGCGTTTCGTCATTGACTTCGATCCCGCGAACACAGCGCTGCGCCTGTCCGATCAGATCGTCGCTGAGGATAAGGCTTTCGAAACAGAAACCCAGCAGCGAGGCGTGCATACCGGCGGATTCATACACCATGTTCAACCCGGACAATCCGGCCATGATGTTCGAGCACATCTGCTCCCACCCGGCCTGCATGTCGGGCATTTTCGAATCCGAGGCACCCGCAGCAGCGCCGCCCGGCAGGTCGTAGAACTGATGCATCTGGGCGCAGCCTGCGCTTAGCAATGCCTGCTCTCCGGACCCGATGGACATGGCACCGGTCCGCAGGTCCAGACCGAAAGGCCAGGTGCCAAAAATCGCGGGTGCGCCTGGCTTTACGGCATTTACATAAACCAAACCGGCGAGACATTCTGCCGTTGCCTGAGTGATGGCGCCGGCGATGGTCGAAGGCGCGGTGGCCCCAGCCATGCCTGCGGACAGCAACAAAACCGGCATTCCGGCCTTGATGCATTCTTCCATCACTTCGCAGCTTTCGGTGGCGAACTTCATCGGCGGCACCACGAAACAGTTCGAGTTCGATACGAACGGCCGCTCGCGCCACTTGTCCTCGCCACCTGCAATCATGTGCAGCATCTCCATGGCCGGGGCCACGTGCGACGGCTCGGTAAACGAGGTGCCGATATGCTTGTAAGTCCCTGAACAGGCAGCATAAACCGTGTTGTAGTCCATTTCCATGTTGTCGAGAATGTCACGGCACACCATCGGACGCTGGACAAAGTGGATGTTGTCGAGCTGCTGGCAAATCCGCGCCGCGTCATGCAGATCCTGCACGGTTGAATCGCGGTATTCGCGGCCATGGACGTCAACCATGCTGACAGCGGCCCCGGCGGTGCCATAGTGGACCTTGGTCCCGGTCAGATCCAGATCGTGCTGCCCGTCGCGGCTGTATAGGGTGATCGACCGGTTTGCCTTGGCGATCGTATCTTCGACCAACGCGCGGGGAAACCGGATGCGCCCATCATCACCCAGCGTACATCCTGCACCAACCAGATAGTCGATCCCGCTTTGCGGGGCGTCGGCAAGGCCAATGGTTTCAAGGGCTTGCAGCGCGGCGTTGTGAATTTTCTCGATCTGCGCCTGGGTCAGAGGCTTGTATGTTCCACCCTCCATGCCGGGGCGGATCGGGCGCAGATGCTCGGGCAGCGCCGAGGCACGGGCTGCGCGGCGCGCAGAGCGCCCACCGCTGCGAGAGGTGTTACGGGGTTGGTCATTCATGTCAGGGGTCCGGTCTTTGGAATCAGTCTTGAGTGTGTAGGATCAAGACAGCTGCGGACGCCCGCGCGCCGCACGCCCGCGGTCCGCACCGATGGTGCGGCTGATCAGACGTATTTTCCAAATTTCGTTCGGCATGGAACCTCGCTATTCGTGATCGCAATAGTTGCAGCGAAGGGCGACGCGATCTGTCCCGTTTGCGACGCGGTGGTAAAAAACCGGCAGGTTTCGAAGCGGGCCTCGCGAGATAGGTGTCAGAGTCAGATTTTCTCCCGTTAGGGAAGAAATCTGTTATAGTTTATTAACTTATTGCTGAATAACTCGTGAAGTGAATTGAATTCTGGTCCCTGTAGACCACCTGTTATGTTAAGCCTGTTGCCGCTTATTTTGGATTGAGCGTGTCCTGATGACGGAGATGAAATCGCTTTCGGCCCTGATTGTCTGGATGACAATCGCCAGCGTCGGTCCCGCCTTTGCGCAGGACTGGACAGGGGCCTATGCCGGTTTCAGTTTCGGATTCGCCGAGGCGGATGGTCCGGCTGGGTCCAGCGGCGACAACACCGTCTTTGGGGCGCATATCGGGTACGATCAGGATTTTGGCAATTTCGTATTGGGCGGCGAACTGGAATATAACCGTTTGTCACTGAACCTGAGTCAGGATCAGGGCAGTCTGGATAGCATGACCAGCGTCAAGCTGCGCGGTGGATACGATTTTGGTGGTGCGTTGGGATATGTTGTTGTCGGCGCCGCCCGCGCAGAGACCTCAGCCGACAGCGATACGGCAGCTGTCTATGGGATTGGCGTAGCCTATCCGATTGGCGAGAATTTTATCATCAGCGGTGAGGCATTGCGCCAGAACTTTGACGATGTGACCCGGTCCGAAGGGGGTCTTGGGTCGAACGTTTTCAATCTGCGCACAACTTTCCGGTTCTAGGCCGGTTACTCTGCCGCCCGTTGATCCGCCAGATTGGCCGCACACTCACATAGGATCTGCAAGGCCGAAGCAAACCGATCATCATCCACCGTCATGGCAACACGAATGTGACCAGCAGCAGCGCGTCCAAAGCTTTCACCCGGCATCACGGCAATCGCGTGTTGATCCAGCAGGGCATTCGCAAACTCTTCGCCGCTCAGCCCGGTCGCGCGCACGTCCAGCATCAGGTACATCGCGCCTTGTGCAGGGACGAGGCCCACTGTTTGCTGCCGGGCCAAAATCTCTTTGGCGAGCGCTCGGCGACGGCGGAAAGGGGCGGCGATTTCGGCCTCTAACTCGGTTCCCGCATTCAGGGCAAAACTGGCGGCGTCCTGAACGAAACCGGGCACCCCGTAAGTGGTATGTGTTGCCAGATTGATCAGATGTGAAATCACCTGTTCCGGGCCCACGATCCAGCCACAGCGCGAGCCGGTCATGGCATGAGATTTCGACATCGAGCCAACGACCAGCGTCCGCTCGACCATGCCGGGCAGGGCGCGGGGCGAAATGTGCTCACCTTCCCAAATCTGCGTATCATAGACCTCGTCCGAGATCAGCCACAGGTCGCGGCGGGTGCATAATTCGGAAATGTTTTCAATCGTTTCGCGGGAATAGACAACGCCAGTGGGATTGTTGGGTGAGTTGATCAGCAAGGACACGGCCCCATCTGCGACCGCATCAATATCTTCAGCGCGGGGCTGAAAGGCATTGTCGGCCGACGTTTGAACGGCGCGCGCAATGGCTCCGGCACCGCGGATCGTGCCGGGGTAGGTCGCGTAGTAGGGATCAAGGTAAAGACCCAAATCCCCCGGATCACAGACTGCGGTATGCGCCGCGAACAGGGCGGCTTGTCCGCCGGGGGTGATCAGCACGTTGTTGCGGGACGTGGGCACGCCGGTCCGCATCTGAACCCGTGCTGCCACCGTGTCGCGCAAAAGATCGGTGCCAGGCACCATGGCATAGCCGGTATGGCCGGACCGCGCCGAAAGATCCATGGCTTGCAGGATCGAGGCATCGGTGCGGATGTCATGCTCGCCAATCGTCAGTTCGGTTACAGCGTGACCCTCGCTGATCATGCGACGCGCGCGGTAGAACACGTCCCACCCGTCGCTGCCGCCGCCGGTAAGATGCGTGATGCGATTTGACAGTTTCATGCAATGCCCCTGTTTGTCTTGACGCTGAATGGGGCAGAGCCGTCAGCGAAAGTCAATCAGCTTCGCGCGGGCAGGGTGGCCTGAAGTTTCTTGGTGAGCGATGCGCGCACCAGATCGTACGAAGCGGCCAACCGATGCCGCATCTCTTCCTTATCCGCATCAAAGGGCAGGCGCACCCAACTGCGGTGAAAATACGGAGCCTTTACCCCGACACCCGCATCGATCAGCATCTGCGCCGTTTCGATGTCCGGTGTCTTGACCGAGACACCGTCATTTGCGGTGCCGATGCAGGCAAACATCTTGCCGCCCACCTTCCAGGCGTCATGGCCGCCGCCCCAGGGGTCCGACCATTCGGCCCCCGGCAGGTCGCGGCATACGGAGTTGACGAAATCCCGGCTCATGGTCGCAGAGTGCAGGGGAAGGTCCGCAAACTCAAGCCTTGGCTTGGCGCGTGACGCGTGTTATGCCAAGCGCCATGAACCGGATGAACTGCATCATTATCTGCTGCATTACCTGCTGATTTATCAAGCGGGCCGGTTTCTTTCGTTTTCATCTCTGAGACAAGTTGCTAAGCCCGCGCCAACGCGCAAGCTTTAGGAGCCCGAGTGATGACGACAATCAAGCTGCACAACACACGGACGCGGACGAAGGAAGATTTCGTTCCGATCGATGCCGAAAACGTGCGGATGTATGTCTGTGGACCCACCGTCTATGACCGGGCCCATCTGGGCAACGCGCGGCCGGTGGTGGTGTTCGACACGCTGTATCGGGTGTTGCGTCATGTCTATGGCTCGGATCATGTGACTTACGTGCGCAATTTCACCGACGTAGACGATAAGATCAACGTGACCGCGCTGAAGCGCAAACAGGCCGGGGCCGAAGGGTCTCTGGAGCAGTTGGTCCACGAACGCTCGGATGAGACCATCGGGTGGTATCTGCACGATATGGGCGCGCTTGGGACGCTGGAACCGAACCAGATGCCACGCGCAACTGAGTTTATCCCTCAGATGATCGAGATGATCGAAGACCTGATCGCCAAAGGCCACGCCTATGCGGCCGAAGGTCATGTGCTGTTCGCGGTGGACTCGTGGAAGGACAACTATGGCAAGCTGTCGGGCCGGTCGGTCGATGACATGATCGCGGGCGCACGGGTCGAGGTTGCGCCTTACAAGAAAAATCCGATGGATTTCGTGCTGTGGAAGCCCTCGACCGATGAGCTGCCGGGGTGGGAGTCGCCCTGGGGCAGGGGTCGTCCGGGCTGGCATATAGAATGCTCGGCCATGAGCTATGAGTTGCTGGGCGACAGTTTTGACATCCATGGTGGCGGCAACGATCTGATGTTCCCGCACCATGAAAACGAGATCGCGCAAAGCTGCTGCGCGCACCCCGAGGGTGAGTTCGCTCGGGTCTGGATGCACAATGAGATGCTGCAGGTCGAAGGTAAGAAAATGTCCAAGTCGCTGGGCAATTTCTTCACCGTGCATGACCTGTTGGAACAGGGCGTGCCGGGTGAGGTGATCCGCTTTGTGTTCCTGCAGACCCATTATCGCAAGCCGATGGACTGGACCGAGAAGAAAGCGCGTGAGGCCGAAGCAACGCTGCGCAAGTGGCGGGCGCTGACAGCGGGCATCGAGCCCGCCGCCAGCGCGGCACCCTCGGTGGTCGCAG
Organism: Ruegeria sp. H7; assembly: GCF_056532945.1. Classification (NCBI taxonomy): domain Bacteria; kingdom Pseudomonadati; phylum Pseudomonadota; class Alphaproteobacteria; order Rhodobacterales; family Roseobacteraceae; genus Ruegeria; species Ruegeria sp. H7. The sequence goes on from NZ_JBQFNZ010000002.1 coordinate 481,195, forward strand.
CACTTGCGGATGATCTGAATACAGCGGGTGCCATCACCGAGTTGCATCGTCTGGCATCGGAAGGCGACGCGCCGGCCTTGCTGGCGAGTGCGCAGTTGCTTGGTCTGTTGACGGATGATCTGGGCGCGTGGGCAACTTCGGAGGCGATGGACTTTTCCGCCTATGAAGAACTGCTCGCCTCGGCGCGCGCGGCGGCCATGGCCAGCAAGGATTTTGCCGAGGTTGACCGGTTGAAATCCCTATTCATCGCCGCTGGTCTTGAGGTGCGCATGAGCAAAGAAGCCGTTGAGTTGGTTCCCGGTTCGGAATTTGATCCATCGAAACTGGAGAGCATCTAACAAAGCGTACCGCCCGACCGCCCCCACGGGCGGGCGCTTCGCATCCACCCTCGGTCGGGCACCGCCCGAACAAGCCAAAGAGCCAGAATAATGACCAAGGAACGCCTCTACCTCTACGACACGACCCTGCGCGACGGGCAGCAGACGCAGGGGGTGCAGTTCTCGACCGCTGAGAAGGTGCAGATCGCGCAGGCGCTGGATGAGTTGGGGGTCGATTATATCGAAGGCGGCTGGCCCGGCGCGAACCCGACCGACAGCGCGTTTTTTGAGGTCGCACCAAAGACCTCGGCCCGGCTGACGGCATTTGGGATGACCAAGCGCTCGGGTCGGTCGGCGGAGAACGACGACGTGCTGGCGGCGGTGATGAATGCGGGCACGCAGGCGGTCTGTCTGGTCGGTAAGTCGCATGATTACCACGTGACCCATGCGCTTGGGATTTCGCTGGAGGAGAATGTCGAGAACGTCCGCGCCTCGGTCGCGCATCTGGTGGCGCAGGGGCGCGAGGCGCTGTTCGACGCCGAGCATTTCTTTGACGGCTACAAGGACAACCCCGGCTATGCGACCGAGGTGTGCCGTGCCGCGCTGGAGGCTGGCGCGCGCTGGATTGTGCTGTGTGATACCAACGGTGGCGCTTTGCCTGCCGAAGTTGGGCGCATTGTGTCCGACCTGATTGCTGCGGGGCTACCGGGTGATCGGTTGGGCATTCACACCCATAACGATACCGAGAATGCGGTGGCCTGTTCGCTGGCCGCGGTCGATGCGGGGGCGCGCCAGATTCAGGGCACGCTGAATGGGTTGGGCGAACGCTGTGGCAACGCGAACCTGACGGCGCTGATCCCGACTTTGTTGCTGAAAGAACCTTACGCTTCGCAATTCGAGGTCGGCGTCAGCCTTGACGCTTTGGCGGGTCTGACGCGGATCAGCCGGATGCTGGACGACATCCTGAACCGGGTGCCCAGCAAGCAGTCGGCCTATGTGGGCGCGTCTGCCTTTGCGCATAAGGCCGGTCTGCATGCCAGCGCGATCCTCAAGGATCCCTCGACCTATGAACATGTCGATCCGGCGACGGTTGGCAATGCGCGGATCATCCCGATGTCGAACCAGGCCGGGCAGTCGAACCTGCGCAAGCGCCTGACCGAGGCCGGGTTGACCGTTGAAAAGGGCGACCCGGCATTGGGGCGCATTCTTGAGCGGATCAAACAGCGCGAGGCCGAGGGTTATTCCTATGACACCGCGCAGGCCAGTTTCGAACTGCTGGCGCGGGATGAACTGGGGCAGTTGCGCGAATTCTTCGAGGTCAAGCGCTACAAGGTCACGGTTGAGCGGCGCAAGAACAAGTACAACAACATGGTCAGCCTGTCCGAGGCCGTGGTTGTGGTGAAGGTCGATGGTGAAAAGAAACTGTCGGTCAGTGAGTCTCTGGACGAGCAAGGCAGTGACCGCGGGCCAGTGAACGCGCTGGCCAAGGCGCTGGCCAAGGATCTGGGGCAATATTCTCAGGTGCTGGCGGATATGCGGCTGGTCGACTTCAAAGTGCGGATCACACAGGGCGGGACCGAGGCCGTCACGCGCGTCATCATCGACAGCGAAGACGGGCAGGGGCGGCGGTGGTCCACCGTTGGGGTCAGCGCGAACATAGTCGACGCGTCCTTCGAGGCGCTGCTGGACGCGATCCAGTGGAAGCTGGTGCGGGACTGCGACCCTCAGCAGGCGGCGGCAGAGTGACGGCGACGTTTGACGAGGATGTCAAAGCCTGTGCCGCTTTGGTACATAAAGCCGATCCCGATCGATTTCTGGCGGCAATGGCTGCCCCCGTCCCTGCGCGGGCGGTTCTGTTTCCGATCTACGCGCTGAATGTCGAGGTCGCGCGCGCGCCCTGGGTCACGCAAGAGCCAATGATTGCCGAAATGCGCCTGCAATGGTGGCGCGATGCCTTGCAGGAGATTGCGCAGGGTCCGACCGTGCGGCGGCACGAGGTTGTGACGCCTTTGTCTCGGGTCCTGTCGCCCCACCTGGCCGGGATGCTGGACGAATATGTGGCGGTGCGGCGGTGGGACATCTATCGTGACCCGTTCGAGGATCAGGACCACTTTGACGCCTATATCAATCACAGTTCCGGTTCGCTGCTGGTGGCCGCGGCACAGGCCCTTGGGGCTGCGGATGAGGGTGTGCTGCGTGATTTCGGCTATGGCATAGGCGTTGCGAACTGGTTCCGCGCGATCCCCGAGCTTGAGGCGCGCGGGCGCATTCCTTTACTGGATGGCACGCCCGATGGGGTGAAAACGCTGGCAGAGGCAGCTTTGGTGCGTCTTACGCGGGCCCGAACTGACCGCGATGCGGTATCGGCAGACGCCCGTCCGGCGCTTTATGTCGGGTGGCAGTCCGAATGGATTTTGAAACAGGTGATTGCACGCCCGGATCGCGTCGCGGCGGGTGCTTTGACGCAGGGTGAGGCGCGGCGGCGGCTGTCTCTGATGTGGACCGCTGCGACGGGTCGGTGGTGATCAGGCTGTTTTCGGATCGGCTGGCCTGAGGACCAGCCACAGCAGCGCTCCGCCCGCCAGGGTCAGCAGCGGGATCATAGCGAGGTTGACGGCCGTCCAACCTTCGACCGGCGAGCCACCGGAACAGTTCATCAACCCGCCCGAGGCCAGCGAAGCAATCGTCACGCCTCCGAACACCAGCAGGTCGTTAAGGCCTTGCATCCGGCCTCGTTCATGCACTTCGTGCGAGGCGGCGAGCATACTGGTTGCGCCGATAAAACCAAAGTTCCAGCCGATGCCCAACAGGATCAAGGCGATGAAGAAATTGCCCAGTTCGACCCCTTGCAGGGCGACGACTCCGGCGCCTGCAAGGATGGCAAGACCAAGGGCCACGATCTTTTCGACGCCGAAACGTGCGATCAGGTGGCCGGTGAAGAAGCTGGGGACATACATGGCCAGCACGTGGCTGGTGACCACATCCGCCGCGTCATTGGCCGAGAACCCGCAGCCGACAACAGCCAGAGGGGTCGAGGTCATCACAAGGTTCATCAGCGCGTAGGAGACCATGGCGCAGATGATCGCAACGGCGATGCGCGGGGTTTTCAGCAATTCCAGCCGCGACCGGCCTTTAGGCGCATCTGCGTTGGGTTTTGGCGGCGTCGGGATGTCCAGAAAGAAGAACAGGGCCGAGCCGATGACGTTGACGGCAATCACCGCGATATATGTGCCCAGAAACGGAATGACATAGGCCTGTGATGTCAGTTTGACGATTTGCGGGCCGATGATTGCGGCGGCCAGACCGCCCGCCATGACATAGGAAATCGCCTTGGGCCGGAACGCGTCCGAGGCGGTATCGGCTGCGGCAAAACGGTAGAACCCGTGTGCGCTCATGTAGATGCCGGTCAGCAGGCTTCCCAGCAGAAAAATCGGGAACGAGCCGAGATAGAGGCCATAGGCCCCGACCAGACCGCCCAACGCTCCGGCTGTTGCGCCGACCAGAAAGCCCGCGCGGCGGCCCCAACGCTGCATGATGGCCGAGATTGGTGTGGCGGCCAGCATCGAGCCCAGAACAATCAGCGAAATGGGCAAGGTGGCGAGGCAGGGGTTGCTGGCCAGCGATTGCCCGGCCAAGCCACCAACGATGAAAATCATCGGCATCTGCGCGCCCAGAATCGATTGCGCGGCGACCAGAACAGCAACATTGCGTTTGGCTTGCGAGTCGTCCGGGGTGGCTGTGGTCATCGTCATGCGCCAATGCGTATCGGTGAAAACGCTGACGCACAAGCGGCTTGCATATGCGGCTGTGGCCCCTAACGTGCGATGCGTATCACAAAGCAGAGATCCCATGGCCGTAGGACGCATCATTGAAACCCCCGACTGCGTGACGGAAGGGGCCGAGTGGCTGGCCAATGCGTGCCCGCGCATGGCGTATGCGATGGAGCAGACCGGCCCGTTGCCCCTGCGGCGTAAGCCCGACGGCTTTGCCCAACTGCTCAGCGCGATTGTCAGTCAGCAGGTCAGCGTGGCCTCGGCCAACGCGATCTGGAAGCGGATGCAGGACGCAAAACTGACCGGGCCGCGCAAGATCATGTGGGCTACGGACGATGATTTGCGGGCGGTTGGGTTGAGCCGTCAGAAAATCAGGTACGCCCGTGCCCTGGCTGAGGCGCGCATTGATTACAAAGCGTTACGCGGCGTACCTGATGCAGATCTCATTGCCACGCTGACGCAGGTTCCGGGCATTGGCGTTTGGACCGCCGAGATATACGCCATGTTTTCACTGGGGCGCGCGGACGTCATCGCGCCGGGCGATCTGGCCCTTCAGGAAGCCGCGCGCGTTCTCTACGATCTGCCCAAACGCCCGACCGACAAGGAGCTTCGCCAGATGGCCGAAGCGTGGTCGCCTTGGCGCTCGGTTGCGGCCCGGGTTTTGTGGGCCTATTACCGGGTGGCCAAGAATAGAGAAGGGATCAGATGACTCGGGTTTTGAACGCGCTCAGGAAAGAGCCGGTTTCGGGCGATACACGCTCGGTCGTGGTGTTCGTGCACGGCTATGGGGCCAACGGGGCCGATTTGCTGGGCCTTGCCGACCCGCTGGGTGAACACCTGCCGGATACGCTGTTCGTGGCCCCCGACGCGCCCGAGCAGATCCCGAGAATGCCGAACGGCTTTCAATGGTTTCCGATCCCGTGGATCGATGGCTCGTCCGAAGAAGAGGCGCGTCGTGGGATGGAAATGGCGGTCGAGGATTTCAACGCTTTCCTCGACGCGCTGATGGTAGATGAGGACGTGCTGCCCGAGCAGGTCGTTCTGTTCGGCTTCAGCCAGGGCACGATGATGAGCCTGCATGTGGCCCCCCGCCGCGAAGACCCGGTTGCCGGGATCGTGGCGTTTTCGGGCCGGTTGCTGGAGCCTGAACTGCTGGCCGACGAAACCGTTAGCCGAATGCCCATCCTGCTGGTCCATGGCGATGCCGACGATGTGGTCCCGCCGCAATCGCTGCCCGAAGCCGCCGAGGCGTTGCAGGCTGCTGATTTCAAAGAAATCTATGCTCATGTGATGAAGGGCACGGGCCATGGTATCGCACCCGATGGCCTAAGCGTCGCTTTGGCCTTCATGCGCGACAAGCTGAGCCTGTAGCGATGATCGCCATCCGCCCGATGATGCCCGAGGATGTGGCCGAGGCCTGCCGCATCCTCAACCACATCATCGCGGCGGGTGGCACGACCGCATTTGAAATCCCGTTTTCACAGGCATTGTTCGCGCAAAGCTATCTGAATGGCGCTGATAAGATCTGTTGCCATGTTGCCTTGGACGACCAAGGCGGGGTTGCCGGGTTTCAGTGGTTGGGCACCTATGACGCGTTGCCCGATGAATGCGCCGATATCGCAACCTTCACCCGCCGCAACCCGGTGCTGCGCGGCGCGGGCCGGGCCTTGTTTGACGAGACGGTGAAGACCGCCCGCGCGCTGGGGTTTTCTGCGATCAACGCCACGATCCGGGCGGATAACCTTCTTGGCCTAAGGTATTACGAAAAAATGGGTTTCCGGGACTACTCGGTCGCGTATGGCGTTCCGCTGCGCGATGGAACCCCGGTCAATCGAATCTCGAAACGTTATGATCTGAGGAAGGGAGCGTAATGCTGGTTGTCACAGGAATTGTCGAAGTGAACGAGGCCGGGGTTGAACAGGCCCGCGAGGCCGCTCAGGCGATGGTTGCAGAAACCGTGAAAGAGCCCGGTTGTCTGGTCTATGAATTCAGTCAGGTGCTGGGACATCCCAACCGCTTCCGTGTCTATGAGGAATGGCAGGATCAGGCTGCGTTAGAGGCGCATTTTGCGACACCGCACATGGCCGTGTTCCGCGCGGCCTTGAGTGAGGTTGGCCTGACCTCTCGCGAACTCTACACGATTACAGGTGGGCAGAAGCAGCCGCTTGGCTAATCGGGTTCAACCCCACAAGTGACCTTCGGCAAACTCGACCGAATTGCCCGCCGGGTCGCGGATATAAAGGGATCGCGCACCGCTGGGCCAGTCGAACTCGGCATCGATGGGGACGTTCCAGTCCAACAGGTGCTTGCGCATGGCGGAGATTTCATCGCGGGTCAGCACAAGGCAGACATGCCCCGGACCCCGCGCGCCATGCGGCGGAACGGGGAGGTCCGGGTTCAGGGGCGGTTGCTCGGTCTGATCCGGGTTGAACAGCAACAGGACGGACCCGCCGACGCGGTAGAACACATGCCGGTCGCTGATCCGCTGAATGCGCTCCAGCCCCAGAACCTCACCATAAAACTGTTCTGCCGCGTCCAGATCGTCGACGTAAAGCGCGGCCTCCAGAATGGCCGATGGGGCAGGTATGTCCGGCGTGAGTTTCATACCCGCATTTTAGCAGAGATGAGCCGCCCGTGTCACCGCCGCGTGCGGCGGTCGCGTTTGCGCTGCGGGGCTGTGTTGAGGTCGGGCAGGGGCAGGCTGTCCCATTGGCCGGGCTCCAGATCATCCAGCGTCCAGTCGCCGATGCGATAGCGTATCAGGCGCAAGGTCGGCAGCCCAACCGCCGCCGTCATCCGGCGCACCTGCCGGTTCTTGCCTTCGCGGATCGTCAGTTCGATCCAACTGTCCGGCACGGACTTGCGTTCGCGGATCGGTGGCGTGCGGGGCCAAAGGCCATCCGGCTCGTCCATCTCACGCGCTTTGGCAGGGCGGGTCAGGCCGTCTTTCAATTCGACCCCATCGCGCAGCGCCTTCAGTGCGGCTGCATCGGGCTCGCCTTCGACCTGAACCCAATAGGTCTTGGCCATCTTGTGCTTGGGGTCCGAGATCTGCGCCTGAAGCCGCCCATGATCGGTCAACAGCATCAACCCCTCGCTGTCCCGATCCAGCCGCCCTGCCGGGTAGACCCCCGGCAGATCGATGAAACCGGACAGTGTTCGACGTGGCGACTCGGCGCTGCCGCGATCGGTGAACTGCGGCAGCACGTCAAAAGGTTTGTTGAATCGAATGAACCACGACATGCCTCCGCCATAGCCTGCAAAACATGCTGTGTGCAACCTGTGGATAACTGTCATGTGCCTGTTACGGAACAGGCTTACCCAGTCTTCGAGATATTGTGGAAACTCAGGGCTTGTCAGAGATTTACCACGATATATAGTTATCTTAAGGCCGGGGCGGGTGCTCCCCGCTCTGGTGTCACAAACGGGCAGCTGAGAGCGAGGAGCGATTCTGTTATGGACGGAGACTTCAGGACCGAATTTGTAAGAGAGCCGGGGACGCTCAAGCATCACCCGGCGCTGGTTTTGAATGCCGATTACCGCCCCTTGTCCTATTACCCGCTGTCGCTGTGGCCCTGGCAAGAGGCGATCAAGGCTGCCTGGCTGGACAGGGTGGACATCGTGGCCGAATACGACGAAGTCGTCCGAAGCCCGAGCACCGAGATCCGAATACCCTCGGTCGTTGTTTTGAAAGACTATGTAAAACCCAGAAAGCGCGTGGCCTTCACGCGCTTTAATTTATTTCTGAGGGATGAGTTCCGCTGTCAGTATTGTGGCAGTCGCGACAACCTGACGTTTGACCATGTGGTGCCGCGCGCTGCGGGTGGGGTGACAAGCTGGCAGAATGTGGTTGCGGCGTGCAGTCCGTGCAACCTGCGCAAAGGGTCCAAATCTCTGCGCCAGGCAGGCATGACCCTGCGCAAACCGCCGCGTCAGCCCGATGCCGAAGCGCTGCGCAATATCGGGCGAAAGTTTCCGCCGAACCACCTGCACGAAAGCTGGATCGATTTCCTGTACTGGGATGCCGAACTGGACGAAATCTAAGCCTTCGCGCGCCAGGCGGCGAGCCAGAACAGAACCAGCACCGCCGAGATTACCGCGTTCCATCCGGCCATGGACAGGCCCAGCATCTGCCATGGGATGTCATCACAGCGCACCAGCGGGGCGGACATGATCTGATCCATCAGCTCTTGCGCCGACAGCCCCCCAATATCGCCCGAGGTGCAGCTGGTCGGGCCTTCCCACCAGCCTTGCTCGACGCCCGCATGAAAAAGACCGATGGCAGCGGTTGTCAGCGCGGCCAAGGCACCGGCCAGGGGCAGCAAGCGAACAGTTGGCAGGGCCAACGCCAATGCGCCGATCACAATGGCGGCACTATGGGGGTAGCGCTGCCAGATGCACATTTTGCACGGTGCCAACCCACCGACATACTGAAAAACCCAGGCCCCCAGCAACAGGGCAGCTGATCCGCCGGCCGCCAGCACCACATAGGTTGCGCGTTTCGTCATAGGTATCGCACCGCAAGAAAGCCGCCGAACAGCAGGATGATGAACAGCGTGAACATCAGGCCCAGACGCTTTTCAATGAAGTCCCGGATCGGCTCGCCAAATTTCCAAAGAAGGCCTGCCACCAGAAAGAACCGCAACGCGCGCGCCAGAATCGAGGTCGCGACGAAGGTTCCAAGCGGCATGCCCGTCCAGCCCGACATAATGGTGATGACCTTGTAAGGGAAGGGCGTCACCCCCGCCGCCAGCACAGCCCAGAAGCCGAAATCGTTGAAGCGGGTGTTGAACTCTTCCATTGCGTGGGCTTTGCCCATCGCCTCCAGAATGGGTTGGCCGATGCTTTCATAGGCAAAGGCTCCGATCGCATAGCCCAGCAGACCGCCCAAAACCGAGGCCACCAGAGCAACGCCGGCAATCAGCCAAGCACGTGAGGGGCGGGCCAGAATCATCGGGATCATAAGCACATCAGGCGGGATCGGAAAAAATGAGCTTTCGACAAAGGCGACAATCGCCAGCGCCCAAATCGCCCGAGGATGCTCGGCCAGTCGAATGGTCCAGTCGTAAAGCGATCGTAACATGGTTTACTCAGATTCCGGTCTTTGACCGTGCCAGCCAAATCACGCACCCGTGGACCCGTCAACCGCTGGGGTGCAAACAATCGCTACGAAGGTTGATTTTTGCCTCTGGACCTTCCCCGCTCTGGGCGCTAATCCAGTGTCCGTGGCCCAAGTGGCGGAATGGTAGACGCAGGGGATTCAAAATCCCCCGCCTTCACGGGCGTGAGAGTTCGAGTCTCTCCTTGGGCACCACAACCGGTTCGAACTGCGTTTTCGAGCCAATAAAATAAGGCCTTCCGGTGTTTTCGAGCGTGTTGCAGGTAACAGACAACACACGGAGACAGCACACAAATGGCCGCAGTTTTCAGAATTAAGTACGTGGACCAAATCAACGGCAACCAATGGCGTTATCGTCGTCGTTTGCCCAAGTCGCTTGCCAAGGTCTTGGGCACTGGTTGGTTCCAGAAGCACATCGGTAACCGTGAAGGTGCGGCATTCTACCGCGAATATGAGATGTTGAATTACACCTTCGACAAGTTGGTGGCTGAAACTCTCGCCCGCTACCCCGGCCATGACACACGATCAGCTACTCAGAAGTTCATCGACGCCCAGCGTCTTGCAGAGCACTACTTTGCAGTTATTCAGCGTTTGGAATCTGTCGATCACCGGAGTCGTAGTGTAGCGGGGGACAGTCTGGCGGGACGTGGGGAGGACCCTGAAGTTGCGGTTGCTGTCCTGAACCCTAACCGAGAACCCGCTAAAGCGTCGCTGGCCGACATGCGAGATACCTATACGAAGGACAAGGGTCTTGCCGAAGACCGTAAGGCGATGGTTAGAATTGACCGCACCTTTGGCCGACTGCGGGACGCCCTAGGCAAACCCCTAGAACAAGTTAGCATCGAGAGTGTCGACCGTCGGACGGCCCGCTGCTTCATGGACCATCTGCTAGGTCTCAAGAAAGCCAATGGAAAGCCTTTAGCCCTCAAGTCTTGTCAGCGTGAAGTGAAAATTGTCGCCGCTGCTTACAATCACTCTATCAGGGAACTGGAAATACCCTCAGAGCGAAACCACTTTGAGCGCCTGCCGTGGCCTAAGGAACAGGTTAGCTCGTTGGATAAGAACGTCCCGCTACCAGACAGCGTTGCCGATACCGTGCAGAAGACCTTAGAGGGCGGTCGAAGCAAAGACCTTCCTGATATGTGGCTGGTGCTGAAGGGTACCGGAATGCGCTTAGGGGAAGCCTGCGGACTCCGCATTAGCGATGTCGACCTGACCGGGGAAACCCCTTCCATCCTAATCACTCCGAACGAAATCAACGGCATCAAGAACAGCAACAGTGACAGGTACGTTCCAATAGCCTCGGAGAGACTCAAGGAGGCCCTCAGGGCGCGCTTAGAAGGGCGGAAAGGCAGTGAGCCGTTGTTCCCCTCATATGGCCGTGACGGAGGCCCTACGGCTGCCTCTGCGGCGCTGATGAAGGCGGTTAGAAAGCACACTGACGACAAGCGCGTGAAGGTTCACGGGCTGCGCCACAGGGCAAGCGATAAGCTGAGAGATGCAGGGGCACCTGTAGAGGTTCGTCACGGGTATCTGGGGCATTCCGCTCAATCGGTTGCTGAGAATACTTATGGTGGACGTGAGGCGCGGCTTAGAGAGTTTGCTAGGTGGGGCGTGAAGGCCGGGCTTTAGCGCTTTTCTCTTTGAACCGGCGGCTTAATCTTCCAGAATCCGTTGAGCCTTTGCTGCTCGTACGACAGCATCAGCGAGCGGACTATTCTCGAACGGCATAAGTTGCACCCTGATTTGGTCGGGGTACTCATCGATTGATGCCCAAGTATCATACTTAGCTGGCCATGGAACTCGACCAAGTTTAGCCAGCGCAACGAGGCCATGCATCATGAACACATGCACCTTTGCTTGCCCTATACTTACTCGAAAAGGCATCTGAAAAAGATCGCACAAGCCATTTGGGTCTCGTAACGTACCTATTATTTTGCACGAGAAGTTTGGCGGTGTCGGCAAGTTTAGGCGAACGCGAAACAGCGCAGCCAATTCACGCTCATACTTGGTTCCAATCCTTACCGTGTTGCAACGCTCGGAGATTTGACACCGAAAAAGAGAAGCAGCAAGGCCAAACGCTACACTTCGTGTGTCAGCACTGATAGTGGCCACACTACCTTTTTTCAAATCACTAGGAGCGATATTCCTTTGGGGAGAGTGATACCATTCTCGAACGAAAGTCTTTAGCGCCTTATCGAATGGGCCAAGACTCTGGTCGCACCCAGCGCAAAGAATTTTGTTGTCCCAATAGTGAGTTTGGACCTTTCTAACTCCCTCGCGGTTCAGCTTGACTTCGACCATATGACTGTCGGGTTTTCCAGTGGGGGGGCCGACTTTCTTCAAGCTATCAGGTAGTAGATGTGCCCTCGCCAACTTGTTGTAATCACCCAAACATATTTGGCACTTCAATCGGTTGCCTCCACTATTTCTGGAATACAATCGGACTTTCCAAAACAAAGACCCGCTGTTCTGTCAAGACGACACCTCGCGACACTAGAGCGTTCAAATACCTTCGCCTTTGGTGCCCTTCCAGTAGTAAATAACGCGCATCAATGTGGTTTCCCAATGTGTCAATGAATCCAAACGGGGTCGAAAGGACAGGTGGTGCAAAGTCCCACTCACCTCGGTCAAGTGCTTCGGCAGTTGGTAATTTCTTTCCAGTTGGGTTGGCGAACACCTTGTAGTCAAACTCTGGATCGAGTGCTTCGTCTCCACGCCACGGTTTTACGTCTGAAAGGAAAAGATGTGGTGGCCACTTTTCCTCACGCCACGAGAGTGTTTCCAAGGGAACGAAGCTCGTAGGCGAGTGTGTCCAATGGCGATAAATCCACTGCTCGCGTATTTCTGGACAAATGTTGTTAAGTTGATGCCCAACGCGTTGGTTCCATTCGTCAAAACTCTCAACATGCAAACTGCCGTAGCCTTTGGGTTCAAACATCTTGTCCCACGTGCTTTCTGGCATTGCTCGCAAGTCTAGTACCAATGGAGTTCTACCTTTCTGTTAGCGTGATCTGCAAGACTGTGCTCGCTGCAACCGGGACCGTGCTGCGGGCTTCTCTCAATGCTCGTATCGACCACCTGAGAACCTTGAGCGGTCCAGAGTGTGGCCAGCCGTAGTTGGCGCAGCATCTATATCCTGACCATCTGCAAAGCAAACACCTATCTGGCTTTTCATATCCTTGCTCGCCCATAAATTCCTATTGATAAGATTGGCAGTTGCTCGGTTAACGATTGGTAAACGGAGTTGTAAGGGACTGGGAGAGACAAACTCTCCTGTGGACCACTTTTACCCATATAAATAAGGCACTTAAAGCCCGGTTCCCGTTAGACAAAAGTTTAGTTCAGTTCATTCTTAAGGGGCTCCATCAGGGGACACTCAAGGGTCGCATTCGCTCCGAAAGACCAATTGAGGATGGATGATATCCTACCATCACGTCCGGCTGATACTTCATCACCATGTTCGCAAGAACAGGTAAGTCTGCACCTTAAGGTTAGCATCTGATGGAGCACCTGAATAATTCAGGCATGCCATCAGGGGGCACCTTAAAGCCTCTTGGCTTTGGATGGTTGAAGAGAGTGATCGAACCTTAACCTAACATCTCAGACCCTTCAGCAAGCCGACAAAGAACCTTAAGGGGGAAGCCCTCAGGGGTATCGTAACGGTGAACCTTCAGGTCAGCATTAAGGTTGACCGTACAGGTGGCCCCAAGAAGTGCCGCTAAGGTGTTGGTAGAGTTTAGAAAACCTCTGGTCATCAATGGTCGTTTCCAGCATCAACGTTCCGCAAAATTGGAAAAAATTGTGAGTGGCAGAGATTGAGCATAGTGCAGCGCGTACCCCCCCCCGGTGCCCCCTGATCGAACTACTTCACAGCACACAAACAGCACATCTAAGGTGACCTCATGTCACCGTTCAGGACACCATCAGGCCGCTAGAGCGCAGAAAACAAGGGACATGCGGAAGATATACAATCCTTTTCACATGCTCAGGCACCGCTTGAGGCGCAGACAGCGCACCGAACTGCCGTGGTCTTTTTCCTCAGCGGCTGGGCACCTGTGCAACGGGGCGTACAGACCAGCCTGTTTTAGGCAGACACCTAAGCCGCCACCTCAGTCACCCATCAGGTCCCCGTAATATAACACTTTTCGGTATCATCTTTGGTGATCAACTTAAGGCCTTCCATCAGTCATCGTGAAGTCATTCAATAAGGTGCCGCGCAGGAGACGGTGTAGTCGAACCCTCAGGCCCAAAACGACAGGGGCAGCCTGACGGCTGACGCTATGCGGGACTTTGCTGCCGCTAGATTGCAAGCATCTGAACGCTCCAAGGCTGAACATTTCCATCCGCGAAACTGTTGTAACAGATCAAATCTTGCAGTTGACTGCTTGGAAGCACAAGCTTCGGAACATAATAGGTTGCCGGATCAAAAGCCGGTAAGTCAATTTCGAACAACTGCTGGAACAACAATTGTGTCCCACCCGTTTCGTTGAACAAGCTCCACGGGCCATATCGCGCGCAGAACATGATCGCATTTGCGGCCACCGCATCAATGCAGTTTTCAACACTGGCTGTATCAAAATGAACTGCACGATCATGTTTCGTCTTGTTGTAGGCATCGTACCACGTGAGGCTCTGCGTCGGGGCGTTCATGTGCCAATGCTTAAACGGTTCGCGTGGTGCAAGTGAAGCATAGGCTCTAGCAGTCAATCGGTAGTCTTTGAGCGATAGAGCAGAACACAGTTTGACATAGTCTCTTGTTCCAAAATCACGACCAATGGGTGGGGTTTGGGTTTCGGTAAAGTACCGTTTCCACTGGTTTTCCACTTCGGTACATGCAGCGATCAGCAGTTCTCTTGTCTTGTGGCCGTAGCTCCTAAGCCCTGCCCCAACTGGTTCGACAAATTCAAAAACCTTCTCCAATGAGCTTAACAGTAGTCGGAGGGCCACCAGATCGTTGTGCTTTTGTGCGGGGCTATTTCCTAGCCCTTGATCAAGGTCTGACTGCATTGTTAGACCCGGACGCCAAACACCATGAACACTCTTTCCAACATCGCTGCGAATAGACTGAATGTTGGTAGCACCAAAAGTTGCGACTACCCAATCTTCAAGTTTGCCGCTCTTTTTTTCTGTGACAGTGAGGCCGGGCGATAGCGTATACCATCCGCTATTCTCGCAGTAGAAATGCACGAAGTGGGCGTCTGTTTCATAGGCGACACCGCGCCCTTGGGATTCGTGTATATTATCTTTCCATCCGGGAAGCGTCGTCTTGGTGTTTTCATAAGTTATGGCGCTCATGGACGCATCGTTACTCAATCGCATTGAAGATGAAAAGCCGCATCAATTCTTGGTAGGCGAGCACTCACAACAGACACTCGCGGGTTTGCGGTAGTCGGCGTGTCCACAGATACCGAGCGGCGGAACACACAGCCACCGACGAAAGTACGCACCTCAACGCTGCCCTCAAGGGGTCTCTCCACATGCGGGAAGTTCCCGAAAGTGCAATAAAAATAAGGGGTTGACGACGATTCCTTGAGGATTCATCTATACGTTGCATCGTGTTGATGCACCGCTACCAAGAATAGGAATAGTAGAATGATCGTATTTGACTTTTGCGTCGGCCCCTTTGACTTGCTTATCGAGCGTCACCAGCTTTCAGTGCCCTTTAAGGTGACCCGTGAGGGGCCGGGTGAGACTTTCCTTGATGTTGGCCGTTACAGGTTGACCTTCACAAACCACAAGAAGTGGCTGGCAGGGCGCTCGGCTGCTTCTGACACTCTCGGGTAAAGCGGGGAGGGTGAGACTTAAGGTGCCCTTCCGGCAACATGAAGGGTGCCTTTGGTCCCGATGCTAGGTAGTCTTGTCTCACAGCAATTGAGTAAGACGTTACGATGCAGATTCACTTTCTCTTTCGGCAGCGTTTGGACGGGTATGTATTCAATCCGCATCGTCCAGAAGGTTTGAACTTCGTGGATGATGCAACCGGCGTCGCAGTTCAAATCAAGGCGACCGGTAAAGAGGGAGATTGGGGGTTTGGCTATGATAATCTTGAACTTCGTGCCGCCGTAGCCCGCGATGCAACGGAACGCCAAGTTCGCTTTGTTGAAACCTTACTGAACGAACGGACCATCAGACCTGATGAAACGCCAGTAAAGCTGCCATACTCGATCAGCCAAAGGGAAGTTATTGCGTCAGATGGCAAGGTCGCTAAGGGCTACAGCCCAACTGCTAATTTCTTACCGACAGATTTGCAGGAGCTTTGCATTGAGACGGGGGTAGAGCTCGAGGAGAAAGCTAGTCGGTTAGTTCGGCTACTTAGATGGGTCGAAAAAGCCAGCGGCCCGGTTGATTTTCAAGAAAGCAAAGACCAGCGTTTCTGCTTATACTGGCGCACCACGCAGGAGAAATACAAAGGCGTCCCATGGCCGGAGCAAGGTGCGATCAGCGCTAAACACGATGGTTTTGGTGGCCTTGTTCGGTCGGATCAATACCAGCAAAACCTCGCTGAGGTATGGGGAGCAGGGATAGATCAAGAGCCATTGGGGCACCAACTCTTGCGCGAGGCTAACGAAATTGCTTACCACAATAACCGCAGTGCCCTTCTAATTTGCTACTCAGCACTTGAGGTTGGCCTTAAACAACACATCTCCAAATGTGCTCCCGATGCCGGTTGGCTGGCAATGTACTCTCCAGCGCCGCCATTGCTAAAAATCCTTAAAGAGTATTTGCCTCAGCTTCACCAAGACAATCAGCAATTCAACAACTGGGTCGCAATCAAGTCCGAGTTGCGCCTAGTGGAAAAATTCGTGGAAGACAGAAATAGGCTCACGCATCGCGGAGAAACAATTGCTGGCTCAATCGATGAGTACCTAAGGATTACCACTGACCTGCTGTATGCTTTCGATGTGTTTGAGGGGCATGAGTGGGCTATGGCTTGCGTTAGTCCAAAATTTGGAAAATTGCTGGGCTGGGAACAATCAACAATGTCACGCTCGCTAAGGGCACAAGCTTCTCAAAATAATGACGCCAATCCCTGAAGAACCGTGAAGTGGTGTCGCTTGGTCGCATCGCTAAGGAAATCGCAGCGGAGATTGGAGAGGAATTGATCGCAGTGAAGGCTGATTTGAAACACGGGCAGTCTCCTCGTTTTCAATGCCTGTTCATCCATCCGCCAAGTCCTCGCCATCGAGAGGAACAAGAAGGTATCCTTGGCGACTAGGCGGACGTTAGCTCAGTCGAAACTGTCAGACACAATCTGAACGACCACTCAGCGCAAAATACACAATTTGGCTGCAGTAGTGCCAATGGTCGCAATATAAAGCCGACCCCGCTCAATCACGGTGGTTTTGGCAGTTACGGACGCCTATGAGTTTTGGTGCCTTCGTTGATGAAATGTGGATCGCAGGCGATGACCAAGGTTCTGTAGGCGTTCGGAAATGGGTTCGGGATCGCCTAAATCCTGTTAACCTATGTCGGCAAGCGCATTGCGGCGGGTACGCACGCTGCGTCGATTAAAGTAGAGAGCGCCGAAAATATGAAGCGAACAAGGAAAGACACCAGCTACCCAAATCATAATTTTTCGAAGCCTGAAGATATGTGGCTAATCATAAAGAATGGATTGAAAGAGAAGGCTGACCACAACAAGTTTGAAGCCCAAACTTGCTTTGTAATTGCCTTGTTTCTGTCGTTACTTATCCCGCTGTTTATTGCATTTGGCAATGGTGATTTGCTTGGTAAGATCGTCCCATCTGCGATGAGCGCGATTGTCGCCGCTTGTACAGGATGGTTGCAACTGAGAAAACCACAACGCTTGTGGACTATCTATCGCCGAGGCCAGCGAGAATTGGAGCAAGAGAAGATTTTTTTTGACAACCAGCTTGGAGTTTACGCTGAAAGCGAAGAACCGCAACGGCTCTTGGCCGAGCGAACGGCAAACATATCGTTTGGCATACATGAAGCATGGGAAGCGCTAGTGCCCGACACTGGCTCTTTGAAGAGCCTAATCGGTGACGCTCCCAATAGGCAAGGGCCCAAGGTCGATGTCGCAAAAACGCACCAACAATAATACCGCATTTGGGATGCTGAAGTCGCGCACTCTCGCGAAGGCAAACCACTACGCCAAAAACCCTTTGGTCTAAACTTGGATGTCAAAAACATTTTTTTCACTCAGAACGGGCCGCCCAGCTTCTCAGAAAAATCTTGTTTCGTGAAGGGGCAAGCCAGAGGCGATTAAAGGGGAGAAGAGGTCGGGTATTGATGAAGAGAAACTCGTGTCGCTAGGCGACTGGTACAAGGATGAGCGCGACGGAAACCTTGAGTGGTTCCAGACTCCATGTGGTAGGAACCCGGTCAGTATCTCTACACGGGCTTGGTAAACGGCTAGTTTATTTGTAGCTGTCGACCATCATTCTGAGTGTTTTGAACTCTTTCAGCCACTGCTCCGTGTACATGATGTAGTGTTCACCAGCGCTTTCGGGGTTGTCATAAAACTCGTTTAGCCATTCCCGACACCATTTAAAGGGTTTGTCGATTACAAGTTCCACCTCTGCAAAACAACGCTCACCTACTCCATAGCCATCAAGAACAATTCCCCTGTCAGACCACTTCTTTTCTAAAAGCTTGCCCATCGCCACAGGAAGCGGATGTAGTGGTCCGAACAAATTGGCTTTCTCTGCCTCCTCCTCGTTGGGCGCTGTCTCAATATTGGAGGCGACAAAAAGAAGGGCTTCCAAAGTGATAAGCCTTTTTTCGGCGAAGCGCTCTAGATCATTTAAGCGAATGCCCAGAGAATTAGCGTCGATATGGCTTTCCGAGGCACCCGAGGGACCGCCATCCAACACCAAGGCGTCGTAGAGTTTAGCCGCTAGGTCATCCCAGTAACTCACTCTTTTTCCAAATATTTTCTCGCTCAGCCAAGACATGGCTTCAGAAGACGTAAGTACTCAAGATGTGTCAAGTTGAAACTCTAAAGAGCAGCTCCATTCGTGAAGCCTTCCAAAACGCGTACAAGCCGACCCAGTTTGCAAAGAACTTTAGGTTCAGCGAAGCAACGGTCGACAACCTAGCGAAAGAGGCCGCATGAAGGCCTGAAATAAATTCACCCACATACAAGCAAGAACCAATTTACCCCCACTATTGCAGTAACACACCACAGCACGGCCAATTCACCCACACTATAGCATAAATTCCATCGGCGTGATTGACCCCCATACATGCAGAAATCGAACCGCCACAATCGCGGTTTAGATGCCCCTGACGGCATTTCTTATCCTTTGGCCGTAAGGGGACCTTGGCGGGCGTCTTTCATGTTTGCTCCGGGACGCCCGCCGCATTTCCCATACCAAACCCCATCCCCCCAATCCCCTGTCACCATAAGGAAGGTAGACATGACCAAGATCACATTCATTGACCGTCCTTGCGGAACAGGAAAGACCACCGAACTCATCAACGATCTGAAACAGTGGAACCCCGATACGCACAAGCCTGTGCTGGTGGTGACCCCGCGATTGTCAGAGGTCCAGAGGATAGTAGCAGGTGCCCCTGAGGCCATGCTGACGGTCCCCGAGGGCAACAACAAAACGATAGACATCGAAGGGCTGCTAAAGGCTGGCCTGAACATCGTCTGCACCCATGCGCTTTACATCCGCCTTGAGCGTCTCGCGTTGGATGGCCTGCTTGATAGCTACCGCTTAGTGATCGACGAATGCCCGACGCCCCTTGAGATTGGCCCAGCCATTAGCAAGCGGAACTTTCAGGAACAGGTGTTGGATACAGGCTTTGCCAGCGTGGACCCGTTCACCCGAAAGGTCACCCCGAACCCGCTGTGGCTTCAGCACATGACCAACACGGGCCTTACGGGGACCTTGGGTCGCTTGTTGGACGAAGCCTTAAGGGGTCGTCTATTCGTCGCTGAAGATGGTCGGCCCATCGTTCTGGCAATCCCCACGGCTTTGCTTACGGCACCCTCAAGCCTGACAATCCTCACGTATCTCACTGAGGGCAGCATGATCGCTGCCTATCTCGACCGGATAGGAGCCCCCTTTGAGGTCCAGAAATGGGCAGGGGAAGCTGACTGGATACGCGCCCAGCGCGACCTGATCACTGTCGAGACGATGGACCTGCCAGTTGTCAAAGGGAAGCCTATGAAGTTGACCCATAGCGGTCAGACAAAGGGCCTGCCTCACGGTGTCGCTAAGACGCTGGGCAGCAAGCTCCGCAAGTTGTACTTCGACGGCCCCCTCAGGGGCACCCCGAAGGAAAACATCATGATCACCTGCGCGGCCAATCTCTACTTCGATGGTGGTGCCGACAAACGCAGGAAAGCCAGTGCGATGATGAACAGCACCGGGCTGTATGGACGCTGGTCTGAGACAGATGGGCAGTGGAAGGTGAAGGGTGGACTGCAATGGGTTGCCAACCAGACCCGAGGCATCAACGATTACATCAACTGCTCGCATGCCTTTTACCTGTACGATCAGCACCCCAATCCCGTCCTGTGCAGCTACTTGAAGAAGGACCCGGACAAGTGGGGCGAACAGTACGCCCTGACCGAATTGGTGCAGTGGCTCTATCGTTCCCGCGTTCGCATTGGGCAACCCGTCACCGTCTATGTTCCATCTGACCGGATGAGGCGCATCCTGACCGACTGGCTCAACTCAGCCCAACCTGAACACCAGTCGATAGCTGCCTAAACAGAACCCCTCAGGTTCACCATCACACCCATATTCCTGGCCCTGCCTTCCTGCCCGAAGGTGGGGCCTTTTCTGTTTTGAAAGGATACCCCCCATGCCGAAGCCGATGTTGCCCCAGAGGACGGGGCCGAAGAAGCGCGTGCTTATCCCCGGCAAACTCAAAGGCCGCAAGGCAAGGACCGAGTTCGCCCGTGAGCGGTACATGACGCCGATGCAGAAGGACGAAGCTGAGCGAAAATCTCTGAGGTCCAACAGTCACCCCATAAGGCGCATGCAAACGACGCGCTTGGAGAACGCCCTCAGGGACATGTTCGGGGACGTTGAAGTGGGCCGCATGCTGGACAAGATGAGGGACCGCCGTTCGGCCCTTGGCTACGAGGGCCACAAGTTGCCCGTGACTGTACCCGTGAGGTTGAAGCCGACCGCGTATGTCCTGCTGGACATCGTTCGTGAACGCTTTGCCGAGGCACACCCGGAAATCCCGTTTGAACTTGGCAACCAAGAGATAGTCGCCGGTCTCTTGGCGAAAGGCTTGGAGACCATTGCCGCCTCTGACGACGACGTGTTCAGCGACACTCTACCGACAAAAGGATAAATCCATGAAGACCAAGCGCATCATTGTTGCGAACCGTCCGCGCAGCAATCAGACCGCATCGACCAACTACAGCGGTGACGACAACTGGAAGATCACCAAGGCACAGGACGCAGACCTGTTTTGCTTTGAATGGCGCGACAACCCGCAAGCACCTTGGAAAGTGATTGTGAGCTATGTCGACCCCATCAACCTCTACAACCGGGTCCGCATTCACTTCGCCTCTGAGGCTGGCGAAGAGGCCGAGCAAGTGGACCTGCGCGGGGACATTAGCAACGCCCTGCTGCGGACCATCTACGGCAACGCCAAGGGCCACTTCGCAGGCATGAAAGCCCCCAACTCTGGGCCGTCCTTAGAGGAACGCCTGAACACAGAACTTGCGGCTGGCCAGATCACGACCACGCGCGTGGACCAGATCAAGCGCACTGTCGCCAAACGAAAGCACGCAAGTTACGCCAAACGGTCATCCACTCCCGCAAACGCGCCAATATGAGCCACGACCAATGCTGTCAGGAGCTAGGTTTCTTATGGGTTGTGACTTTTCGCCTTGCGGGCGATAGGTCTGATTGGAGCAGTTGTAGTCGATGTAGCTGCTGCCAAAGTCGTTACCGGTATACGAACCTATTTCGCGATAAAACACGCGGTTGCCCTCAACGCGTTCCCAAATGTCAATCGTCTGATTTTCTTCTGACACCAGTGTGTAGCCCGGTGGTGGCGTGTACGTTGGTCCATCAAACTCGGTACAGGCCGAAAGAGCCATGGCACCCAAAATCAAAGAACGTTTCATTCCGTAATTCCTTTAAGGTTCTATTCACACCCTACTGGTGGCCGGGACCGCAAGGCTTTTATCCCAAACCGGGTCTGCCCTGTGAAGGACAGCTTTGGCAAGAGAATGAACGACCCCCGCAAGGGGCATAACGCAACGCCACGATAAAGCGCGAGCACTCAAGCTTCCACAACGTCGTTGCGTCGATCCAAATCCCACAACCCAACACCTGAAAAGGACTGAACAACAATGAACCCATATGAAGGCATGAGCCTCGAAGAAGCTGCCGCCGCTATGGACACTCAAGGTGTCACCAATGGCATCCTTATGGAAAGCGGTGTGACCGCTGGTGGTGAGTATACCGCTGGTCAGGAAACACCGCATAACGTCGCCGCATCCATCCGCAACGATGGCGGTGTCCGAACCGTAGAGGTCGTCCCCGGCAACCCCGCAAGTCGAACCTCAGTCGAAGCCGCTCTGACCGCTGGTTTGATCACCAAAGAACAGCTTGAGGCGAACCCTGAGGTTGCACCTGAAAGCAAACCTGAAGGCCCCCAAGATGACGACGATCTAAGCGACCAGCTTGGACCTCGGGACTTGGACCAAATGTTCGGCCAAGAGAACACTGAGATCGTTAACGGGCTGATCGATAGTATGGGCGAAGATGCTGCTGGCACCATCATTGGCCAAGCTATTGCAGACGACAACATGATCGACGTTGACGCTATCCGCGAGGCGTTGGGCGAGGGTGCCACCGATGAGACTGTCGAAGCCGCCGCTAACGACATGGCCGACGTGATCGAAGATGGTCTTGACTACCTGACCGACCAGATCGCTGCCGCTGGTATGGACCCCGACATGGTTGCCCAAGTCATCGCCAATGACCCCAATCTTCTGGCCGAGGGCAAAGCTGCCTTCGCCGACTTTCTGACCGACGGTTCGATGACCGGCATCAAAGCCGTTCTCGACAAGGTCTACGCATAACCCAACCCCCGAAAAGGATTTACTACTCATGAATGAACAAGACCAATTCCTGCCCCAAGGTATCCGCTCGTATGAGCTTCAGGCTGAAGCCCAACGTGAAGCCCGCGACGTAGCTGCCAAGGAACTCTCAGAGAGCATGGCCAAGGAAGCCGAAGCCACCGCTGAACGGCTGAAGCACGAGCGCTTGCGTGCAGGTGGCACCGAGGCAGTCGTTGTGGATGCCTATAAGGAACTCGTGAACCAGCGTACCAAGGATGCCGAAGAGGCTGCCCTGAAGGCGGTCGAAAAGGTGCTGAAGCCAGAGGAAATCAAGTATCACTTTGTATGGCGCGGTAACGTGGTCTTACGGGAATCCGGGCCTATTCCCGCAGGGCAAGAGGGCAGCCCATACTACGGCTACACATACGCTGAAGTTGAACCCCCAGCCGACCCTGTGGCCGAAGCCGTGAAGGCAGCGAGGGAAGACAAGGACCGCAAGATGAGTGAATACCGTGCGGAGCTGGCTCGTGAACAGGCTGCCCAAGCGGCTGACGTGTCGCAGAGCGCTGTTCTCCCCAAGTCCGACGCGGAACGGATTGCAGAGCTTGAGGCGCAGGTTGCAAACCTGACCGCCAAGACCAAGCGGAAAGCCTATGGTGCCAAATGAGTGAACGTGACGATCACTACGAAGGCATTGAAGAAATCAGGGTCCGGTTGCGTGAGATATACATCGACGGCCTGAAGAACGGCGTTCCTGAGATCGACCAGTCAACCGGCGCGGTGATTTCACGCTCAACCCCCAAGGCAAGCTGGCTGGCAGAAGCCCACAAGTTCCTCAACGCAGAGGACAAGAAGCGTGAGGCAGAAGAGGCCGAGGCCAAAGAGAAGCAGCGGGCTAGTAACGCTCTAGATGACGCCTTGGACGACCTGCCGGACTTCCCTGACGATGAGGGTGCCACAACCCCCGCGCAATCCACCATCAACTGACCCCTAACGAATCCCTGAACAGGCCCCGAACGGCTACTGCGGTTGACCCCGTGGTGGTTGCTTGGGGCCTTCTGCGTTCTGGGTCTGAAAGAGAAATCGAAGATGACATACACTGACATGATCACAGCCCTAGGGGCAGCCCATAAGGACCTCCAAGAGGCTAGCCTAAGGGTGTCTGACGCAACCGTTGAGATCGACGCTGTAGCAAACCGTATGGCCGAGTTCGACGGAACTGAGACCGAGGCGAAACTGGCGGCTCTGGACTATGTCGAAGCCCGCGCCAACCTCGAAGTCGCCCAGCGCGTAAAGACCGCAGCCCGTGACGAGTTCAACCGTTCTTACCTCGTCCTGCTACGTGCGGAAGTACCCACATTTGAAGGATAACCCAATGAGCTTACCCCTCATCCTACCCGCCCTTAAGGCAGCGATTGGTGTGGCAGCCCCAACCGCCAAAATAGCATCTATCGCTTCTGCTGTATCCGCTGGCCTTTCGGTCGCAAGCGCCGCCGCTGGTTATGGTCAAGCAAGCGCTCAGGCCGATGCTCAGGCTGCCACAAACGCGAACCTTAAGGAGATTGCCCGGCAAGACATGGTCGATGGTGCCGACCGCATCAACCTTCGCCAGTCTCAGGAAATCGAAGCGGCAACCGAGCAACAGATCGATCATCAAAACGCCGCCACCCGCGCAGTCGCTTCCGCGAAAGTGGGTGCCTCAGGAAGTGGCGTCACCGGCTTCAGTGTCGATGCCCTGCTGGGTGACCTCTACGGCCAACACGCGACCAACCGCGACCGTATCAACATGAACCTCGACAACAGCATCGAACAACTTGATGCCGAGCGCGAAGCACTGGCAACGAACTACACGCGAACCGCTGCCAGCCTGCCTAGCGCCCAGAAACCCAACGCATTGGGCTACGGCCTGCAAGCTGGTGTCGGCGTGCTGGATGCCTACAGGGACCGGCTGAAGGCCGTCTCTGACACACCCAAAGACACGCCTTCCCAGAAACCCTAAGCACGAGTTCAAACAATGACCACTTATAGACCTATCGAGAAAACCGCTGACAACGGCTTCAACCCGAAGTGCAACGTGAAAGGGTACCCGGCAGACAGAATCGGGTCTTCAGCGGGCGGAACACAAGATCAACACACGGCCTTCATCGCGGCTAAAGAGAACCGCAGGCCGAACTCGAACGACTCATCAACGGTCCCGCCATCAGGCAGCGAGGGATAACCGCTATCCGAGGCGGCCACGGCAGTCCGCGTTCTGACGTAATTTCCGGGCGAGAAAATCGTGGCCGCTTGACAGGTACCACAACACACAATAGCCCTGAAGACAGCACACATTTGGGTTCACCAGATGGCCTTAAACGTTACAAAAACCCTGTCACCAGTGACGTAAACGGTGACGAAAAAGGGGTTAGTAGTGACGGGTAACCAAGCGAAAACCCTTGTAAAAAGGGCTTCGAAAGAGACAGGGGATTCAAAATCCCCCGCCTTCACGGGCGTGAGAGTTCGAGTCTCTCCTTGGGCACCACATTTTTATCCCTGATACATGCTGAGAAACGGTTTGTTGTTCTTCATGTGGCGGCTGATCAGTGTTTTTTGCTGTTTGCCGTTTGGAACAATGCAGGCGGGTTCGATCTGTGCTGTTGAATGTGCCAGCTCTGGAAACAATGTCAGAATTTTTTCGCGCAGAGCGGCGGGGAACATTCTTAGGGCTTCAGGGCCTGTGAACAGGCTTTCGGTTGGTGCGCCGTCGGCAAAGATCACCTCGTGAGAGTCAAGCAAGATGTGGAAATACTCAACGTTGTCAACGCTGTTGTCCACGTAGATGCCCGGCCATTCGGTCATCTTGACGGCGGCAACCAGCGCCTCGGTTTGCCCGAACATCCGTTTGGCGATTTGCGAGGAGATGAGCATTCTGTGCTGGCGTGAAACCAGCAGGTCCCGGTTTGGTAAACCATTGCCTAACGCGCCCTGAGTGATGCGAACCGGCCGGAGCTTCGGGTTTCGGGACAAGGCGCTTGCATCCAGCTTGCAAGACCCAATCCAACGGATGGGCTTGGCACCGTTTCGGGTTTCGACCAGATCACCTTCTTTGAGCATTTCCACCGGAATCAGCCCACCCGGCGTGGCAATCCCCGCGCCCCGCGTCAGGCAAACAGCCCCTTCAATGTCGTCATATTGAGGCGAGTTGCCGGGGATCGTGTTCGACACGGTGATTGTATAAACAACGCCCGGGGCAAGAGGTTCGGACGGCAGATACCCGGCAAGTATCCCAGCGCCAGCGGTAGAGTTCGGGTTCGAGTCAACTTCGATCTGATACAGCGTGATGGTGCTGCCATCGGGTGCCGTCAGGGTATATTGCTGTTCTGAATATACCGTAGTTGTCGGACCACCCAAAACCGTGCCGTCCGCAAAAGTGGCGGTTCCGAACTGGTTGGTGTCGTTGCCGTCTTCGTTGCGAAACAGGTCCCCATCCAGCACGTCATCGTCATCGTCAACGACCAGAATGACATCGTTGCTGCCATCATAGCCCCCAACCAACGAGACCGTATTGCCGGAAAACACCAGATCGGTACTCAGGTAGAGTTCATAGGTGGTGATCGGCATGTTTCAGATGCTCGGTAAAATAGTAATCACAAACTTTTGATCACGTTAGATGAACGTTCCAGCCTGTCAAGTCATGGTCCCGCCACCTAAAGGCCGGTTCGTTTCCCACGGGGAAAGTTCCAAAAGACGCGTCACATCTGAGCGAATGGGCGAAGTATCGACAAGGCACACTTGACAACTCGCGTCTCGGAATGAAACCTCGAAATTGTTGGGAGACATTGGAAAAATTCAAAAGTTGCACGGGTTGCATGACGAACTGATCTGACGTATCGGCGCGTCCCTCGCATTCGCGGGGCTTTTGTTCTTTCCCGCTCACACAATAAAAAATGGGAGTTCTTACATGAAAAACAGCAGCAAGCTTAGCGTCGGCGCATTTGTCACCGCGGCGATGATGGCACCGGCAGCCTATGCCGAAGAGTTCATCACAATCGGTACCGGCGGCGTGACCGGAGTTTACTATCCGACCGGTGGCGCGATCTGCCGTCTGGTGAACAAGGGCCGCAAGGAACATGGCGTGCGCTGCTCGGTCGAATCGACCGGTGGATCGGTCTACAACATCAACACCATCCGCGAGGGCGAGCTGGAGTTCGGTGTGGCGCAGTCCGACTGGCAGTACCATGCCTATAACGGCTCTTCGAAATTCGAAGAGGCTGGTCCGTTCGAAAACCTGCGCGCCGTCTTCTCGGTTCACCCCGAGCCGTTCACCGTTGTGGCCCGTGCCGATGCCGGCATCACCAACTTCGAGGACCTGAAAGGCAAGCGCGTCAATATCGGCAACCCCGGTTCCGGTCAGCGCGGCACCATGGAAGTCCTGTTGGGCGAAATGGGCTGGACCACCGATGATTTCGAACTGGCGACCGAACTGAAGGCGGCTGAACAGTCGGCGGCCCTTTGCGACAACCAGATCGATGCGATGGTCTATACAGTCGGCCACCCCTCGGGTTCGATTCAGGAAGCAACCACAGCCTGCGATTCCGTTCTGGTGAATGTCAGCGGTGACGCGGTCAGCAAGCTGGTCGACGACAACTCGTTCTACCGGACCGCGACCATCCCGGGTGGTATGTATCGCGGATCGGACGGTGACACCGCAACCTTTGGTGTCGGCGCAACCTTCGTGACCTCGGCGGATGTGTCGGAAGACGCGGTTTATGCGGTTGTCAGCTCGGTCTTCGAGAACTTCGACGACTTCAAAAAGCTGCACCCGGCATTTGCCAACCTCAAGCCCGAAGAGATGATCGCGGACGGCCTGTCGGCTCCGCTGCACCCGGGTGCAGAGAAGTACTACAAAGAAAAAGGCTGGATTCAGTAATCCGGACCCAAAGCAGGGTGCCCACGGGCGCCCTGCCACCCAAACCCGTAGCAAACGGGTGATTCAGAAGGCCGCAAAAGGCCGCGACGGGGAGACATTTGCATGAGTTCCGACACACAATCCAATCGTCCGCTATCCGAAGAAGAGCTACAGGAATTAGTTGCTTCCTCCGATGCGGGTGGGCGCAACCCGGTCGGTAATGTCGGGATATTCCTGGCCATTGTGGCAGCGATCTGGTCGATCTTTCAGGTGGTTCTGGCCTCGCCGCTGGCGAATTACATATTGCCCGGCAGTATCGTGAACAATTCGCGGCAGTTCCATCTGGCCTTTGCCATGTTTCTGGCCTTTGCGGCCTATCCGGCGCTGAAGTCCAGCCCTCGGAACTATATTCCGGTTCAGGACTGGATCATGGGCCTGCTGGGCGCGTTTGTCGCGCTGTACGGCTATTTCTTCTACCAAAAAATCGTCGATGCGGGCGGTTTGGCCGATGACACGGACAAATGGGTCGCTCTGGGCGGTCTGCTGTTGCTGTTCGAGGCCGCACGCCGCGCGCTTGGTCCCGCAATGGCGATCATCGCGACGATCTTTCTGGCCTACGTGTTCTTCGGCTCGTCCGAATGGGTGCCCGAGGTTATCCGCTGGAAGGGTGCCAGCCTGAAAAAGGCGATGAGCCATATGTGGATCACGTCCGAGGGCGTGTTTGGCATCGCGCTTGGGGTTTCGACCAAATTCGTGTTCCTGTTCGTGCTGTTCGGCGCGTTGCTGGATAAGGCCGGGGCAGGGAACTACTTTATCAAAATGGCCTTTGGCGCGCTCGGCCACCTGCGCGGTGGTCCGGCCAAAGCAGCGGTTGTTGGTTCGGCAGCGACCGGTCTGATCTCGGGCTCGTCGATCGCCAACGTTGTCACCACTGGTACATTTACCATCCCGCTGATGAAGCGCGTTGGGTTCAGCAGCGAACAGGCCGGGTCGGTCGAGGTGGCCTCATCCGTGAACGGTCAGATCATGCCACCCGTAATGGGTGCTGCGGCCTTCCTGATGGTGGAATATGTGGGCATCTCGTATGTCGAGGTGATCACCCACGCCTTCCTGCCTGCGGCGATCTCCTACATCGCACTGGTCTATATCGTGCATCTTGAGGCCGTGAAGCGGAACATGCCCACGCTGGGCGACCGTGACGTGCATCTGGCGCGGACCGTTGTGGGGATGTTGTCTTTCTTCATCGTCTTTGCGGGGCTCTGCTATGGCTCGCAATTCCCGGTCGATGCAGTGACCGCATGGGTGCCGTCGGCGGCCGGTCTGGTGCTCAGCCTGATTGTCTGTGCGGTCTATGTCGCGCTTTTGTATCTGGCCGCTCAGGTGCCAGATCTTGAACCGGATGATCCGAACGCCAAAGAGGTGCAACTGCCCGTCATCGCAGACATCTACAAGGCCGGTCTGCACTACCTTCTGCCGATCATCGTGCTGGTTTATTTCCTGATGATCGAGCAGAAATCGCCGGGCCTGTCAGCCTTCTGGGCGACTGCTTTGCTGTTCGTGATCCTGCTGACGCAGAAGCCGCTCAAGGCGATCTTCCGCGGTGAAAGCAATGTGTACAATCGCTTTATCGATGGTGTTGCCGATCTGTGGCAGGGCCTGATCGATGGTGCGCGCAACATGATCGGGATCGCCTTGGCCACGGCCACGGCGGGCGTGATCGTGGGCACCGTGACCCTGACTGGCGTGGGCCAAGTGATGGCCGATCTGGTCGAGTTCCTGTCGGGCGGCAACCTGATCCTGATGCTGATCATGGTCGGTATCCTCAGCCTGATCCTGGGCATGGGCCTGCCGACCACGGCGAACTATATCGTTGTCAGTTCGCTAATGGCCGGTGTGGTTGTGGAACTGGGTGCGCAAAGCGGGCTGATCGTGCCGCTGATCGCGGTGCACCTGTTCGTGTTCTACTTTGGGATCATGGCGGATGTGACGCCTCCGGTCGGGTTGGCCAGTTTCGCGGCGGCTGCCGTGTCCGGTGGTGATGCGATCAAGACCGGTTTCACAGCGTTTTTCTACAGCTTGCGCACCGTGGCGCTGCCGTTTGTGTTCATCTTCAACACCGACTTGCTGCTGATCGATGTGACATGGGTCGAAGGCATAATCGTCGCCATCTTCGCGACCATCGCCATTCTGGTCTTCACCGCCGGAACCATGGGTTATTTTCTGACTCACAGCCGGATTTACGAAAGCGTTGCGCTGATCTTTGTCGCCTTTACGCTGTTCCGACCGGATTTCTTCATGGACCGGATCTCACCTCCTTTCCAGTCGGTGGAACCTGCCGCGTTTGAAGAAACGATCGGGCAGACGCCACCAGGGTCCGAGGTGCGACTGGTCGTGTCCGGCCCCGATTTCGACACGTTGGAGATGGTCGACACGACGGTCGTCGTCACTGTGGGTGAAGAAGAGGGCGGAGCGGCCCGGGTCGAGGCGATGGGTCTGCTGCTGATCCCCGAAGACGGGCTGATCAAACTGGAAGAGCCGCTGTTTGGCGCGCCGGTCGCGGATGAGCTTGGCATCTTCGACTATTACGGGGATGAGGCCGTGCGCTTGACCTCGGTCAGCCTGCCGTCCAGCCAACCGCCCAAGCAATTGATCTACCTTCCGGCGATGCTCTTGCTGGGTCTGATCGCCTTCCTGCAACGTGGCCGTGCCGCCAGACAAGAAGAGGTGCCCGCATGACAAAGTCAGTTCTTTGCGCCGTCGATATCAGTAACGGAGATCTGGACAGCCCGGTCCTGAAACAGGCCGCAGCGTTGGCGGATTTGGATGGGGCCCAGTTGGATGTGGTGACAGTTCTGCCCGATTTCGGGGAAAGCTGGGTGTCGGGCTTTTTCGAGCCCGACTTCCACGACAAGGCATTGGAAGAGGCCCATAACAAACTGACCGCGCTGTGCGTCTCGGCGTTGGGCTCGGACCGCAATGCCTCGATCCGTCATGTGGTTGCAACTGGTACGGCCTATCAGGAAATCCTGAAAACCGCCGACAGCGCCGGGTCGGACCTGATCGTGATAGGGGCGCACAAGCCGGATTTCAAGGATTACCTGCTGGGCCCCAACGCTGCGCGCGTAGTGCGGCACGCGGCGGTTTCGGTCTACGTCGTCCGCTGATCCAGAGTGTGCGACCTTTGAGCTGAAGTATCATGCGACAGGAATAGCCCGAGAGCGCCGTAGGCGTGGCAGGGTATTCCTGTCTCAGAATTAAGGTCGCACGCTTTAATACCCGGTCATCTCAAGGTAGCCGCGCCCTGCGTGGCTGCCTGAGACCGTGACAGGGCCTTCCCAATATTCAAATCGCGTCGCCATCCAGGCGTCAGGGATCAGGGCCGAAACCTCGACGTTTATGTCGCGGTCAGGCAGGGTGACGTTCCATCGAATTGGCACATCCCGACCCGCAACGCGTGCGGTTTCAAGTGGTGTGAACTGGGCCGATCCATCAGGCAGTGTCTGGCTGCTGCCATCCGCATTGATCCATGTGGCCGCCGTGAAATCACCCCGTGCTCCGCGCAGGCGAAACGCCATCAGCTTGTCACCATCATCGAAGCTGAGCGAGAACCAGTCCCACCCGCTTTGATCCTCGGCCAAGGGCTGCGACGACCACTCGCGATCCAGCCAGGCATGACCGGTGACTGCGATGTCTCCGTCCGGCAAATGCAGGGTGCCTTCGATGGCGTAGAAGGGTTGGGAGTAGTAATAGCTCGCCTGACCGTCTGCGGATTTCACGGAATATCCGCCGTCTCCGTGAAAGACCAACGGACCTTGAGCGTTCAGGGACAGGGTATAGCCGAAATCCGCTCCATTCGCGGTCAGCGACAGCGAGTCGAAATCCGGCCCGCTCATGCGCCATTCGTCGATCCATGCGGCAAAGGGTTGGGCCGACACTCCGGCCTGACCGATGCCACCGCGGGACAGGCGTTCGGCGAAGTAATGGCGCTCGGGCGTGGTGATTGCTGCGTGACCCATCCAGATTTGCGGGCTTTGCCAGCCGTCGGTGTCAAAGGGCTTTAGGGCAGATCGGAACAGCGTCCACTGAATGCCATAGTCGCGCCCGTCTTCCCCCTTCAGGTTGGCCGTCAGGTACCACCATTCGATGCGATAGCTGGGATGCGCGCCGTGATCTTTGGGAAAGACGAACTGAACGTCTGGTTGAGGCACGTCGAACCCATCTGCCGAGCCACCCAGACCCGCATAGCCCTGCGCCAACGCGGAAACCGGCAGGCAGAAGAGGAGGGCCAGGATTAAGGCTCTAACGTTCATTGGCAAAAACCCTCAGTAAGTTTGCCGGTGGCAGGTGTAACAGGCGCAGTGCGGGCAGGGCGGCTGCGATCAAGGCAGCCAGCAGCGTGAGTGCGAATAAATACAGCCAATCCCATGGGAACAGGTACATCGGCAGGCGCCAGCCGAATGCCTGTACATTAATGACAGCAAGCAGGACCCAGGCCAGAACCAGCCCCAGCGGCAGCGCAAGACAGGCCGTCAACGCCGCCAGTAGAACACTGCGCAACAGCTCGAATTTCGCCAGTTCTGCGCGATTCAGACCCAAGGCCCAAACCGGCGCGATCTGAGGCAGGCGCTGGGTCCATAGGGTCAGAAGGCTGGTTAAAATGGCGAACCCGGCGACCCCAAGTGTCAGGATGTTGAGTGCGGAGGTCACGACAAAGGTCTTCTCAAAAATCGTCCGCGATTGCGCCTTCATCGCGGCCTGCTGCACCACGTTTCGGGGCGGCAGATCGAAACGCGCGCGTAGGGATTGCGCCATCTCAGTCGCTGCGCCCGGGTCCATACGTATACCAAAGCGTCTTGCGTCTGTCCCCGGCGCGATCTGATCCAGTTTGGTCATGGACACAATCGCCTGACCGGTGGGGTTGCCATAGTCGGAATAGACGCCCGCGATTGGCATTTGATGGTCCGGCGCGATCGTCAAAACATCCCCCGGCCAAAGCTGCGCGCGGCGGGCCAGTTGCTCGTTGATCAAAATGGCCTCACCCGCCATCACCCTGTTCCAATCGCCATTGGATCGGGCAATCAATGGCCAGTTATCCCGGTAGACCGGATCGTCTACGACCCCATACAAGAACAAAGGCCCGGTGGTGTGAGGCAACTCGACACTGCGGATCGGCAGGAGTGCATTGACCTGAGGGGCCAGCCATTCGGCCATCTCGCTGGCTTGCTGGTCGTCCTTGGCGGTTACATAAATTTCGGCGGTCAGGCGTTGATCGAGCCATCCGATGAAGGTCAGCCGGAAGCTGGAGACCATGGTGCCAACGCCGATATTTGCAGCCAGCGCCAGCAGCAGGGCCATCAGTGCCAGAGAAAGCCCCGGCAATTGCGCCCGCATATCGGCCCAGATCCATTGCGATACAGGGCCGCGCGCTTGTTTAGCACCTACCGATAGGGCGAAGGACAGAAGCAGTGGCAGCAACAGGGCGGCCCCGGTCAACAATCCGGCGAGCAAGACAAACCCGGCAAGCAGGCCACCGAGGCTGGTATAGAAAAGAGTACCGCCGACAATCAGACACACACCGATGATCCCAGCCAATCGGTGTGTCTGTCCCGAGCCGCTCCAGGCCTGCACGCCGGGCCCTTCAAGCAGTGGCATCCGGGCCAAGCGCCACAACGCATGACCGCTGGCCCCCAAGGTGCCCAGCAGCGCCATGGCCAGCCCCGCAAGCGCCCATTCGGGTTGCAGGGTCAACTGTCCCGTCACAGGTGCGCCGTATAGCCCGCGCAATGTTGCGGCCACGTCGGGCAGCAGCGCGCCTGCCAGAAAGAATCCCAGGATCAGCCCCAGTGCGCCGCCGATACAGGCCAGCAGGGTCAACTCGGCCAGGATCAGCCAGACCAGCCGCCGCATCGAAACACCCAGGGCGCGCAACGTTCGGATCACCCCGCGCCGTTGGGCAAAAGCCAGCCCGACCGTGCCATTTACGATGAACAGGCCGACAGCGAAGGACAGCAGTCCAAAGGCGGTCAGGTTCAGGTGGAAGCTGTCGGTCAGTTGCGCGGTATCGACCTGCGAATCCGGGCTGATCTGTTGCAGTTCCGGTGCGACATCCGACAGTGGCAACCGCCCGCGCGGCTGGTTTGGCAGAACGACAAGGCGCGAGATCGTACTGGGTTGACCCAGCAGAGTCTCGGCCACGCCAATGTCGGTCAGAATGACATCCGGGGGCAGGGACCGGGACAACAGAATGGGCGGCAGATCGATTATCGGTTCCAGAACAGGTGCAAGATCGGGATGCACTAGCAAGCGCCCGGGCGCAGTCAGCATGTCGGCGGGATCGGGTGGGTCGGCGTCCTGTTCGGTCTCGGTCACGGCGGGCAGGGCCGGGTAGGCCACCATATCCACGCCCATCAGACGCATTGTCCGCCCCCCGACACGGAAAGTACCCTCGAGCACAGCCGCGACCTGCCAACCGGCCTGACGCAGTTGGGCATAACGCGCAACGGGGATGGGGCCGGTGGGATCGCGTAGTTCATCGAACTGACCAAGTGCCAGTTGGGCGTTTGCGCGGGCATAGCTGGCGCGCGCTTCGGCATTGATCGCCTGCACCGCAGACCACAGACCGGTGGCCAAGGCGATCCCGATCAGCAATGTCGCAAGTTGCAGCCAGTGCGCACGCCAATGGGACAGCAACGCTTGTATGACCGGTCGCGTCATTGGATCCGGCCACCGGCCAGATGCACGCGCCGTTCTAGCCGCGCAGCAATTTCGGCGGAATGGGTGACCAGCAGCAGCGCCGCGCCTGTATCCGCCACAAGCGATAGCATCAGGTCCAACACAGTGGTGCTGGCGGTTTCATCCAGATTGCCCGTGGGTTCATCTGCCAGCAACAGTTTCGGGCGCGCACCCATGGCGCGGCCGATGGCGACCCGTTGTTGTTGCCCGCCGGACAGGTTCTCGGGGAAGCGATCCAGAAGATCGGACAATCCCAGCCTGTCCGCCAGATGGGCGCTCCAGTCGGGATCATGGCACCCGGCCAGTCGGGCGTGGAACGAGAGGTTCTGTGCAACCGTCAGCGACGGGATCAGGTTAAACTGCTGAAACACCAACGAAACATGCCGGCGGCGCAGGTCGGCCCGTCCAGCATCATCCAGCAAGGACAGGCGCGCTCCGTTCAGCGTGATCTCGCCCCCGTCGAACCGATCCAAAGCGGCTGCGAGGTTCAGCAGAGTGGATTTGCCGCTGCCGCTTTCTCCGGTCAGCGCCAGTGTCTGCCCCTGATCCAGTTCCAGCGACACGTCGCGCAGCACCGGCCGCCCGCCGGGATAGGATTTCTGCACCTTGTCTATTGTCAACAGCATCGACCGACCCACTTTTTCCCAGCAGGATGTGCAACAGTTTTGACCTATGTCCAGTGCAGACCGACCCCCGGTGCGTTTCGCCGCAGGGGCAAAATCCGCCAACCGGGCTTGTGCCAAGGCGCGGCACGGGCCATTCTGGCTGACAGAGTCATTACTGCAATTCAGGGTGAAAAAACATGAGCTTGCTGCACCAGATTGTATGGGGCAGTGCCTTTCTGGGGCTCTGCTTTGTGGTCGAGATCTTTTTGCTGACCTGGTGCACTATCGTCATCATGAGGATGGAGCCGAAATGGTCCAAAAGCGGGCTTTTTCTGGCGACTGCTGCACCGATTGCAATGGCCTTAGTGTTCATTGTTCTGACACACACCATTCAGGTCTGGATCTGGGCGGTTGTGTGGGTCCTGCTTGAGGTGCTGCCCGACTGGAACACGGCGCTTTATTTCTCGTTGGTCACATTCACCACGCTGGGCTATGGCGACATCGTTTTGGGCGAGGCGTTGCGAATTTTCGGCTCGTTCGCGTCAGTCGCGGGGCTTTTGGCCTTTGGCCTGTCCACCGCCTATATGGTGGCCCTGATGACCCGCGTGTTTCAGGAACGGTTCTTTTCCTAAAGGATGGGCGCAAACAGCCTGGCCAGCGGAGCGCCGAACCGGATATGGGCCGGTTGTTGTTGCAAAGACCGGGTGAGTTCATAGCAGTTCTCGAAATCCGCCAGCAGCATCCGTTCAACGGCTTGCGTTGCCCTTTGATCGAAGAACAGGGCCATCGCCTCAAAATTCAGGCGGAAGGAACGGTTGTCCAGATTTGTTGTTCCAACCGCGGCCAGCGTGTCATCAACGACAAACACCTTCTGGTGCATGAACCCGTCGGTATAACGAAACACCCGTGCGCCGCAGTCGCGAACCTCATCGAAATAGGCAAAGGCAGCAAGCCAGGGCAGTCGGTGATCGATCATGTCGGGTACCAGGATTCGTACATCGACGCCACGCATGGCCGCGTGTTGCAGGGCGGTCATGATGTCGATATCGGGCACGAAATAAGGCGAGGCGATCCACAGCCGTTCCTTCGCCTCGGCGATGGCGGAAAAGAACAGCATCGCCCCGGTTTCGGTATCGTCTCCGGGCCCGGTTGCGACCAGCAGGGCGTTCATATCCTGCTCGGACTCGGTTCCGGCCCAATCCACTTCGTCGATCAGGTCTTCGTCGCGGGCCCAATGCCAATCCTCGGTGAAGATAAGTTGCAGCTGCCGGACGATATGCCCGGTCATCTTGATATGCGTGTCGCGCCAATGGCCAAAATGCTTGCTTTGGCCAAGATACTCGACCCCGACATTATGCCCGCCGATAAACCCGATCTCGCCGTCGATCACCACGGTCTTGCGGTGGTTGCGGTAGTTGAGTTGGAACCGGAAATTCGGCCCGCGCTGATCTTTGGGATTGGCTACGTCGATCCCGGCAGTCTGCATGGTCTCAAGATACTCGGTCGGCAGCCCGTAACTGCCCACAGCATCGGTCATGAACCGGACATGCACGCCGCGTTTTGCGGCAGCGATCAGCTTTTGCTGCAGTTTCAGACCCAGATCATCGGCGCGTACGATGTAGAACTGGATTAGGATGTAGTTTTTGGCCGCATCGATGGCGTCAAAGATCGCATCAAACGTGGCTTGCCCGTCGATCAGCAACTCGGCCCCGTTGCCGCGCGACACCGGGAGGTGCGCCAGAAACTCGAACGGGCGGGGGTTGATCGACATCGTGGACGGGTCGGGCTTGGAATAATCCGCAAAGCTTTTGATGCCTTCGACCACACGCTCGCTTTCCTGTCGTGCGATGCGATAGCCGCGAAACCGGTGGTGGCCCAGAAACAGGTACATAGGCACCGCAAAGAACGGGGCCGAGACCAGAAAGACCACCCAACCCACCGCACCTTGCGGGGTTCGGGCGGTCTGCGCGGCGCGAACGGAAAACACGACCGCCGTTACGTACAGGGCAAAAACGGCGGTCGAAACAAGCAGTGTCCACATAAGGTTCCAGGATCCGGGTGGTTTTTAGTTCGCCCCAGTGTAGACGCGAGACCAGTCCTGCGCCATATCCACGATCACCCATCCCATATCTGGGCCTTTGGCCAACCCATCGACCAGCTTGCCAATTGGGCTTTCGCGGTCATAAGCCCATTCGCGGTCTGCATCCGTGTGATGAATCAGGACACCCAATCTGGGCCCTTCGCCTGCGGTAACCCACTCCATCATCGCGAAATCCCCGTCCGAGTTTCCACCCGCAAGGATCGGTCGCTTGCCGATGGTGCGTTCGATATTGATCGGCTTTCCTTCCTTGTCATCAATGAAAGCGATGCCCGGCGTCTTGACCACGGTGGGCACGCCATCGACATGGTCGAAACTGGTATTGCCGTAGGTGCCCAACACCTGATGAGGGGGAATGCCATAGGCATCTTCGGCAAAGACCCGCATGAAATGGATGCCGCCGCCGGAGACGATATAGGTGGTGAACCCTTCGTCACGCAGATAACGCAGCAGCTCGACCATCGGCTGATAGGTCATTTGATCGTAAGGCAAGTCAGTATCCGGGTGGCGCGCCGTTTCCAGCCATTGGGCCACGGCGGCCTGAAACTCGGTAACGCTGGTGCCGGAATGCGAGGCATTGACGACCTCGATCAGCGCGTCATGACCGCCTTGCAGGATCGTGGCCAGATCGCCTTCGGCGGCGGCCTTCAGGGCAGGCGTTGTCAGGATCGACGGATCCTGCTCGGCCATGTCCGCAAGGCGATCCATGGCAAAAATGAACTGAAAATAGACGGGCTGTTCTGCCCAAAGTGTGCCGTCATTGTCGAACACGGCAATCCGGTCGGATGGGGTGACATAGGCGGGGCCATCCGGATCGGTCACGCCCTCGACAAAGTTGATAATCCGGGTGCGGGCATCGGTATCCTGCCAGCTTGGCAGCGGGTCAGCCTGTGCCATCAGGGGCAGGGCAAGCGCGGACACAACAGCGGTCAATCGCAGCATGAGAATTACTCCGTTCAATAAAGGAAGGGCCGCCATCATCGGCGGCCCCCTGAGTGGCAAGCGAACTTAATTGCCTGTCGGTGTGCTGAGCTTTTCCATCACCTGATCCAGGCTGAAGCTGGCGGCTTTCTGGCGTGGTGGGAATTCCTGGAAGGTGCTCAGGAAGTTGCCCACATATTGCTGCGCCGGCACCAGGAAATACGCCCGGTCGAGGATCCAGTCGTAATAGGTGTTCGAGGTGCGATAGCCACGCTCGTACGGGTCGCGGCGCAGGTTGACGATGATCGGCACGCGCAGTTCGGTGAACGGCTCCATCCACGCACGGAAGGTTGCCCATGCTTTCTGCTCAAGGAAGATCAGTTTCCAGTCGTCAAAGCGCAACGCCGACAGATCGCCATCGTCGGTGAAGTAAAAGATCTCGCGACGGGGGCTTTCTGTGGTCTCACCAGTCAGCAGGGGCAGGATGTTGTAGCCATCCAGATGCACTTTGTAGTCTCGGCCCATCGCGGGCGAGGAATAGCCTGCTTTCAGCTTGTCCTTGATCTCGGGGTCACCGGCAACGGCCAGGTAGGTCGGCAGCCAGTCCATGTGATGCACGATTTCGTTGTTGACGGAACCGGCCTCGATCTGTCCGGGCCAGCGCACCATCGAAGGCACGCGCCAGCCGCCTTCCCAGTTGGTGTTCTTCTCACCCCAGAACGGGGTCGAGGCCGCGTCGGGCCAGGTGTTGTAGTGTGGTCCGTTGTCGGTCGAGTAATGCACGATGGTGTTGTCGGCGATGCCCAGTTCGTCCAACAGGTCAAGCAACTGGCCAACATGCATGTCATGTTCGATCATGCCAGCGGTGTATTCGTCCGCCGGACCGCCAAAGATCTCATTGGCCTGCTGCCGCATCTCGTCTTTCACATGGGTGCGGAAGTGCATCCGCGTCCCGTTCCACCAGACATAGAACGGCGTCCCGTTGGCGTTGGCTTCGCGAATGAACTCAACAGCGGCTTCCAGCGTTTCCTCGTCCACCGTCTCCATCCGTTTGCGGGTCAGGGGACCTGTGTCCTGAATCTCGCCCCCGGCGGAGGAGCGGATTACGCCGCGCGGACCATAGGCTTCGCGGAAGGTGCGTCCGTCAGGCAGGATCGCGTCACCGGGATAGTCTTCGTGTTCGGGTTCTTCTTCGGCGTTCAGGTGGTAGAGATTGCCGAAAAACTCATCAAATCCGTGGTTTGTGGGCAGATGTTCATCCCGGTCACCCAGATGGTTCTTGCCGAACTGACCGGTGACATAGCCATGGTCTTTCAAAAGGCCGGCAATGGTAGGATCTTCGACCTGCATGCCTTCTTTCGCGCCGGGCAGACCAACCTTGGACAGGCCGGTGCGGAAAACCGATTGCCCCATGATGTATGACGACCGCCCGGCGGTGCAGGACTGCTCGCCATAGTAATCCGTAAAGATCATCCCTTCCTTGGCGACACGGTCGATATTGGGTGTGCGATACCCCATCAGGCCCATCGTATAGGCCGAGATATTGGATTGACCGATATCGTCACCCCAGATGACCAGAATGTTTGGCTTTTGATCCTGCGCCCAGGCGGGCAAGGCCAAAAGCACCGAAAGCGCACCGACGGCTGCGCGGCGTATCCCAGTACGCCAGTGTTCCACCAATTGAATAGAAGGTCGCATGTCTTGCTCCTGAATTTGCGGGCAGAACCGCCCGAGAGAATTTTTTGTGCTTTAACGTCGAGAGCCGGATCGACTACTCTGCGGATAGCTGTAAACGTCCTGTTCAAGCCCAGCTTGCGCAGGAATCGCTTGGCACCAAATTAGGCCAACAGCATGGGCCAAAACTTATCACATGATGATTTTCAAATATACCGATGTTAAAAAACAAACCTGATCTCAAGCCGTTGCAAGATTCAAATTGGCTGCAAACCCGGTCTGCCGGGTTCCGAACGGCGTTGATGGCCTGCGCCGTACACCGCAGGTATGAGGCCGGAGAAGCGCTGTATAACCACGGTGATCCGGCAGACGGCATTCATGGCGTGCTGGATGGTGGTGTCAGGCTGACCACCCCTGCGGATGACGGGCAGGAGTACGTTCTGCATCAGGAAGGGCGTGGGTTCTGGGTCGGTGATCTGGCGCTGTTTGCCAACGCGCACCGGCTGGTTGGGGTGGTCGCGACAAAGCACACCGAGGCCTTGTTTTTTCCGTCGGCCATGCTGGACAGGATGGTGCAGCAAAACCCGGAATACCTGCGCGATTTCTATGTGTTGTCACATGAAAACATGCAAAAAGCCCTGCGGATCATTGCCAACCTTGGCGTAACGGGTACGGAAAAGCGTCTGATCCTGCGGTTGCTGCATCTGGAGGAGGTTGCCGCAGACGCCGATGGCTGGCTACAGGTTTCGCAAGAGGAACTGGCCGCGATGATCGCCGTATCCCCGCCGACGCTGCACCGGACGCTGCAACGGCTGATCAAACAGGGCCTGATTGCTGGCGGCTATGGGCGCCTCAAGCTACAGGACCGCCCGGCTCTGATCGCGCTTTGCCAAAGCTGAGGTCAGGGCTGATCATCCCCTAGTCGCCCGTCCAGCGACATCAGGATGGCCACCGGGCGCAAGGCGGGGATGTGGCTGAATACGATCAGGATGCAAACGGTTAACGGCACGCTCAGGAACGCTCCGATAAGGCCCCAGACGGTGGTCCAGAACATCAGGGCCAGAACGACCAGAAACGTGGACATGTTCAGCGACCGGCCCAGCATCGCCGGATCTACGAAATTGCCGATCAGGAACTGGATGGTGCCGCAGCCCAGAACCACCACCAGAAACGGGCCGATGCTTTCGAATTGCACAAGCGCGATCATGGCCGGGAAGACCACGGCAATGATCGACCCGATCGAGGGGATGAAGTTCAGCGCAAAGGTCAGAACCGCCCATGTTTCGGCATATTCCAGTCCGAGGATGCGGAAGACGGTGTAGCTGATGCCCGCCGTGATCAGACTGATCAGGGTTTTGACCCCCACATAACGCTGCAGGCTGAATGAAATTGCATCCAGCATCGCCGAAAACTCTTTGCCGGTTTCGGGGTTGCCTGCGGCCAGTTGGATTTTCTTGCGAAAGGCCAGTCGTTCGGCCATCAGGAACGCGACATAAAGGCTGATCAGAAAGAACTGATTCAGCAGCGAGGTCGCGCTGCCCAGCAACAGCCGCGCCAGATAAGACATGTCGATACTGACCAGATTGTCGCGAATGAAGGTCGTGACATCACTGCCCACCAGCCCCGCCACGCGGTTCACCGCATCATCGAACTGGGTCTCATACGTGTTGATGCTGCGGGCGAACTGTGTCGCCTGACTGCCCAGAATATACATGATCATGAACAAACCGGCCAAAACCACAGTTACTCCGGCAATATTGGCCAGCCAGACGGGGGCTCGGGTCACCGCAATGACCCGGTCGCTGAGCGCGATGATCAGAACATTGATCAACAGGGCCATCGTCAACGGAATCAGAAAAGCGGCACCCGCATACAGCCCCAAAACAACCAGAGCTGCGATGATACAACTGTCGCGTACCACGGACAGGCTGGGGCGATAGCGATCTTTCGGGCTGTTTGGATCAAGGGTCATTCGCAAACCTGAACTATGATAGGGCGGGCGCATGCAAAGCGGGTCGGGTTGTCCTGATCCTGCACAGCTGGGTAAGTTTATGCAATGCAGTCAGTTATTTATATATCGGGATTTACGACTTCCCGGGTTCTACCGGGGCTGCGGGCGGGCTAGGGTTTCAGAATGTCGCAACCATCGATTCTACTATCCGGCCGTCTGATCAAAGCGCTGTTTCTGGCGTTTCGGCGGTTCAGCGAGAAAAACGGCTTTGTCATGAGCAGCCATGTCGCCATGTCGATGATGATGGCGTTGTTTCCGTTTGTACTGTTCACCGTGGCGCTGGCAGGGACGTTGTCGCAAGGCTATGTGACGGACGAGTTGATCGACCTGATTTTCGGCGCGTGGCCGCAGGATGTGGCTGGCCCGATTGTGTCCGAACTGCGGGCGGTTCTTCAGG
Source organism: Ruegeria sp. H7 (assembly GCF_056532945.1). NCBI lineage: Bacteria > Pseudomonadati > Pseudomonadota > Alphaproteobacteria > Rhodobacterales > Roseobacteraceae > Ruegeria > Ruegeria sp. H7. The sequence continues at coordinate 522,742 of NZ_JBQFNZ010000002.1, forward strand.
GGTCAAGCTCGGGCGTGATCACGATCGGCGGTTTGCTGGCGGTGTATTTTGCTTCGAACGGGGTGGCGGCGGTGCGGGCTGCGATGAATCAGGCCTATCACGACCGGGACAGCTGGCCGTTCTGGAAGACGAGGCTGCTGTGTATCGTTTTGGTCATTCTGGGCGGGGCCGCCATTCTGATCGTCGCTGCGGTCGAGGTCGTGCTGCCCGTCTACACAACGCTGGTGTCCAAGCATACGGACGTGGATGTCTCGACTTGGCTTTCGGTGGACCGGCTGCGCTGGACCTTTACCGTGGCCGTGCCGGTGGCGACCATACTGCTGGCGCATCTTGTTCTGCCGACGCGGCGCCACCGGGTGATGCAGATCCTTCCGGGCGTGGTGCTGACCCTGCTGCTGTTGGGCGGCGGCGGCTGGGCCTTTTCGATCTATATCGCCCAATTCGCCAGCTACAGCGCCACCTATGCCGGTCTGGCCGGGGCCATGGCCGCCCTGATCTTCCTGTACCTTTGCGCAGCGATCCTGATCCTGGGCGCGGAATATAACGGCGCGCTGATGGACCTGCATAGCGAGGATGACAGCGCATGAAGTGGCTCGCCTTTGCGGTTTCCGTGTTGATATCCGGGATCGCCTACGCTCAGACCCCATCATATGTTGGATCCGAGCAATGCGCCGATTGTCATACCGAAGAAACAGCCGCCTGGGCCCAATCCCATCACGCACTGGCCTGGGCCGGGATTGAAGACGGGGCGCTGGTCGCGGATTTTGACGGCACGGTGTTCGAACATGACGACATGTCGGTCCGCTTCGGTTATCGTGGTGCGACGCCTTATGCGGATGTGACCGAGAAAGATGGCGCAACGACCAGCTATGACGTGCATTCCGTCGTCGGGATCGAGCCTTTGCAGCAATATCTGTTCGAAACCGAACCCGGACGATTGCAAAGCTTTGATGTGGTCTGGGACACCGAAAACAAGCGTTGGTTCCACCTCTATCCCGATCAGGACCTGCCGCCGGATGACGGGCTGCATTGGACCGGGCCTTATAAGAACTGGAACGCACGCTGCGCCGAATGCCACGCCACAGGATTCGAAAAGAACTATGACGTGCAAAGCCGAACCTATCAGTCCCGTCAGGTCGAAATCGGTGTCGGGTGCGAGGCCTGCCATGGTCCGGGCTCGGCGCATATCGACTGGGTTGGCGGAAAATCGGTTGCAGAAGGTCTAAGCGAGTCTGGCTTTCTGATGTCATGGGGCAGGGGCCAGACCGAGGCGGAAATCCAGCAATGCGCCGGGTGCCATTCCCGGCGCGAGGCGCATGAGCAAGGCAACCCTCTGCCCGGCACGCCCTATCACGATGCCTATAATCTGGCCCTGCTGCGGCCTGGAACCTATCACCCAGACGGGCAGATACTGGACGAGGTTTATGTTTACGGCTCGTTCCTGCAATCGAAGATGTACGCGCAGGGCGTTGGCTGTTTGAACTGCCACGAACCCCATAGCGCCGAGCTGCGGGCCGATGGTAATGGCGTTTGCACGCAATGCCATTCCCCGGCGGGCAACCCCGATTTTCCGACTTTGGCGCGCAAGGAATACGACACGCCTGCGCATCACCACCACCCCAAGGACAGCGTGGGTGCGCAATGCAAAACCTGTCATATGATCGAACGTGTCTATATGGGCGTCGATGGTCGCCGCGATCACAGTTTCCGCGTGCCGCGCCCGGATTTGGGGCTTGGACAGGACGCCTGCACCGATTGCCATGTGGACAGGGATCAGCCATGGGCAACCGCCCGGATTGAAGAATGGTTTCCGAATTCATCGCATCGCGGCCCGCATTTCGGGTCGGCCTTTGCCCCGGCGATGGCGGGGCAGGCAGACAGCCCCGAAGGGTTGCTGGCCATTGCTCTCGACCCCGCACAGCCGGGCATCGTCCGGGCCACGGCAGCTTATCTTTTGCAACCGTTTGGCTCTGCAGACTTGGCAGAGGCGACGGTTGCACTGTTGGCGGATGCCGATCCGTTAGTTCGTGCCAATGCGGTTACCTTGCAGCGTCAGGCATCTCCATTCGATCAGGTGCAGCGACTTGAACCGCTCTTATCCGACCGGCTACGCAATGTGCGTATATCAGCAGCGAAAGAGTTCCTGAACATTCCACCCCAAGCCCTGACACCGGATCAGCAGGCCCTGGCCGGGCAAGCGATGTCCGAATGGCAGGGCGCAATTGCCAACCGGCTGGATTTCCCCGAGACCCATATGGTGCTGGGCGGCATGGCGCTGACCTTCCGCAATGCACCCGCCGCCGAACGGGCGTTTCGCGAGGTTGTCACGCTTGATCCCCAACGGGCCGAGGCCTGGCCGATGCTGGTGCAACTGGCACAGATCAACCGGGGGCCGGATGCCGCGCGTGAGGTCTTGATAGAAGGCCTGGGGCGCATCCCGGACGACCCAAACCTGCAAGAATTGTCCAGACAAATCGGGCCATAACATTGGCATCTGCCTGCCCGCATCGCGCCATTATCCCGGCAAATTCTGACGTTAACCCTTAGGTCGAAGGTGTCGGCCTAAGGTGCAGTCAAAGGTGGCAATATGTCGGAGCATTCAAAGAAACTGCCCATTCCACGGGGGAAATGGGTCTCGCTTGACCAGCGGATCGCGCAGTTGCGCGAGCAAAAGCCGGTTGATCTGAACCACGGGGAAGGTCTGATGCTGCAAGGCATCGCAACCGCATCGCTGAGAGAGCAGCGTTTGCCCGGCCAGATCTCGCTGGAAGATTAACGTCAGCCGCGAAACCCGGTTGCCACCACGAATTTTTCGGAACTGTCTGAACGCGATGCGGGTGGTTTGACGTTGGCAACCTTGTCGAATTTCTGCTTCAGCAGCTTCTGCAAATCGCCCTCGGCCCCTCCGGCCAGAACCTTGGCAACAAACGTGCCGCCTTCTTCAAGCACGTCGAACGCAAAGTAGGCAGCGGTTTCGCACAGCGCCATGATCCGCAGATGGTCAGTCTGTTTGTGGCCCGACGAGGCGGCGGCCATGTCCGACATCACCACATCGGCCTTGCCGCCCAACCAGTCTTTGACCTTTTGATCGGCGTCATCTTCCATGAAATCCAGCACATGCGCTGTGGCTCCGGCCACCGGTTCAACCTCTTGCAGGTCGACGCCCAGAACCGTTCCGATCCGCTTGCCACTTTTCTCGCCCAGCGCGTTCACCCGTTTGACGGCCACTTGCAGCCAGCCTCCGGGCGCGCAGCCCAGATCAACCACACGGGCACCGGGCACCAGAAACCGAAACTTCTCGTCCAGTTCCAATATCTTGAACGCCGCGCGCCCGCGATAACCCTCGGCCTGCGCGCGTTTCACATAGGGGTCATTCAACTGCCGCTCGAGCCAGCGGGTCGAGCTGAGCTTGCGCCCGCGCGCAGTCTTCACCTTGACCTTCAGGTCGCGTTGCCCACGGCCTGAGGTGTTTTTGCCACTCGGTGTCTTCGCCATCAGAACGGTCCGTCTTCCAATACGCCGTCCGCACTCATCTGCGCATAAAGCAGACCCTCGCGCAGCCCCCGGTCCGCCACGGAAAGGCGGTCGGTGGGCCAGCATCGAAGCAGCGCCTGCAAAATGGCCGAGCCGGACATGATCAGGGCCTGCCGGTCATCCCCGATCCGGGGGTCGCGGCGGCGCCCGTGAGGGCCGAGTTCTAAATACCCGCGTATGACTTTGTCAATCTGATCGCTGGTCATGCGCAGACCGTCCACTTTGGTACGATCGTATCGCTTCAGCCCCAGATGGGACGCGGCAACCGTTGTGACTGTGCCGCTGGTGCCGACGATCTGAAACCCGGCGCGGGCCTGTTCGTCCTTGTAGGGGGCGAAATCGGCCAGATTTTCTTCGAAAAACCAACTCATCAAGGCGAAACGGGCCGAGTCATCCTCGACGTCGTTGAACTGATCGCGCAGCGTGGCGACGCCCAAGGGAACGCTGATCCAATCCACCACCTTGGCGGCGGGAAACGGGCTGTCGGCAGTGTGGAACCCATTGTGGAGGCGCATGATTGCCGCCGGACGGTCGCGGCGCGGAACCGAGGAAATGTCGATCCAAACCAACTCGGTCGAGCCTCCGCCTATGTCGACGACCAGTAATTGCTCGGTCTTGGTCGAAACCAGCGGCGCGCAGGAAATGACAGCCAGACGCGCCTCTTCCTCGGGCTGGATGATCTCAAGCGTCAGGCCGGTTTCGCGCTTCACCTGACGGATGAAATCGCGCGAATTCTTGGCGCGGCGGCACGCTTCGGTGGCGACCAAACGCATGCGTTTGACCTTGTTGCGTTTCAGCTTTTGCTGACAGATGCGCAGCGCCTGAACGGTGCGCGACATCGAGGCCCGGGACAGCCGCCCGGTCCGTTCCAGACCCGCGCCCAACTGCACGGATTTGGAGAAACTGTCGACCACATGGAACCCGCTACCCTTGGGTTGGGCTATCAACATGCGGCAGCTATTTGTCCCCAGATCCAGCGCGGCATACAGCGCATCTGGATCGGGTCTTGCCGGCGCGGGGCTTTCGACCGCCTTCGGGAACGCGCCCGCACCTTTGGGACGCTTGGGCGCCATTCGTCACGCCCTCCGATTTTCGAGTTAATTTGACCCTAGGCGGGGGATCGCCGACGCGCAAGTGATTTCAATTTTGAATTTAACGTGAGTGTCACACAGCGTTCATACTGGAATGCGATCCCCGCGCGGGATCCCCGATACGGGATTCTCTACCAGCTTTCAGCCAGATACGGAGATTGCCATGAAAGACGAACGCACCCTGTCCTTTGATGAATACGATGAGGTCGTAAACCCACGTCCCGAAGAATGTGAATTTGATCGCGTGGTCGAACGCGCCTTGTCGCGTCGCGGATTCCTGGGCGGCGTTCTGGCCATGGGCAGCTTCACCGCCGTTGGTGGCGCGCTTATTCCTTCTGGCGCGCGCGCAGCGGCGGACCGGTTCTCGTTCGAGGCGATCCCTGTATCCACCGCAGACGACGTGATCGTACCGCCGGGCTACAAGGCCGAGGTCATGGTCCGTTGGGGCGACCCGCTGTGGTCTGATGCGCCCGAATTCGATCACGCGACCCGTGGGACGGCTGCCAGTCAGGAGCGCGCCTTTGGCGACAATACCGATGGTCAGGACGTGTTCTATCACGACGGGCACGTGTTGCTGGTGGTAAACAACGAATACACCAACCGCGACATTCTGTGGGGCAACAACCCCGATGCCAAAGCAGCCTCGGACGACGACGTCGCCAAGGGCATGATGGCCCACGGCGTGACCGTGGTTGAGATCGCCAACACCGACGGTACATGGGGCATCGTCAAGGACAGCCCGTATAACCGCCGCATCACGCCGCAGACCGATATGACGATCACCGGCCCCGCAGCTGCTCATGATTTGATGAAAACCGCTGCTGATCCGACCGGGACCACGTCGAAAGGCACCTGGAACAACTGCGGCAACGGTATGACCCCGTGGGGCACGTACCTGGCCTGCGAAGAGAACTTCAACGGCTACTTCTCGGCAGAAGACGAAAACCACGAGGTCAGCGCTGAGTTGAAGCGCTATGGCGTCTCGGCCAGCGACTGGGGCTATGGCTGGGCCAAGATCGACGACCGTTTTGATGTGTCGAAAAACCCAAACGAGCCGAACCGCGCCGGTTATGTGGTTGAGATCGACCCGACCGATCCCAGCTCGACCCCGCGCAAACTGACCGCCCTGGGCCGTTTCAAGCATGAAAACGCCGAAGCGGTCGTTAACAATGACGGTCGTGTTGTCGTGTATATGGGCGATGATGAACGCGGCGAGTTTCTGTATCGCTTTGTCTCGGACGGTGTGTATGCCGCTGGCGTGGACACCAACGCCCTGCTGGAAAACGGGACCCTGTCGGTCGCCAAGTTCAATGACGACGGCACCGGTGAGTGGCTGGATCTGACGCCCGAGACAACGGGTCTGGCCTCGCAAGCCGAGATCAGCATCCACACCCGTCAGGCAGGCTCCGCCGTTGGCGCGACCACCATGGACCGCCCGGAATGGGTTGCTGCCAACCCGAACGTGGCCGAGGTGTATTGCTGTCTGACCAACAACAAGAACCGGGGCGTCAAACCGAATGCCGGGGGTGACGACACCTCGGTCAACGGTCCCAACCCGCGCGAGGCCAACAATTACGGCCAGATCGTGCGCTGGCGTCCGGATGGTGGCGATCACACTGCTTCGGGCTTTGCTTGGGATCTGTATGTGCTGGCGGGTAACCCCAATGTGCATCAGGACGCCTATGGTGGCTCGGACAACGTCAACGCCGACAATATGTTCAACTCGCCCGATGGTCTGAAATTCGACAGCAACGGCCTGCTGTGGATCCAGACCGACGGCAACTATGGCAACGAAGGCGATTTCGAAGGGCAGGGCAACAACCAGATGTTGGCAGGCGACCCGGTCACCGGTGAAATCCGTCGCTTCATGGTTGGTCCGAATGAATGCGAAATCACCGGCCTCAGCTGGTCTCCGGATCGTCGCACCATGTTCGTGGGCATCCAGCACCCGGGCGAGGACGGCAACAGCCACTGGCCTGAAGGGGGCGATGCAGTGCCACGTTCGGCGATCATCGCGGTGACTCGCGAAGATGGCGGACTGGTGGGTTAACCCCTCTGGACCCTTAAAAACATGCCCCGGACGCGGTTTCCCGTCCGGGGTTTTTGGTTTTATGAAGCGGTTTCATGGTGAATTGAGGATTATGATATGCGCAATTGCAGGGGCCCCGTGTAAAAGCCCGGTACACCACCCTGGGCAAAAACGTCGTTTGGAAAGCGTTGGGTGTCGAAAATCGACTGACCCGAGCCCAGATTGAAGTTTAGAACCGCCCCATCGGGTTAGGAGGAATCACAGCAATGCCTGACGTCACCATCGTTTACTGGCGCGACATTCCCGCTCAGGTCATTGTCGGCAAGGGCCGTCGTGGGGCCAAGCGGCAGTTGGAAGAACGGTTCGAGCAAGCCATCGACCGGGCTGCCATGAAGGTGAACGCCAAGGACAGTGATGCCTATCTGGCCGAATGGCGCAAGGCCGAGCCTTTCGCGGTTGAGGGCGACCCGTCCGAGATTGCCGAGGCGCAGGCCGTGCGTCTGGAAACGGAATACGATCAGGACCGCATCAAAGCGCTGATCGCCAATGACGGTTGGGCATGAGCCCGAGACAGCTATGGGAGGCCGCAATGGCTTTGCTGAACTTCAAGAAACGTGATGCGGTCGAAAACGGGCCGGTGAATCCGACCGTCGAAGCCTTCTTGCAGGGCTATTCGATCGAGGTGATGCCCCGCACCGCCGAAAAGGTCGAAGATTTCCGCGCGCTGCTGCCAGAAGGCACCCGCGTCTACATCGCCCATATCGAGGGCACGCCCATCGAAGACATGGTCAAGACCGCCAAGCGTATCGCGGCCGAGGGCTATCCGGTCATGCCGCACTTCCCGGCGCGTATCATCAAGGACGCGGCGACGCTGGAGAACTGGATTTCCATGTATCAGGGCGAAGCGGGCGTCGAGCAGGCGCTGCTGCTGGCAGGTGGCGTTGCCAATCCGCATGGTGATTTTGACAGCTCGATGCAGTTGCTGGAATCCGGTCTGTTCGACAAGGCGGGTTTCAAGCGCCTGCATGTTGCCGGCCACCCCGAGGGCAACAAGGACATCGACCCGGACGGCTCGACCAAAAATGTCGACGATGCGCTGCGCTGGAAACAGAAGTTCAGCGAAACCACCGACGCCGAAATGGCTCTGGCCACCCAGTTTGCGTTTGACGCCAAGCCGATCATCGCATGGGCCGACAGCCTGAAAGAGGCGGGGATCGACATCCCGGTCCATATCGGTATCGCAGGCCCGGCCAAGCTGCAGACGCTGATCAAGTTTGCCATCGCCTGCGGTGTTGGCCCCTCGCTGAAGGTTCTGCAGAAACGCGCCATGGACGTGTCCAAGCTGCTGCTGCCCTATGAGCCGACCGATGTGATCACCGAACTGGCCAACCACAAAGCGGCCAACCCGGATTTCAACATCACCAACGTCCACTTCTTCCCGCTGGGCGGGATCAAGACCAACGCCAACTGGGCGATCAATAACGGCGGCGCTTCGGCAAAGCCTGCAAACTCCTAAGGAACGGATATGACCCGTACAGTCGTAGAATCAAAAACAAAAACTGCCGTTCTGGGCTTTGACGAACCGTTCTGCGTGATCGGCGAGCGGATCAACCCCACAGGCCGCAAGAAACTGGCGGCTGAACTGGAAGCGGGCGACTTTTCGACCGTGGAAAAAGACGCGCTGGCACAGGTTGCGGCAGGCGCGACCGTGTTGGATATCAACGCAGGCGTTGTCTACAACTCGAACCCCAACCCGAACGAGACCGAACCACCGCTGATGCGCAAGATCGTCGAGCTGGTGCAGGGTCTGGTCGATGTCCCGCTGTGCATCGACTCGTCGGTTCCGGGTGCTTTGGAAGCCGGTCTTGAAGCGGCTGAGGGCCGCCCGCTGCTGAACTCGGTCACCGGCGAAGAAGAGCGTCTGGAACTGGTTCTGCCGTTGGTCAAAAAGTACAATGTGCCGGTTGTGGCGATCTCGAACGACGATACTGGCATCTCGGAAGACCCTGATGTGCGCTTTGACGTCGCTAAAAAGATCGTCGAACGGGCCGCCGATTTCGGCATTCCCGCACATGACATCGTGGTTGACCCGCTGGTCATGCCCATCGGAGCGATGGCAACCGCAGGCCAGCAGGTGTTCGCTCTGGTCCGTCGTCTGCGTGAGGAACTGGGTGTGAACACCACTTGCGGTGCGTCCAACATCTCATTCGGTCTGCCGAACCGTCACGGTATCAACAACGCCTTCCTGCCTATGGCAATGGGTGCTGGCATGACCTCGGCGATCATGAACCCGGTTGCATTGCCGGTGACGCAGAAAAAGATTGCCGAGAAGAAAGAGGCAGTCGCTGCCGCTGGTATCATCCTGCCCGAAGGCATGGATGATGAGACCTTCGTGCAAATGTTCGGTCTGGGTTCCACCCTGCCGCGCGCCGGTAAGGAAATGGAGGCCATCCGCGCCGCCAACCTGCTGACCAACAATGACCCGCATGGCGGCGAGTGGATCCGGTTCAACAAAGCGCCCGAAGCGCCCGGCGCCGAGGGCGAAGGCCGCGGACGCCGCGGAGGTGGCCGCCGCCGGCGCGCCTGATCCAAAGGCTATCGCAAAATTCAGAGGCCGGGCATTTGCCCGGCCTTTTTTCGTCAATGCCGAAGCCCGATGGCCCGGTTGATCTCGCCCCCGGTGTTCACTGCGCAATAGGTGGGGAAGGGTGCCCGAGCGGATAGATCGATATCCCGCTGGATCCACTCACGCTCTTCCAATTGATGCAGCGCGGATGACAGGGCGCGATCGGTGATCGAGGCCAGCGTTGTTTTCATGGTCGAAAAGCGCTGCGGGGTTTCCGTCAAGGCCAGTATCGGAACTGACCAACTGCGCCTCAGCAAGGTGAATTCGGTCTCATCAGGAACGGTCGCCACAATTCTGCTTGCGATCTCGGCGGCCTTCACGCCCTCTGCGGTCAATCTGAACTCGGGTCGCAGGGGGTGACCGTGACCCGGGTTTCTTTCCAACAGGCCCAACTGAAAAAGATGATCCAGACTGGCGGCAAAGGACGTCCGGCTTGCACTGGTCGCGGCAAGCAATGGGGCCTGACGGCCCGGAACCCCAGAATGCAGCGCTGCCAGAATGTTCAACGACCACGCCCTAGAGGTCAGCTTGACAAGTGTCGCAATGTCCATAAAGTATAGTTAATATAATTTCAGACATAAGGAAAGCGCAATGGCCCTGATTTCTCTGGACAACACGATTACGCTCGCAATCTCGGTTCGTGATCGTCATGCAAGCGCGGAATGGTATGGCGATAAACTTGGCTTCGAATTGATCCACCACATTGACGAAGCCGGGTGGAGCGAAATGCAAACCAAGACCCAAGGCGTGACCCTTGGATTGGGTGAGCAGGCAGAACCAGCGCCGGGCAACATCGTGCCGGTATTTGGCGTGGCCGACATTGCAGCGGCCCGAACTGCGCTGGAAGGGGCCGGAGTGCGGTTCGATGGCGAAACCGAAACCATTGAAGGCATGGTCAGCACCGCAACATTCTACGACCCGGACAACAATGCCCTGATGTTGGCGCAGGATTTGACCACAGCCGGATAAGCACGTGTTTCAGAGGTAAGTCGGGAATACCCTCTGAGTGACCACCACACCTAACAGCCGCGCATTTCCTTGCAATATGGACCTGTTCCGGGAACAGTGACGACGGCGTCGGCACGTAAAAAGGTGGTCACTATGTCCAAACATCACCCCCCGAAACTCTCGGACGCGGATCTGACCAGTAAGTTGGGAAAGAAAGACTATTTCGACCAGTTGATCGATCTGCAGGCCAAGCTGGCCATCGTCCAGCAGGCGTTTCTGTTCCATGGCCTGAAAGGCGTGATCGTCTTTGAAGGCTGGGACGCGGCGGGTAAGGGCGGCACGATCCGACGGATCAGCCAGGCGCTGGACCCGCGCAGCTTCAAGGTCTGGCCCATTGGCGCGCCGCGGAATTATTACCTCAATCGCCACTACCTGTTGCGATTCTGGGAGCGTCTGCCGCCCTCGGGCGCAATCTCGGCCTTTGATCGCAGTTGGTACGGGCGTGTTCTGGTCGAACGGATCGAGAAATTGACGCCCGAACGTCGCTGGCGCGCGGCTTATGACGAGATCAACGCCTTTGAACGGATGCTGACGGACGACGGCACGCGGATCATCAAGCTGTTCTTCCACATCTCGCAGGATGAGCAGATGGAGCGATTCACCGAACGGCTCACAAACCCGCTGAAACGTTGGAAACTGACCTACGAAGATTTTCGAAACCGCGAAAAATGGGCCGAGACAGAGGTGGCCGTGGACGAGATGCTGGCCCGCACCTCGACCCAGAACGCGCCGTGGCACGTAATACCGGCAAACAACAAAAAATATGCGCGTATCAAGGCGATGCAGGCTATTGTTGATGCATTTTCGAAGGATGTTGACCTGAACCCGCGCCATCTGGACAGCGAAACACTGGATGCCGCGTGCGAGGCGCTTGATGTCGATGAGACGCTGATCGAAAGCCTGCGCGCGCGCACCGAGTGAGTTTTGAGGCGAGCCGGGTGACAATCCCGCTTGAACCCCGGTTCCCGGTGGTGCTATCCACTTCCACGCGGCGGGTATGATGTAATGGTAGCCTGTCAGCTTCCCAAGCTGAACGCGCGGGTTCGATTCCCGCTACCCGCTCCAGAGTTTTCCCCATCGGACCAAAATACTGCCGCCCGCTCGTACATTTGCGCGCGGAGTCGCGACCTGAAATTCGAAGCAGGTCGCGACCGTGGTCTTTTTTGGGCTTAACCCCGACGTCTGCGGCGACGGCCTCCGCCTGTTTCGGCGTCTGCGCCGCCCGTGTTAAAGCTGGGCGCGGGCAGGGTGACGACCTGACCGAGTTCCGGGAACGGGTCGGTTTTGTGCGGGATGGCGTTGGCGGCGACGAAATGGTCCTGAAACTTCGGCTCGATGGCGGTTTCGATCTTGGTGATCTCGCGCACGACCCGTTCGATCTCGGCGCGTGAGCCGATGTTGCAGAGCGCAATCCGTGCGCCGGTGCCAGCGGCGTTGCCCGCGCTTGTGACCTTGTCCAGCGGCGCGTCCGGGATCATACCCAGAACCATTGCGTGTTTGGTCGAGATATGGGCGCCAAACGCGCCCGCCAGAACGACGCGATCCACGCGGTCGACCTCCATCTCGTCCATCAGCAAACGTGCACCGGCATAGAGCGCGGATTTGGCAAGCTGGATGGCGCGAATGTCGCCTTGGGTGACGGTGATGCGCGGGCCGCCCTCGGCGCTGGCGTCGTGGATAAGGTAAGCGTGGGTGCGGCCTTCGGGCACGCAGCGGGGGGTGCCGGTCTGCTCGGCCGACCCGATCAGGCCGCTTTCGTCCAGCAGCCCTGCAATGCGCATCTCGGCAACGGCTTCGATGATGCCGGACCCGCAGATGCCGGTGATGCCGGTGGTGCCGATGTCCTTGTCAAAGCCGTCCTCGTCGGACCACTTGTCCGACCCGATGATGCGGAACCGGGGTTCTTTTGTGACAGGATCAATCTCGATCCGTTCGATGGCACCGGGTGCGGCGCGCTGGCCGGAACTGATCTGAGCGCCCTCGAACGCAGGCCCGGTGGGCGAGGAACAGGCCAAAACGCGGCTGGTGTTGCCCAGCAGAATCTCGGCATTGGTGCCCACGTCGACGATCAGCACCAGATCCTCGGATTTGCCCGGCTCTTCCGACAGGGCCACGGCGGCGCAGTCCGCGCCCACATGGCCCGCGATGCAGGGCAGGATGTAGACCTGCGCGCGCGGGTTCATCGCGGTGAGGTCCATCTCTCGCGCGGGCAGGGACATGGATTCCGACGTCGCCAGCGCAAAGGGGGCCTGTCCCAGCTCGACCGGATCGAGGCCCAGCAGCAGGTGGTGCATGACCGGGTTGCAGACAAACACCGTCTCGACAATCAGCGCGGCGTCAATCCCGGCCTCCTCGGCGATCGAGGTGGTCAGGTCGTTGATCGCCTCGCGTACGGCCCTGGTCATCTCGGCATCGCCGCCGGGATTCATCATGGCGTAGGACACACGGCTCATCAGGTCTTCGCCGAACCGGATTTGCGGGTTCATCAGGCCCGAGGACGCCTTGACCTCGCCGGTTTCCAGATCGGTCAGATGCGCGGCGATTGTGGTCGAGCCGAGGTCGATGGCCAGACCATAGAGGCCGTGTTCATGCAGGCCGGGCCAGATCTCGACGATACGGCCCACCGTGTCCTTGTGGCCTTTGTGGACGGCGACCGTGACCTCCCATTTCCCTTTGCGTAGAACCGGTTGCAGCTTGGACATCAGCGACAGATCGGCGGTCACGGCGTCGATGTTCCACTGCTGGCGCAGGGCGCGTTCCAAGCGCTCCAGATCGCCGGTGGGGGAATGCATGTCGGGCTCTTCGACCACCACAAAATACAGGCGCGTCGCCGGGTCCATGGTGATGGCGCGCGCGGCGGCGGCCTTGCGGACGACCTGGCGGTGTACCTGGCTTTCGGGCGGGACGTCGATCACCACATCGCCCTGAACAGATGCCTGACAGCCCAGACGCCGACCGGGTTTCAAGCCGCGCTTGTCGTCGTAGCGCTGCTCAACCGCGTTCCATTCGCTTAGCGCGTCTTCGGATACGGTGACGCCATGCTTGGGAAACTCGCCATAGCTTGGCGTGATCTGGCATTTCGAACAGATACCGCGCCCGCCGCAGACCGAATCCAGATCGACGCCCAACTGGCGCGCTGCGGTCAGAATCGGGGTGCCGACGGGAAAGTGCCCGCGTTTGCCGGATGGGGTGAAGACGACAAGAGGGTCGGTGGTCATGAATGGCCTGCCTTTGTATTCGCGCGTATGCGGCGCAAGATATGAGTTTATGCGCAAAGGGAAAGGCCATTCAGCGGCAGGTTTTGATCAACCAGCGTCGTTTTGGGCGCGGCATTCCCCGACATTTGGCAACAACTTGGGGTCAGGGGCTTTTCCTTAGGGTTGATCCATGCAATAGGGTCACCGCCAAACGGGCTTTTGCATGGGGTGAACAGATGCAGATTCGTGAGGCGCTTACCTTTGATGACGTTCTCTTGGTGCCGGGGGCATCCTCGGTCTTGCCTGCAACGGCGGATACCAGCACGCGTGTGACGCGGCAGATCACCATGAACATCCCGCTGCTCAGCTCGGCCATGGACACGGTGACCGAGGCGCGCATGGCGATTGCGATGGCGCAGGCGGGTGGCATCGGGGTGATCCACAAGAACCTCTCGGTCGAGGAACAGGCCCGCGAAGTGCGCCGGGTCAAGCGGTTCGAATCGGGGATCGTCTACAACCCGGTCACGCTGCGCGCGGATCAGACGCTGGCTGACGCGCAGGCGCTGGTGCAGCGGTATAATTTCACCGGTTTTCCTGTGGTGGACGATCAGGGCCGTGTTGTTGGCATCGTGACCAACCGCGATATGCGCTTTGCGACCTCGGACGACACGCCGATCCACGCGATGATGACCTCGGACAATCTGGCGATGCTGCAAGAGCCTGCGGATCTGGAAGAGGCCAAAAGCCTGATGCGCGCTCGCCGGATCGAGAAACTTCTGGTTGTCGATGGTGAAGGCAAGCTGACCGGACTGTTGACGCTGAAAGACACCGAACAGGCGGTCCTGAACCCAACTGCCTGTAAAGACACCCTTGGACGTCTGCGCGTCGCGGCAGCAACCTCGGTTGGCGATGCCGGATTTGAACGGTCCGAGTTGCTGGTCGATTCGGGTGTGGACATCATTGTTGTCGACACCGCCCATGGCCATTCGCAAGGCGTTTTGGATGCGGTGAAACGGGCCAAGACCCTGTCGAATGAGGTTCAGATCATCGCAGGCAACGTGGCCACGGCGGATGCGACCAAGGCGCTGATCGATGCGGGGGCGGATGCGATCAAGGTTGGCATTGGGCCGGGATCGATCTGTACCACCCGGATGGTGGCTGGTGTTGGCGTGCCTCAGCTGACCGCGATCATGGATTGTGCGGCTGCCGCCGGGGACGTTCCGGTGATTGCCGATGGCGGCATCAAGTTCTCGGGCGATTTTGCCAAGGCGATTGCGGCGGGTGCGTCCTGCGCCATGGTTGGTTCGATGATCGCAGGGACAGACGAAAGCCCGGGCGAGGTGATCTTGTATCAGGGCCGTTCGTTCAAATCCTATCGTGGCATGGGCAGCCTGGGCGCGATGGCGCGTGGGTCTGCGGACCGGTATTTCCAGAAGGACGCCGCCAATGACAAGCTGGTGCCTGAAGGGATCGAGGGGCAGGTGCCCTACAAAGGCTCGGCCAGCGCGGTTGTTCACCAATTGGTCGGTGGTCTGCGGGCGGCCATGGGCTATACCGGCTGTGGCACGGTCGAAGAGATGCGCAAGAACTGCAATTTCGTTAAGATCACCGGGGCCGGTTTGAAGGAAAGCCATGTGCATGACGTTCAGATCACGCGTGAAAGCCCCAACTACAGGGTGATGTGATCCGGTATTTGGATGCAGACGGCACCCTTTAGCGGGTGCCGTTTTGCATTTGCGCCGCGCGTAACAGGAAACGGAATAGGCAATGACACCTGCAGCCCGCATTCAGGCCTCGATTGAAATTCTGGATCAGATTTTGGATGGCGCGCCGGTTGAAAAGGCCTTGACCGGCTGGGCCCGGCGCAGCCGGTTTGCCGGGTCAAAAGATCGCGCGGCGGTTCGGGATCATGTATTTGATGCCCTGCGCTGCAAGCGGTCCTTTGCCGCGCTTGGCGGCGCATGCACCGGGCGCGGGCTTATGATCGGGGCAATCCGTGCAAAAGATGGCGATGTGGACACCCTGTTCACTGGCGATCGACATGCCCCTGCACCTGTTCAATCCTCCGAGACTGCGCGCGCGGTCACGACGGATGCGGAACGTTTTGACATCCCAGAGTGGCTCTGGCCTCGGTTCTCGGCTTCGCTTGGAGATGATGCCATAGCGGCGGCTGAGGCTTTGCAAAACCGGGCTCCGGTGCATCTGCGGGTAAACCTTCTGAAGGCCGACTTGCCCCTTGCCACGGAACGCCTGAAGGCCGACGGCATAACCGCTCACCCGCTGGGGATCTGCCCAACGGCTTTGGAGGTAACCGAAGGCGCGCGCAAGATTGCGCAGAGCCGGGCCTATCTCGACGGTCTGGTCGAGCTGCAGGACGCCGCGAGCCAGGCGGTCGTCGCGGCGCTGGACATGCGGTCGGGCCAGCGGGTTCTGGATTATTGCACCGGCGGCGGTGGGAAGGCTTTGGCCTTGGCCGCGCATCAAGGGGTCGAGGTCTTTGCGCATGACGTCAATGCCGCGCGGATGCGGGACCTGCCCAACCGGGCCGAGCGCGCCGGGGCCAAAGTGACGTTGGTAACGTCAGACGAGTTGGCCCGACACCAGCCGTTTGACATCGTTCTGGCCGACGCGCCGTGTTCAGGCAGTGGCTCATGGCGGCGCGCGCCTGCGGGTAAATGGGCGCTCACCGAAACGCGATTGCAAGAACTGACCATCATTCAGGCGGATATTCTGGTCACGATTGCGCCTTTGGTCCGGGACGGTGGCGTACTGGCTTACGCGACCTGTTCGATGTTGGATAGCGAGAACGCAGACGTTGTTGACGCGTTCCTGAATGCAAACCCGGAATGGCATGAACATCTGCGCAAATCGTGGCGAGTGGCACACGGCACGGATGGATTCTTTACGGCACACTTGACGCGGTAGCGCGTCACCGAATAGCAACCTTGGGTAGAAGCCCGTTGTTCGATTTTCGTTAAGCGGGAATTAACCAAATTGGGGTCGAAATACCCCAACGCCCAATTGACCGAACCGTTCATGTCCGACGCTGCCGAGTTTTTTTCTGATCCGCCCGACCAGAAATCACCGCCCGCGTGGCGCGCAGGCTCTTTGGCTGTTGTGGCGCTTGTTCTGACCTTGGCGCCGATGTCCGGTTTTTTGTCCTCGGACTGGATGTATGGCTTGTGGGTGTCGGGTGGGTCCTTGCTGTTGGTCGTGCTGGGCGTCGTCGCAAAGACGATGCTGGCAAATCGCTCGGCGCAACAGATGGCGTCGGTCATGGCCGCCTTTGCGCAGCAAGACCCGTGTCCATGCCTGATCGCGAACGCGCATGGCGACATCCTTATCGCGAACGCACAGGCCCAAAAAAGGTTTCAAGCCGATCCGGGTGCAGGCCTGGCCAGATGTTTGCGATCGGTCTTTGCCAATCCCGCCGCGATTCTGCTGCGCCTTCAATCACAGGCGCAGGCTCAGGGGCGCGCGCATGAGGATATTGTCACCCATGACGCAACCATCCCGGTTTCTGTTTTCGGGCTTGGAAACGGCCTGTTTTGCTGGCGGTTTCATCTCAATGACGGCGGTCCGTGGACGGATCTGTCCCTGCCTGTTTTGACCGAGGGGCGAAACGGCGTGGTGCTGGACCTTAACGCCGCCGCCGAACGTCTTTTGGGATTTCGGCCCGAAAGAATGGACCAGTTTCTGCCGGATAGCCTTGGGCCCGACGGTGGAATTCGGCAACTCACAACACAAAACGGCACGACGCCTGCCGCCGTGACACAACTGTCGCGCTCGGGTATTGGGCGCAATCTGGCGCTGGTGCCTTTGGCCGAGACACCAAGCCATGGGGTCGGAACATGCTTTGCCGATCTGCCTGTTCCGATCATGTGCCTGCTGCCGGACGGAACGATTCAGGAAGCCAACCGTCTTGCGCTGAAACTGCTGGGCGGAAGCCATCTGAACCACACCAACATTAGCCACATCATGCAGGGGCTGGGCCATCCGATCCTCGAATGGTTGGAAAGGACCGCGGCCGGAGAAGACACGCAGCGGTCCGAATTCCTGCGCCTTACCCGCGATGACAAAGAGATTTTCGTGCAGGTGACGCTGAGGCGGGTGATCGATGACGGGCAGGTCTGCCTGATTGCCGTTCTGAACGATGCGACCGAGCTCAAGACCCTTGAGGCCCAGTTCGTGCAGGGACAGAAGATGCAGGCCGTCGGGCAGTTGGCGGGTGGCGTCGCGCATGATTTCAACAATTTGCTGACCGCCATCTCGGGCCATTGCGATTTGCTGTTGCTGCGCCATGACCACAACGACCCCGACTATGCCGATCTCGTCCAGATCAACCAGAACGCCAACCGCGCCGCAGCCTTGGTCAGCCAGCTTCTGGCGTTTTCGCGCAAACAAACCCTGCGACCCGAGGTTTTGGACCTGCGCGACACGATCTCGGACCTGATCCATTTGCTGAACCGGCTTGTGGGGGAAAAGGTGCAGTTGACCCTCAGCCATGATCCGGTGCTGAAACCCGTGCGTGCCGATAAACGCCAATTGGAGCAGGTTCTGATGAACCTTGTGGTCAACGCACGCGACGCCATGCCGGATGGGGGTGAGATTCGGATCGAGACCGAGGTGCTGGCCCTGACAGAACCCCTGCGCCGCGACCGTGCGAGTGTACCGCCGGGCGAATACGTGACTGTAAAGGTCAGCGACAGCGGCATCGGCATTCCCGCCGACAAACTGCAAAAGGTGTTCGAGCCGTTCTATACGACCAAACGAACGGGTGAGGGGACAGGGCTGGGCCTGTCCACCGTCTATGGCATCGTCAAGCAGACCGGCGGTTTCATCTTTGTCGACAGCGCGCCGGGGCGGGGAACCGATTTCACCGTGTTTCTGCCGGTCTGCACTTCGGCCTCGGCCCCGGAGGCGGTGGAAGAGGCACCACCGGTCGTCCAATCAGCGCGTCAGGGCGAAGGGGTTGTGCTGCTGGTGGAAGACGAAGCGCCGGTTCGCGCCTTTGCAACCCGGGCCTTGCGCCTGAAAGGCTATACGGTGCTCGAGGCGGAATCGGCCGAGGATGCCCTGCGCCTTCTGGAAGACCCTGACCTGATCGTGGACGTCTTTGTCACCGATGTGGTCATGCCGGGTATGGATGGGCCGACCTGGGTGGGCAAGGCGTTAGAATCCCGGCCTGATGCGCGGGTGGTCTTTGTGTCGGGCTACACCGAAGGTGCATTCGGAGACTCAGGGCCACAGATCGCCAACTCGACCTTCCTGCCCAAGCCGTTTTCACTAAACCAGCTAACCGAAGCCGTGCACCAGCAGCTTGCCTAAAGCGTGCGACCTTTAGCCTGAATTACCCTGCGACACGAATGGCCCGCGAGCGCCCAAGGGTATTCGCGTCTCAGATTTAAGGTTTGCTTCAAAGGGCGGCGTCATGGGCTGCGAATTCCTCGGCGTGTTTGCTGCGGAACTTTCGTTCGGTCTCGGCTAACAGGGTCAGGTCGCCCGGCGGGGATACATTCTCGCGCGGCAGAGAGATGTCCATCTGCAACCGGTCCTGCAAAAAGCTCAGGATCTTGTCCTGATGTTCGTATTTGAAGATATGGGTCGCACCGACCCCGTTGTTTCTGGTCCGAAAAAACTGGCTTTGGCTGCCCACATCCGCAAACCCGGGGCGCGGGTTCTGCATATAGGCGCGAACATACTCATCAAAGCTCAGATCGCGGGTCGAATGGGGATGGCCGATCCGATCCTCGCGGCTGCGAAAGCGGTACCAACTGCCCAGCCAGTCAATCGGTTCGCGCACGACGGCCATGATTTCCATCTCGGTGTCGTACATCTTTCGGTACATGTTCTGAAAAAACCGATCAAACCGGCGCACCGGCGCGTGTTTCAACTCGGGCGGGCCGGTCACAACCAGATCGGCCCGCGCACCCAACGCGGTGTGGTAAGCCGTGCTGCCAGTCTTGGGGACAGATAAAAACGCAAGGCGTTCTTTATAGAAAACAAGCATTTATCGGCCCCGAACTGTATTTCACCATGATGGCAGAGTGTCGTAAACGACTCTTTAACACAATTGCCCAAAAGTAAGTTCTGTAAGTTTTAGTTGAAATGTTCTCTTTTTGGTCCCATAAGGAACAAGAGGCGAACAAAGCAGCGATTGCCGCCCGGAAAAGGGTGTGACAAAAGGGAAGGCGACAGGACAATGGCGGATCTTCTGACGATGAGCGACAAGAAAAACGCGGATAAGCAAAAGGCGCTCGACAGTGCGCTGGCCCAGATCGAACGGCAGTTCGGCAAAGGCTCGATCATGAAGCTGGGCGAGGATGCCAAGCAGGATATCGACGCAAGCTCGACCGGATCGCTGGGTCTGGATATCGCGCTGGGAATCGGCGGTCTGCCGATGGGGCGGATTGTTGAAA
Organism: Ruegeria sp. H7; assembly: GCF_056532945.1. Taxonomy (NCBI): domain Bacteria; kingdom Pseudomonadati; phylum Pseudomonadota; class Alphaproteobacteria; order Rhodobacterales; family Roseobacteraceae; genus Ruegeria; species Ruegeria sp. H7. The sequence continues at coordinate 542,646 of NZ_JBQFNZ010000002.1, forward strand.
TTTACGGGCCGGAAAGCTCGGGTAAAACGACCCTGACGCTGCATTGTATTGCCGAACAGCAGAAACGTGGCGGTGTCTGCGCCTTTGTCGATGCGGAACATGCGCTGGACCCGCAATATGCCCGCAAGCTGGGCGTCGATCTGGATGAGTTGCTGATCTCGCAACCCGATACCGGCGAACAGGCGCTTGAGATTACCGATACGCTGGTGCGTTCGGGGGCTGTGAACATGGTCGTGGTCGACTCGGTGGCGGCGCTGACGCCGAAATCCGAGCTTGAGGGCGACATGGGCGACAGCAACGTGGGCGTTCAGGCCCGCCTGATGAGCCAGGCGATGCGTAAGCTGACCGGCTCGATCAGTCGTTCGAACTGTATGGTGATCTTCATCAACCAGATCCGGATGAAGATCGGTGTCATGTTCGGCAGCCCGGAGACCACCACCGGTGGCAATGCGCTAAAGTTCTACAGCTCGGTCCGTCTGGACATCCGCCGCATCGGCGCGATCAAGGACCGCGACGAGGTGGTCGGCAACCAGACCCGCGTGAAGGTTGTGAAGAACAAGGTGGCACCGCCGTTCAAGCAGGTGGAATTCGACATCATGTATGGCGAAGGTATCAGCAAGATGGGTGAGTTGCTGGATCTGGGCGTCAAGGCTGGCGTGGTCGAGAAATCGGGCTCGTGGTTCAGCTATGGCGACGAACGGATCGGGCAGGGGCGCGAGAATGCCAAGCAATACCTGCGCGACAATTCCCGCATCGCGCTGGAGATCGAGGATAAGATTCGCGCAGCCCACGGTCTGGATTTCGACATGCCGCCCGGCGCTGCCGAGGATGACGACATCCTCGAAGCGTAAAGGACGCTGACGGGAACAGCAGAAATCCCCCGGCACCCCGATGGTGCTGAGAATACTGGGAACAGGGCGGTCCATCGGGGCCGCCTTGTTTCGTTTGGAACGGCTATGCTGTGGACACTCCCTGGACGCGGCGGTAAACCTGCGCAAACGAGTATGATTTCGCGCCGAGAGAGCCTTATGCCCACGCTGAACGATATCCGATCGACCTTTCTGAACTACTTTGCCAAGCAGGGGCACGAGGTGGTCGCGTCCAGCCCATTGGTGCCGCGCAACGACCCGACGCTGATGTTCGTGAACTCGGGCATGGTGCAGTTCAAAAACCTGTTCACGGGCGTTGAAACCCGCGACTACCAGCGCGCCACTACGGCGCAGAAATGTGTGCGTGCGGGCGGCAAGCACAACGATCTGGACAATGTGGGCTACACCGCGCGGCACCATACGTTTTTCGAGATGTTGGGGAATTTCTCGTTCGGCGACTATTTCAAACCCGAGGCGATTCCTTTCGCGTGGGAACTGATCACCAAGGAATTCGGTATCGACAAGAATCGTTTGTGGACAACGGTTTATCACACCGATGATGAAGCGTTCGAGATCTGGAAAAAGGTCGGCGTGCCCGAAGACCGGATCATCCGCATCGCCACCAGTGACAATTTCTGGCAGATGGGCCCGACCGGCCCCTGCGGCCCGTGCACCGAGATTTTCTATGATCACGGCGACCACATCTGGGGCGGGCCACCGGGATCGGCCGAGGAAGATGGCGACCGGTTCATCGAGATCTGGAATATCGTTTTCATGCAGAACGAGCAGTTCGAGGACGGCTCGATGGTGGAACTCGACATGCAGTCGATTGACACCGGTATGGGGCTGGAACGGATTGGCGCGCTGCTGCAGGGCAGCCATGACAACTATGACACTGACCTGTTCAAAACGCTGATCGAGGCGTCGGCGGATGCAACCGGCGTTGACCCCTATGGCGACCAGAACGTGCACCACCGGGTGATTGCGGATCACCTGCGCTCGACCTCATTCCTGATCGCGGATGGGGTGATGCCATCCAATGACGGGCGCGGCTACGTGCTGCGCCGGATCATGCGCCGCGCAATGCGTCACGCGCATCTGCTGGGCGCAAAAGATCCGGTTATGCACCGGCTGGTTCCGACCCTGGTGCAACTGATGGGCGCGCAATATTCCGAACTTGGACAGGCGCAGCCGCTGATCGAAGAGACTCTGCTGCTTGAGGAAACCCGTTTCAAACAGACATTGGATCGCGGCCTGAAACTGCTGGATGATGAAGTTGCAGGCCTGCCCGAAGGTGCGGCTTTGCCCGGCGATGCGGCGTTCAAGCTGTATGACACATATGGGTTCCCGCTGGACCTGACGCAGGATGCGCTGCGTGAAAAAGGCCGAACCGTCGATACCGATGGGTTCGACGCCGCCATGGCCGAGCAAAAGGCCAAGGCTCGTGCCGCGTGGGCGGGTTCGGGCGAAGCAGCGGATCAGGCCGTTTGGTTCGATGTGCTGGACAGCGCAGGGGCCACGGATTTCCTGGGTTACGACACTGAAAAAGCCGAAGGTCAGGTTGCCGCGCTGATCGTCGATGGCGCTTTGGTCGACAAGATCGAGCAGGGCAACACCGGCTGGGTCGTGGTGAACCAGACCCCGTTCTATGGCGAGGCCGGCGGTCAGGTTGGCGACACGGGTGAAATCCGTCGGCTGGAAGAACGCGATGATGTTTCGCGCGTCGAGGACACAAAGAAATTCGCAGACGGGAAGGTCTATGCGCACAAAGTGACCGTGGATCACGGCGCTTTGTCCAAGGGCGACGCAGTTGAGTTGGAGGTTGATCACGCGCGCCGTTCGGCGATCCGTGCCAATCACTCGGCGACGCATTTGCTGCACGAGGCCTTGCGCGAAACACTGGGTGATCACGTGGCGCAGCGGGGGTCGTTGAATGCATCCGACCGCCTACGGTTCGATTTCAGCCACTCCAAAGCACTGACGCTGGACGAAATCCAAAAGGTTGAACGCGAGGTGAATGATTTCATCCGCCAGAACTCGACCGTCGAGACCCGGATCATGACCCCGGATGACGCGCGGGGGCTGGGTGCGCAGGCCTTGTTTGGTGAGAAATACGGCGACGAAGTGCGCGTTGTGTCGATGGGCAAGGCGCCGACCGGTAAGGGACAGGATGGTGAGACCTGGTCGATTGAACTGTGCGGCGGTACGCATGTGCGCCAAACCGGCGACATCGGAACCTTTGTTGTTCTGGGCGACAGCGCCAGCAGCGCCGGTGTCCGGCGGATCGAAGCTCTGACCGGGGATGAGGCGTTCCGCTATCTTTCGGCGCAGGATCATCGTCTGGCCCAGATCGCGACAGAGTTGAAAGCGCAGCCGGATGATGTGGTCAGCCGTGTCAAATCTTTGCTGGACGAACGCAAGGCGCTGCAAAACGAGGTCGCTCAGCTGCGCCGTGACCTGGCCATGGCCGGCGGCGCGGGGAAGGGCAACGGGGCCGAGGCACGCGAGGTCAATGGCATCAAGTTCCTGGCCCAGGCGCTGAGCGGTGTATCGGGCAAGGACCTGCCTGCTCTGATAGACGAACACAAAGCCCGTCTTGGCACGGGCGCGGTATTGTTGATCGCGGATGCCGGTGGCAAGGCCGCTGTTGCGGCTGGTGTGACGTCGGACCTGACCGACACGGTTTCCGCGGTGGATCTGGTGAAGGCCGCTGTTGTGGAACTGGGCGGGAAAGGCGGCGGAGGCCGTCCCGATATGGCGCAGGGCGGGGGCAAGGATGCCTCCAACGCCGACGCGGCGATCAAGGCCGCCGAACAGGTATTGGGAGCGTAACATGCCCGCACTCTGGATTTCGCACGTAACGGTGACCGACGCCGAATCATATGGAAAATACGCCGAGCTGGCCGGACCCGCGATCGCCAAACATGGCGGTGAGTTCATCGCCCGCGCCGCCCGTTACGTTCAGTTAGAAGGGAAAGAGCGGCCACGGAATGTGGTCGCCCGGTTCCCGTCCGTCGAAGCGGCGGTGGACTGTTACAATTCGGATGACTACCAAACGGCGCTGGATCACGCGCGCGATGCCAGCGAACGTGAGTTGGTGGTGGTTGAGATCACCGACTGAGAATCACCAGGCGCGGTGCGTTTTGGGCGCGTCGCGTGCAAGTGGGCCGTATGTAAGCGAAAATCAGCCAAGGCGCGGATGGCATGATTGTGGCAACAGCAGGCTCGCGAAAGGCGTGAGTTTTACTTCATAAATGTCATACACTTAAGCCTGCTCGGGCGAGTGTCCGTTCAGGTTTCCCGTCACAATTGTGGCCATCTGAACCCATTTCTTGCCCGAAATGGTCAAAATAAGTGACGAATTTCCGCCCTTTTTCCCCTTCAGTTTCGACCTAGATTGCATAATCGGCCACGTTTACGGATAGTTTCTGAAAACGGAATATGGTCCGGTTTGACGACAATCGCTCGGAGAGACTTGGATCGAGGGACAGGCATGAAATCGAATGGCGGGAAATTCACGTCCATCTTAGGACGCGCTGCGGCAGGTTCGGGGCGCTTTTTGGGTGTCGTTGCCATTACTTTTGGCACGTTCCTGGGGGCTACCGTTGCCCAGGCCTCGGAAGGGGCTTTCATCACCAGTGTGTCCGCGTCCCCTCCGCCAACCGGCGCACGTCAGTTGTGCCGCCAGTATGATTGGGCCTGCACCACGAAACGGTCCGGGTCGCTGACCAGCCAGCAAGAGATGCAGATCGTTCAGCGTATCAATCGCCACGTAAACGCCACCATTCGCGAAGTGACCGATCAATCGCAGTACAGAACCCGCGAACGTTGGGCGCTTCCGACCTCGCGCGGTGGCGATTGCGAGGATTTCGCCTTGTTGAAAAAGCGCGATCTGATCAACGCAGGTATCGATCCCAGAAAACTGCTGATTGCAACTGTGCTCGACAAACACCGCAATGCACATGCTGTATTGGTCTACCGTTCGGCGCAGGGGGATTTGGTTCTGGACAATCTGACCAATCAAATTAAACCCTGGTCCGCGACCCAGTATCTGTTCCTTCGCATGCAGGATCCCAAACAACCTCGGCGTTGGGTTGGTGTCTACGGTAGCAGTTAACGTAAGACCAAGAACGCATCGCAAAAAGCCAGCGGCGATAGTTACAACCGCTGGCTTTTTTGCATTCTAACCCGAGCTTAGTTCGTGCCCTGATCACCGGCTTCAGGCGAGCCGCCGCCTTCGGTTCCGTTACCTTCGGGCGAGTCACCCCCTTCGGTTCCGCCGCCTTCAGATCCACCGCCGGAGCTGGAACCACCGGAGCTGGACCCACCAGAACTGGAGCCACCTTCGGACCCACCAGAGCTGGAGCCGCCCGAACTGGAACCACCAGAGCTGGAGCCACCCTCAGAACCACCGGAGCTTGATCCGCCAGAGCTTGAGCCGCCCGAGCTGGAGCCACCTTCAGAACCACCGGAACTGGAGCCACCCGAGCTTGATCCACCAGAGCTGGAGCCACCGGAACTTGATCCGCCGGAGCTGGAGCCACCGGAACTTGATCCGCCCGAGCTTGATCCACCACTGGAACCGCCAGTAGGCGTCACGCCGCCGGAGCTTGAGCCGCCAGAGCTTGATCCACCACCGGAACTGGACCCACCTCCGGAGCTTGATCCTCCGCCAGAACTGGACCCACCGCCGTTTTCGTCAGCCGGACCGTCGCCGGAACGTTGTGACGGCGCGCCGATCGACGCTGTCGGGAAGTCGGTCAGAACTGCTGCGAACGCGGGGCAGGTCTGAAGCGTCCGGGCCAGAATATCTTCGAAATCCGAACGGCGCTGCAGATACCGCAGCATACGGGATTCAACGACGGTACAAGCACACAGGGTTTCCGTCGATACAGACTGTTTGGCGGTCCGAACTGTACATTTCCCATCAGCCAATGCGGGACCAGCCGCGAGCAAAGGAAGTGTAGCTGATGCAAATATAACGGGTAGTATACGAGACTTGATGCGCATGGCGCTACTCCTTGAAACTCATTACTTACTGCGTCGATCTTATGCACTATTGAAACCGTGCGTTGTATGAACGACGTCACACTTTAGTCATGAATACACCTTTCTCTGGCCGAATTTACAAGGGCTGGATCGGGTGAGTCACTTGATTTTAACTTTACTAAAAGTTGAACGGCCATGAAAAACAGGGGTTAGACCTGCCGTTACGGAAGGTCTCCCCATTTTCATCATTTTTGGGATGGATGAAAAAATGTCACACTCGTGTCATTGTTTCCAATTTCGAAATCGACCATTTGCCACAATTTAGGCGGATTTCGCCATGCGCTTGCGTTCATGGGGGTCCAGAAAGCGCTTGCGCAGACGAATGGCGTTGGGGGTTACCTCGACCAGTTCATCATCGTCGATATAGGCAATCGCCTCTTCCAGCGAGAACTGAACATGCGGCGTCAGGCGTACTGCGTCATCAGATCCGCTGGCGCGCACGTTGGTCAGTTTCTTGCCCTTCAGAGGGTTCACTTCCAGATCGTTGTCGCGTGAATGCTCACCGATCACCATGCCTTGATACACTTCTGCCTGAGGGCCCACAAACATCCGGCCACGCTCTTCCAGATTCCACAGCGCGTAAGCGACGGCCTGACCTTTTTCCATCGAGATGAGAACACCAGCACGACGACCGGGGATCTGGCCTTTGTGAGTAGCCCAGTCATGGAACACCCGGTTCAGTACGCCTGTGCCGCGCGTGTCAGTCAGGAATTCGCCGTGATAGCCGATCAGGCCGCGCGAGGGGACATGGGCGATAATGCGGGTTTTACCCGCACCTGCGGGGCGCATCTCGACCAGCTCACCCTTGCGCGCGCCGGTGATTTTTTCGATCACCGCGCCCGAGTATTCGTCATCCACGTCAATGGTAACTTCTTCGACCGGTTCCAGCCTCTGACCGTTTTCCTCGCGGAACAGAACCTGCGGGCGTGAGATGCTGAGTTCGAACCCTTCACGGCGCATGTTTTCGATCAGAACGCCCATCTGCAATTCGCCACGGCCCGCAACCTCGAACGCTTCACCTCCGGGGGTGTCAGAGATGCGGATGGCGACGTTGGATTCAGCCTCTTTCATCAGGCGATCACGGATCACGCGGGACTGCACCTTTTTGCCGTCACGCCCGGCCAGGGGCGAGTCGTTGATGCCGAAGGTTACGGTGATGGTGGGCGGATCGATGGGCTGGGCGGGCAGGGCCTCGTCTACTTGCGGCGAGACCAGCGAGTCGGCGACTGTCGCCTTGCTCATCCCGGCGATGGTGACGATGTCGCCTGCTTCGGCCACATCGATGGGTTGCTGCGCCAGACCACGGAAAGCCAGAATTTTCGAGGCGCGGAAGTTTTCAATCAGCGTACCGTCGCGGCTGAGCGCCTTGAGGCTGTCACCGGCTTTCAGGGTGCCGCTTTCAACGCGCCCGGTCAGGATACGGCCAATGAACGGGTCGCTGCCCAATGTGGTGGCCAGCATGCGGAAAGGTTCGTCTTTCTTTTCGGCCTGCTTGGGCGCGGGGACGTGATCCACGATCAGGTCGAACAGGGCGGTCAGGTCCTTGCGTGGACCGTCCAGCTCCATATCGGCCCAGCCGGACCGGCCCGAGGCATACATGGCCGGGAAATCCAGCTGGTCGTCATCGGCGCCGAGGTTGGCGAACAGGTCAAAGCACTCGTCCAGCGCCCGGTCGGGCTCGGCATCCGGTTTGTCGACCTTGTTCAGGACAACGATAGGCCGCAGGCCCAGCGCCAGCGCCTTGGAGGTCACAAACTTGGTCTGCGGCATCGGACCTTCGGCAGCATCAACCAGCAGGACCACGCCGTCCACCATGCTGAGGATCCGCTCAACCTCACCGCCGAAATCGGCGTGGCCGGGGGTGTCAACGATGTTGATGCGCGTGCCTTTCCACTCGACCGAGGTGGCTTTGGCCAGAATGGTGATGCCACGCTCGCGTTCCAGATCGTTGCTGTCCATGGCGCGTTCCGCCACGGCCTGGTTTTCCCGGAACGCGCCGGATTGTTTGAGCAGCTCATCCACCAGGGTCGTCTTGCCGTGGTCCACGTGAGCGATGATTGCGATGTTGCGCAGGTCCATGAGAGGTCAGCCTTTGAACGGGAAGTTGCCGCGCGCATAACGCGGCACGCGCAAAGTTACCACCCCTAACAGGCGTTCAATGGCCCGCAGTCTTCGAAAACAGGTGAATGATCAGAATTCCGGCCAGGATCAGGGTCAGCCCCAGAACGGCCCAGATGTCCAGTTTTTGTCCAAAGACAACGAAGCCAATTATTGCGATGAAGAATATCCCCAATCCGGACCAGATTGCGTAGACGATACCAACCGGCATGAATTTCAGGGTCAGGCCCAAAAGGTAGAAGGCAAACCCATAGCTGACAACGACCAGAACCGACGGCCAAAGCCGCGTGAATTGCTGGCTGGCCTGCAACGCAGTTGTCCCTACGGTTTCTGCAAAGACCGCGAGCAGCAGGATCAGGTAGGCTTTGGGCATGTTTTATACCTTTGTCTCAATAAACCCAGGCAAGCTTGACCACGACTTTGCAATCTGCGGCAAGCACATTCAGTTGGAAAGCAGTGCCGACCCACAACATGAAGGTCAGGTATACCTGACTATGGGTAAAGTTGAATTTGTGTAAAGTTCCCCCGTGTATTGGTTTTTTTGTTACTGAGTATTGTTTCATGACGTTATTTGCAAAAACCGTCATTCTTGCTGCGTTTGTTATCGTAGCGCTTGGGTGGCTTGCTGGCGGGGGGTCCGTCGATACTGATGCAGCCAATATGGTTGAAAAGTTGGATGGTAGCGTAATTTAAGCGCCGATCAGAACGAAGCAGAGGGAAAAGGGGCCTTTGGGCTCCTTTTCCTATTTATGGCTATGCGTCCGCTGTGCTGTGCGATTGAAAAAAGGCGGACAGTTGCGGCTGTAGCCACTGCCAAAGCTGCGGGGCACCGCCTTCAACCGCCGGTCGTACCCGTGTTTCCAGCTGAGCATAGGTTACGTTGTAATCGACCCACGACCCGCCACCTGTTTCCAGATTGGCCACCGGGGTCTGGAACCGGTCAACGGCCTTGGCAAACCGCGCATCCGGCGTCTCCGCCGCCTCGAACTCGTGCCACAGAGCCGCGAATTGCGTTTGCTGCGGTTCGGGAAGCAGGCCGAACAGACGTTTTGCTGCCGCCTCCTCTTTGGCGGTTTGGGCGGCGTGATCCACTTGTCCGTGGATCGGGTGATCTCCGGCGTCGATTTCGACGATATCGTGCAGCAACAGCATGCGCAGGGCGCGGGCCTCGGACACTCCGTCCTCGGCATATTCCGCCAAGACCCAAGCATAGAGCATAATGTGCCAGGAATGCTCGGCAGAATTCTCAAACCGGTCGGACGCCATCAGGCGCGAGGCGCGCAGGACTGTTTTCAACTGATCAGCCTCGGCCAGGAAGGGCAGGCGTGTTGTAAATGCGTTGGAGTCCGTATCCGCGCCGTCCAGCAGTGCCCGCGCATGACCAAAGGCCAAAGGGAAATCCTGCGCCAGATAAGCTGCGCGCCCACCGTCCAGATTATCTTGCACGACGTCAATATGATCGGCCCGAGGATGCTGCGCGCAGAGCACCTGAAATAGGGGCTGAGAGCGATCCAGAATTTTTGCAAAACGGGCGTCGGCGGATTGATCGGCCTCGAACTCCTGCCAGAGGCTTTGAAACTCCGCCGCCTGATCGGCGGGCAGCAGGCCAAACAGTTCCGAGGCCGCGGCTTGTTCAGCCTTGGCGACGGCCTGCCAGTCGGTCTGCAGATGGATCGGATGGTCGCCCACGATGATCTCAACCAGATCATGCAACAGCAACATGCGGATCACCCGGTCAATCGAAACCTCGGGTCCGGCCAATGGCTCCATGACCAAAGCCCAAAGGGCCAGATGCCAGCTATGCTCGGCCGAGTTTTCACAGCGGGACAGGTCCAGCAGGACGTTTGCCCGTTCCACTGTTTTCAACCTGTCGGCCTGTTTCAGAAAGGCGATTTGGGCCGACAGACGATCACTCATTGCTTTTCGATAGCTTTCACTTTTGAGCGGTGGTCGCTGAGACGCTTGATCACAAAGGTGCGCGCCTTGCGTTCCGCCATCCGGACGCGGATTTCGGTCAGAAATGCCTCTTCCAGCGATTGCGACGCCGCGCCCAGAACCTCACCCACCTCGACAAAGAACCGGTCGTCGCCGGTTTCGTCCATAACCTTCATCGTATCCTCGGCCAGTTTGGCGGCGAGGGTGGTGATGGTGTCAGACATCAGCGCGTGGTCTCGGTCAGGCGGCGTTTCACATAGTCGCTGACATCGGTGATCAGTGTATCCATGTGACGGTCCTGGAAGAAATGGTCTGCACCTTCGACCTCGTTATGGGTGATGGTGATGCCTTTCTGTTCATGCAGCTTGTTCACCAGCGATGTGGTGTCCGCCGGAGGGGCAACGCGGTCGGCTGATCCGTTGATGATCAGACCGGAAGACGGGCAGGGCGCCAGGAACGAAAAGTCATACATGTTCGCCGGGGGCGACACGCTGATAAAGCCCGTGATTTCGGGCCGGCGCATCAGCAATTGCATCCCGATCCACGCACCGAACGAAAAGCCAGCGACCCAGCAGTGTTTCGAGTTGTTGTTCATCGACTGCAGGTAGTCCAGAGCCGAGGCCGCATCGCTCAACTCGCCTACGCCCTGATCATATTCGCCCTGGCTGCGGCCCACGCCGCGGAAGTTAAAGCGCAACACGGTGAAACCCATGTTGTAGAACGCATAGTGCAGGTTGTAGACGACCTTGTTGTTCATGGTCCCGCCAAACTGTGGGTGCGGGTGCAACACGATGGCGATCGGTGCGTCTTTTTCCTTTTGCGGGTGGTAACGGCCTTCCAGGCGGCCTTCGGGTCCGGGAAAAATCACCTCGGGCATGTGTGCTTTGGTCCTGTCTTTTTCTTCCGAGAGCCCGGATATACTTGACGATAATCGTCGGGCACCTTAGAACGGTTCTAATATGTAGCGGCGCGTACCGTCGCTGTCCGTCGGAGATACGCACTGGCGGCGGCGGCGTCAATGATTTCGCGCGCATCTTGCCATGAGGGATTGTCAATGAAGCTCTCGACGAAAGGTCGTTACGCCATGGTTGCGCTGGCTGACATTGCGCTGCAGCCCTCGGATCAGCTTGTGACGCTGGGCGAGATCTCAGAGCGTCAGGACATATCGCTACCGTATCTTGAGCAATTGTTCGTCAAGCTGCGCCGGGCCGAGCTTGTGTCTTCGGTCCGTGGCCCCGGTGGCGGCTATCGACTGGCGCGCCCGGCCTCGGACATTCGCGTGGTCGAGGTTCTGTCAGCCGTTGACGAAACCGTTGACGCGATGACCAAAGGGGCAGGTGCATCCGGCGCGTCCTCGGGCAGTCGCGCGCAATCCCTGACCAATCGTCTGTGGGAGGGGTTGAGCGCGCATGTTTACGTATTCCTGCATCAGACGCGGCTGTCGGATGTGATCAAGAACGATCTGGCGCCTTGTCCTGCTGTTCCCAGCCTGTTCGCTGTGGTGGATGAGTAAGGCGATGGTGTTTCACGTTACAGGCAACCGAAAAAAGATGCATCCATGAATCGCGTTTATCTGGATCATAACGCGACCACGCCGTTGCGACCCGAAGCGCGGGACGCGATGATCGCGGCGATGGAGGTCTGCGGGAACCCGTCCTCGGTCCATGCAGAAGGGCGTGCCGCCAAGGCGCTGATCGAACGCGCGCGGGCGCAGGTCGCATCGGCCTTTGGGGCGGATGGAGCGGATGTGGTGTTCACTTCAGGCTCGACCGAGGGTGCGGCCTTGACGCTGGCAGGGCGCGATATGCATGGGCCCGCGATTGAACATGATGCAGTAAGAGCCTGGATTGATGAAGATATTCCTGTTTTATCAACGGGACTGGTTTCTTTGGAAGATCCGGCGCGCGCCACACTGCAACTGGCCAATTCCGAAACCGGTATTGTGCAGTCCTTGCCGTCGGGTCTGGCCGTGACGGATGCCACGCAGGCGTTTGGCAAATTGCCTGTTGCGTTCAATTGGCTGGACGTGCAGATGGCGCTGATCTCAGCTCACAAGCTGGGCGGGCCCAAGGGCGTTGGCGCGGTTGTGATGAAACGCGGCACTGATCTGGCGGCGCAGATCAAGGGCGGCGGACAGGAAATGGGGCGTCGGTCCGGAACTGAAAATGTGATTGGAATCGCGGGGTTCGGGGCTGCAGCTGAAGCAGCCGCGCGGGATTTGGCCAACGGTGTTTGGGAGCAGGTCGAAGAATTTAGAAATATTCTAGAAAACGCTCTTGAGGCCGGAGTTAAATCACCTATTTTTGTCGGGAAAGGTCAAAAGCGACTGCCGAACACTCTGTGTTTCGCGACCCCCGGCTGGAAGGGCGAGACGCAGGTCATGCAGATGGACCTGTCGGGTTTTGCAGTCAGTGCGGGCTCTGCCTGCTCCAGCGGCAAGGTTCGTGCCAGCGCGGTATTGACTGCAATGGGATTTGATGAGGTCACAGCAGCCAGCGCGATCCGCGTTTCGCTGGGTCCTTTGACAACAAAAGAGAATGTGCTGCGTTTCGCTGAAACGTGGCTTGAGAAAGAGAAAAAGCATCGCGCGCGCGCCGCGTGATCTGACGGAGGGTAAGTTATGGCCGCTTTGGACCAGACCCAGGTGAAAGAAGGTGTCGATCAGGAAACCGTGGATGCGGTACGCGAGGTCGGAACCTACAAATACGGCTGGGACACCGATATCGAGATGGAGTATGCGCCCAAAGGCGTGAACCCGGATATCGTGCGGTTGATTTCGGAAAAGAACGAAGAGCCTGAATGGATGACCGAATGGCGTCTGTCGGCCTTCGAGCGCTGGACCAAAATGGATGAGCCGAAATGGGCCATGGTGCATTACCCGCCGATCGATTTTCAGAACCAGTATTACTATGCCCGTCCGAAATCGATGGAGGAGAAGCCGAAGTCGCTGGATGACGTCGATCCCAAGCTGTTGGCGACTTACGAAAAGCTGGGTATCCCGCTGAAAGAACAGATGATTCTGGCCGGGGTCGAAGGGGCCGAAGATGCGCCCGCCGAAGGCCGCAAGGTCGCTGTGGACGCGGTGTTTGACTCGGTTTCGGTCGGGACGACATTCCAGGCCGAATTGAAAAAGGCCGGGGTGATCTTCTGTTCGATCTCCGAGGCGATCAAAGAACATCCTGAGCTGGTCAAGAAATACCTGGGCACCGTGGTCCCTGTGTCGGACAACTTCTATGCCACTTTGAACTCGGCCGTGTTCTCGGATGGCTCGTTCGTCTACATCCCGCCGGGCGTCCGCTGCCCGATGGAGCTGAGCACCTATTTCCGCATCAACGCGGAGAATACCGGTCAGTTCGAACGCACGCTGATCATCGCCGACAAGGGCTCGTACGTGTCTTATCTGGAAGGTTGTACTGCACCTCAGCGTGACACCGCCCAATTGCACGCGGCTGTGGTCGAGATCATTGTCGAAGAAGACGCCGAGGTGAAGTATTCGACCGTTCAGAACTGGTTCCCCGGGGACGAGAACGGCAAGGGCGGCATCTATAACTTCGTAACCAAACGCGCCGATTGTCGGGGTGATCGGTCCAAAGTGATGTGGACTCAGGTCGAAACCGGCTCGGCCGTGACCTGGAAATATCCGTCCTGCATCCTGCGCGGCAATGAAAGCCAGGGTGAGTTCTACTCGATCGCGATTGCGAACAACTATCAGCAGGCCGATACCGGCACCAAGATGGTTCATTTGGGCAAGAACACCAAGTCGCGCATCGTGTCCAAGGGCATCAGTGCGGGCAAGGCGCAGAACACCTATCGCGGTCTGGTTTCGATGCATCCGAAAGCCAAGGACAGCCGGAACTACACGCAGTGTGACAGCTTGCTGATCGGCGACAAATGCGGCGCGCATACGGTTCCGTATATCGAGGTCAAGAACAACTCGTCCCGCGTTGAGCATGAGGCGACGACGTCGAAGGTGGATGATGATCAACTGTTCTACTGCCGTCAGCGCGGCATGGATGAGGAAGAGGCCGTGGCGCTGGTCGTGAACGGGTTCTGCAAAGACGTGTTGCAGGCGCTGCCGATGGAATTTGCCATGGAAGCGCAGCAACTGGTAGCGATTTCACTGGAAGGCTCTGTCGGCTGATGACGCGGTCACCCCGGAACGGCATCCAGAAGGATGATGTGCTGACCTGGCTGGGCTATGCGCTGCCGGTTTTGGGCGGCCTGCTGGGGGTGGCTTACGTGAACATCAATCACATGGCTTTCATCAACCCGGTCTGGGCGGTTGGTGGTGGGGTAATCCTGGGTTGGATTGCTGCACGGCTGATCCGCAAGGTACTGGGATAGGGATTTATCGGGGCGACGATGCCCCTTGCGAGATGCAAAAGGACAAAACATGCTGGAAATCAAGAACCTGCACGTACAGCTTGAAGAAGAAGACAAGCAGATCCTCAAAGGTGTAGACCTTACGGTCGAGGCCGGCAAGGTACACGCGATCATGGGGCCGAATGGCTCGGGCAAGTCGACGCTCAGCTATGTGCTGTCGGGTCGCGATGGATACGAAGTGACCGACGGTTCGGCCACTCTGAACGGTGAAGACCTGCTAGAGATGGAGCCGGAAGAGCGCGCCGCTGCTGGTGTGTTCCTGGCGTTCCAGTACCCGGTCGAAATTCCGGGCGTCGGCAACATGACCTTCCTGCGTACGGCTGTAAACGCTCAGCGAAAGGCACGCGGGGAAGAGGAACTGTCGGCCGCCGACTTCCTGAAAGAGGTGCGCGCCAAGGCCAAGACCCTCAAGATCGACGCGGACATGCTGAAACGTCCTGTGAACGTTGGTTTCTCGGGCGGTGAGAAAAAGCGCAACGAGATCCTGCAGATGGCCATGCTGGAACCCAAGATGTGCATCATGGACGAGACCGACTCGGGCCTTGACGTGGATGCGATGAAGCTTGTGGCCGAAGGTGTGAACGCGCTGCGCGACGAAGGGCGCGGGTTCCTTGTGATCACCCACTATCAGCGCCTGCTGGATCACATCAAGCCCGATGTGGTGCATATCATGGCGAACGGTCGCATCGTCAAATCCGGTGGCCCGGAACTGGCGCTTGAGGTCGAAAACAACGGTTATGCCGACATTCTTGCCGAGGTGAACTGATGGCCTTGCCCGAAGTCAAACAAACCGCAACCGAGGCGCGGCTGGCAGCGCTGACCATGCCGGATGCCGGATGCACCCGCGCCGCGCGCGAAGATGCGCTGGCCCGCGTGCTTGAGATGGGTCTGCCCAACCGTCGCGACGAATATTGGAAATACACACGGCCCGACACTCTGGTCGCGCCTGCGGCCATGCCCGCTGCAGTCTTCGTGGATGATGAACCCTTGGTGTTCGACGAGTTCGACCGCCTCAAGATCGTGTTTATCGACGGTGTTTTCAGCGCCGAGGAATCAGATGATCTGACGCAGGAAGGCGTGAGCATTGATCGTCTGGAGGATATCTGCTGCAAGGATATCCACTGGGCCAAAGACCTGTATGGCGTTCTGGAAGCCCGCGGACAGGTTCCGGTGCAGCGCCCACTGGCCGCGCTGAACACCGCCTTTGCGTCGGACGGGGTTGCCATTCATGTAACGGGCAAGCCGTCCAAGCCGATCAACCTGATCTACCGGCACGAGTCCGCGACGTCTGACGCGATCCTGCACCACGTAATCCGCGTCGAAAGCGGTGCCGAGGCGACCATTCTGGAAACCGGCCCCGCCGCGTCGCGCTTCAACAAGTGTATGGAGATCGACATTGCCGATAACGGCACGCTGCATCACGTCCGCGCGCAGGGCAGGGATTGGGAGCGTCGGGCCGCGACCCATATGTTCACCCGTCTGGGCACCGAGTCTGTCTACAAGTCCTTCACCCTGACCGTGAATGGTGTGCTGACCCGAAATGAACAGGTTGTCGAACTGACCGGCGATGGCGCCGTCGCGCATGTGGCGGGGGCCTGTGTCGGCGATGGTGACTTTCATCACGATGACACCGTCTTCATCACCCATGACGCGGTGAATTGCGAAAGCCGTCAGGTGTTCAAGAAAGTGCTGCGCAACGGTGCGACCGGCGTTTTTCAGGGCAAGATCCTTGTGAAAGAAGGTGCTCAGAAAACCGACGGTTATCAGATCAGCCAGTCGCTGCTTCTGGATGATGACAGCCAGTTCCTCGCCAAGCCCGAGCTTGAGATCTACGCCGACGACGTGGCCTGCTCGCACGGCTCGACCTCGGGCGCGATTGACGAGACCGCGCTGTTCTACCTGCGCTCGCGCGGGGTTCCGACCAAGGACGCGACCAACATGCTGACGCTGGCGTTCCTGGCCGAGGCCGTCGACGAGATCGAAGACGGCGCATTGGCCGAGGCCATCGTGAGCCGTCTGGAAGGTTGGTTGGCGCGCCGCAGCTGATGCCTGTGTCGTCAGATATCGTTGCCACATACCGGGGGCCGGGGCGTGTCGTGCGCCGGCTTCTGGATATGGGGCCGCGCGAAGACCGGGCGCTGATTTTCGTCATGGCCTTCTGCATTGTGTCCTTCATCGCCCAGATGCCAAGCCTTGCGCGCCGTGCGCATCTTGAAGGGGTGGAGCTGAACATGCTGCTGGGCGGTGCCTTGCTGGGCTCGGTCTTTATCCTGCCGTTGTTCTTTTACAGTCTGGCGCTGATCTCGCATTGGGCCGCGCGTTTGGCGGGTGGCAAAGGGACGCCCTATGGCGCGCGTTTGGCGTTGTTCTGGGCCTTGCTGTCTTCCGCCCCCTTGGTTTTGCTGAACGGGCTGGTCGCCGGGTTCATCGGCTCTGGTCCAACGCTGACCCTTGTGGGTTTGATTTGGGTTGCCGTTTTTGTCTGGTTCTGGTTATCCGGACTGCGACAAGTACAAAGGTCCGCTGAATGAATACTCCGAACCTGGGTCAACTGGCGGTTCTGACGCTAAGACAACCCGCCGAGGCGGCGCGTCAGCTTTTGGCCCTGAACCCGGGGCGCGAGGTGCTTTGGCTGGCGTTTTTCCTTGCCGTTGTGCTGAACTGCATAATCCAGTTGGGCATTGATCTGTCGATTCCGGTTGTCGAAGGCGATGCTGGCCCGATTACGGAAAGCGTTCCGATTGTATTGGTTCGCTCGGCAGGTACGATGATGTTCAGTATCCTTGCCTTCCTGTTCGTCGGCCGTTTTCTGGGCGGAACGGCGCGGTTCGAGGGGATGATGGTGCTGATCGTCTGGGTGCAATACCTGCAGATCGCGGCATTGCTTGGCGTCCTGATCCTGAGCCTGACGATCCCGTTTCTGATGGCGGTGTTGCTGTTGGCCACCGCGATCCTGAGTCTCTACATCACGTTGCATTTCCTGAACGAGGCGCATCAGTTCGGATCGCTTTGGAAATCGTTCGGTGTGGTTTTGTTGTCCGCTTTGGTTGCGGTTCCTTTTGTCCTTATGCTCGCCCCCGTGGCGCCCGTCTAGGAAGACAGCCCGATGTATGATGTGCAGAAAATCCGCTCTGATTTTCCGATCCTGTCGCGGCAGGTGAACGGCAAGCCGCTGACCTATCTGGACAACGGGGCCTCGGCGCAGAAACCTCAGGCGGTGATAGATGCAGTGACCCGTGCCTATGCCGAGGAATATTCGAACGTTCATCGCGGTTTGCACTACCTGTCAAACCTCGCGACCGAGAAATACGAAGGCGTTCGTGGCACGATTGCGCGGTTCCTTGGGGTGGCGAATGAGAACGAGATAGTCCTGAACTCGGGCACCACCGAAGGGATCAATCTGGTCGCGTACGGCTGGGCCATGCCCCGGCTTGAGGCAGGCGACGAAATCGTGCTGAGCGTGATGGAGCATCACGCCAATATCGTGCCCTGGCATTTCCTGCGCGAACGGCAGGGCGTTGTTCTGAAATGGGTCGATGTGGATGCAGATGGCGGCCTTGATCCGCAGGCCGTTCTGGATGCGATCGGGCCCAAAACCAAACTGGTGGCGGTGACGCAGTGCTCTAACGTTCTGGGCACGGTTGTAGATGTCAAAGCCATCACCGAAGGCGCCCATGCCAAAGGTGTTCCGGTTCTGGTGGACGGTAGTCAGGGCGCGGTTCATATGCCGGTCAGCGTCGATGAGATCGGCTGCGATTTCTACGCGATCACCGGGCACAAACTCTACGGCCCTTCGGGGTCCGGCGCGATCTTCATCAAATCCGAGCGTATGGCCGAAATGCGCCCCTTCATTGGTGGCGGTGACATGATCAAAGAGGTCAGCAAGGACCAGATCACGTATAACGACCCGCCGATGAAGTTCGAAGCCGGAACACCCGGCATCGTGCAAACCATCGGTTTGGGCGTGGCGCTGGACTACATGATGGATCTGGGGATGGAGAACATCGCCGCCCATGAATCCAGCCTGCGCGACTATGCGATGCAACGCCTGACCGGGTTGAACTGGCTACAGGTCCAGGGCACCCGCCCGGACAAGGCCGCGATCTTCAGCTTCACGCTCGATGGGGCGGGGCACGCGCATGACGTCTCGACCATCCTCGACAAAAAGGGCGTCGCCGTGCGCGCCGGTCATCACTGCGCGGGTCCGTTGATGGATCATCTGGGCGTCACTGCGACCTGCCGGGCGAGTTTTGGCCTGTATAATACCACGGATGAGGTCGACACGCTGATCGAAGCGCTTGAACTGGCGCATGATTTGTTTGCGTGAAACCTTGCCGGGTCGCGCAGATTTCCAGTTGCACCCGACCCGGAACAAGGTTAGCTAACGGCCAAGGCACCTGTAGCTCAGCTGGATAGAGCGCTGCCCTCCGAAGGCAGAGGCCAGAGGTTCGAATCCTCTCAGGTGCGCCATCTTTCACTAGGTTTAGCATCCGCGCTCCGGTCGGATCGCATTGCGCAAAACAAAACCCCCGTCAGACGATCTGCGGGGGTTCGGAACAATTGGTATTGGCGAGGCGGATTAGCCGCGCCAGGTGCGGACCACGCCGCAATCCATATGTACGAAGTTCGACCGGTAGTATTGGCCTACACCGCCCGCGCGACACGACATCGCCGCTTTGGCCATTTGCGAGACGGAACGCGAGCCGAGGCGAAGGTCTGCCGCCTGGCCTTGCATGTGCAGGGAGTTCCGGGCAACGCGGCGCGATCTGGAACGCAGCATGGCGTTTGTCTGCGGCGAACGATAGCCGGACAGCAGCATGTAAGGCTCGTTCACGTCCAGAAGATTGTGGGCGGCGGCCATGATGTCGACCGTGCGCAAATCCATGCTTTTGACCTGATCGGTCCGCCAGTCGCGCATGAAATGGTTCACTTCCTTGACAGCATCCTTGATGTATTTGCCGTCAACCCAATATATCATATCGATCCGTTCGCCTGTGCGACCGGAATACATGCGGATACGACGAATGTCGCCGCCGCCGCGAAGAAAACCTGCTGCATTGGAATAAGTCGGTGCTGCAGCAACTGCTGTGGCTGCGAATGCCCCCAATAGGGCACGCCGGGTCAAGCCCGATGTACTGCTCTTGGTCATTTTTGTTTCGTCCCGTACTGTTCCTGCCTGCGCACGATGTTACGCGCGCTGTATTAATATTTTCCCATCCCAGATGGCGAATTTATGGCACAATCGGATTCGGTCGCCAAGAAGTGTTTGATACTCACCTTTTCAAGGGGGAATTTTCGGCAGTTTTTTGCGCAGATGGGGCAACCGGCACATTTTTTGCGCAATTGAGGCGTTTCGGCACCGCTTCGATGCAAACGCGCATCAGGCCGAAATAGAAGAGGCCGAGTAAGGAATTTGTGAATAGACAAAGGCAGAGTGCAAAAATGATATTTGTTCGGCGCATCCCCATCAGCGCAAACTATTGAATAACCAAGGGCATCCCATGTTCTCAGTATTGCGGACCAGTACCAGTATCCTTGTCGCGGCATGTTTTGCGGCCACAGCAGCCATTGCCAACACAACGTCTGACCCGATTCAGGGCACCGCGTTTCAAATGGCTGTGGCCGAGCACACTCCGACATCCAGCGATATTGCGGCGTTTTACCGGACCAACGGGTTTTCGCCTGTCTGGGTCGGAGCCTCGCAAGATCATGCCGACCGGCGCGCCGCGTTGATCAACGCGCTGTCCAACAGCCATATGCACGGTCTGCCCTCAGCAGGTTACGATGTAGACGCGCTGGTTGAACAGATGCGGCAGGCGCGATCTGTTCGGGATTTGGGCGCGGTCGAGGCTGAACTGACGCGGGTGTTTCTGGCTTACGCCGACGATCTGTATTCCGGTGCCCTGCGCCCGGCCAGCATTGACGACGGGCTGGTCCGCAAGGTGGAACGGCGCAGCCCCGAGGAACATCTGCAGCAACTGAACACGCATGGTGCGGCCTATCTGGATCAGCTCGCACCGCAGACGCGCCAGTATCGTGCGCTGATGAAGCAGAAACTCGCACTGGAGGCTCTGGTCGATCAGGGCGGCTGGGGCGCGAGTGTTCCGGTGGCCAAGCTGGAACTTGGGGATTCAGGGCCAAATGTCATCAAGCTGCGCAACCGTTTGGTGGCGATGGGCTATCTGAAACCCACTGCCAGCCCTTCGTTTGATGCCACTTTGCTTGAGGCTGTTCGCAGCTTTCAAACCGCGCATGGGTTGGAGCCGGACGGTGTTGCCGGGCAGGGCACGATTTCGGAACTGAACCGCCCGGCATCGGACCGGTTGAAGTCGGTTCTGGTGGCGCTGGAACGCGAGCGTTGGTTGCCGCGTGAACGTGGGACCCGCCATATTCTGGTGAATCAGGCCGATTTCTCTGCCAAGATCGTCGATGACGGGCAGGTCACGTTCGAGACCCGCGCAGTAATCGGCAAAAACGTGCATGACCGCCGCAGCCCCGAGTTTTCGGACGAGATGGAGCATATGGTGATCAACCCCAGCTGGTATGTGCCACGCTCGATCATCACAAAGGAATATCTGCCCAAGCTGCAATCCAACCCGAATGCCGTGGGTCATATCCAGATCACCGATCGCAGTGGCCGTCAGGTCAACCGCGGGGCCGTGGACTTCACCCAATTCACCGCGCGCAACTTCCCGTTTGCGATGCGTCAACCGCCGAGCAAAAGCAATGCACTGGGGCTGGTGAAGTTCATGTTCCCCAACAAGTACAACATATATCTGCATGATACGCCTCAGAAATCTCTGTTCGCGCGCGAGGTGCGGGCCTTCTCGCATGGCTGTATCCGATTGGCGCAACCGTTCGAATTCGCCTATGCGTTGCTGGCCAAGCAAGAGGAAGACCCAAAAGCGTTTTTTCACCGAGTGCTGAATACCGGCAAGGAAACCACAGTGAAACTGGACCAGAAGGTTCCGGTGCATCTGATCTATCGCACCGCCTATATGGGCCCGAAGGGCGAGGTGCAGTATCGCCGCGACGTCTACAACCGCGACGCCAAGATTTGGGACGCGCTGCAAAAGGCAGGGGTAGCCCTGCCGGACGTTCAGGGGTAAGCACGGGGGCAAATCCTGCCGAAAGAAAGCCCGCCATGCAGTTTACCATTCAGCAAATCGCCGACAGCCTTGGTGCCGAGTGCCAGGGCGACACCGGCCTGACGATTGTGCGCGCGGCCGAGCCCGGTGACGCCGGACCCACCGATCTGGCCATGGCGATGTCACCGAAATATGCCGAGGCTCTGACTGGGGGTGAGGCGCGCGCGGCGGTTCTGTGGGAAGGTGCGGATTGGCAGGCCATGGGCCTGCGGGCCGCGATTTTTGTGAAACGTCCGCGCATGGCGATGGCAGGCATAACATCGATGCTGGATCGGGGGCAGGGGGTTGAGCCCGGCATTCACCCCTCGGCCGTGATCGATCCGACGGCAGAGATTGGCGCGGATGTGTCGATTGGGCCTTTGGCGGTTGTCGGGGCCAGGGCACGGATCGGGGCCGGATCGGTAATTGGCGCCCATTGCACGATTGGTATCGACGCTGTTCTTGGCGAACAGGCGCTGCTTCGCGAAATGGTCAGCATCGGCGCGCGCGCTCAGATCGGGGATCGCTTTATCGCCCAACCGGGCGCGCGGATTGGTGGAGACGGTTTCAGCTTTGTCACTCCCGAAGTGTCAGGCGCAGAAAACGCGCGCAAAACCATGGGGGATCAGGGTGAGGCCAAGGCGCAAAGCTGGCTGCGCATTCATTCTCTGGGCGCGGTTGAAATTGGTGACGATGTCGAGGTCGGCTCGAACTGTACCGTAGACAATGGCACAATTCGCAACACCCGGATCGGCGATGGGTCGAAACTGGATAACCTTGTGCATGTGGGCCACAACACCCGTGTGGGGCGTGACTGCCTGCTGTGCGGCCAAACCGGCGTGTCCGGCTCGGTCGATATTGGCAACAACGTGGTGTTGGGCGGTCAGACCGGCGTTGTGGACAACATTTTCATCGGCGACGGCGTAATCTCGGGCGGCGGCACCAAAATCCTGTCCAATGTGCCCGCCGGTCGGGTGATCATGGGCTATCCGGGGATCAAGATGGAAACCCATACCGACATCTATAAAGCGCAACGCCGGTTGCCGCGCCTGGCCCGCGACGTTGAGGCACTTAAAAAGGCTGTTTCCAAACAGTCCCCGAGCGATTAAATCATCCTCAGATTGATAATCAGGGGATCGATATGAGCATCAGCGACCGCGTCATCGCAATCATTGCAGAGCAGGCCGTGCTGGAGCCATCGGATGTGACACCCGAAAGCACGCTGGAAGATCTGGGCATCGACAGTCTGGGTCTGGTCGAAAGCATCTTTGCGATCGAGGAAGAGTTCGACATCTCGGTTCCCTTCAACGCCAACGAACCTGAATCGAACGATTTCGACATCTCGAACGTGGCCGCGATCATTGCGGGCATCGAACAGCTTGTGTCGGAAAAGGTCTGACCCGGAACAATGAAACGGGTTGTTATCACCGGCGCGGGCACCATCAACTCGCTGGGTCACTCTGTCCCCGACACGCTGGAGGCCATGCGTGAAGGGCGCTGCGGTATCTCGGAACTGGAGTTTCGCGATGTCGATCGTCTGGCCATCAAGATCGGCGGTCAGGTGCGCGGGTTCGAGGCCGAAGGGCGCTTTAATCGCCAACAGATGTCTCTGTATGACCGGTTCACGCAGTTCACACTGACCGCAGCCAAAGAAGCCATCGAGCAATCGGGGATCGAATTCCACGGGGAAATGGCGGCCCGGTCCGGCGTCGTGCTGGGCACGGCAGGCGGCGGTGTTTCGACCTGGGACGACAATTACCGGTCGGTCTACGAAGACGGAAAAAACCGCGTGCACCCCTTTGTTGTGCCAAAGCTGATGAACAATGCGGCCGCCAGCCATGTGTCAATGGAACATAACCTCAAAGGACCCAGCTTTACCGTTTCAACAGCCTGCGCATCGTCGAACCATGCGATGGCGCAAGCGTTCCAGATGGTCCGCAGCGGTGCTGCGCCTGCGATGGTCACCGGCGGGTCGGAATCGATGCTGTGTTTTGGCGGCGTGAAAGCCTGGGAAGGTTTGCGCGTCATGTCCAAAGACGCCTGCCGCCCGTTCAGCGCCAACCGTAACGGGATGGTTCAGGGCGAAGGTGCCGGCATTTTTGTCTTCGAGGAATATGAACACGCGCGCGCGCGGGGTGCAGAAATCCTGTGCGAGGTCGTTGGATTCGCCATGTCCTCGGACGCGGCCGATATTGTCATGCCCAGCAAGCAGGGCGCATCACGCGCCATGGCCGGGGCTTTGGCTGACGCCAAGCTGAACGCCAGCGATGTCAGCTATATCAACGCGCATGGCACCGGAACGGCAGCAAATGACAAAACGGAATGCGCTGCAGTTGCAGACGTGTTCGGGCCGCATGCGGATGACCTGATGATCTCGTCCACCAAGTCCATGCACGGGCACCTGATCGGCGGCACCGGTGCTGTCGAATTGCTGGCCTGCATCATGGCGCTGCGGGATGGCGTGATTGCGCCCACCATCGGGTACGAGGAACCCGATCCGGAATGCGCGCTGGATGTGGTTCCAAACGAGGCGCGCGAGGCCAAAGTGGATGTTGCCCTCAGCAACGCCTTTGCCTTTGGCGGCCTGAATGCTGTTCTGGCTTTGAAGAAAGTCTGACGACAGCCCGAAAGTCGCCGCAGCCTTTCCACTGCGGCGACGAAAGCATCGCTTAGTTTACGTTGACGCTGAGACTGTCAAACCCCGAGGTGAAGCCAGACAGCGACATGTCCATGGTCAGAACCTGATCCGGGAAACGTGCGGGCACCAGCGAGAAGGTCGCCTTGCTGCCCGCCTTCATGGCATCGATGTCA
Source organism: Ruegeria sp. H7 (assembly GCF_056532945.1). Taxonomy (NCBI): domain Bacteria; kingdom Pseudomonadati; phylum Pseudomonadota; class Alphaproteobacteria; order Rhodobacterales; family Roseobacteraceae; genus Ruegeria; species Ruegeria sp. H7. Next base: position 566,938 of record NZ_JBQFNZ010000002.1, read on the forward strand.
CCCTGGCTCAGACCCAGTTGGGCGACGCAGCCGACCGGCACACAGTGGTGATAGTTATACAGCTTGCGCGGCGCGCCATCGATGGACAGCGCCAGTTGCGCCTGCAGCAGGGTTTCCAGCGGAACGATCACATTCGCCCAGGCCACGGCGGCCCCACCTTCGGGCAGTTTGCCAATGGACACCTCGGCAATCGGATCGCCTTGCTGGCCGTTGAGAACCTGAACGATGGCGCATGGGTCTTCGCCTTCCTGCGCCTTGATGCAGGACACCTCCCAGTCGCCGGAAGTTTCTTTGACGAACTGTTCGCCCGCACGCGGACCGGTCTCGCCCAGGTCCAGCCCGTTATCGGCCTCGGGTTCCGAGGTTTCCTGTGCACTGACAGCGCCGCAAACAAGGACAGCAGCGAGCGTATTGATCGAAAGGAGTGACTTGATCATGAATGCCTCGATATTTGGTGATTGAGTTTTTTTCTTCCTCTAGCACCGTTCACGGCTGGTGTCAGGCACTAAGCGATGGGTCGGTTCGAAAATGAACAATTTCTTGCCACTCAGGTAGGGTTTCCACCCCTTAAAAACAAGAAAAAGGGAGCTGGTGGAGCAGCTCCCTTCTATAAATGTTTCTCCCCGTCGGACTGGCCGACTTAGTTATGTGGCAGACGTTACGAGAGGGGGACGCGGTGGTCAACTGCTAACCTGAACTTTTAATATACTCGTCAGTTCAGTTTAATCCGCGTGAACGGGCAAAAAAGCCGTGCCCGAAGGCACGGCCAGTCAACAGGGAGGAAGTGCGCCTTTGCGGCTGGCACCGCAAAGCGCGCAAAATGACTATCGCAGTCAAAGGTTAACTTTGTATGCTGGGTCCGGATCGGTGAGACATAAGGCAGTGAAAACATGGGCGAAGATATCTTTCTGGGCGGCGGCGGTCAGGACTATGGCCAGCCGCAGGGGCTGACGCTGAAATACGCGAACCGGCATGGGTTGATTGCCGGGGCCACCGGGACCGGCAAGACGGTGACTCTGCAAATTCTGGCCGAAGGGTTTTCCAAGGCAGGCGTTCCGGTATTCCTGTCGGACGTCAAAGGTGACTTGTCCGGGCTGGCATTGCCGGGAACCGAGACACACAAACTGCATCAGGCTTTCATGGATCGCGCCACGCGGATCGGATTCACCGATTTTGCCTACGCCGCTTGCCCGGTGACCTTCTGGGACTTGTTTGGTGAGCAGGGGCATCCGGTTCGTACGACAGTGACTGAGATGGGGCCATTGCTATTGTCCCGCCTGATGGAGTTGAGCGAAGCGCAGGAGGGGATACTGAACATCGCCTTCCGTGTGGCCGATGAAGAAGGCATGCCGCTGCTGGACCTCAAAGACCTGCAAGCGCTGTTGGTCTGGATTGGTGAAAACCGGGCGCAGCTTTCATTGCGTTACGGCAATGTCTCGACCTCTTCAATCGGTGCGATCCAGCGCCGGTTGCTGGTGTTGGAGAACCAGGGCGGCACCCGACTATTTGGGGAACCGGCGCTGGACCTTGCCGACCTCATGCGTACGGATGAGGCCGGGCAGGGTGTTGTGAACATCCTCGCCTCGGACAAACTGATGGGATCGCCGCGCCTTTATGCAACTTTCCTGCTATGGCTGCTGAGCGAGTTGTTCGAAGAACTGCCCGAGGTTGGCGACCCCGAGAAACCCAAGCTGGTCTTCTTCTTCGATGAGGCCCATTTGCTGTTCGAAGACGCGCCGAAGGTTCTGATCGACAAGGTGGAACAGGTGGCGCGCTTGATCCGCTCCAAGGGTGTCGGGGTCTATTTCATCACCCAGAATCCGGCCGATATTCCCGAAGATATTCTGGGACAGTTGGGCAATCGCGTGCAGCACGCCTTGCGGGCCTTTACCGCGCGTGACCGGAAAAACTTGCGCCTTGCCGCAGAAACCTATCGCGAGAATCCGGCGTTTGACACCGAAGAGGCAATCCGTGAGGTCGGCGTGGGTGAAGCCGTCACATCAATGCTGCAAAAGAAGGGCGTGCCGGGCATTGTCGAACGTACACTGATCCGCCCGCCGGGTTCCCAATTGGGGCCGATTTCCGACGCTGAACGCCGGACGGTTATGACCGCGTCACAAATGGCTGCGAAATACGACACACCCGTCGATCGAAAATCTGCCTTTGAGATCCTTCAGGCCCGCGCCGAAGCCGCCGCCAAGGAAGCCGAAGCCGCCGAAGCCGAAGAGGTTGTGGAAATGCAGACGGCGATGGAGCGCGAATTCGCCTCGGCCCGCAGATATTCGGGCAATCGGGTGGGGCGGTCTTCCTCGCGCGTGACACGCAAGAAAGACACGTTTGCCACCGCGATGAGCGAGGCCGTGATCAAGGAACTGAAAGGCACCACCGGTCGCCGCATCGTGCGCGGCATCCTGGGTGGTTTGTTCCGAAACCGCTAGCTTAACCTTTCAGGCGGCGCTGGCCTTCCTGACGGCAATAGGCATCCGCCTGACGCACCGACATCTTGGTCGCCGGGAAATCAATGGCCCGGTCCCAGGTCACGCGGTCATGGCGATAGAGCTGACAGGTCACCACACCCTCGGGCGTGTTGACCTTGACCGGTGTGGTTTCCAGATCTTCGGGCGAAGGGACGCAGGCCGCAACTGCCGCAACAAGCGGCAACAGGATGACAACTTTGCTGAGTGGTTTTTTCATGGTTCTAAGATCTACTCTTTAGACTGGGTAACTGGCCTTATAAGACCGGCGAGAGGGTGTGTGAGTGAGCGTCGACAGAAATGAAGACGTATCCAATGCCGGGAATGGTGGGTTGGTTTAGTCAAAAAATCTTTAAGAATCAAGAAGCCGCGCCGGTATTCGCCGACACGGCTTTGTGATTTGAGAAGATTTCAGCCTATTTCTCGGGGATCAGCCCCCTTGGACTGAATCTGAGAACAATCAAAAGCACCAGCCCCATGGTAAACAGGCGCATATGCGCGGCGCTTTCGATCAGGTGCGCTTTCAGGGCGCTGCCGTCCGGCAGGCCGGATGTAATCAGGTTCATGATCCACAGGCCCATCGGTTCGACCTGAACCCACAGGAACCAGATCAGGAACGCGCCCAGAACCGCGCCAAAGTTGTTGCCCGAGCCGCCAACGATCACCATGACCCAGACAAGGAAGGTAAAGCGCAAAGGCTGATAGGCGCTGGGGGTCAACTGCCCGTCCAGCGTGGTCATCATCGCGCCTGCAATCCCGCAAATGGCCGAGCCCAGTACAAACACCTGCAAATGACGGCGGGTGACATCCTTGCCCATCGCCTCGGCGGCCACTTCGTTGTCGCGGATCGCGCGCATCATGCGGCCCCAAGGGCTGTGCAGCGCCTTTTGCGCCATCCACAGCAGCACCAGCAGCACGATCAGGAACAGAAGTGAATAACCCAGCTTGACCGACAGGGTCGAAGCGGTCACCGGGTCAAGCCCCAGCCATTCCGCCCGCGCGATAAAACCGGGATCCTGTTGCAGGTCGATCTCATACCCGACCACGGGGGCGGGGCGGGGAAGGCCGTAGACGTTCTTGACGCCGCGGGCCAGCCAATCTTCGTTCTTGAGGACCGCAATGATGATCTCGGCGATACCAAGCGTGGCAATGGCCAGATAGTCGGACCGCAGGCCCAAAGCCGTTTTGCCAATCAGCCAGGCCGCGCCCGCCGCCAGCAGCCCGCCCGCAGGCCAGGCCAGAAGAACCGGTAGGTTCAGCCCACCTAGATTTCCCGCAATCGCCGGATCGATGGCCTCGACCCCCGCAACGCTGGGGTCAAACACCGCGCGATAGATGAAAAAACCAGCCACAAGGATGCCGAGGATGGACAGGTTGCGCACATTGCCCTCGGGCAGTTTCTGCGCCGCCATCACGGCCGCAACAACGGTCGCCGCACCCAATAGCAAAGCAAGCACAATACCATACCCGCCAGAGGACCACGCCCCGGGCGTCGGCGGCGTAGATACCAACACAACAGCCAGACCGCCCAGCGCGACAAAGCCCATGACGCCAACGTTGAACAGGCCCGCAAAGCCCCATTGCAGATTCACCCCAATCGACATGATGGCCGAGATCAGCCCCATGTTCAGGATCAGAATCGCCGCGTTCCAGCTTTGCGTGAATCCGGTCATCAGGATCAGCCCGCCGACCACGGCAAACAGAAGCGTGTTTTTGGTTGCTTCGCTCATACCGCTTTCCCTTTGAACAGGCCCGTGGGCTTAAACAGCAAGACGATCAGCAGGATCACAAAGCTGACGGCGAATTTGTAATCGGTGGACAGGAACTGCACCAAACCCGACGGCGCCAGAGTCTCTGGTGCGAGATAGGTCAGGACCTTTTTCCAGGCATAAGTGATCGTCACCTCGGAAAACGCGATGATGAACCCGCCGGCAATTGCGCCCAGCGGGTTGCCCAGCCCGCCGACAATGGCCGAGGCAAAGATCGGCAGAAGAAGCTGAAAATAAACGAAGGGCTTGAAGCTCTTGTCCAGCCCGTAAAGCACCCCGGCGGTGGTCGCCAGCGCCGCCACGATGATCCAGGTGATCATTACAACGCGTTCAGGGTTGATGCCGGACAGAAGGGCTAGATCTTCGTTATCCGAATAGGCCCGCATCGACTTGCCCGTGCGCGTCTTGTTCAGAAACCAGAACAGCAAAGCTACCGCAACGACGGCTACAACAACGGTAATCGCTTGGGATGTGCGGATCGCCAGACCCTCACTCAGCCCGGTCATCGACTTGAAATCCCGCGCGGAAATCAGAAACCGCGCGCCGTCGGAAAACCTCTGATCGTCGGGTCCGATAACAAAGCGAACCAACCCGTTCATGATGAACATTACGCCCATCGACACGATGACAAGGATCACCGGCTTGGCCTTTTGCTCGCGATAGAACCGATAGACCAGCCGATCCGTGATCAGAACCAGAACAATACAGCCTAGGATCGCAAAGGGCAGCGCCAGCAGAGCGGTCGGCAGCGGCCCAAAGCTGACACCGGCAGCCTGCAGGCCCCAGGTTACCAGCACGGCGATCATCGCGCCAAAGGCCATCGTATCGCCATGGGCGAAGTTGGAAAACCGCAGGATGCCGTAGATCAGAGTGACGCCCAGCGCCCCCAGCGCAAGTTGGCTCCCATAGGCAATCGCAGGAACGATCACAAAATTCGCAAGCGCAACAAGCGCGTTCAGTAAATCCATCAGTTCTTCTCACTGTCCGAGTGCAGCCTTATGGCATGCCCTGCCTGCCGGGCACAATATTTTGCGCCCGTTTTTGGGCCGTAAATTACAGTTCCAGTGAGAAAATTGTACGATCCGTCAGCTTATCGGATCATCACAAGCACCATGGTCCTGGGTGGCGTGCGGACCCTTGATTGTCAGGTCATAGCTCAGGTTGTCGAAATCAACCACAAAGGTGATCACGTCTCGCTCCATCAGGTGTAGAAATGTCAACGACCCGATGCCCGATAGGATGGTCGCTTCGCCCCGGATGGCGTCGGTCACGATATAGCCCTTGTTGGTGCCACCCGAACGGGCGAGGGTCACCGAGCTGCCGTCTTTGTCCGACACGCAATTGACGACAAAATCCGCGCCGTCCAGTGGGCCTGCATTCTGGGCCGAGGCCAGCTGGGGGATCAGCAGCGAAAGGGTCAAGGCGATCATCTTCTTCATCGGTCACATTTCCAACTTTTGGGCGGTCTACGGGGCGCTGGTATTCACGCCACCTACCGCCTGGTCTTAGGTCTGATGAGATCAGGTTTGGCGTCGAATCCAAACACGGATCACATCAATAGACCTAAGCCAGAAAGTCGGTCGGGAAACGGTGTTACATCCGTTCTCACCGTCAGTTGAGTCGCGGTGAATATTCCGTGTAATGAAGAATTATATCACATTGATATTTAACGGTTAATTTTACTCAACCGTGCCAAGATCAAACTTGCCCTTCCGTGCACGTCCCTTTGTCATTTGCCGAGTGTTCCCCATTGATCGACAAATCATAGGTCATGTCGGAAAAGTTCACGACATAGGTCAGAACCTGCGTTTCCTGCATCGACAGGAAAGTAACACTGCCAACACCTTTCAACACCTGGGCGTCAAAGGCCACAGTGTCGCCAGCGATGTCGATGGTCGAAATCGTGCCCGCGCTGCCTTCCGACGCGCTGTTGAGGACAAATTCAGTTCCGTCCAGATTTGAAACGCAGGAAAAAACATGCTCCTCTGCTGCGGCACCCGACGCCACCAATGCGAACAGCGTCGCCATCATCCATTTTGTCATTTTTGTTGTTTCCTGTCGTTCTTCATTGATGTTGTGCGCACGCCAATCCGAGCAGCGCGATGTCAGGCGCAGGTGGAACTGGACCATCTGCACGCACGCGATAGGAGAAGATTCTGACCGGAATGTATCCTTAAACGGGCAATCTTTGGATTGAATGGCAGCTAAATCGAACCGATGTGATGCTGATTAGATGTGTAATAACATAAGCTTACAATGCATCTTTGAAAGACGATCTGTTACGCCGAGCATCTTCGCCGCAAAACCGCCTTATTTTGGCGCGGAATCACTCAATCCTCCGCGCCCCAGGATACCGGCGTCAGCCGCCCAGGAAACTCTTGCGCACTTCCGGGTCTGCCAGCAGTTCCTTTCCGGTGCCGGAATAGGCATTGCGGCCCTGTACCAGCACATATCCTTTGTCTGCAATTTCCAGCGCCTGACGAGCGTTCTGCTCGACCATCAGGATCGGCAACCCGGTGCGCGATACCTCGATAATCCGGTCGAACAACTCATCCATCACGATGGGCGAGACACCGGCCGTCGGTTCATCCAGCATCAGCACTTTCGGTTGCGTCATCAGCGCGCGACCCACGGCAACTTGCTGGCGTTGACCGCCGGACAGCTCGCCTGCGGCCTGGTTGCGTTTGTCGCGCAGAATAGGGAACAGATCATAGACCTGCTCCATCGTTTGGCTGATGTCATCTCGACGAATGAAAGCCCCCATCTCAAGGTTCTCTTCCACCGTCATCGAGGTAAAAATATTCTGGGTTTGCGGCACAAAGCCCATCCCCTTGTTCACCCGGTCTTGCGGGGACAATGATGTAATATCTTCTCCGTCCAGCCGAACAGAACCAGCGCGCACGTCCAGCATCCCAAACACGGCCTTCATCGCCGTGGATTTACCGGCCCCGTTCGGGCCAACGATCACCGCAATCTCGCCCTTGTCCACGGCGATGGTGCAGTCATGCAGAATATCCGGCCCCTTGCCATAACCGCCGGTCATGGTGTCCCCGATCAGAAACGGCTCAGCCATTCACAGGATCCTTCTTCATCTGGCTAAAAATATCTCGGGGGTCATGGGGGCAGAGCCCCCAATCAAACAATTCAAGCGCGCCGCAGGCGCACATCTGGATCACTCCATTCACGCGCCTGCCTCCAGTTTGTCTTTGTTTTTCAACCCGGTCCCCAGATAGGCCTCGATCACATGCTCATTGGCCTTGATCTCATCCAAGGTCCCCTCGGCCAAAACCTTGCCTTCGGCCATGCAGATGACCGGATCACAAATCTTGCCGATGAAATCCATGTCATGCTCGATGACCACAAAGGTATAGCCGCGTTCCTTATTGAGGCGTAGAATTGTGTCGGCGATAGTCATCAGCAGGGTGCGGTTCACGCCTGCACCAACCTCGTCCAGAAACACGATCTTGGCGTCAACCATCATGGTGCGTCCAAGCTCCAGCAGTTTCTTCTGCCCGCCCGATACCTGACCGGCCTTGTGGTCGGCCAGATGTTCGATGGTCAGAAACTCTAAAACCTCATCCGCCTTGGCCTTCAGCGCGCGTTCTTCATCCGCGATCCGCTTGCGTCCGAACCAGGTGTTCCACAGCGATTCCCCGGCCTGCGCGCCCGGCACCATCATCAGATTCTCGCGACAGGTCATCGAGGAAAACTCATGCGCGATCTGGAACGTGCGCAGCAAACCCTTGTGGAACAGATCATGCGGGGGCAGGCCGGTAATGTTCTCGCCATCCATGAACACGCGGCCAGACGTCGGTGGCAGAACACCCGCAATCACGTTAAACAGCGTGGTTTTTCCGGCACCGTTCGGGCCGATCAGCCCGGTGATCGAACCCTTCTGGATTTCCAGCGATGCCCCATCCACCGCGTGAAACCCGCCGAAATGCTTGTGCACGTCCTCGACGACGATCATCTTTTCCCCTAGCCGCCGTTTTCGGCGTTCTTATCCCATCCTCGAACCCGAGGTGCGGCCTTTTTTCATTGAAACAGCCCGGACACAAGGCCCGGGCTGCTTTGTTTTATGACGCTTAGCGCAGGATCAACGGAAGTTGACGGTCTTGTTCTCGCCGTCGGTCACTTCGATCTCACGATACGAGCCCGCGCTTTCGCCGGGGCCGATCAGTTCAACACCCGAAGCGCCGACATAATCGATGTCCTGACCCGCAGCGATCAGCTCCAGACCCTTGACCAGCTCACCCGGATAGATCTTCTCACCCGGCGCGTTCGCGACGTCCATCACCTTGGCACCGTAATCCGCCGGGTTGGTGGACCCTGCGGCCTGCATCGCCAGCATGAACAGCGCGGCGGCGTCATAGGATTCAGGCGAATACGGCGACGAGCCGTCAAAGCCCGCGGCTTCTGCCATGGCAAAGTACTTCTCGGCGCCTTCACCACCCGAACCGGCGATCTGCCCGAACGAGCCGTTCAGGTCGGGGCCGACATTCGCAGGCAGCGAGTCACCGATCATGCCACCAGGCAGACCGAACGTGTCAAACGCGCCGCTGTCCAGCGCCGACTGGATGATGCCCAGACCACCCTGATCCAGATAGCCCGCGACAACCAGAATGTCGCCACCGGCCGAGGCCAGCGCGCCCACTTCGGCCGAGTAATCGGCTTTGCCGTCTTCATGCGCGGCCACGATGGTCACTTCACCCCCCGACGCCTCGAACGAGGACTGGATCGCATCCGCCAGGCCCTTGCCGTAGTCGTTGTTGGTGTAGGTCAGCGCGATCGAGCTAATGCCACGGTCATTCAGAATGTCCGCCATCACCTGACCTTCGCGCGCGTCCGACGGGGCGGTGCGGAAGAACAGGCCGTTGTCTTCCATGGTCGACAGGCCGGGCGACGTGGCCGACGGCGAGATCATGACCATGCCGTTCGGAATCGCCACGTTCTGCAGGATCGCGCCGGTCACGCCCGAGCAGTCACCGCCGATGATGCCGGCAACGCCATCCGCGATCATGCGCTCACCGTTCGAGGTGGCCAGACCGTTGTCGATACAGCCGGTATCGGCGCGGGTGCCAACAACTGTCTTGCCGTCCAGCAGTTTGCCCGACTCGCTGACCTCGGCAATCGCCATTTCCGCGCCCGATCCCATGGCCGGTGCCAGAGATTCGATGGGGCCGGTGAAACCGAACAGAATGCCCAGCTTTACATCCTCGGCCATGGCGGTGCCCGCCAGCAGAGCGGTTGCTGCAGTTGCTGTAAGCAGCTTTTTCATAAGGTTACTCCCTGATGTCGTAGTCTAACTGGGCACGACCCTAGGCAAGCTATCGGGAAAAGAAAAGTCTTATAGAGGTCCTGCTTTTTGACAAAGCGCACCTATCTGTTTGACGTATCGGCTTGCCCTGACGACTGAACCCCAACTGATGGAGGTCACATATGATCCGGCTTTTCGCGTTTTTCGTTCTGATCTGGTCCGGCGGTGTGGCTTATGCCCAGACATTGCAGACAGCCGACGGCCCGGTTCGGGCTACAAAGATGTTGGGCGGGCTGGATACGCCCTGGGCGCTGGGTCTTCTGCCCGACGGCAGCTATCTGGTGACCGAGCGGGATGGCGCGCTGATCCATGTGTCTGATGGCGCGGCCCGGAATGTATCGGGCGTGCCAAAAGTCGCTGCCTCGGGGCAGGGCGGTTTGCTGGATGTCACCATTCCCCGCGACTTTAACCGCAGCCGAGAGATTTTTCTGACCTTCTCCAAACCGCAATCAGGCGGCGCGGGAACCGCAATGGCCGTTGCGCGCCTTTCCGAGCGTGGGGACAAGCTGACCAATGTCAGGGTCGTGTTCGAGGCCGAACCGGGCGGCTCTGGCGGTCGCCATTTCGGCTCGCGCGTGGTCGAGGCGCAGGACGGGACCCTGTTCATTACCATCGGAGACCGGGGCGACCGGCCTTCGGCGCAGGACACCAGCACCCATATGGGGTCGGTCATTCGGATCAACCGCGATGGTTCGGTTCCTGCGGACAATCCGTTTGTCGGGCAATCCGGTGTTCGACCAGAAATCTGGTCCTATGGCCACAGAAACCCGCAAGGGGCCGGTCTGGATGCGCGCGGAACATTATGGGTGTCCGAACACGGCGCGCGCGGCGGGGATGAGGTCAATCTGGTTCAACCGGGTAAGAATTATGGCTGGCCCGTGATCTCGTACGGCACCCATTATTCCGGTCAGAAAATCGGAGAGGGGACGTCAAAACCGGGTCTGGAGCAACCGGCGCTCTTTTGGGACCCCTCAATCGCGCCATCGGGCCTGCTGGTTTATTCCGGTGACATGTTCCCGCAATGGAAAGGCGACATTTTCGTAGGTTCGCTCAAGTTCGACTACATCGCACGCCTGTCCGGCTCACCCCTGCGCGAGGTTGAACAGATCAAAGGCCCGGAAACCGAACGCGTCCGCGACATTGTTCAAGGACCGGACGGATCGATCTGGTTCATTTCTGTCGGGCAGGGCGCTGTTTACAGGCTCACACCCGGCTAATCAGATCGACAGCCGCCCACTTTGCGAGCCGCGTTCGCGATAAGGCGTGGTGTTGTAATGCGCGCGGTAGCATTTCGAAAAATGACTGGGTGAGGCAAAGCCGCAGGCCAAGGCCACGTTGATAACACTCATATCGGTCTGCATCAGCAGGTTACGCGCTTTGTGAAGGCGCAGCTCCATGTAATACCGCTTGGGAGACCGGCTCAGATACCGGCGGAACAGGCGTTCCAGCTGGCGGGTCGACATGCCGACATCTTTGGCAAGGATCGAGGGCGAAATCGGCTCTTCCGTGTTTTTCTCCATCATCAGGATGACCTGGCTCAGCTTTGGGTGCCGCACCCCGATCCGGGTCGGGGTGGACAGGCGCTGGGTGTCCTGATCGGTGCGGATCGAGGAATAGATCATCTGGTCCGCCACCGCGTTGGCCAGTTCCTCGCCGTAATCATCCGCAATAAGCTTCAGCATCAGATCGATCGAGGATGTACCGCCTGCCGTTGTCATGCGGTTGCCGTCCACGATGAACACGGATTTGGTCAATTCGACCGCGTCGAATTCTTCTGAAAAGCTGTCGGCGTTTTCCCAGTGGATCGTCGCCCGCTTGTCATCCAGTAATCCGGCCTTGGCCAGCGTATAGGCGGCGGTGCAAAGACCGCCAATCTTCAGACCCTTGCGCGCCTCGCGCCGCAGCCAGTTCAGAACCTTCTTGGTCGTCGAAGCTTGAACGTCCACCCCGCCGCACACCAGGATCAAATCGTCGCGATGTAGCTCTTCAAGGTCCGAATCGAGCTTGAATGTTGTTCCGGCGGAACACGACACCAGTTCGCCGCCTTCGCCGACCAACGACCAGCTATAGATCTCGCGCCCGGCCATTCGGTTGGCAATGCGCAGGCTGTCCAGCGCAGACGCGAACGACAAAAGCGAGAACTTGTCCAGCAAAATGAATACGAAATTGACAGGCTTATCCGACCCGCCGTCCACTGTGACAACTTGGCGTTGCTCTTGCATGGCTGTTGTTTCCCCGAATCCACGACGGCTGAACCCACGTCGCGTGTGATTTGCCAGACACCATGCTCAAAGCTTGTTTCCGGCGTCAAGAGGCGCAAATGGGATATGGTCACTCTGCAATGCATTTTGTATAGAAGCGACCTGAACACTTCAGCGGAGATCAACGCTATGACCGAATGGCAAAAATCGAACTGGCGCAACAAGCCCCGGGTTCAGATGCCAGACTATACCGACGCGGCCGCGCTGGCCAAAGTCGAGGCTCAGCTTTCGCAGTATCCCCCGCTGGTCTTTGCGGGCGAAGCGCGGCGTCTAAAGCAACATCTGGGTGCCGCCGGTCGCGGCGAGGCCTTCCTGCTGCAGGGCGGGGATTGCGCTGAAAGCTTTGAACAATTCAGCGCGGATGCGATCCGTGACACGTTCAAGGTGATGCTGCAGATGGCGATGGTTCTGACCTATGGTGCCAAGGTTCCAGTGGTCAAGGTGGGCCGCATGGCGGGCCAGTTTGCCAAACCGCGCAGCGCGCCGACCGAGGTTGTGGATGGCGTGGAACTGCCCAGCTACCGCGGCGACATCATCAATGAACTGGCGTTCACCCCTGAGGCGCGGATTCCGAATCCGGCCAAGATGCTTCAGGCCTACACGCAGGCGGCGGCGACGCTGAACCTGTTGCGCGCCTTCTCGACCGGCGGTTTCGCGGATATGAGCCGCGTTCACTCGTGGACCCTTGGGTTCACGGACGAGCAGGACGTGCAGAAATACTCCGAGATTGCCGACCGCATTCAGGACACCATCGACTTCATGGATGCCGCTGGGATCACGGCGGATACCACGCATGAATTCTCGACCGTTGAATTCTACACAAGCCACGAAGGTCTGCTGCTGGAATATGAAGAGGCGCTGACGCGTCTGGATTCCACCTCGGGCAACTGGCTGGCTGGCTCGGGTCACATGATCTGGATCGGCGACCGCACCCGTCAGCCTGACGGTGCGCATGTGGAATTCTGCCGGGGCGTTCAGAACCCGATCGGTTTGAAATGTGGCCCGACAACAACTGCCGAAGACCTCAAGGTTCTGATGGCCAAGCTGAACCCCGAAAACGAAGAGGGTCGCCTGACCCTGATCGCACGCTTCGGGGCTGGTAAGGCAGGCGAGCATCTGCCGCGTCTGGTCAAGGCCGTGAAGGAAGAAGGGGCCAAGGTCACTTGGGTCTGCGACCCGATGCATGGCAACACGATCAAGTCGGCCACAGGCTATAAGACACGTCCGTTCGATTCCGTCCTGCGCGAGGTGCGCGACTTCTTCGGTGTGCATCAGGCCGAAGGCACCATTCCCGGCGGCGTGCATTTCGAGATGACAGGTCTGGATGTGACCGAATGCACCGGCGGCGTGCGGGCCGTGACGGAAGAAGACCTGTCCGACCGCTACCATACCGCCTGTGATCCGCGCCTGAATGCGTCGCAGTCGCTGGAACTGGCTTTCCTGGTGGCAGAAGAACTGACCAACCTGCGCCGGAACGGCTCGAAACGCGCCGCAGGCTGAACACGGCAGATATGAATGCGAAACGGCGGGCCAATGGCTCGCCGTTTTTCGTTAGTCGTCTCTGGAAACAACCAGCCGCAGATGGCTTGCCGCCGGTTTGAATCCGGCCTGATCTTCGGCAAAGCCTGCGGATTTTCTGGCCGCAGGTGCCGCTGGGGTCTGCAACTCGGAGACCGGCTTGATACGCTGGTCCGAGATCGTGAAGCGGCGCGGAGTAGGGCCGATAGTGCCATCGCAAAGCATGACGCCCATGATCCGGCTGACATCGCCCAGATCGCTTTTCAACGGCAACAGGATCAAACGGGCCTGCAGGCGGGCGCGACCGAACCCTCCGCCGGACACAAGCCCCATCTCGGCCGTTGCGGGGGCCGAAAACACCTGTTCCAGCGTGTCTTTGACCTTGGGCCGGGAATCAGCTTCGAAAAAGGCGGTGAACGGCATACCGCGCACTTCCATACCGGCAAGCTGGTTCAGATGTGTGCCCGCCAGCCGGAACCGGGCCAGACCGGGCGCGATGCGTTCCAGAATGAACGTGTATTGCAGAACGTTTTCCAATCCACGCGGGTCAATCTGCGACCGCATGGGCACACCGTCTTCCGAAAGCAACGCGGTCCAATACGCCTCGGCCTGACGGATCGGCGAAAGAGAGCGTCCACTGTCAAAGCGATCCATTGCGACGATCTTTCCAAATTCTGAGCCGGAGCCAGTCCCGAAAAAGGTTTTCATTACCATCACCCTACCGTCAATTGATCGCAATTTTCTAAAATGCAGTGCATCGGGGGCATTCGCGGCCCGACAGCCTGTGCTACGGCCAAATTGACACGGGTTAATACAATTTTGGAGGAATTCTTTAACGAATGGTTAACTTCTGCGGATGAATTGCGTGTTGAGCAAACTCTTGCTCTGGACCAGCCAATGGCATTAGGTGCGGCAGACAAGAAAAAGACGTGTGGGACAGAAAGGGCAGTCATGATCAGATCCATGACCGGGTTCGCCTCGGGGACGGGGGAGTTTGGCCCGCATAGCTGGAGTTGGGAGCTGCGTAGCGTCAACGGTAAGGGCCTGGACATGCGCATCCGTGTGCCGGACTGGCTGACCGGGCTTGAGGCTGCGCTGCGCGCCACCCTGTCCAAATCGCTGAGCCGGGGCAACGTGACCCTGTCGATGCGCCTCAGCCGGGATGAATCGCAACCCGATCTGGCCCTGAACGCAACCGCAATGGCTGCGGCGCTGGACGCCTTGCAGCAGACGCAAGAGATGGCTCAGGCCAAGGGGATTGCCTTAGCCCCATCCACGGCGACCGATTTACTGGCCCTGAAGGGGATGATGGACGCAGGCACCGAAGCCGATGATCCCGCGCCTCTGGTTGCGCATCTGACATCCGAGTTTGCGCCCCTGTTGGCGGCTTTCATCGACATGCGCCGGACCGAGGGGGAGGCGCTGGCCCAGATCCTGCGCGCTCAACTGGATCAGGTTGAAGCCCTGACAACGCAGGCTGCCGATCTGGCCGAACAGCGCAAGGACAAGATGGCAGACGCCCTGCGCGACAACCTTGCGCGGGTCTTGGAAAATGCGCAGGGGGCTGATCCGGATCGGGTGGCGCAGGAACTGGCGCTGATCGCGGTCAAGGCCGACATCACGGAAGAGATTGACCGCCTGACCGCCCATGTTGCCGCCGCGCGTGATCTGCTGGCGCAGGACGGGGCCGTGGGGCGCAAGCTGGACTTTCTGATGCAGGAGTTCAATCGCGAGACCAATACCCTATGCTCCAAGGCACAAAGCGCGGAGCTGACGTCGGTCGGGCTGGAACTCAAAGCCGTGATCGATCAGATGCGCGAGCAGGTGCAGAATGTTGAATGAAAATAGGAAAAACTGAAATGGCAGATCGCCGCGGGCTACTTATCATCCTGTCTTCGCCATCCGGCGCGGGCAAATCCACTTTGGCCCGCCGGCTGATGGCCTGGGACACCGGCCTTGAATTCTCGATCTCGGCCACAACCCGCGCCCCGCGCCCGGGCGAAGAACACGGGCGCGAGTATTATTTTCAGACCGAGGATGAGTTCAAACAGCAGGTCGCCAACGGCCAGATGCTGGAACATGCGCATGTATTCGGCAATTTTTACGGCTCCCCCGCTGGCCCGGTGCGCGAGTCGATCGATGCAGGCAAGGACGTGCTGTTCGATGTCGATTGGCAGGGTGAAGTTCAGATCCGCAATTCGGACCTTGGCAAACACGCGTTGTCGATCTTCATCCTGCCGCCCTCGATCCCCGAACTGCGCCGCCGTCTGGAAGGCCGGGGTCAGGACAGCGAAGACGTAATCGCAAAGCGGATGCTGAAAAGCTGGGATGAGATCAGCCATTGGGGCTATTACGACTATGTTCTGGTCAATGATGATCTGGACGCGACCGAGGAAAAGCTGAAAACCATCGTCAGCGCCGAACGGATGCGCCGCATTCAGCAGCCGAAGCTTCAAGACCACGTCCGCAATTTGCAAAACGAATTCGAGGCCCTGTCATGACCATTTACGCCCTGGGTGAACACGCGCCCGAAATCCATGAAGACACCTGGGTCGCGCCGGATGCCAATCTGATCGGCAAGGTTGTGTTGGAACAGGGGGCCTCGGTCTGGTTCGGCTGCACAATCCGGGCCGATCATGAAGAGATTCGGGTGGGCGCAGGCAGCAACGTTCAGGAAAACTGTGTCATGCATATCGATGCGGGTTACCCGCTGACCATCGGGGCGAACTGCACCATTGGTCACAAGGTCATGCTGCATGGCTGCACCATCGGTGAAAACACTCTGATCGGTATGGGCGCAATTGTTCTGAACGGGGCAAAGATCGGGAAGAATTGCCTGATCGGGGCAGGGGCCCTGATTACCGAGAACAAGGAAATCCCGGACAATTCGCTGGTCATGGGATCACCGGGCAAGGTTGTGCGCCAGTTGGATGATACCTCGGCCCAGCGGATCACGTTCAGCGCGCTGCACTATCAGCATAACATGCGCAAATTTCGCGAAACCATGAGACCTGTGTCCTGACAGATCGGGACAAGTACGGAATCAGCCGATGTCAGAAGACCTGCTTACGGAAATAGTGTCGGCCATTCCGATGCCCGCGCTGATGGTAGATCAGACCGAGCGCATCATCGCCGCAAATACCGATGCCCGCACGCTGCTGGGGCAAAATATGCAAGGTCGGCATTTCGCGACCATCTTGCGCCAACCGCAGGTGATTGACGCGATGGAGCAGAGCCTGCGCAGCAAAGGGCCCAGCAAAACCCGGCATCTGTCCAATGACGGCGCGCAGGATACGACGTTCGAAGTTCAGTGCCGCTATATGAACGGTGTCGGTGCCGTCTCGGGCGGGGCGGTTCTGGCCATCTTTCAGGACATTACCCATCTGGAACAGGCCAGCCAGATGCGCCGTGACTTCGTCGCAAATGTCAGCCACGAATTGCGCACGCCCCTTACGGCGCTGATGGGCTTTATTGAAACCCTGCGCGGCCCCGCGCGCGAGGACGCAGCGGCGCGGGATCGGTTTCTTCAGATCATGACGGATGAGGCGAACCGGATGAACAGGCTTGTTGGCGATCTGCTGTCGCTCAACCGTGTGGAAAGTGAAGAGAGGGTGCGCCCCAAGGAACAGCTGGAACTGACGGGGCTTTTGCAGTCGACGCTGAACTCGCTGAAACCCTTGGCCGAGGATGCCAGTGTCGTCCTGAATTTGAACGCGCCGCAGGACCCGGTGTCATTGATCGGTGACAGCGACCAGTTGCGGCAAGTGTTCACGAACCTGATCGAGAACGCCATCAAATATGGCGGCAGCGGCGGCAGTGTCGAAGTGCGCATTGTCCCGTCCGAGCGTGACACAGCCATGCGCGGCCCGGCGGTCCGGGTTCAGATCGTGGACAAAGGCCCGGGCATCGACGCGGTGCACCTGCCACGCCTGACCGAGCGATTCTATCGCGCCGACAGCCACCGCTCGCGTCAATTGGGTGGAACCGGGTTGGGGTTGGCGATTGTAAAGCACATCGTCAATCGCCACAGGGGGCGGTTACGCGTGGAAAGCGATCTGGGCAAGGGATCGGTCTTTACTGTTATTTTACCACGGTAATGACTGGGTCCGCGGTTGAACCCGCCGGTATGTAAACGGCGCATGGCAGCTTTGCGTCACGTCACTCAGTTTTCATAACGACTGTCATAAAGCTGTTACATACCTGTCACAAAAGGCTTACGCACCTCACTTAAACGTGCCCGCAAGATCATCATGGGGGTGATCAAGTTCTACTTTTCAGGGAGACTGAAATGTCCTTTGTAAAACTGTCGGCATCTGCGCTGGCAATCGCTGCCGTCTCGGCAACCACTGCTGCAGCTCGTGACAACGTACAGGTTGCCGGTTCGTCGACCGTTCTGCCTTATGCCTCGATCGTTGCTGAACTGTTTGGTGAAAACACCGATTTCCCGACACCCGTTGTCGAATCGGGCGGTTCTTCGGCGGGCCTGAAGCGTTTCTGTGAGGGCGTTGGCGAAAACACCATCGACGTTGCAAACGCATCGCGCGCCATCCGCGAAAAAGAAATCAAAGCCTGTGCCGAAAACGGCGTGACCGACATCATGGAAGTCCGCATCGGCTATGACGGCATCGTTTTCGCAAGCCAGCAGTCTGGCCCTGCCTTCACAGCGTTTGAGCCTGCAGACATCTTCAATGCCCTAGGCGCGAAGGTTCTGAAAGACGGTGAGATCGTCGACAACCCCTACAACACCTGGGCCGAGTTCAACGGCGACCTGCCTGACGTTGAAATCGCCGGTTTCATTCCGGGCACCAAGCACGGCACCCGTGAAGTGTTCGAAGAAAAAGTTCTGCTGATCGGCTGTGAAGCAACCGGTGCAATGGAAGCCATGGTTGCAGGCGGCATGAGCGAAGATGATGCCGAAGATGCATGTCTGGACGTGCGCACCGATGGCAAGTCGGTCGACATCGACGGCGACTACACCGAAACCCTGGCCCGTATCGACACCAACCCGAACGGCATCGGCGTCTTTGGTCTGGCGTTCTACGAGAACAACACCGACAAGCTGAAAGTTGCGACCATGTCCGGTATCGCACCGTCGACCGAGACCATCTCGACCGGTGAATACCCTGTGTCGCGTCCGCTGTTCTTCTACGTGAAGAAAGCCCATATCGGCGTGATCCCCGGCCTGAAAGAATACGCTCAGTTCTTCACCGCTGACGAAATTGCTGGCCCGTCGAGCCCGCTGGCCAACTATGGTCTGGTTGCTGACCCTGAGCTGTCCAAAACTCAGGAAGCGATTGCCAACGAAGTCACCATGGGTTCGGGCAGCTAAGCCCCCTTCGATATGATTTGCGGGGGGCGGCATTCTGTGCCGCCCCCATGTTTCTTCTCTTCCCGATCAAGACCTGTGGGGGCGTTATGCCGATAATTTGGCTTTTTCTGATTGTCTTGGCGATTGCGGCAGTCGGTTATGTGTTGGGGCGGTCTCGCGCCTTGCAAAGCGCCGGGGGCGACAGTCGGGAACTGCATTCCCTTCCGTCCTTTTACGGTGCCAATGTCGCGCTGAAGGTGGTCATACCTGCCTTTGGGTTGTTGATCGTGTGGCTGCTGGCGCAGCCGTTATTCGTGAACTCTCAGATCTCTGGGATGATCCCGGACTCGGCCATTCAGGAAGGCTCGTCGCGCGGGCTGGTCATGGCCGAAGTGCGCCGTACCGCGTCGGGGCTGGATGCCGCCATCACTCAGGGTCAGCTGGACGAGGCTGTCGCCCAAAACCCAAGCGC
Source organism: Ruegeria sp. H7 (assembly GCF_056532945.1). NCBI lineage: Bacteria > Pseudomonadati > Pseudomonadota > Alphaproteobacteria > Rhodobacterales > Roseobacteraceae > Ruegeria > Ruegeria sp. H7. Next base: position 586,057 of record NZ_JBQFNZ010000002.1, read on the forward strand.
GGATGTCGCCGACATCACGCAACTTTTGAAAGACGCCGGGCAGGTTGTGACATCGACCATCACGCAACCGGTTCTTCAAGCCGCGCAACGCTATCGCGTGATGAATGCAAGCGGCTATCTGGTGATGACGATCGCTGTGATCCTTGTTGCACTGGCAGGGGCAGCCGTCAGCCTGGTGCAAACCAATGCCAGCTATCGCGCGCGAAATGTGGTTGAGCAGGGCGTCCGCGTTTTGCTACTGGCCGCCGCGTCCATCGCCATCCTGACAACCGTTGGCATCGTTCTGTCACTGGTCTTCAATACGTGGGAGTTCTTCCGACTATACCCCGCCTCTGATTTCTTCTTTGGCACCACCTGGGCCCCCAGCTTTTCGGGTCGGGGTGGCGCGTCGGATCTTGGCATCCTGCCGCTGCTGTGGGGCACGCTGTATATCTCGGTCGTTGCCTTGCTGGTGGCGGTGCCGATTGGCCTGTTCGCTGCGATTTACCTCAGCGAATATGCCTCGCCCGCCGTTCGTTCGATTGCCAAGCCGCTGCTCGAAGTTCTGGCCGGTATCCCGACCATCGTCTACGGCCTTTTCGCCCTGCTGACTGTTGGCCCGATGCTTCTGGGTGTCTTCGGCGATGAAGGTTTGGGCTGGATGAAAGCCGGTACGGCTGTGATGACCGCCGGTCTGGTCATGGGCATCATGCTGATCCCGTTTGTCTCATCCTTGTCAGACGACATCATCAACGCCGTGCCACAAGCGATGCGCGACGGGTCCTATGGATTGGGTGCCACGCAGTCCGAGACCATTCGTCAGGTGGTTCTGCCTGCCGCATTGCCGGGGATCGTGGGGGCCATCCTGCTGGCAGCCTCGCGCGCCATTGGTGAGACCATGATCGTGGTTCTGGGGGCAGGGGCCGCAGCGCGGCTTAGCCTGAACCCTTTTGAGGCGATGACAACCGTCACCGCGAAAATCGTAAGCCAGCTGACCGGTGATGCAGATTTTGCCTCGCCCGAAGCGCTGGTTGCCTTTGCGCTTGGCATGACACTGTTCGTTGTCACGCTGGGCCTGAACGTCTTTGCCCTTTACATCGTGCGCAAGTACCGGGAGCAGTACGAATGACCGACGCAAGCATGCAAACCTCTGAGCCGCGTCGCAAATCTGTGTCGCTCACGGCGTCAGACGCACATACCCGCAAACGTGCCAATGCCGAAAAACGCTTTCGCGCCTATGGGATCGTGGCCATTGCCACCGGCCTGTTCTTTCTGCTCGTCCTGTTCGCCTCGATCCTGTCCGAAGGGATCCCGGCCTTTACCCGGACCGTTGTCAGCGTGGAATTCACACTGACCGAGCAGGAACAGGAAGAAGCCGAAAGCACCTTGTTCAAGACCAAGGCCTATTCTGACCTGTTCATCGCGGCCTTGAACAAAGAGCTGGATGAAAGCGGACTTGAGGTCGATTTCGACGAGGCCGCGATTGAGCGTCTTCTGGGTAAAGTCGGCGGAACCATTCGGACGTTCTATGCGGACAACCCGGATCAGTTGGGCCAACCGGTTGAGTTTGATCTGGCAGCGTCCAGCCGGGTGGACGGATACTACAAGGGCCGAGTGTCGCGCGACAGCATTCAGGACAGCCGCTTCCTTCAGAAAAGCGACCTGGATCTGGTGGATGCGCTGGAAGAGGCCGGGATCATCAAGCAGGTCTTCAACTGGCCCTTCATCACCGGCGCAGACTCGGGCGTGGACAACCCCGGCGGTGCTGGTATCGGCGCCTCGGTCGTGGGTTCGTTCTTCATGATGCTGGTCGTTCTGGGCCTGTCCCTGCCGATTGGTGTGGCGGCATCGATCTATCTGGAAGAATTCGCGCCGCAGAACAAGTTTACCGATCTGATCGAGGTAAATATCTCGAACCTCGCCGCTGTTCCGTCGATTGTGTTCGGTATCCTCGGTCTGGCTGTGTTCATCCAGTTCATGCACCTGCCGCAATCGGCCCCGCTGGTCGGTGGTCTGGTGCTGACGCTGATGACATTGCCGACGATCATTATCTCGACCCGCGCGTCGCTGAAGGCGGTTCCTCCGTCGATCCGTGACGCGGCGCTTGGGGTAGGGGCCTCGAAAATGCAGGCGGTGTTCCACCACGTTCTGCCGCTGGCTGCACCCGGCATCCTGACCGGAACCATCATCGGTTTGGCGCAGGCTTTGGGGGAAACCGCCCCGCTGCTGCTGATCGGGATGGTGGGCTTTGTGGCCCGTGGCTACCCCGACGGCTTCCTTGCCGGGTTTACCGAGGCAAACTCGGCCATGCCCGCCCAGATCTACACCTGGGCCGCCCGTGCCGATGTGGGTTTCTACGAAAAGGCCTGGGGCGGGATCATCATTCTGCTGATGTTCCTGCTGACCATGAACATCATTGCAATCATCCTGCGCCGCCGCTTTGAACGCCGCTGGTAAAAAGGGGCTATACTATGAACGACATGTCGCGAGTGGAGAGACAAGTGGACACCAATGAAATCAAGCTGGAGTGCCGGGACTGCCAAGTCTACTACGGCGACACCCACGCCATCAAAGATGTGAATGTCGATATCGAAGACAAAACCGTCACCGCGTTCATCGGCCCGTCGGGCTGCGGTAAGTCCACCTTTCTGCGCTGCCTGAACCGGATGAACGACACAATCGACGTGGCGCGCGTTAAGGGTAGTTTCAAACTGGATGGCGAAGACATCTATGACAAACGCGTCGATCCGGTGCAGCTGCGCGCCAAGGTCGGCATGGTGTTCCAGAAACCGAACCCGTTTCCCAAGTCGATCTATGATAACGTAGCCTATGGTCCGCGCATCCACGGTTTGGCCAAGAACCGGGCGGAACTGGATGAGATCGTTGAGAAATCCCTGCGCCGCGGTGCGATCTGGGATGAGGTCAAAGACCGTCTCGATGCCCCGGGCACCGGCCTGTCGGGTGGTCAGCAGCAGCGCCTGTGCATCGCCCGCGCCGTAGCGACTGAGCCGGAAGTTCTGTTGATGGACGAGCCATGCTCGGCGCTGGACCCCATTGCGACCGCGCAAGTCGAGGAACTGATCGACGAACTGCGCGCGCAGTATTCGGTGGTGATCGTCACCCATTCGATGCAGCAGGCCGCGCGCGTCAGCCAGAAAACCGCGTTCTTCCATCTGGGCAATCTGGTCGAGTTCGGAGAAACCGGTCAGATCTTCACCAACCCCGTAGATCCGCGCACGGAAAGCTACATCACAGGCCGCATCGGCTGAGCACAGGTATTCAGATATGACCGATATGAGCGAACAACATATTGCATCTGCTTTCGATCGTGACCTTGAGGCCATCCAGGCGCATATCATGAAGATGGGCGGCCTGGTCGAAGCCGCCATCATGAGCGCCGCCCGCTCGCTTGAATCCCGCGACGTGGAATTGGCGCAGGAAGTGCGGCAGGGTGACAAGGCCATCGACGCGCTGGAAGAGGTGATCGATGAGGAAACCGCCCGCCTGATCGCGCTGCGCGCGCCGACAGCCAGCGACCTGCGTCTGGTTCTTTCAGTGCTGAAAGTATCCGGCAACCTCGAACGAATCGGTGACTATGCCAAGAACATCGCCAAGCGTACCACGGTTCTGGTCGATGCAGGCGAGGTCAACGGCAGTGCCGCCGCCCTGCGCCGCATGGCGCGCGAAGTCGAACGGATGCTGCGCGACGCCCTGGACGCCTATATCCAGCGCGATGCCGAACTGGCGACCGACGTCATTAACCGCGATGAAGATGTCGACCAGATGTATAACGGCCTGTTCCGCGAGTTCCTGACCTATATGGCCGAGGACCCGCGCAACATCTCGGCCTGTATGCACCTGCATTTCATCGCCAAGAATATTGAACGGATGGGCGATCACGTTACCTCGATTGCCGAGCAGGTGGTCTATCTGGTCACGGGTGAACGCCCGGCCGAAGCGCGGCCCAAGGCCGACACCACGTCGCAAACCGTCTAGGAGACGCAGAAGATGTCCGCAGATCAGCCAACTGTCCTGGTTGTCGAGGATGAACTCGCCCAGCGTGAAGTGCTGGCATATAACCTCGAGGCCGAAGGGTTTCGGGTTTCCAAAGCCGCCAGCGGTGACGAAGCATTGCTTCTGGTGGATGAAGACAGCCCCGACATCATCGTTCTGGACTGGATGATGCCCAATCTCAGCGGGATCGAGGTTTGTCGGCGGTTGAAAACCCGGCCTGATACCCGCTCGATCCCGATCATCATGCTGTCGGCGCGCTCGGAAGAGGTCGACAAGGTGCGCGGCCTTGAAACGGGCGCAGACGACTATGTTGTCAAACCTTATTCGGTTGTCGAACTGATGGCCCGCGTGCGCACCCAATTGCGGCGCGTGCGTCCGGCGACCGTGGGCATCCTGTTGGAGTTCGACGACATTGTTCTTGATTCCGAGACGCATAAGGTCAGCCGCGACAGCAAGCCGCTGAAACTGGGCCCGACCGAGTTCAGGCTGCTGAGTACCTTCATGGAAAAACCGGGACGCGTCTGGAGCCGCGAGCAACTGCTGGATCGGGTCTGGGGCCGCGACATCTATGTCGATACGCGGACCGTCGATGTTCATATCGGTCGGCTGCGCAAGGCATTGACCCAACATGGCGGTGAAGACCCTGTGCGCACTGTGCGCGGCGCCGGTTACGCTTTGGGATAACACATCAAGGGCAGGGACCTCGGACACCGGTTTCCTGCCCATGACAATTGCTTGTGGACACGTGCCAAACTCTTGCTGTTTATTGCGGCAGACCCACGTTAGGGTGCAGCAAATCTGATCAAGCGGAGAAGCACAATGAACGCGCCTCAAACGAAACCGACCTTGCGTGCAAAAGATGCGCCGGATCTGGGTAAATTTTCGTGGGAAGACCCGTTTCGCCTGTCTGACCAACTGCAAGAAGACGAACGGATGATCACCGACAGCGCCCGGGCCTATGCTCAGGAAAAGCTGCTGCCGCGCGTGACCGCTGCTTACCAGAACGAAGAAACCGATCCTGAGATTTTCTGTGAGATGGGTGAGATGGGCCTGCTGGGCACCACGATCCCGGAGGAATACGGCGGTTTGGGCGGCAACTACGTGTCCTACGGCCTTGTAGCGCGCGAGATTGAGCGTGTGGATTCCGGATATCGCTCGATGATGTCGGTGCAAAGCTCGCTGGTCATGTATCCGATCTATGCCTACGGCAGCGAAGAACAGCGTCAAAAATACCTGCCGAAACTGGCTTCTGGCGAATGGATCGGTTGTTTTGGCCTGACCGAAGCTGATGCAGGCTCGGATCCCGCAGGCATGAAAACGCGGGCCGAGAAAATCGACGGTGGCTACCGGTTGACCGGCAGCAAAATGTGGATCTCCAACGCTCCGATTGCGGATGTATTCGTGGTCTGGGCCAAGTCCGATGCGCATGACGGCAAAATTCGCGGGTTTGTTCTGGACAAAGGGTTGAAAGGTCTGAGCGCGCCGAAGATTCAAAACAAACTAAGCCTGCGCGCGTCGATCACCGGTGAAATCGTTTTGGACGGCGTTGAAGTGGGCGAGGGTGCGTTGCTGCCGCATGTTCAGGGCCTCAAAGGTCCGTTCGGCTGTCTGAACCGCGCCCGCTATGGCATCAGCTGGGGCGTCATGGGGGCTGCGGAACACTGTTGGCACGCGGCGCGTCAATATGGGCTGGACCGTAAGCAGTTCGACAAGCCGCTTGCTCAGACGCAATTGTTCCAGCGCAAACTGGCGGATATGCAGACCGAGATCGCCTTGGGCCTGCAGGCCAGCTTGCGTGTCGGTCGTTTGTTGGACCAGGCCGAGGCCGCGCCCGAGATGGTGTCGATTGTGAAACGCAACAACTGCGGCAAGGCGCTGGACATTGCACGCATGGCCCGTGACATGCACGGCGGCAACGGCATTTCGCTGGAGTTCCACGTAATCCGCCACATGGTCAATCTGGAGACCGTGAATACTTACGAAGGCACGCATGATGTCCATGCGCTGATACTGGGGCGTGCTCAGACGGGGTTGCAGGCGTTTTATTAAGCCTTGCGCCCAATCCCAAATCTGCCGCCAACCGCGCGTTTGGCGGCAGTGAGAGCAGTGTTCTGGTAAGCGTATAATCAGTATTATGTAAAATAATTTAGTTTGAAAACACTGCAAAGCCTTACGCTTAGCGCACATAACTGAACCACATCGGAAACGCCCCATGGATCTAAATGGAAAAACAGTTGTTGTAACCGGCGCCGCTGGCGGCATTGGCAAAGGTCTGGCTCAGCGGTTTGCGCAGGACGGTGCAACGGTCGTGTGTTCGGACATTGATCTTGCAGCCGCACAAGCCGTTGCCGCTGGTATCGGCGGCCATGCCTATCCCTGTGATGTGTCCAGCGAAGCGCAGATCAAAGCTTTGATCGATCATGTTGAAAGCGAGATCGCGCCGATAGATCTGTTCTGTGCAAATGCTGGCATCCTGACGCTTGGCGGCCCGGATGTTCCGGATGACGACTGGAACAGGATCTGGACCATCAACGTTATGTCTCATGTCTGGATGGCGCGTCATCTGGTGCCGCGCATGATCGAACGTGGCAAAGGCTATGTGCTGATCACGGCCTCAGCAGCCGGACTTTTGAACCAACCGGGCGCAGCGCCGTATGGGGTCACGAAACACGCAGCCGTCGGATTTGCCGAATGGTTGTCCTTGACCTATGGCCATAAAGGCCTGGGCGTATCGGTCCTGTGCCCTCAGGCCGTGCGGTCCGAGATGACGCGCGGGCACGAGGCTTCGGTCGCCGCCATAGACGGAATGCTGGAACCCGAAGACGTCGCAAACGCCTGTGTCGAGGCCATTCGCGCCGAACAGTTTCTTGTTCTGCCACACCCTCAGGTTCTGGATTACATCCGCCTCAAATCCGCCGACTATGATCGTTGGCTGATCGGAATGCGGAAGTTAAATCAACAGTTTGTGGAAGATAACTAAACCCTCGACTGTGGCTTGCGCATCAAACCTTCCTGCGCGACCGACGCAACCAAAACTCCGTCCTGCGAATAGATCGAGCCGCGATTGAACGAACGTCCCTGCCCTGACCACGGTGAATCCATCGCGTAAAGATGCCAGTTCTCGAAACGCACCGGCGCATGAAACCACATTGTATGATCAAGGCTTGCGCCGTTCACCTGTCCGGTGAACCAGCTTAGCCCATGCGGGCGCATTCCCGAACTCAGCAGACCCATATCCGAGGCATATGCCAGCAACAGGTGCTGTGTTCGGGCATCAGCGGTTGCGGCGGCCCCCATGCGGAACCAGATCTGGTTGCGGTCATCTGCCACCGCCGGATTGAACGGGTCCAGATGCCCAACCTCTCGCACCTCGATAGGACGTTCGCGCATCAGTTCCTTGCGAAGCCTCTCGGGAACGCGGTCCAGGTATTTGCCCCGAAGCTCGGCACGGGACGGATAGGTTTCTGGCCCGTTCAGAGCGGGCATCGCATGCTGATGTTCCCATCCTTCATCCTGAACATGAAACGAAGCCGACATGTTCAAAATTTGCCGCCCATGCTGAACCGCAACAACCCGACGAGTTGTAAAAGAGCCTCCATCCCGCGCTCTATCCACTTGATAAATAACAGGGATCGACGGATCGCCGGGACGAATGAAATAGGCGTGCAAAGAGTGGCAAAGCCGATCCTCAACCGTTCGATAGGCTGCGGCCAGGGCCTGGGCGATCACCTGCCCGCCAAAGATGCGGGTCGGGGTTTCGCCGCCAGACCCGGTGCCCCGGAACAGATCAACCTCAAGCCGTTCAATATCCAGAAGGTCAAGAAGAATACGTTCGGCTTCGGTCATGGTCCTGTCTCCGGAAGTGATTGTGCTTTGGGTATCAGCCGGTATCGGATCATTCAATCATGGCGGCCAGAACCAGCGCCTTTAACTCGGCCCGGGACGGGTAGGAACTGGATGGCGACAATTGCGTAAAAAACACGGCTGTAAGATCGTTTTGCAGGTCGAGCCAGAAATAGGTCGAGGCCATGCCGCCCCAGCTGAAATCCCCGACCGATCCCGGCACACGCACCCTGCCCGGATTCAGGACGACCGATCCGCCCAGACCAAAACCCATCCCCTCCATCGGTTGTTCGGCAAAACTGCTGGGACCCATCGAGGCAATATCGCCCGGTAAGTGGTTGCAAAGCATGAAGTCTACGGTCTTCGGCCCCAGCAGACGGTGACCGTTAAAAGCCCCCCGATTGCGCAGCATTTCGACAAACCGCGCATAATCGTCGATGGTGCTGATCAACCCGCCGCCGCCGGAAAATGTGGTCGTGCGTTCAAAGGGCGATGATCCGACCTCATCCACAAGGCGCAGAGTTTCCGTGCCCCGCTTGGCAAAGTTCAGCGCCATGGCATCGCCGGACAAGGGCGAGTAGAGCGAGGCAAACCGGTCCCCTGCCCCTTGAGGAACCGAAAAGCCGGTTTCGGTCATCTGAAGTGGTGCGGATATCTCTTGCGCGAAATACCGATCCAGCGGCAGGCCGGACACGATTTCAATCACGCGGCCCAACACATCCGTGCTGACCGAGTATTCCCACCGCGTACCGGGCTGAAACGCCAGCGGAAACGCGGCCAGATCACGGACACGATCTGCCAAAATCCCTTGGTTAGGCTTAAATAACAGATCCTGTTCATCCATCGCTTCGGGCAAAAGGCCTGGATTGAACGGATAGCTGAACCCGCTTGTATGCGTCAGCAACTGATGAAGCGTTGGCGTCGGCGCATCCTCGGTTTGATCCAGCCGTTCGGCACCGGGAACAAGCGCCTGCATCCCACTGAATTCCGGAAGAAAATCGGACAGAGGCGCATCCAGGTGGAACAGCCCCTTCTCGGCCAGCATCATCAGCCCGACCGACGTGATCGGTTTGGTCATCGAGTAAATCCGGGTCAGCGTGTCCCGCTGAAACGGCAGATCGTTTTCGACACTGCGCTGGCCGCAGGTGTGAAAGAACACCTCGGTGCCTTGATGTGTCAGCAAAAACGCGCTGCCCGCGTATTTGCGCTGCGTGACATACCGATCCATCCAGGTGCGGATGCGGTTCAGGCGGTTTTGGTCGAAGGATGTCATGGTGAACCTGTCTGAAAGCTGCCTGATCTCACCCTATGCCAGCAACGCGAAGTTTGTCCCTTGCAATGTGCAGGCCATAAGCGATTACTTTCTATGAAAGACTGCCCCCGTCGCAGATTCGTTGCGTGCCTGTTCTAAAGATCTGCCGACACCTTCTTTTGGAGTACCGACATGGCGCAAACCATAGATTTCGTTTACGATTTTTGCAGCCCGAATGCGTTTCTCGCGTATAAAATGCTGCCGAAAATCGCCAAGGGGCACAAGGCCACGGTCGTGCCGGTCCCGGTGATGTTGCCGGTTATCTTCAAATCCACGCATAACCAAAGCCCGTTCGAGGCTTTTTCAGAGAACCGTCAGAAATCATCCTATCTGACCCATGACCTGCATCGCTTTGCCCGCCGTCGCGGCGTAAGCTTTCACATGAGCCCGCATTTTCCAGTGAACACCAAATTCGCCATGCGCGGCGCGTATTTTGCATCCGGAAAGCCATGGGAAAACAAATATATAGACGCAGTATTTGATGCGATTTGGGTGCATGGTCAAAAGGTCGATGAGCTGAATGTACTATCAGAGATCCTGCGCGAGGCCGAACTGCCCGTCCGCAAAATCCGCGAGGCCATCGCCGCGCCCGAGACCAAGCAATTGCTGAAAGAGCAGACCAAGGACATCGTCAGGCGGGGCGCCTTTGGTGTTCCCAGTATGTTCGTTGGGTCCGAGATGTTTTTTGGCAAGAACAGCCTTGCCAATCTCGATCTTGAACTTTCTCTGAAAAATTAGATGCTTGACGACCCTACCTAACGTCGTTCCAGCGCGGCCAGCCCGTGTTGCGCGAAGATGGGAACATAGGCTCCGAACGCCTGGGCGCGCTTTGGATCGGACGCGTTGCCATCCAGAGCGCGTTTGTAGACGCCCTGCAAAATCCCCGCCATCCGAAAGAAGTTAAAGGCCAGGTAGAAGCCGAAATTGTCGATCCCCGGCAGTCCGCGCCGTTCGCAATATTGCGCGACAAAGGCCCGATCGCTGGGCAGGCCCAGTGCATCCCGGTCGATTCCGGCCAGCCCGCGCCCCTCTTTTCCCGGAGGCATTTGCCACTGCATGATCACGGCGGCCAGATCTGCATAGGGATGGCCGATGGTCGACAATTCCCAATCCAGAACACCGATGCAGTCGGTACCGTCTGCGGCGAACATCAAATTGTCGATGCGATAATCACCATGCACCAGCGTCCGCTGCCCATCATCCTGCGGAAGTGACGCCTCTAGCGCATCAATCAACCTGTCCATGTCCGCAATGGTCGCGGTTTCGGACGCGCGGTATTGCTTGGTCCAGCGTGAGATCTGGCGTTCGAAATAGTTCCCCGTCGGGCCATAATCAGACAGGCCGGCGGCGTCGATGTCTACCATATGCAACTCGGCAAGAACCCGGTTCATTTCGTCGATCACCGCGCGGCGGGTTTCGTTGCTTTCACCCTCCATCTGCGGCTCAAGAAAAACCCGGCCTTCCAGATGTTCCATTAAGTAGAAGGCCGATCCGATCACCGAATCATCCTCGCACAGTAACAGCATGCGCGGCACCGGAACGCGGCTGTCTGCAAGGGCGCGTTGCACCCGGAACTCTCGATCCACCGCATGGGCGGATTTCAGCAGCACACCCGGGGGTTTGCGGCGCAAAACGTACGACTGTTTTGGGGTACGCAACCGGAAGGTCGGGTTCGACTGGCCGATGGCGAATTTCGTGGCGTCCAGCGGGCCTTCATACCCCGCCAGATGTTGGGACAGGTAGGCGTCGACAGCATCCAGGTCCAGATCGGTTTCGGTGCTCATAACTGGCCCTCGCACTTAGAACGCAGCTTCAAAGATATTACCGGCAGTCACAACGTTAATGCCACCTGACACCGGGATAACCGCACCGGTCACGTAACTGCCACCGCGTCCGCACAGAAACAGCATACAGCCCGCAATATCCTCGTCCCGGCCCACGCGGCCCAGAGGGACGGATTTGCCGACCTTTGCGCGGGTATCTTCGTCCGCTGTGGCAAAAGCTGTCATGCGCGACACAAACGGCCCCGGGGCCAGGGCGTTCACGGTGACATGGTAAGGCGACAACTCTTTCGCTAAGATTTTGGTCAGGTGCAGCACGGCCGCCTTTGACGCCGAATAGCTATAGGCCCCATCGCCCATCGGAACCTCACCCATGACCGAGCCGACATTGACGACCCGCGCAGGATCTTCGGCGGTGCCGGACTTCATCAGCAAGGGCAACAGTTTCTGGGTCAGGTCGAATATGCCAGCGACGTTGACGGACATGACCTTGTCCCAAGCGTCATACGGGAACTGCCCCATTGGCGCGCCCCAGCTTACGCCGGAGTTATTCATAAGAATATCAAGGCGTTCAGTGCGCGCATTAATGTCCGCAACCAGCGCGTCAATCCCTTCCTGGCTTCCCAGATCCCCGGCAAATCCAACCGCGCTGCCCGGTGAATCCAGCGCGTTCAGCTCCTCGGCAACTGCTGCGCAGGCATCGCCTTTGCGCGAGGCGATCAGGACATGGGCCCCGGCCCTGACCAAAGCTTCGGCCGCCATGCGCCCGATGCCGGTTGCACCACCTGTCACCAGCGCGGTTTTGCCTTGCAGCGAAAATAGGGTCTCGGGGGTCATGGTCTGCTCCTCACTGACATCTGTGGGCAGGTGCCGTTGCGGGAACCAAGGGGATGGCCCGTTGACAACACATGATCCTGCACCAAAGCTTCCTGTGACAGAATAACAGAGACATCAGGGTCAACATGCAAGCATTACTCAGCGTCGCGCCCGGCGGGCCCGAGACTTTGGAACTGACCACCCTGCCCGATCCAACCCCCGGCAAAGGCGATCTGTTGATCGAAGTGAAAGCGGCTGGCGTGAACTTCCCCGACACGCTGATCATCCGCGATCTTTATCAGATGAAACCCCCGCGCCCCTTTGCCCCCGGCGGAGAAATTGCCGGAGAGGTTCTGGCCATCGGTGAAGGCGTCACCGGATTTGAACCGGGTGATCGGGTGCTGGCGCTGACTGGTCACGGCGGATTTGCGACGCACCTGACACTCAAGGCTGCGACGGCGATCAAGATTCCGGACGAGATGCCGTATGAGGACGCCGCCTGTTTCATTTTCACCTACGGCACCTCGTACCACGCCCTGAAAGACCGCGCGCATCTGCAATCCGGCGAGACACTCTTGGTTCTGGGCGCGGCCGGAGGCGTCGGTTCGGCCGCGATTGAGTTGGGTAAGGCCATGGGCGCGCGGGTGATTGCGGCGGTGTCGTCGCAGGACAAGGCCGAGTTTTGTCGTCAGGTCGGCGCGGATGAGACCATCGTGTACCCGAAAGACATGGACAAGCAGGCGCAAAAGGACTTCTCCGGCCAGATCAAAGCATTGGCCGGGCCAAATGGTGTGGATGTCGTCTATGACGCGGTCGGAGGACCCTTTGCCGAGCCCGCCCTGCGCAGTATGGCGTGGAACGGGCGCTTTCTGGTTGTCGGCTTCCCGGCAGGGATACCGAACATCCCGTTGAACCTGCCCTTGCTCAAAGGGTGTCAGGTCGTTGGAGTATTCTGGGGCGCGTCCGTATTCCGTGACCCAAAGGGGCACGCGGAAAATGTTGCCGAGTTGTTTGGCCTCTATGCTGCGGGACACATCAAACCGCGCATCAGTGATCGATTCCCGCTGGCCAAAGCCGGACAGGCGCTGGATCTGCTGGCCGGGCGTTCGGTTCTGGGAAAGCTGGTCGTCACACCCGGTTCAGACTGAAATTCGCGCTGAACAAGCGGCACAAGATCACAGCCCGGGGCGCTTATGCTGCAATGCGACACAGCGCAGTAGACAATCTGGCCTATTCATGTCTATGAACCTGTAATGGGGATAGTAAAGACATGAATAACGTTCTGGTTTTGAATGGTCCGAACCTTAATTTGCTGGGCACGCGCCAGCCCGAGGTTTACGGCAGCACCACCTTGCAGATGGTCGAGGATTTGTGTGTCGAACATGGTGCGTCCATCGGCCTGAATGTCACGCATTTCCAATCCAACCACGAAGGCGCGTTGATCGACGCGATTCATGCGGCGCGGGGCGCGCAGGACGGTCTGGTTCTTAACGCGGGTGCGTATACGCATACCTCTATCGCGCTGATGGATGCGATCGCCTCTGTCGAACTTCCGATGGTCGAAGTTCATCTGTCCAACATCCACGCCCGCGAAACCTTTCGCCATACGTCTTATATCGCAAAGGTAGCACTGGGGCAGATTTGCGGGTTCGGGGCGCAGAGCTATGTTCTGGCGCTTGACGCGCTGGCCGCCCATTTGGGGTCAAGAGGTGCCGGATGACTCTGAAAGAATACCTGCATTTCGTAAGCTACGCCAAAACCCTGGAAGAGTTGTGGGACGCGCATTGCCGGCAGATGGCCGAATATGGCTTTGACCGGCTGATTTATGGCTATACGCAGTTCCGCACCGAAACCTCACTGGGCGACCCCGAGGATTTCGTGATCCTGACCAATCACTGCCACAACTACGTGGACGGTTTTCTGAAGGGCGGACTGTACTTCCATGCCCCGATGCTCAAATGGGCGCTGGACAACGAAGGCGCTGCCAGTTGGCGGATGATCCAGGACATGATGTCCAGCGGTCGTATGACGGCGCAGGAACGCAAGGTCTTTGAGTTCAACAAGTCGATGGGCGTAGTGACGGGCTACACGGTTAGCTTCAATTCCGTCTCAATGCGGTCGAAGGGTGCGATTTCGCTGTCCGCAAAAGGTGGGCCAAGTCAAGATGAAGTTGACGAGATCTGGGCAGAGCATGGCGAAGACATCCTGTTGATGAACAACATGGCGCATCTCAAGATCCTGACCCTGCCCTACAATCCCCCGAACCGGGCGCTGACCAAACGACAGCGCGAGGCGCTGCAATGGGTCGGGGATGGCAAGACGACTCAGGACATTGCGCTGTTGATGGGGCTGACCTCGGCCACCGTGGAAAAGCACCTGAGGCTCGCGCGCGAGTCGCTTTCGGTTGAAACCACGGCGCAAGCGGTCCTCAAGGCCTCGCTACACAACCAAATGTTCATCATGGAGGCCTGATGTTGTTGATTTCTGACGCTAAACTGCGTCAATTTACCTTAGGTAAGGAAATCATGACTTCCGGTTTACGCGATAAAGTTGCAGATTGATATTGTTCCGTGAGTGGTGGCTTTAGCCAGGGAACACATCGATCAGACCTTTGCAATTTCAGAGCTCTCTGGTCACTCTGACACTGAGGCGCCTATTTGTCCGCGTCACGAGGTCGGAAATTTGGGGGGCCTCGACCATCCCCATCATGCGGGGCCCTCCATCCTTCTTCCTCTTGGTTTGCGTCGGCCTGACGTTGGCCAAAAAAAAGAAAACCGGTTACGCTGGGCGTAACCGGTTTTTTTTGTTGTGTCGGGCCTCTGACGAGGCCCTGAATGGTCGCTTAGCCTTGGGCCGCCTTGGCGACTTCGGCTGCGAAGTCTTCTTTTTCGACCACGATGCCTTCGCCAACTTCCAGACGGATGAAGCCGGTGATGGTTGCGCCCGCTTCTTTGGCCGCTGCTTCAACGGTCAGGTCAGGGTTCACAACGAACGACTGGTTCAGCAGAGTCGATTCCGCGACGAATTTCTTCATGCGGCCTTCGATCATCTTCTCGATCACCTGCTCCGGCTTGCCGGATTCGCGGGCGATGTCCATCTGAACCTGCTTTTCTTTCTCGACAACTGCCGGGTCCATGTCGGCCTCGGACAGAGCTGCCGGGTTCACAGCAGCGATGTGCATCGCAACCTGCTTGCCGATCGCTTCGTCGCCACCGGTCAGAGCGACCAGAACGCCGATTTTACCCATGCCGTTGGTGGCTGCGTTGTGGACGTAGGACACAACAGTGTCGCCCGACAGCTTGGCCATACGGCGTACCGACATGTTTTCGCCGATGGTGGCGATCTTGTCGGTCAGGGTGTCGGCAACGGATTTTCCACCCAGATCAGCGGCCAGCAGCGCTTCGACATTGTCGACGCCTTCGGCTGCGTAAGCGATCTTGCCAACCATTTCCTGGAACTCGGCGTTTTTCGCAACGAAGTCGGTTTCCGAGTTCACTTCGACTGCAACACCGTTGCCACCGTTGACGTGAACAGCAACCAGACCTTCTGCTGCGGTACGGCCCGATTTCTTGGCCGCTTTGGCCAGACCTTTGGTGCGCAGCCAGTCAACGGCTTCGTCCATGTTGCCGCCGGTTTCGGTCAGCGCTTTTTTTGCGTCCATCATGCCTGCGCCGGTTGCGTCGCGCAGTTCTTTAACCATTGCTGCTGTGATTGCCATCTCTTGGCTCTCCTCAATTCAAACGGAATTGGGGCAGGTCATACCCTGCCCCATATGTCATTTACGTGACGGGCAGCTTACGCTTCGGCAGGTGCTTCAGCTTCTTCTGCAACGGCTTCTTCAACCGGGGCTTCTTCGAACTCGCCCAGGTCAACGCCTGCGGCACCCAGCTGAGCGGTCATGCCGTCCAACGCGGCACGGGCTGCCAGATCGCAGTACAGAGCGATGGCGCGCGCTGCGTCGTCGTTGCCGGGGATGATATAGTCAACGCCGTCGGGCGAGCAGTTGGTATCGACAACGGCCACAACCGGGATACCCAGCTTGTTGGCTTCGGCGATGGCCAGTGCTTCTTTTTTGACGTCGATGACGAACAGCAGGTCAGGAACGCCGCCCATCTCGCGGATACCGCCCAGCGACGCCTGCAGCTTGGCCTGGTCACGTTCCATGCCCAGACGCTCTTTCTTGGTCAGGCCTTCGGCGCCTGATTCCATCGCTTCGTCGATCTGGTTCAGACGGTTGATCGACTGGGAAACGGTTTTCCAGTTGGTCAGCGTGCCGCCCAGCCAGCGGTGGTTCATGTAGTACTGAGCCGACTTTTCAGCGGCTTCGGCGATCGGGCCGGCGGCCTGACGCTTGGTACCAACGAACAGAACGCGGCCACCTTTTGCAACGGTGTCACGAACGGCCTGCAGCGCCTGGTCCAGCATCGGAACAGTCTGGGTCAGGTCCATGATGTGGATGCCATTGCGCGAACCATAGATGAACGGGCCCATGCGGGGGTTCCAACGCTGTGTCTGGTGACCAAAGTGAACGCCAGCTTCCAGCAGCTGACGCATGGAGAACTCGGGAAGAGCCATGCTATTTTCCTTTTCCGGTTTACGCCTGGGCGGGGGTGAAAGAAGCGGATGCTCCAACCGGCGGTCTTGATGAGGATGTCTCCCTCAAAAAGCCCAAACCCCGCCTGCGGGTTTGAATGGCGCGCGTATACGGCAGGTTTTGATGCAGTGCAAGGGCCTTTTGCCCTTATTTTTCAAGCCGCGCCAGGCTGTGCGCATGCCGCACGGCCTCTTCGCAATGGGCTGCCAGCGCCTTGCGGTTTTCAAAGTCGCTGACCTTGGCGGGCGCGTGGTAAATCAGTTCGACCGAACCCTGACGCAGTGCGCCGAGTGTCTTGAGAAGGTGCGGACCGAACTCCATATCACCCCACCAGCCATAGAACCGATCCGGTTGCTCCTTTGGCGCGTGAAACACGACGGAAACAGGCTGCACATACATAAAATCACGCAGTTCATCTGCGAAGAATGCCGCGAAGAGCGTTGTTTTAAATGGCAAAACCCGCAATCCATCGGTCGAAGTCCCTTCGGGGAAGAACAACAGTTTGTGTCCGGCCTTCAGGCGAGACTCGAACACTTTGGTCTGCTCGCGCGCCTTTTTTGGGTTCCGCTCGATAAATACGGTTCCGGTCGAACGGGCCAGCCAGCCGATTCCGGGCCATTTCGCGACCTCGGCCTTGGACACAAAGTAAATCCGCTTGCGCGCGTTCAGGGCGAAGATGTCCAGCCAGGACGTGTGGTTCGCCACCACAGCTCCGCGCTGCTGCATCAACTCGCCCGACGTTCGAAAACCGATACCCAGAAACCGGAGTGCATTGCGGCACACAAATTGCGCGATGAACGGAGTAATCGGACGACGAACCCCGAAGAGAGGGAGTTCGAACAGGCGAATGGTCAGAAGGACGATCAGGCCCCCAAACACCAAAAGCGCCAGAGGCACCCCGCGCAAGATGACAAGAACCCAGCCCAGCGGACCCAGATTGATCGGGTCAGGTGCCTCGTCACTATTCCACAATGGATCGTTCACGCCGGTTATGCCCCACCATAGATGCGTTTTTGCCGCTCGTTCATACGGGCGGTATCCAGGATCAGGCAAACATCCGTGGTGTTGAACGCATGGTCGATAAACGCCCCCTCGCCCACAAATCCACCCAAACGCAAATAGGCTTTGATCAGCGCGGGCACCTGCACCATCGCGGCGCGGCGGTCGAGGTCTTCGGGCGCGACCAGATCCATCGATTGAAACACGTCCGGCTGTGCCCGCACCCGCAGATCCTCGGGGGCCAGATGGTTGTGGTGCAGCATGGACAGGGATTGCGCGAGGGGTTGAACATCGGTGCCGTGAAAGCTGGCGACGCCGAACAGAACTTCGATCCCGCGTTCGTTCACATAGGCGGCCAAGCCATTCCACAGGTGATACATCGCAGTACCACCGCGATAATCTGCATGCAGGCAGGACCGGCCCAATTCCAACAGCTTGCGTCCGCTTTGCTTTAAGACGGTCAGATCATACTCGTCTTCGGAATAGAACTGCCCGATTTCCGCAGCACGTTCGCCCGGTAACAGCCTGTAAACGCCCACAACTTCGCCACTCAGGTCGTCAATGGCCAGCATGTGATCGAAATACGGGTCGAACTTGTCCTGTTCCAGACCCGCGTCGTGATCGACCATCTCGCCGCCGCCGCCCAGTTCGCGCACGAACACATCATAGCGCAGCCGTTGCGCGGCGCGCAGGTCATCCTCGGATTCGGCGAGTTTGATGGTAAATGAGGGGCCTGTATCCGGCATGTCTATCCTTTGAATTGCCCCCGGCTGATACCGCAGGTTTTCACGTAAAGGCAACACGGCCACATCTGGTGTTCAGCGTTAACCTTTCCTAAACCAGTTTCACGGATCAAAGACCGGCACCAGGGCAATGCGTGTCCCGTCGATTACCACTTTCCCCTGCTCGCGAAAGTTAACGGTGATCTTGCCTGCGATGTTGGACTGCACCTGTCCGATACCCCAATCGGGGAAATCCGGGTGGCGGACATACATGCCCGGTGCAAGAATGGCATTGAGGTCTGACATTTGGGCTCCGGTCCGGTGGCAGATACAGCAGGAGGTACGCATGGGCGCTACGGACGTCAACCTGGCCGAGCTGATCGGCTCGCGGATCTGTCACGATCTGATCAGCCCGATTGGGGCAATCACCAACGGATTGGAACTGTTGGACATGGTTGGCGCAGTGCAGGGCCCCGAGATGGAGTTGATCTCGGGCAGTGTTGGCAGCGCGGGCGCGCGTATCCGGTTCTTTCGGGTGGCGTTCGGGTCGGCCAGCGATCAGCCGCTGGGGAAGACCGAAGTCGCTGAATTGCTGAAGGATATCGAACGCGCCGGACGTGTGCGGGTGAACTGGAACCTGACCGAGCCGGTGCCGCGCAATCAGGTCAAGCTGGCCTTTCTGGCGCTGATGTGTTGCGAAAGTGCGATGCCCTTGGGTGGCGAGGTCGAGATTTCAGTCAATGGTACCGGCTGGCAGGTGACCGGGACGGCGGACAAGCTAAATGTCGACCCTGATCTTTGGAAGAACGTCACAACGGGGCGGTTTCCCAAAAAGATCACGCCCGCGCAGGTGCAGTTTGCCCTTCTGCCGGAGACGGCGACCGCGATGGGGCGGCGGGTTAGCGTAGAAACCAACTCAACCCGCGTCGCCCTTCGGTTTTAGGCGCGGGTGGTGCCGTTGCCGCGCACCAGGTACTGAAAACTGGTCAGTTGCGCCGCGCCCACCGGTCCGCGCGCATGCATCTTGCCGGTGGCAATCCCGATTTCAGCGCCCATCCCAAATTCACCACCATCAGCAAACTGGGTTGAGGCGTTGTGCATCAAAATCGCACTGTCGAGCCGTTCGAAGAAGCGCCCTGCGGCAGCAGTGTCCTCAGTCATGATACAGTCGGTGTGGTTCGAGCCGAACTGTTGGATGTGCGCAATCGCCGCGTCGATATCGGCAACGGGTTTGGCAGCGATGATGCTGTCCAGAAACTCTTTGCCCCAATCATCGGCGGTGGCTGCGACTGTCCCTTCTGTGGCCAGAGCGCCCTCGGCATGGACCTCGACACCCGCTGCAATCAGCGCCGCGATCACGTCACGCCCCAACGTGTCTACGACGTCCTGATGGACCAGAAGACACTCAGCCGCGCCGCAGATACCGGTGCGGCGGGTTTTTGCGTTCAGCACCACGTCCAGCGTCTTTTGCGGGTCAGCGGCTTTGTCGATGTAGATATGCACGATGCCTTCCAGATGCGCAAAGACCGGAACGCGCGCCTCGCGCTGAACCAGCCCGACAAGGCCTTTGCCACCTCGGGGCACGATGACATCGACATAGTCGGTCATGGTCAGCAATTCCTGAACTGCGGCGCGATCACGGGTCGGAACCAGTTGAATCGCATCTGCGGGCAGGTTCGCGGCCTTCAACCCTTCGACCAGACACGCGTGGATGGCGGTTGAGGAGTGGAAGCTTTCGGACCCACCGCGCAGAATCACCGCATTCCCTGATTTCAGGCACAAAGCACCCGCATCCGCTGTCACATTGGGGCGGCTTTCGTAAATCACGCCGATCACACCTAAGGGCGTGCGTACCCGCTGGATATTCAGGCCCGAGGGCATGTCCCATTCGGTGAGCACCTCACCCACAGGGTCGGTCTGGTCCGCGACAGTGCGCAGCCCGTCAACCATGCCCTGAATGCGGGAATCATCCAACATCAAGCGATCCATCATTGCGGGGCTCAGGCCCTTGTCACGACCGAACTCCAGATCTTTCTTGTTGGCCGCGATGATGTCCGCACGGTTGGCCCAAACGGTCTCAGCAGCCGCGATCAGGACCGCATGTTTCCGCTCGGCGCTGGCAAAGGCCAGTTCGCGCGCAGCCTCTTTGGCGCGTTTTCCAAGGTCGGCCATCAGGGCGGGGATATTGTCGAGGTCCTTCATATCATCTGCCTTTCTGCGCCGTTACAGCGCCAAATCGTCCCTGTGGATCAGCGCCGCGCGACCGGGATAGCCCAGTGTCGCCTCAATCTCCGAGGATTTGCGCCCCTTGATCGCGTCTGCTTCCTGCGCGGTATAGCGGCTGATCCCTTGCGCCAGACGCCGCGCCTGCGGGTCGAGGATTGCAACGGGGTCGCCGCGCCCGAAATCTCCGGTGACTTCGACGATACCGGCGGGCAGCAGGCTGTTGCCATTGGCCAGCGCTTTTGCGGCACCCGCATCCACCTTGATCTCCCCACGTGGTTTCATGGCTGAGATCCAGCGCTTGCGGGCTGCATGCGGGTCCAACGTCGCCGTGAACCACGTGCAGTTCGCGCCATTTTCAAGCAATTTCAATGGGTTGAGGGTCGATCCTTCGGTTATCGCCATGTCACAGCCCGCCGCAGTCGCCATTTTGGCGGCCAGCAACTTGGTCTTCATCCCGCCTTTGGACAGGCCGGACCCGGCATCGCCTGCCATCGCCTCAATCTCGGGCGTGATGGTGTCGATGGTGTCATAGCGGGTGGCCGAGGGGTCTTCGTTGGGATTGCCGGAATAGAACCCATCGACGTCGGACAGAAGGATCAGCTGATCGGCCCCGACCGTCACCGCGATTTGCGCGGCCAGACGGTCATTGTCGCCATAGCGAATCTCGTCCGTGGCGACGGTGTCGTTTTCATTGACGATGGGCACAACACCCAGCCCCAACAAAGTCTCAAGCGTGGCGCGCGAGTTCAGATAGCGCCGCCGATCCTCACTGTCCTCCAGCGTGACCAACACCTGAGCCGTGGTGATGTCATGAGGGGCCAGCGCCTCTTCATAGGCGCGCGCCAGCCTGATTTGACCCACTGCCGCTGCCGCTTGCGATTTCTCCAGTGGCAAGTCTGCCATCGGCAATCCCAGAACGCCGCGACCCAATGCGATTGAGCCGGAGGACACCAGAATGACATCCGCGCCCTGCCCCTTGAGCCACGCCACGTCCTGCGCCAGTGATTTCAGCCAGTCCGAGCGCAGCAAACCGGTGTGCCGGTCAACCAGCAAGGCAGACCCGATCTTGACCACCAAGCGGCGTGCTGCGGTCAGGGTTGCCAAGACTGAACCTCCTCAGCGGGCTTTTGGCGAAGGCGGTTTTCGTCGATCTGCGCGCGCAAAGCCCGCAACACCTCGGTCACGCCGAGACGAGCAACACCGGACATGGTCATGACGGGGCCACCAACGGCCTCTTCAAGCTCGGCCTTGATCAGATCGCGCTCTTCCTCGTCCAAAGCGTCGATCTTGTTCAGCACGGTGATGCGCGGCTTGTCCGCCAGCTCTCCGCCATAGGCTTCAAGCTCGGTGATGATGGTCCGATAATCCTCGACCACGGTTTCCGAGGTGCCATCGACCAGATGCAGCAGAACCGCGCAGCGTTCTACATGGCCGAGGAACCGGTCGCCGATCCCGCGCCCCTCATGCGCGCCCTCGATCAGGCCGGGGATATCGGCCACAACAAATTCGACGTTATCGACGCCGACAACACCCAGATTGGGATGCAGTGTGGTAAACGGATAGTCGGCGATCTTGGGCCGGGCATTCGATGTCGCAGCCAGAAAGGTCGATTTGCCCGCGTTGGGCATGCCAAGCAGACCCACATCCGCGATCAGCTTCAGCCTTAGCCAGATGGTGCGGTCAATCCCCGCCTGCCCCGGATTTGCGCGGCGCGGGGCCTGGTTGGTGGCCGATTTGAAGTGCAGGTTGCCGAAGCCGCCATTTCCGCCCTTGGCCAGCAAGACGCGCTGTCCGACCTCGGTCAGGTCGCAGATAACGGTCTCTTCGTCCTCGTCGAGGATTTCAGTTCCGACAGGAACGCGCAGGATGATGTCGTCACCATCCTTGCCGGTGCGTTGTTGACCGCGACCGGGCTGGCCGTTCTTGGCGAAGAAATGCTGTTGATAGCGGAAGTCGATCAGGGTGTTCAGCCCATCCACAACCTCGGCCCAGACAGACCCGCCCTTACCGCCGTCACCGCCATCGGGTCCGCCGTATTCGATGTATTTTTCGCGTCGGAAGCTGACGCAGCCGCTACCGCCGGCCCCGGACCGGATGTAGACCTTTGCAAGATCGAGAAATTTCATGTCAGTCCCCTACTGCAAAGGCCCCATCGGCCACAAGTCAGAGTTTTTTACTATAGGTCCAGGTGGGCACATTTGCGTCGCGCGCCACCGAATAGCTTTCGGCGTCCCCCAGATATTCAAACCCGCAATGGGTCAGCACCCGGGCCGAGGCCGGGTTGTCCTGAAACACGCTGGCGAACATGGTCGAGTTTTCCAGCGGATTCGCCAGAACCAGAGCCTCGACCGCCAAGGACGCGATGCCTGTGTTCCAGTAAACCGGAGCGACCCAATAGCCGACCTCGGACTGGTTGCGATCCAGCCGCTGCAACGAGATCAGGCCGATCAGTTCAGGCCCGCCATCCTTGGTGGCGTCCATCGCCCAGACGTCTTCGTCCCGGTCTTCGGCCATCGAACGGGTCACAAAGGCCTCAATCGAGCCCGGTGGCAATGGGTGCGGAATCGACGTCGTCATCCGCGCCACGCGCTCATCGCCTGCATAATGTTCAATGAGACCCATATCCGACCGGCGCAGGGGGCGCAGGTCGAACCGCTCGGTTTCGATGACCGGCTGATTGATTATCGTCTCAAGTTTCATGAGTGCGTTCCTCCTCCGAACAACACAAAAAGTACGGACGCAACGGTTAAACTGGCTAACGTCCACATCAGATATTTTTCCGCAGGCCGACCTTCAACCGTCTGGGCGATCCGATCGCCTGCAAAAGTCCAGACCGGGTGCAATAAGACCTGACAAAACAACAGGCAAAGAGCGATTGTTAACGTCGCTTCAAAACTTGATGTGCCCGCGGCCACAAAGCCCGTAAACCCGGCAATGATCATCGCCCAGGCCTTGGGGTTCAGTGGGTGAACGATCAGCCCGGCCAGAAAACCCGGCACTTGCGTGTCAGCGTTTCCGCGCGACAGCCGCAGATTGGCAATCTTCCACGCCAGCCAGATAATATAAGCGGCCGAGGCATATTTCAGCACCTCAAACACCAACGGCGCCTGATCGGCCACCTGCATCAGCCCGAACCCAACAGGCCAGATGATCAACTGCTTGCCCAGAATAACGCCGCCCACAAAAGGCAACGCCGCCCGAAAACCATAGCGCGCACCTGTTCCCAGCAGGACCATATTGGCTGGTCCCGGCGTGCCGACCTGGCTGGCGGCAAAGATCAGGAAACTAGTGGTGGCGACTGTCATTCGGGTGGTCAATCACGACTGCGTTAAAACGAAAAAGGGACCGGCACTTTCTGCCGGTCCCCCATGAATTTTTTATTAACCTTATGGGTTTCGGCTTATTCTGCGGCCTCCGCCACTGGCAGGACCGAAATGAAGGTGCGGTTTTTCAGTCCCTTGTGGAACTTCACGGCGCCATCGGTGGTTGCAAAGATGGTGTGATCTTTGCCCATGCCTACGCCTTCGCCCGGCCAGAACTTGGTGCCGCGCTGACGTACGATGATGTTGCCTGCGATGGCTGCCTGGCCACCATAGAGTTTCACGCCAAGGCGACGACCCGCTGAGTCGCGACCGTTACGGGAGGAACCGCCAGCTTTTTTATGTGCCATTCTCTCTCTCCTTAGCCCTGAGCCAGCTCTTTGGCTTGCTCAACCCATTCGGGTTTCACTTTGATGGTGTCGATAGCAGCAATCTGCTCGTCCGACAAGGCGGCCAGAGCGGCAAAGCTCTCGATACCGGCTTCGGCCAGCTTTTTGGCAGCGGCAGGGCCGACACCGTTCAGCGCGGTCAGATCGTCAGAAGCAGCGGCAGCCGGAGCTTCTGCTTTTGCAGCAGCTTTTTTGGCGGGCTTTGCAGCCGGAGCCGCCTCACCTGCCGGTGCCGAACCGGTTGCAGCTTTGATACCAGACTTGTCAGCGCCCGACGACAGGATGTCGGTGATTTTGACCAGAGTCAGTTTCTGACGGTGGCCAACGGTACGCTTCGAGCTGTGCTTACGACGGCGTTTGACGAACTTGATGACCTTGTCACCTTTGACCTGTTCGATCACTTCGGCCTGAACGCCTGCGCCTTCGACGAACGGCGCGCCAACGACCGGTGCGTCACCGCCCAGCATCAGAACGTCGTTGAATTGAACTTTTTCACCTGCGTCGGCAGCCAGTTTTTCAACGCGGAGGATATCACCCGCCTGAACCTTGTACTGCTTGCCGCCAGTCTTGAGGACCGCAAACATGCGTCTTTCCTTTTCATACCCGCGTTCTGTGGTCCCCGTATGGGTGTTGCCGGCTTTCGCCACCTCGAACAGCGCGCCCTTTTCGGGCTGTGTGACGACCCCGGGACAATCCCGATGGGTCAAATAATAACGAGACCCGGCGCGGAAAACCGGCCGGGATGCGCGCTTATCCATAGATTGCGCGGCAAAGTCAACACCCAACCGGGCCTAAAGATCCGGGGCGTTCAGAACCTGTGCAACGGCCTCGCCCAAGCGGAAGGAAATTCCGTCGAACATCCGGTCGAACCCGTCAAACAAGGCGTCGTTCAGGGCCTTACCCGTCTCGGTTCGGGAAAAGGCAATGTATTCGCGCATCTGCGTCTCGTCCAGCGGGGCATAGGCCATCAGCAGAAAGGAATAGACCCATGAGGTCGTATCTGCGGTAACCGCATCCTGTTCGGCCAAAAGCTGCGCCAGCAATTCGGCATCGTCAGAGCTGGGGCCGTATTCCAACCCCTTGAAGAAATTGTAATCGGCACTCAGCGCGCCCTGAACGTTCAGGTCAATCAGATCGTTTACCTGTATAAACTCGTCCACCAGTTCATAATGCACGTCGTCCTTCGAGGCGTTTTCATAAGCCTCCCGCGCCATATCCTCGATGGTTTCATCCAGAAATGCCCGCCGGGCCGAGTTTTCCAGCGTGATAATGGTCTGTCCCAGGTCACTTTCGAAAAACACGATTGCCTGATCCAGTTGAGTATCGGTCAGTCCGACCTCGAAAGCGTCGGTCATCCGGTTGCGCATCCAGACAGGGTCAAAGATGTCCTCGACCTGCGCCTCAAAGAACTCGCCACCGGAATTGTCCAATAGGGTCATGTCCAGTTCCTGCCGCTGGGTGTCGCCTTCGTCGACAATAATGTCCATCGCCTGCATTAAATGCATGGCCAGGGCCAGCCGTTCGACCTTTTCACTGGCAAAGGCGGGCGCAACCCAGAAAAGCAGCGCGGTAATAAGTGTCAGCAGACGCATCATATGTCTTGCGCGGGGTGCAATTCGGCCATTCGGGCTGCCAGAACTTCGAACCGCATGGCCATGATCTCGTATTGGATCGCGTTCAGCAATTCGTAGACTTCCTGCATCAGCGGGTGTTCCAGCGCCTCGACATAGTCATCCACTTCGGCGTCCGAGAAGCCCTGATAGGTATACGCAGCCCCCGCCAGTCCGGACAATTGCAGCGATTGGCGCATCCCGGCCTCATTGCGTTTCAGCATTTCCCGCAACTCATCCGCGCTTAGCTGCAATTCGATAACGCCCGAAGCGCTTGCCGCCAGCAGAAACCGCACCTGAATCTCTTGCAAGGCCCGCAATGCAGTCCCCGACGAGTCAATCGCCGCGTTCATGCGCTTGTAGCTTTCAACCCGTGGCGACCCCGCCTCGACCAGCGCGGCAAAGATCTGCTGCCCCTCCAGTTGCTTGCCGTCCTCATCCTCTTTCAGGTGCGAGGCATTTTCGGCCACGACCAAGCGCTGACCCAGATCCGAGGCATAAAAGTCAACCGCATGGTTCAGTGCTTCGTCATTCAGGGTCTGCTCCAGGATCGACACAGCCGTTTCATGCATGCCCTCGGTG
This sequence comes from Ruegeria sp. H7, assembly GCF_056532945.1. Classification (NCBI taxonomy): domain Bacteria; kingdom Pseudomonadati; phylum Pseudomonadota; class Alphaproteobacteria; order Rhodobacterales; family Roseobacteraceae; genus Ruegeria; species Ruegeria sp. H7. Next base: position 612,244 of record NZ_JBQFNZ010000002.1, read on the forward strand.
TCGAACACCTCTTCCGTCAGGCGCGTCCAGTCCGAGCCGAATCCGTCCGGGTCAATTCCCAGCATTTGCGGTGCCGACCCGGACGCAAGTGCGATGCTTTCCAGGGCAACGTCAAACCCCGTGGTGGTCAGAAAAGCCTCGATCCGGTCTCGATTGGCTGCGGCCACAAGTGAAGGCAAAAGCAACAGTGCGATAAGCGGGGCCAAAAACAAAAGAGCAAGGCGTTGGGCATGATGTGTCATACCCATCAGCCTAGGTGTTTTGATCCGGCAGGCAATGGAAAATCACGGCTTTCTGAATTTGAGGAATTTTCTGCTTGCACCCCTGCCCGTTCCTCACTAAATCCCCCCCTCACAGACCCCCGCGGAGAGGTGCCGGAGTGGTCGAACGGGGCGGTCTCGAAAACCGTTGTGGGTGCAAGCCCACCCAGGGTTCGAATCCCTGTCTCTCCGCCACTCAATCAGAGTAGCCAGAAATTCCGACATCATTGGGCAAGCAACTTTCAAGAGGTGTGCGGCCAGAAATCCAAGATCTTCGTGCGGGTTGGCGTGTTATTGCCGTGCCGGACCGGCTGGATCAGCGTAGCATGGCGCATATCTCGCAGATGCAGAAAAACTCGCGGAATTCCCCTTTGAGAACAGTTAGTTTTGCCGCATCCCGGCGACACAAATTCCAAAGGAGATTCACATGTCGCGTACTCTTATTCTGGCCATTGTCATCGCTGCAATCGGCGCTGGCGGCTATTTTTATCTGAACCAACCCGAGCCCACCCCGGCCGAGCAACTGCAGGACGCCGCACAAGATGCAGCCGAAGCTGTGAACGATGCGGCGACAGAGGCACAAGACGCGGCAAGCGACGCGGTGGCCGACGCGCAAGAGGCTGTGACTGACGCGGTTGAATCCGCGCAGGATACCGCCTCGGAAGCGTTGGATGCTGCTGCGGATCAGGCAGCCGAGGCCGCGTCTTCGGTCGCGGATCAAGCCGCGGATGCGGCCGAGCAGGCCGGCGATCAGGTTGCGGCGCTGGCAGGTCAGGGTCAGGAACTCTTTAACTCGTGGCTGCAGGACGGAATGCTGACCGCGCAACAGTTCGACTATGACGCCATGGTTGCCTCGGTTCAGGACAGCGCGCTGTCGGAAGAGCTGAAAACCCAGGCGATCCAGATCTTTGATGAGATCAAAGCCTCGCCCGAGACGATTTTGCAAAAGATCCAGGACCTGCGCAATCTGTTGACGCAACAATAAAAAAACGGGGGTCAGCTTTCAGGGCTGCCCCCTTTTTCGGACGTTACCGTCCCTTCCGTTGGGTCAGGTATCCGCGCGATTGACGCAGCAGCCCCCATTTGCTTGGCTCACGTTACACCCAAACCATCGCCATTTCGCAGGGTCCTTCGGATTCAAGCGATACAACGGCGACAATTTTGAGGACGTAACCGTGACCGATATCCCCTCTTCCATGTTCGCAACCATCCTCAGGCATGAGGGGTATTCCGGCACCATGACTGGCCCGGTGATCGAGAATGCCGGTGACTGGTTGGCCGAAGCGGAACTGCCCGTTCCCCAGCCCGGCCCCGGTCAGGTTCTGATCAAGCTGCGTGCAGCCTCGGTCAATCCATCGGATCTGCATTTCATCAAGGGCGAGTACGGACAACCTCGGGTCAAGGGGGCTGCGGCGGGTTTTGAGGGGTGCGGCGATGTGGTGGCCACCGGCAAAGGGGCCGAGTCGTTACAGGATCAGCGCGTGGCCTTTGTGGCGGCAGGTTCGGGCGCGTGGGCCGAGTATGTGGTGACCCAGATGCAGATGTGCATCCCGCTGCGCCCGGACATCTCGGACGATGACGGTGCGGCTCAGATCGTCAACCCGCTGACCGCGATGGCAATGGTCGACATGGCGAAAGAGGCAGGCGACGCCTTTGTCATCTCGGCCGCGACCAGCCAACTGGGCAAGCTGATGTGCAGCTTGGGGCGCGATCTGGGTCTGAAACCCATCGCTCTGGTCCGGCGGGCCGAGACTGTCGATATGCTCAAAGACCTTGGCGCGTCCGAGGTGCTGGTCACCTCGGACCCTGATGTGGGCCAGAAATTCGCCGAGCTGAGCCGCACACTGAAACCTCGCATGTTTCTGGATGCGGTGATGGATCAACTCTCGGAACAGGTGTTCTGTGCCATGCCAAACAAGGCGCAGTGGGTGTGCTATGGCAAGCTGGGCCACGAGGCCCCGACGCTGACGCAAACCGGTCAGTTGATCTTTATGGGCAAGCGGATCGAAGGCTTCTGGCTGACGCAATGGATGATGTCCACGCCGCCCGCAGACCAGATGCGCGTCGTGACCGAAGTTCAGGCCCGGTTTGCCGACGGGCGATGGAAAACCGATGTGTCAGAACGGCTTACACTCAGGAATCTGATCCCAAATCTTGCCGATGCGCTAAAAAAGAGTGACGGGAAGGTGATTATCACGCCATAGTAGAACGAACGCCGCACCTTTGCTGTGCGGGTTGGACATGAACCGGATAACCGGCATGGGGAGGGTGAGCTTGGATAACGCGCAGCTGCTGATCAGCGGGCTGGCGAACGGGTGTGTGTACGGCCTGATCGCGCTTGGTTTTGTTCTGATCTACAAGGCGACCGAAGCGGTGAATTTCGCACAGGGCGATTTCATGATGCTGGGGGCCTTTGTCACGATCGGCCTGACAAACACCGAATATATGGGCCTGCCTTTCTGGATGGCATTGCCGATTTCTCTGGGGATCATGGGGGCGCTGGGGTATCTGCTGGATCGCCTCATTATCCGTCGCATGTTTGGTCAAAGCCAGACCGCCGTCGTCATCCTGACCATCGCTCTGGGTTTTGTGATCCGCTTTGTCGCCGGGCTGATCTGGGGGCACGAGCCGCAGACACTGCAAAACCCACTGGCCGGAAAAGAGGTCCGCTTTGGCGGGCTTGTTCTGGGGATGGAGGACGTTGCTGTCATCGTCGTCACCATCCTGCTGACCTGGGGTCTTTATGTGTTCTTCAGCAGAACCAAGCTGGGGCTGGCGATGCAAGGCGCTTCGCAGAACCAGTTGGCGGCCTATTACATGGGCATTCCGGTCAAGCGCGTGCAGGGGTTCATCTGGGCGCTGGCCGGAGTTGTGGCCGGGATCGCCGGTATTCTCTTCGCCGCGAAGGGCTCGGTCGACCCAACGACGGGCTTGCTGGGGATCAAGGCTTTTGCTGCCGCCGTGATCGGCGGCTTCGGCAGCCTGCCCGGCGCGTTGGCGGGTGGTCTGATCGTCGGCGTGATCGAGCCGTTTGCCAGCCGTTATATCGCCGCAGGCTACAGCCAGATCGCCCCTTATGCGTTGCTGCTGGCCGTGCTGATCTTTCGCCCCAACGGCCTGTTCAGCCAAGTTCGGGTCAAGAAGGTCTGACCCATGCGTATCGTTTTCAAAACCAACTACATGCAAGACATCCGGCCCTGGAAAGACCGCTACCAACTGGTTCTGTATCTACTCCTGCTGGTCGTCGTCGCGGCAGCCCCATGGTGGCTGGATGACTTTTATCTGGGTGAGCTGACCAATGTCCTGATCTGGGCCATCGCCGGTCTGGGGCTGATGATCCTGACCGGTCATACGGGGCAGGTCAGCCTTGGCCACGCTGCATTTCTGGCCTTTGGCTGTTATGCCAATGTGATCCTGATCGAGGCTGGCGTACCCTTCCTGATCGCTTTCCCGCTGGCCGGCGTCCTGACCGGAATAGCCGGAGTCACCGTCGCCATCCCTGCCCTGCGCCTGCACGGGATCTATCTGGCGATCTTTACCATGGCATTGTCCATCCTGATGGATGACGTGATCGTTCTGGCCGAGCCTCTGACGGGTGGCGTGGCGGGCAAGTTCATCGGCGGCGTCGACATCTTTGGCCTCAGCGTTGGTCGCTGGGGCACCCCCGCCCCATTCTTCTGGCTGGTGCTGAGCGTCGCTGTTCTGGTCACGCTGGGCTATATCAACCTGCTGCGCGCACCTTTGGGGCGCAGCTTCATCGCCGTGCGGGATTCCGAAGTTTCTGCGCAAGCCATGGGGGTCGATATTGCCCGAACCAAGATGATCTCGTTCGCGCTGTCCTGTGCCGTGACCGGATGGGCAGGTGCGCTGATGGGCATGTTTTCCGGAGCGTTCAACAATGAAACTTTTTCAGTTCTGATCTCGATCCAGCTGCTGATGATGATTGTGATAGGCGGACTGGGCTCGATCCACGGCGCATTTCTGGGGGCTGTCGTGATCGGCTTCCTGCCGCAATTCCTGTCGATCTCGAAGGAGTACGTTGGTGCCCTGTTCGGCGGCAATACAGTCGCCATTCCAGGGCTGGAATTCGGCATCTTCGGCATGATCCTGATCGCCTTCATCCTGTTCGAACCCTTGGGCATGTATGGCCGCTGGCTGAAAATCCGCACCTGGTTCGAGCTGTTCCCCTTCTACCGCAAAGACATGTTCAAACGGCAGAAATCCTATCTCAAGACGGAGCGTCTGAGATGAGTCTGCTGGAGTTTGAAAACGTCACCCTGAAATTCGGCGGCGTCACCGCGGTCGACAATCTGTCGTTTGAGGTCGAGGAAGGCGAGGTGTTTGCCATCGTCGGCCCCAACGGCGCGGGCAAGTCCACTGTGTTCAATCTGATCTCACGCTTCTATGACCCGGTCGCGGGCTCGATCCGCTTTGACGGGCATGATCTGTTGCGGGTGAAACCTTCGGGCGTGGCCGCCTTTGGCGTGGCGCGGACCTTTCAGAATATCGAGTTGTTCGAACATGCCACCGTGCTGCAAAACCTGCTGGTCGGTCGGCACCGGCACCGCAAAACCAACCTGCTGTCCGAGGTTCTGTTCCTGCCCTCGGCCCGCAGGCAGGAATTGGAAAACCGCGAGAAGGTCGAACAGATCATCGACTTCCTCGACCTGCAAGCCTATCGCGACAAGATGATCTCGGGCTTGCCCTACGGTGTGCGCAAAGTGGTCGAGGTGGCGCGCGCGCTGGCCACCGATCCAAAGCTGTTGCTGCTGGACGAACCGGCCTCAGGCCTGTCGGTCGAGGAAACCACGGATATGCGCTGGTGGATCGATGACATCCGGCGGCAGATGGGGATCACCGTTTTGATGGTCGAACATGACATGGGGCTGGTCTCGGGCGTCTCTGACCGGGTTCTGGCGATGGCGGATGGGGCCAAACTGGCGCTCGGAACACCCGCCGAGGTGCAATCCCACCCGGCCGTGGTCGAGGCCTATCTGGGGAAAGCCTCATGAGCGAGCCGATCCTGAAAATCCGCAATATCGAAAGCTTCTATGGCCCGATCATGGCCATTCGCGGTGTCTCGCTGGATGTGCATCCGGGTCAGATCGTCTCGATCCTTGGGGCCAATGGGGCGGGTAAGACCACGCTGATGAAAACCGTCTCGGGCGTCATGGACCCCGAAAAAGGCAAGATCACCTTCGACGGGCGGGATATTCAGGGGTCCGAGCCGCATAAGGTTGTGCAACAAGGCATCGTTCATGTCCCCGAGGGCCGCGAGGTATTTCCCCTGCTGACCGTGAACGAAAACCTCAGCCTCGGGGCCTACACGGCCAAGGACAAAGCCCAGATCGAACAGGATCGCGAGATGGTGTTCAGCTATTTCCCGGTTCTGAAAGAGCGTCGCGCACAAGAGGCCGGAACCCTGTCAGGCGGTCAGCAGCAAATGCTGGCGATTGGCCGGGGCCTGATGGCCAGTCCAAAGATCATGCTGCTGGACGAACCCTCGCTGGGTCTGTCGCCGCTGCTTGTTCAGGAGATCTTCGGCATCCTCAAACGGTTGAATGACGAACAGAACATGACGATGATGCTGGTTGAACAGAATGCCCACGCGGCGCTGGAACTGGCGCATCATGGTTATGTGATGGAGGTCGGACGCATCGTCATGGATGGGGCTGCCGACACATTGCTGCAATCCGAGGACATCCAGAATTTCTATCTGGGCGTGCAGGAAGAAGGCGCGCGGGAAAACCGCCGCTGGAAGCGGAAAAAGACGTGGAGGTGACACGGATGGACAGCACCCCCCTGCCCCCTCAGATCACGATCAACGGCGTGCAGTTGAACGCAACGCCCGGTCAGCGCCCCGTGCGCGTGGATGGCTGCATCACGATCTCGGACCTTTTCCAAAGCCGCTGCGCGGAACTGGGTGATCGCTCGGCCCATCGGGAAAAGGATCTGGGCATCTGGAAGTCCTATTCGTGGACCGACTATTGGCAACACGCGAAATGGATCGGTCTGGCGCTGCGCAAACTTGGGCTTGAGCGCGGCGAAGTGGTCTCGATCCTGTCCGAGGACCGTAAGGAATGGGCCTGGTTCGATATGGGCATCCAAGGCGTTGGGGGTATTTCTTCCGGAATCTACACCACTGACGCGGCCAAACAGGTGCAATACCTGATCAATGACAGCGATAGCCGGTTTCTGGTTGTCGAGAATGAAGAACAACTGGACAAGTTTCTTGAGGTCGAAGACGAGGTTCCGGGGCTGCTGAAGGTCATCATTCTGGAAGACGAAGGTCTGCACGATCTGGATCATCCCCGCTGTATGATGATCGAAGACCTCTATGCGCTTGGCAAACAGGCCGAAGCCGAAGATCCGAGCCGGTTCGAGGCCGAAATTGCCCTTGCCAAACCGCAGGACACCGCCTTGCTGGTCTACACCTCGGGCACCACTGGCCAACCAAAAGGCGCGATGCTGAGTCACGAGAACATTCTGGCCGGTATCGAATGCGGTGCAAGGGCGCTGCCGACCCTGGCCAGCGACGAGCAGCTCTGCTTCCTGCCCCTGTGCCATATTCTCGAACGGGATGTTTCCGTCTTTTTCCCCTTGGCCGCCCGCTGCACCGTCAATTTCGCCGAAAGCCCGGAAACGGTGTTCGCCAACCTGCAAGAGGTCTCGCCCACCACATTCACCGCTGTTCCCCGTGTGTGGGAGAAGATCTATGCGCAGGTCCAGATCATGTCGCAGGATGCCACGCCGCTGGGCCGGTTGGCCTTTGGTCTGGCGGTAAAGGCCGGGTTGGCAAGGGCCGAGTACCTGACGACAGGCCAGCCTGTCCCAACCAGTATTGCCGCGCGGTTCTGGGTCTGGGATCATCTGGTGCTGCGCAATCTGCGGCGGATGCTGGGCATGGACAAAATGCGCCGCGGCGGGTCCGGGGCGGCGCCGATCTCACCTGATCTGCTGAAATGGTACTGGGCCATTGGTGTCCCGTTGATCGAAGGGTTTGGCATGACCGAGACCTCGGGTCTGGCATCCCTGAACACGATCGAAGACAACCGCGTCGGCACCATTGGCCGCGCGGTCGAGGGGTGTGCCATGCGTATCTCGGACGACGGGGAAATTCAGGTAAAGGGCCTGAATGTCTTTCAGGGCTACTGGCGCAACAACGCCAAAACCGCTGAAAGCTTTACCACCGACGGTTGGCTGCGCACCGGCGATGTCGGGAAAATTGACGAGGACGGGTTTCTTTCGATCACCGGTCGGATGAAGGACATTATCATCACGGCGGGCGGCAAGAATATCACCCCGGCTGAAATCGAAAGCCGATTGAAGTTCAGCCACTATATCTCGGACGCGGTGATCGTGGGTGATCAGCGCAAATACCTGACCGCGCTAATCATGATCGATCAGGAAAACGTCGAGAAATTTGCGCAGGACCGCAAAATCCCCTTCTCGAACTTCTCATCACTTTGCGCGGCAACCGAAATCAAGGACCTGATCGGTGCCGAAGTCGCCTCAGTCAATTCCGATTTCGCGCGGGTAGAGCAGATCAAGGATTTCCGCCTGATCGATGTATTGTTGACGGCAGAAGACGATGAACTGACTGCCACGATGAAGTTGAAACGAGGGCTGGTAGAAAAGAAACACGCACATTTGATTGAAGATATGTACAGTTAACCAAGGGATAAAACGGGAGGAGAAAGATGAGCAAGCTGAGGAACCGGCTGACTGTTGCTGCGGCGCTGACTGCAGCGGCAACGATGGGTTGGGCGCAAACGCAAGGGGTCACCGACGATGAGATCGTGATCGGCTCGGTCAATGATCTGAGCGGTATTTTCGCCGCCGTGGGTGTTCCGGCCACCAAAGGCGCGAATGTGGTCTTTGATCGAGTGAATGCCGCAGGTGGCGTGCATGGTCGCACGATCCGCTATGTGGTCGAGGACAATGGCTATCAGATGCCGCGCGCGATGCAGGGCTATAACAAGCTGCTGAACCGCGACAAGGTGTTTGCCATGCTGCAATCGCTGGGCACACCGATGAACCTGGCCGGGTTCAAGTTGCTGGACCCCAAAGGTATTCCCAACGTTGCCCCTCTTACCGCCGCGCGGCAGATGCTGCAGGAACCGATGGACAATAAGTTCACATCCTTCTCGACCTATTATGATCAGGCCCGGGTTGGCGTGAAATACCTCAACGGTGAGTTTGGATCACAATCTGTCTGCACCATGTATCTTCCCACCGATTTTGGAGAGGAAATTCTGGAAGGCAGCAAAGCCGGAGCTGAAGAAGCCGGGATTTCCTTTGTCGCAGAAACCACCCACAAGCCGGATGAGACGGACTTTGTCGGCTCGCTAAGCAAACTCAAGGAAGAAGGCTGCGACATCGTCACCATGGCGCTTGGCGTACGGCAGGCGATCACGGTCGTTGGGACTGCCAAGAAAATGGGCCTGACCGACATGAAATTCCTGGGCACCTCGGCCAGCTTCCTGACCGTTGTCGCGCAGGTGCCGGGCGGTGTGACCGACGGTTTCTACGCGGCGGCGTCGTGGAAGGATCTTTGGGCACGCGCCGACGAACCTGCGCCGGCTGCGTTTATCGAGGAATACAAGGCCGCAACGGGTGAAGATCCGGTTGGCTTTGCGATGCTGGGCTATTCCGCTGCGGAAATGATGGTCAAGGCGCTAGAGGCCGCCGGTCCGGACCTGACCCATGAAAGCTTTATCGCGGCAATGGAGTCGCTGGACTACACCGACGAACTGGTCGGTAACCACATCACCTACGGCCCGGATGACCATCAGGGCGCGGACACGGTCTTTGTGAACGTGGTCGAAAACGGGGCGTGGAAACTGGTCTACGAAGAGTAATCGCAAAGAAAAAGGGCTCGCAAATGCGAGCCCTTCGAATGTCGTATTCCGCAGCGATTAACGCTTCGAGAACTGGAACGAACGACGCGCTTTGCGCTTACCGTATTTCTTACGTTCCACAACGCGGCTGTCGCGGGTCAGGAAGCCAGCGGCTTTCAGAGCGCCGCGCAGCGACGGATCGTACAGTTGCAGCGCTTTCGAGATGCCGTGCTTGACCGCACCGGCCTGACCGGTCAGGCCACCGCCTTTGACGGTTGCAACAACGTCAAACTCACCTTCCACGCCGGCAACCTGGAACGGCTGGCGCAGGATCAGCTGCAGAACGGGACGCGCGAAATACTTGTCCTGGTCTTTGCCGTTCACGGTGACCTTGCCGGAACCCGGCTTGATCCAAACGCGGGCAACAGCGTCTTTACGCTTGCCGGTGGCGTAGGAACGGCCCAGTTCGTCACGCACGGGTTCACGTGCGATGACTTCTTCGACTACGGTTTCGACGCCTGCGACGGCGCTCAGCTCTTCGAGAGTATTGATCTGATCAGCCATCGGTCATTAGCTCCGGGTGTTTTTCTTGTTCATGGACTTGACGTCCAGAACTTCGGGCGCTTGCGCCTCATGAGGGTGCTCGGCACCGGCATAAACGCGCAGGTTGGTCATCTGCTGGCGCGCCAGACGGTTGCCCGGCAGCATGCGCTTGACCGCCTGGGTCACGACGCGCTCGGGGTGTGCACCTTCCAGGATCTGCTGTTTGGTGCGCGACTTGATGCCGCCCGGGTGGCCCGTGTGCCAGTAGAAGTTCTCTTCGCGCTTCTTGCCGGTCATCTGGATTTTGTCAGCGTTGATCACAATGACATTGTCGCCCATGTCCATGTTCGGGGTGAACGACGCTTTGTGCTTGCCACGCAGGCGCATGGCGACGATCGAAGCAAGACGGCCCAGAACAACGCCCTCGGCGTCGATCAGGATCCATTTCTTGTCGATGTCTGCAGGTGTTGCAGAAAAGGTTTTCATGGCAGGATAGTCCTGTTTGATGTGAAAGACCGCCCCAGCGGAGCGGCCCGAATTCGATGGACGGGTTTTAGTCGCGCTGGAATGCCGCGTCAACAACCTAAAACCTTATTTTATTACGTAATTACAAAGCGTTAAAAAATAGGTATTATTTTACCCCATCCAAATTCTACCTCGCGCAGTATCCTGCAGCCCTATTTTTTCAATTTCTGACAGTTTCCAAAACGCGATTGCATCGCAAGCACAAACTTCAGGAGGGGAACATGCTGGACCTGTCCGCGTTAGACAAAATCGATCCGGGTACACGATTGGATGACCTGAATAAAACCCGTCTGGCCGCCGTTCAAAGAGGGTTGGCCATCTGCGCCCACCCCCTTGGTGAAGCGGATGGTTTGATTGGACCCAAAACCCGAAACGCCTTTGCCGAACTGGTGCAGGACATTGGAAATGGCCATCCCTCGGTCGTCTCTGATGCTGTGATCGATCACCTGAAGAAAAAAGCCAAGCGGCTGCGCACAATTTTCGCAATGCCTGCCGACAGCAAAGATGACGTCAAAGACAGCATCGCCGCCATGTTCCGCTTTATCGGTTTGGGATTGAAGACCCAGATCGCCTACGGCCTTGCAACCGCGCAGTGGGAAACCGGGCACACTTTCGAACCGGTAAAGGAAGCCTACTGGCTCAGTGAAAAGTGGCGGAGGGACAACTTTCGCTACTATCCCTATTACGGACGCGGCTATGTGCAACTGACCTGGGAGAATAACTACAAGGTGTATTCCAGCATTCTGGGGCTTGATCTGGTCGGTGATCCCGATCTGGCCCTTCGGCACGACGCGTCCCTGTTCACCATCGCCCACGGCATGAAGATCGGCACATTCACGGGGCGAAAGCTGGAAGATTATGTCTCGAAAGGTAAAACCGATTTCCTTGAGGCGCGGCGAGTCATCAATGGCACCGACAAGCAAAAGGAAATCGCCGATCTGGCCGAGGATTATCTGGACGAGTTGTAACCGCTTAGACGCTGATTTGTTCAGGTGGATTGTCCAGCAGTGCCCGCAGCCGCAGCATGGCATCCTCGAACCGCTGCAATGAGACGTGACCGTTCATTGCGATACGCACAGCGTTCGGCGCGCGCCCGTCTCGCAGGGCGAACTCATCCGCAGATCGCAACTGTATCCCTTCCCGCTCAGCCGCGCGGCTGAACGCGGCGGCGCGCCAGCCGGATGGCAAGTTCAGCCAGACAAAGGGCACATCCGGTGCCCAGTTCAGATCAAAGCCCCCCAGCGCATTCACCGTCACCCGCACGTATTCGCCCATACAGGACCGTACGTCCTGCGCGATCTGGCGGGTGCGGGGATCGGACAGGATCAACCGGGTGAGTTCCGCAAGCGGCTGCGCCAGACCGAAATACCCATATTCCGCCGAGCGTCGCAGATCCACGCTGCGTTCCTTCGGAGCAATGGCAAACCCGACCCGCAAGGCCGGAGTCAGGGTCTTTGAGATTGACGAGACATGCCAACCCCGTTCCGGTGCCAGTGCGCGATAGCTGGGTTCGCGGGCGTCGCCCATACGATAACAATCGTCCTCGACGATTTGCAGATCGAAACGGCGGGCCACTTCGACAACCTCTTTGCGCCGCTCCAATGGCGTATGTGCGCCGGTTGGGTTTTGCACTTCGGGCGAGACGCAAACAGCCTGTGCCTGGTTCTGCCGCAGCACATGCTCCATCGCTTGCGGGTCGATGCCCCATTTGTCCATTTTCACACCAATGACCTCGGCCCGCATTAGCTCTCCGGCCCGTCGGAACCCGGCATAAGACAGATCTTCGACCAGAACAGTCGGCTTTGGACCGCGCAGGATTGTCTGGAACACAAGACACAGCCCGTTCTGACCGCCGTGGGTCAGTACAATGTCGTCATGCGAGACGGCACCCAACGGCAAGTCCGACAACCAGTCGACAACCGCCTGACGCATCGGTTGATAGGCATCGCGCGTTGGATAATTCAAAAACAGCCCCGGATCGGCTTGCGAGACCTTTTGCAGACACTCCCGGATCAACGCCACCTGCCCGGCATCTGCCAAACGAGGACTAAACAGGCTGACATTGGCATTGTACTTATCGTCCCGCAGATGCAGCTGCCGCGCCCAGACATCGTCCAGAATCGGTGACTTTGGCGGGGCCACGAATGTACCACGCCCAACCTCAGCTTGTAGCAAGCCTTCGTCCGTCAAAATCGTATAAGCCCGCGCAACTGTGCCCGGAGTGATTTTCAATCGATACGCCAGCTCACGCACCGGCGGCAGCTTGGTTCCGATGTCTAACGTTTTGCTTTCGATGGCTTTTCGTATTGTGTCGGCGACCAGAGTGTATTTTGGCCCCTTGGATTTCGGCAGTGCTTCTGGCCAAATTGTATCCATTACAATTCTTCCTTTGCATTTGACACAATATCGAATGTATCAAGCAACTGTACCGAACAACAATGCTTTGTGTCAATACAATTTGAAAGGAATACTGAGATGACACGCACAATGCACAACCCCGCCCTCTTGCTGCTGAACGACAGCCCCCGGCTGCCGCTGATTGCCGCGCTGGCCGTGCGGTTTGCGGCGGCGGTCACTCAATGGGAACGCCGTCGTCGCAGTCGTATTAACCTGAGCTATCTGGATGACAGGCTGCTTGAAGATGTGGGTTTGACCCGCATGCAAGCCACACGCGAAGTAAAACGCTATTTCTGGCAGCTTTGAATTATCCCCAGTCCCATCACGGGACCTCTTCCTAGGCCGGGGTTCGTCCCCGGCCCTTTTTCAACCGAATTTTGCCGCAGCCGAACCTTCGGGCGGGATGGAATAGGTCATATTGGCCCGCGCCACAGGCTTGTTCGACCCTTCCGAGAAGATCAGCACATCCCCGACCGCTAGGCTGCGCCCCAGTTTCAACAACCGGCATTCGGCTATCAGATCCTTGCCGCCTTCCGGTTTGCGCAGAAAATCCAAGGATCCGTTGGTGGTAACAGCCAGGGATTGACGCCCCTTGCGCGCCAAAACCATCGCATAGACGCTGACATCCGCCAGGCTGAAAATGGACGGGCCAGATACGGTGCCACCGGGGCGCAAGTGACGCTCGGCCACCATCATCCGCATGGTCACACTGTCTTCGGTCAGGTCCTCGACAACAAAATCCTGTTTCACCTGCGGAAATACCTGGTGAAGGTATTGTGACAGTTCGTCCTTCTGCAGCGCCAAACCCATACTTCCCCTCCTGAACGTCGCGCCCTAGAGTTGGACCAACAGCCAGCGGGAGGGCAAGATGGCAATTTTGGAACGTAACGACACAGGCGCGGTAGCTCAGTTGAAACTGAACGCGCCTGACAGGCTGAATGCCCTGAGCGATGAGATGCTGGCGGCCCTTCAATCCGAATTCGACGCGCTGCGCGAGGACAGCTCGATTCGAGCGATCACGCTGTCGGGCGCGGGCAAGGCCTTTTGTGCCGGGCACGACCTGAAACAGATGACCGCAGGGCGCCAGTCCGAGGATGGCGGCAAGGCCTATTTCCAGGACCTGTTCGCGCGCTGCGCCAAAATGATGATGTCCATTCAGACACTTCCGCAACCGGTTATCGCGCAAGTGCACGGCATCGCCACGGCTGCGGGCTGTCAGTTGGTGGCAACCTGTGATCTGGCGGTCGCTGCCGAGGGCACGCGATTTGGCGTGAATGGTGTGAATATCGGGCTGTTCTGCTCGACCCCCATGGTCGCGCTCAGCCGCAATATCCCCAAAAAACATGCGTTTGAGATGCTGACAACGGGTGATTTCATCTCGGCTGAACGGGCCGCGGAATTGGGTCTGGTCAATCGTGTTGTGCCAGAAATGCTGCTGGAGCATGAAACGATCTCATTGGCCGAGCAATTGGGCAGCAAGCTGGGAACGGCCGTTAAAATCGGAAAAGAGGCGTTTTATCAACAGCTTCAGATGCCGCTGGATCAGGCCTATACCTATACCGGAGAGGTAATGGCGCAGAATATGCTGCATCGGGACACAGAAGAAGGCATTTCCGCCTTTATTGAGAAACGCCCCCCGAATTGGACGCAATGACGCAATTGTTAGGTACATTTTTTGCCACTGTTTTCATTTTTGCACTTTTCAAAAGGGCGACACTGTGGCAAAGCTGAGACGAGGCTGAGGCCTCAGGTACACTTTTGGGTCGCCGTGGGCGGAAGGTCCCTCCAAGCTGGTTTCTCTCACCGGCGTTGACATTCCCGCAGCGGCGACCCCAAGACCCTCCCATAAAATTCGAAGCCACTGACAGGGTTGAGTTGCGTCTGCCAGCCCCCTGCCCTATGTGGCAGCGCATGACACAAGTTTTGCATATCGTGGGCGGCGGCATGGCCGGGTCCGAGGCCGCATGGCAAGCCGCCGAGATGGGCGTGGATGTTGTGATCCATGAAATGCGCCCCAATGTCGGCACTTTCGCGCACCAGACCGGCAATCTGGCCGAGATGGTGTGTTCGAATTCCTTCCGGTCCGACGATGACGAACAAAACGCCGTGGGCCTGCTGCATTGGGAAATGCGTGCCGCGAACGGCCTAATCATGACCACCGCCGATGCGCACCGCCTGCCCGCCGGGGGCGCACTGGCCGTCGATCGCGATCCGTTTGCCGAGGATGTCACCGCCAAGCTGCGCGCCCATCCCCGTGTAACCGTGACGGACGAAGAGGTCACGACCCTTCCCGATGACGGGCATTGGATCTTTGCCACCGGCCCCCTGACCTCTCCGGCTTTGGGTGAGGCAATCCGGGCCGAGACCGGTGCGGACTCGCTGGCCTTCTTCGATGCCATTGCCCCCATTGTCTACGCTGACAGCATCGACATGAGTCAGGCCTGGATGCAGTCACGCTATGACAAGGGCGAGACGGAAGAGGAACGTACGGCCTATCTGAATTGCCCGATGGACCGCGATCAGTATGAAGCGTTCATCGATGCCCTGCTGGCCGCCGACAAGACCGAGTTCCACGAAGGCGAGACCGCAGGTTACTTTGACGGCTGTCTGCCGATCGAGGTGATGTCCGAGCGTGGTCGCGAAACCCTGCGCCACGGTCCGATGAAGCCTGTCGGCCTGACCAATCCGCATCAGCCGGACGTGAAACCTCATGCGGTGGTGCAATTGCGTCGCGACAATGCCTTGGGCACGCTGTTCAACATTGTGGGTTTCCAGACCAAGATGAAATACGGCGCACAGACCGAGGTGTTCCGCATGATCCCCGGGCTTGAAAACGCCAGTTTCGCACGTTTGGGCGGTATTCACCGCAATACGTTTATCAACTCGCCCACGTTGCTGGACGCGCAGATGCGGTTGAAAACCAAACCGAATATCCGCTTTGCCGGTCAGATCACCGGGGTCGAGGGGTATGTCGAAAGCGCCGCGATGGGTTTGCTTGCTGGCCGATTGGCTGCTGCCGAAATCTTGGGGCGCACCCTACCCACCGTACCGCAAGACAGTGCCATGGGGGCCTTGATCCACCACATCACCGGCGGGGCCGAGGCAAAGACCTTTCAGCCCATGAACGTGAATTTCGGCCTGTTCCGCCCTGTCGATGGCCTGAAAGGCGGCCGTCGCGGACGCAAAGACCGTTACAAAGCCTACACGGATCGCGCCAAAGAAGAATGGACCAACTGGCTGGCCGCGTGCTGACTGGACGCGACGCCGTTGATCAGCCTACCATGTGGTTATGAGCGACGAATTCTTTAAAAGCACCTACGATCTGGAAACACCCGAACAAACCGAAGCCCACTATCAGAAATGGGCTGCGACCTACGAGGCCGAGGTGGCCGAGCAAGGCTATGCCACCCCCGACCGCGTGGCCCAGGCGCTCTGGTCGAAAATGCCGGAACCCCTGACGCCAGTTCTGGATTACGGCTGTGGCACCGGCCTGTCCGGCGTCGCGCTTCGCAAGGCCGGGTTCGAAGTGCTTGATGGCATGGACCCAACCGAAAACATGCTGAAGGTTGCGCGCGACAAAGCTGTTTACCGGGATCTCAAGAGCTTTGAAATTACCGAACCCGCACCGTTGACCCCAGATGCCTATGCGGCGATCACGGCTATCGGTGTGATTGGTTCGGGGGCCGCTCCGCCGGAAACTCTGGACATGCTTATGCACGCGCTTCCCAAGGGTGGAAAGCTGGCCTTTTCCTTTAACGATCATACGCTTGCGGATCACAGCTACACGTCACGATTGAACGACTGGCTCGATATGGGGGCTGCGCGTCTTCTGTTCCGGGAACATGGCCCGCATTTACCCGGCCTGGACATGAAATCTGACGTGTATGTATTAGAAAAAACGTGATTTTTACCACGCGCTTCGCGCCTTCTCCGACGGGTCCCCTTCATCTGGGTCACGCCTATTCGGCGCTGCTGGCCAGTGACATGGCGGCTGCCGAGGGCGGTGCCTTTCTGCTGCGGATCGAAGATATCGACCAATCCCGATCCCGGCCTCACTGGGAAGAGCAGATCTATGACGACCTGCATTGGCTGGGCCTTGACTGGCCCGAGCCGACGCTGCGCCAGTCGCAGCGGCAATCCATCTATGACGCGGCTTTGGACAGCCTCTGGCAACGCGGCTTTCTTTATCCCTGCACTTGCAACCGCAAAGACATCGGGGCGGCGGTCAGCGCCCCGCAAGAGGGCGCGCCGCTGCTTGGTCCGGACGGTTTGATCTATCCCGGAACCTGCCGGAACCGCCCCCAAACGCGGGGAACATCGCCCCGACCAAGGACCGAGGCACTACGACTGGACATGGCCAAAGCCGCGCGCCACGTCTTCGATAAAAACCCCACTGCAGGTCAATTTGCCGAATTCGGCCAGGGGCCAAACGGCGAAACGGGTACTGTCACCTTCACACCCAAAGAATTGACCGAAACCATCGGTGACGTGGTCCTCGCGCGCCGGGGAATGGGCACATCCTACCATCTGTCCGTCGTGCTGGACGATGCCGAGCAAGGCATCACACGGGTTATCCGTGGGCAGGACCTGTTCGAAGCCACCCGCATCCATGTGCTGCTGCAAGCCCTTTTGGACCTGCCGACGCCTGAATACCTCCACCACGACCTTGTCCGGGACGAAAATGGAAAACGGCTGGCAAAACGCGACGACGCGCGCGCGATCTCAAAATACCGATCCGAAGGTGCGTCGCCTCAGGACATCCGCGTCATGGTCGGCCTCTGACCGCGCTTCATCTTTTTAAAAATACTCTCGCCGAAGGCATGGCGCTTGCGCCATTCACTCCATCGGTTTCATCAACTCGGTCTCATCTCCGTCCCGAATGGCCGTATAGAAACAGCTGCGCCGGTTGGTGTGACAAGCGGGACCTTTCTGATCAACAAGAACCAACAGGCAGTCCCTGTCACAATCGACACGGAAATCGACCAGTTCCTGAGTGTGTCCCGAAGACTCACCCTTGATCCAGAAGGACTGCCGCGACCGCGACCAATAGGTGACGCGCCCTGTTTCCAACGTGCGTTCCACCGCCTGCGCATTCATCCAGGCCATCATCAGCACCTCGCCGGATGTGTGATCCTGCGCGATGGCGGGGATCAACCCAGCCTCGTTATATTTCAAAGTCGATGGGTCAAACACGACAGGGTCAGACATGACAAAAACCTTTTGCATCCCGGGGGCTGACCACTATGTATGGGGAACACGCAACGAGGGAAAGCCATGAGCGGCGAGAACGATCTGATAAAGCTCTATTCCGGACGCATTCTGGCGCTCGCGGCGGATATTCCGCATCTGGATCGGCTGGATAACCCCGATGCGACGGTCAAAAAACGGTCTCCGCTGTGCGGTTCGACCGTGACCGTTGACGTGAAGGTGCAGGATGGCCGAGTCGCCGCTTTCGGGCAGGACGTGAAAGCCTGTGCATTGGGTCAGGCATCGGCTTCGGTTGTCGGAGACGCGGTATTGGGGGCCACGCGGGCGCAGATCGAAACCGCTCGGGATCAACTGGCTGCGATGCTGAAAAAAGACGGGCCGGTCCCCGACGCGCCGTTTGACGGGTTAGAGGTGCTGATACCCGCGCGGGACTATAAGAACCGCCACGCCTCGATCCTTTTGTGTCTTGACGCCACCGCCGAAGCAATTGCGCAAGCTGAACAGGCCAACTGCGCCTGATCGTAGCGTTTTGCGGCAATCCCGTCTAACGTCAGTCACCATTTGGCGGAGAGATGGGTGTGAACAATTTACTCGAACATTTCGTGACATTGTGGGTCGTGATTGACCCCATCGGGACGATTCCCGTATTTATCGCCGTCACAGCCGGGCTTGAGGCCGCCGCGCGACGGCGCACCGCTGTTCTGGCCGCCTTGATCAGCGCCGGCGTTTTGCTGTTCTTCCTGGTGTTCGGCCAGTTGCTGATCGAGGCGCTGGATATCGGCCTGAATTCATTTCAGGTGGCCGGCGGGATCATCTTGTTCCTTTTCGCGCTGACCATGATCTTTGGCGAAAGCAAGCAGGACATGGAACAACGCGCCGCCGAGGATGATAAGGACGACAAAACCCACACGCATAACCCGGCCATCTTTCCGCTTGCCGTGCCGTCCCTTGCCTCACCGGGCGCGATGCTGGCGATTGTGATCCTGACCGACAACAACCGTTACAGCGCGGCAGATCAGGGCATTACTGCGCTGGTCATGCTGTCGGTTCTGGTGATTGCCTTTGTCCTGATGTTGCTGGCCGAGCCGATCATTCGCCTGATCGGACATTCCGGTGCCGCGATTATCAGCCGGGTGATGGGAATGATTCTGGCCTCGGTCGCAGTCAATTCGGTGCTGTCTGCGATGCTGGAAATCATGAAAACCGGTCAGCTATAAAAAAAACCGCCGCACCTTCCGGGCGGAAAGGGCGGCGGCAGGCAATGCGTTTCTCGTGTGGGGTCCGGGACACCGCGCGGGGCCGAGGCATGGCCCCTTCAAGGGGTTTGGGACAGGCAGGTCACCCTTGATCGTATTGGGGATGACAGGCGCGGGTTAATCGGCACGAGAGCGCAGGCAGAAAGGCTTAGAATCCAATCGGAAGGTGAAGGGCAACCATCAGCATAACGACCAAGGAAGCCACACCCACCGCATCCTGCAGGATCGTCGGTTGCGAGCGGGTAAAGACTGTCTTGATCTGGGTCAGCATGGGTCACCTCCGGTCAGGGATTTAATCCTTTGTTGACCTTTTGTTCTCATATTTTGCCGAGTCGGTAAAGAACTTTTTGAGAACATTTGTGAACTTTACGGGATTTATGATCTAACCCACTGAAATCAAACGGATCGCCTGATCCTGTTTCATAAGCCATAGCAGAACACGCGCGGCCTTGCCCCGGTCCGAGGTCAGTTTCGGGTCCGCATTCAGCAACGCGCGGGCATCGGATTGCGCAACCGCCATCAACCCGGCCTGCCGCTCCAGATCGGCAATGCGGAACTTCGGCAACCCGGATTGCGCCGTGCCGATCAGATCGCCCGCCCCGCGCATCTGCAAATCGGTTTCCGAGATGCGAAAGCCGTCCTCGGTCTCGCGCAGCACTTCCAGCCGCTTGCGCCCGCCTTCGCTGAGCGGCGCTTGATACATCAGCAAACAGGTCGAATCCGCGTCGCCCCGACCAACCCGACCGCGCAGCTGGTGTAGTTGCGCCAGACCAAAGATCTCGGCCCGTTCAATCACCATGATCGTGGCATTGGGTACGTTCACACCGACCTCAATGACCGTCGTGGCCACCAGAACCGTGGTGTCCCCGTTCTGAAACGCTGTCATGGCCGCGTCTTTTTCGGCGGGCGGCATCTGACCATGCACCAGCCCAACGATGCCTTCGCCCAACACCGCCCGCAGACGCTTGAACCGTTCTTCGGCTGCGGTCAGATCCGACACCTCAGATTCGTCGACCAAGGGACACACCCAATAGCACTGTCGCCCCTCATCAATCGCGCGACGCAGATGGGCGACGACCTCATCCATGCGCCCAGTGCTGACAATCGCGGTTTTGATCGGCTTTCGCCCGGGCGGCTTTTCGTCCAGAACTGAAACATCCATGTCGCCATATTGCGCCAGCGCCAGACTGCGCGGGATCGGTGTCGCGGTCATCACCAAGACATCGGCGCCCTTCCCTTTTTCAGACAATTCCATCCGTTGACGCACCCCGAACCGGTGCTGTTCGTCAACGATGGCGAGCCGCAGGTTTCTAAATGCCACGTCGCTTTGGAATACTGCATGGGTGCCGACAAGAATCTGAATATCGCCACGCGCCAAAGCCTCAAGCTTGGCGCGACGCTCGGACCCCTTGTCGCGTCCGGTCAGGATTTCCAGAACGACTCCGGCCTCTTCGGCCAAGGGGCGCAGGCCTTCCAGATGCTGACGGGCCAGAATCTCGGTCGGGGCCATCATCACGCCCTGCCCGCCAGCCTCAACCGCGATCAGAAGCGCCATGAACGCGACCAGTGTCTTCCCCGCCCCTACATCGCCCTGCAGCAACCGGTTCATCCGCAGATCAGATGCCATATCGGCCGAGATCTCTTCAATCGCGCGGGTTTGCGCCCCGGTCGGCCGATACGGCAGGCTGCGCAGAACTCTGGACTGCAACGCCCCGGTGCTAACGCTGGAGATCCCCCTCGCCTTGCGTTCGATCTGACGCGCCAGAGCCAGGGTCAACTGATGCGCCAACAGCTCATCATAAGCCAAACGTTCCCGGGCCGGAGAGAACGCGGCCACATCATCGGCGCCCTGCGGATGATGGGCGGCGTGAACCGCATCATGCCAGCTTGTCCATTTTTGCTGGGCCACTTGTGCCGGATCAATCCATTCGGCCAATTCAGGCGCGCGGGCCAACGCACTGCGCGCGGCCTTGTACGCCGTTTTCTGCGTCACCCCTTGCGTCAAATGATAGACCGGTTCGAATTCGGGAATGTCGCGCGCCTGCTCAACCGGCAGCATGTGATCGGGATGCACCATCTGCGCCATCCCGTCGAACAGCTCCAACTTGCCCGAGATCACCCGGCGCGATCCTTGCGGCAGCACCTTCTTCAGATAGTCGCCGCGTGCGTGAAAGAACACGAGTTGAAAATCGGCCTGACTGTCCTCGACATGAATTCGATAGGCCCCGCCTTTGTTTCGGGGCGGACGGTGCGGGCCAACAGTCACCTCAACCGTCAGAGTTGTCGGCAGATCAGCCCCTTGGATCGTGTCACGCCTGCGCCGGTCAACCACGGCATATGGCAGCCCAAACAGCACATCGCGCGGGCTTTCGATCCCGCTTTGCATCATGGCCTGTGCGGTTTTGGGGCCGACACCCTCCAGCGTTTCCAACCCGGCAAACAGCGGGAAAAGTTGTTCGGGCCGTCCGCTCATGCGCCGTCGATCAGCCGCAGCCAGCCATC
Organism: Ruegeria sp. H7; assembly: GCF_056532945.1. Taxonomy (NCBI): domain Bacteria; kingdom Pseudomonadati; phylum Pseudomonadota; class Alphaproteobacteria; order Rhodobacterales; family Roseobacteraceae; genus Ruegeria; species Ruegeria sp. H7. Next base: position 633,775 of record NZ_JBQFNZ010000002.1, read on the forward strand.
CTCATCCAGCGTTTCGATGCCCAGTTCTGCGGCTTTCTTGGCCTTGGATCCTGCCCCGGGCCCGGCCACCAACAGATCGGTTTTTTTGCTGACCGAGCCTGAGACTTTGGCACCCAAAGCCTCAGCCCTCGCCTTGGCCTCGGCGCGGGTCATCTTTTCCAGCGTTCCGGTGAAGACGACCGTCTTGCCTGCAACCGGGCTGTCCGATGCAGGGGCGTCGGGTGATATGATCGTCAAATGCCGGATTAGGTCATCGAAAGCGCGGCGCTCATCCGAATTGGCAAAGGCATCCGACAGGGACAGGCCCAGCGTTGCGCCGATGCCGTCGATGCCAATTAAATCGGACCACGCCGTGGCGGCGCCCTCGGGTACATCCGAAGTTGCGATTGCAGCGTCGCGTGCTTCTTTCACGCGGGCCCGACGGTTTTCTTCGGTGGCGGCGATGCGCTCGGCCTCTTCGGCCTGATCGGCGCGTCGTTGCGCCAGTGCGGCCGGGCGGGCCGCATCAATCGCCTGCGCCATAGCCTCCCAGGTCAGGTAGTGTAGCGCCAAGTCGCGCGCGCCAACCTCTCCGACATGGCGAATGCCGAGGGCGAACAGCAAGCGCCCCAGTTCGATGGTTCGTTTTTCGTCAATGGCGTCGAACAGGTTCCTGGCCGACGTCTCACCCCATCCGTCCCGGTTCTTGAGCCGAGCCAGATTGCCCGCGTCGCGCGCCTGCAGCGTGAAAATATCTGCCGGAGTGTTGATCGGCAGAACCTCATCGCCATGAAACATCTCAATCTGTTTGGCCCCGAGCCCTTCGATATCGAACGCCTTCCGGGATACAAAATGCTTTAGTTTTTCAACTGCTTGTGCGGGGCAAATCAACCCACCTGTACAACGCCGGACGGCATCACCATCTTCGCGGATGGCGGCGCTGTCGCATTCGGGGCATTCTTGCGGGAAAGCGTACGCGATACTGTCTGCCGGGCGTTTGGTCAGATCGACATCGGCCACTTTGGGGATCACGTCACCGGCGCGATAGACCTGAACCCAATCGCCGACCCGAATGTCCTTGCCGTCTCGGATGGTGCCACCCTTGGCATCCCGACCCGCAATATAATCCTCATTATGCAAGGTGGCGTTCGACACGACGACGCCGCCCACTGTCACCGGATGCAGGCGCGCCACGGGGCTGAGGGCACCGGTGCGCCCGACCTGAATGTCGATTGCCTCCAACCGGGTCCAGGCCAGTTCGGCGGGGAATTTATGGGCGATGGCCCAGCGAGGCGTCGTGGACCGGAACCCCAACCGTGCTTGCAGCGCCAGGTCGTTCACTTTGTAGACGACCCCATCGATGTCATATCCAAGGGTTGCACGCTGCGCTTCAATATCGCGGTAATGCGCGAGCATATCTTCTGTCGCATCACAAAGACGCGTCAAGGTATTGGTTGAAAATCCAAAATCCTTCAGCCGTTCAATTGCGCCCATCTGAGTGTCCGCCAGCGGCTCTGACACCTCGCCCCAGGCATAGGCAAAGAACCTTAAGGGGCGCGCGCGGGTGATTTCCGCATCCAGTTGTCGCAAGGACCCGGCGGCCGCGTTTCTGGGGTTGGCGAATGTCTTCCCTCCGCTCTCCGTCTGGCGCTGGTTGAGCGCATCGAAATCCGCGTGGGACATATAGACCTCGCCGCGTACCTCTAAAACGGTTGGCGCGTCTTTGATCCTTTGCGGGATGTCCGAAACCGTGCGGGCGTTGGCGGTGACATTCTCGCCCACCTCTCCATCGCCACGCGTTGCGGCCTGAACCAATTCACCGTCCTCATAACGCAAGGACAGGGACAAACCGTCGATCTTGGGTTCCGCCGTAAAGGCCAGCGGCGCGCCTGCAGCCAACCCGAGGTATTTTCGGATCGACCGATCGAAATCGCCTACGTCCTCGTCATCAAAGGCATTTCCCAATGACATCATGCGCATCGCATGGGTGACTTTGGAGAATCCGTCTGCCGCCCTTGCGCCAACCTGTTCGCTGGGGCTGTCGGCGCGTTTCAGGTGCGGGAATTGCGCCTCGATCTCGGCATTGCGGCGTTTCAGCGAATCGTATTCGGCGTCTGATATCTCGGGCGCGTCTTCGGCGTGGTACAACCGGTTGGCCCGCAAAAGCGCTTTGGCCAAACGCTCCAGCTCGGCGCGGGCTTTGTCTTCGGTCATGTCTGCGGGTGTATTGGAGTTGCTCATGGCCTCGCCCTGTCACGTCTTCTTGGACATCAGTGATAGGGCGAGGCCATGGCCAGGTCCAGACGTGCTGATCCGTGAGTGCGGGTGCCGCCCTGGACCACCGGCGGCACAGGTGTTCTTGTGTCAGGCGCCGACGGCCATACGGGTCTCGTCCACCGTGTTGCTTTGCGGGTCGCGCAGAACGTAGCCACGGCCCCAAACGGTTTCGATATAATTGTCGCCACCGGTCGCGTTGCTGAGTTTCTTACGCAGCTTACAGATGAAAACGTCGATAATTTTCAGTTCGGGCTCATCCATGCCGCCATAGAGATGATTCAGAAACATCTCTTTGGTCAGAGTCGTCCCCTTGCGCAGGCTCAACAGCTCCAGCATCTGGTATTCCTTGCCGGTCAGATGAACCGTTTTGCCATCCACTTCGACCGTTTTTGCATCCAGATTAACTGCGACGCGGCCCGTGTGGATCACCGATTGTGAATGCCCTTTGGAGCGGCGGATGATCGCATGAATACGCGCGACAAGTTCTTCACGGTGGAACGGCTTCGTCAGGTAATCGTCAGCCCCGAAGCCAAACCCTTTGATTTTGCTCTCGGTATCATCGGCGCCCGACAGGATCAGAATCGGCGTTTCTACCCGCGCGATCCGCAATTGCCGCAAAACTTCGTGCCCATTCATGTCCGGCAGGTTCAGGTCCAGCAAAATAAGGTCGTAATCGTAGAGTTTTGCCAGATCGATCCCCTCTTCCCCCAGATCCGTCGCATACACGTTCAGGTTTGCATGCGTCAGCATCAGTTCGATGCTTTTGGACGTGGTCGGATCATCCTCGACAAGAAGTATTCTCATTTCACTGCTCCAATTCGGGTCAAATATTCCAATTAAAATTAAACCTGACCAAGAATGGTTAATCTGACGTTACCGTTGAATCATTTATTCACTTTCTCCTTTAGGTTGTCGATATTTTTTTAAGGCGGTGACTTTCAGCGCCTCAACACCGTGCTCGGCAACCGCTGCGACCCAGGTGTTGAACTCTTCATCGCTGATGCCATAGCGCTTCTTGGCCTCTGACAGCGTAATCAGCCCATAAAGCACCCCGCGTACGACTACGATCTTGCGCGAGGCCACCCAGCGCCGCGTGTCCGAAGGCGGAAGATCGGCGCGGGACAAAATCGTTCCATCCGGCAGGGTTACGGACCGCGGTCCTTCAACTTTGTGCAAATACATCTTTCAACCCTTTTCCTGCTGCATCAAAGCTGGCACCAGCCTACTTAATGCCGGGTGAAACCGCCCCTTGAGAGTGTCTAGAATTTTCCTATATTCTGCCGGTCTTTCTTAACCCGGACTGGAATCGCCATGGCCCTCGCCGCCGAGACCCAACTCAATTCGCTTGGCTTTGCCAAACCTCCCTCGGAAACGCGGGTGGTTGTTGCCATGTCTGGCGGCGTCGACAGCTCCGTCGTGGCAGCCTATCTGGCCGATCAGGGGTATGACGTGGTGGGCGTGACCTTGCAGCTGTACGACCACGGCGCGGCGCTGGCCAAGAAAGGTGCATGCTGTGCAGGGATCGACATCCACGACGCGCGCCGCGTGGCCGAGGAACGTGGCTTTCCGCATTACGTTCTGGATTACGAGAACATCTTCAAGGACGCGGTGATCGACGAATTCGCCGACAGCTATCTGGCCGGCGCGACACCGGTGCCCTGTATCCGCTGCAATGAACGGGTGAAATTCAAGGATCTGCTGGAAACCGCCAAGGATCTGGAAGCTGATTGCATGGCCACCGGTCACTATATTCAGCGCAAGATGGGCGCGAACGGCCCGGAATTGCACAGTGCCGAGGATGCAAACCGCGACCAGTCCTACTTCCTGTTCTCGACCACGCCCGAACAACTGGATTACCTGCGCTTCCCGCTGGGCCACCTGCCCTCCAAAGACGCAACGCGCGAAATGGCGGCGCACTATGGGCTGGCAGTGGCGGACAAGCCCGACAGTCAGGACATCTGTTTCGTGCCCAACGGCAACTATGCCAGCGTGATCGAGAAGCTGCGCCCTGGTGCTGCGGAACCGGGTGAGATTGTGCACGCCGATGGCCGTGTTCTGGCGCAGCATGACGGGGTGATTCACTACACCATCGGTCAGCGGCGCGGTCTTGGCATCGGTGGGCTGAGCGAGCCGCTTTATGTCGTCAAGCTGGACGTGGACAAGAAACAGGTTGTTGTCGGCCCAAAAGAGATGCTGGCCACCCGCACCGTTCCCGTGCGTGAGATCAACTGGCTGGGCGATGAACCCTTCACCTCGCGCAGTGAATGGTACCTGTCTGTCAAAGTCCGCTCGACCCGCCCCCCACGTGAGGCGATCATCCGCCCCCTGTCGGATACCACGGCTGAGGTCGAGTTGCTGACACCCGAGGAAGGCATCTCTCCGGGTCAGGCCTGCGTGTTCTATGCCAATGAGGGCAGCCGTATCTTTGGCGGCGGCTGGATCTGGCGCGGGTATTAAGCCGAGACCGGATCGACCTCGGGCTCGATCTGGATTTGCAGCGCATCGTTGAACCGGTTGAACGCGCCGCACAGCGCGATGCGCCAGGTCAACTCGACGATCTGCGCATTGCTGAACCATTGCCGCAGGTCAGACACCTCGGCATCGCGCATCCGGCCTGATCGCGTTGTGACGGTCTGCGCGTAGAGCACGACCGCCTTGTCGCAGGCGTCCAGTTCAGGGTGATCTGTAACATCGGGCAACCGCGCGGCGCCTTCGGGGCTAAGCCCGGCAACCGTCAGCAATGGCGCGTGATGCGACACGCAATAGTCGCAGGCATTCAGCTTGGACACTGTCACCATCGCCAGTTCCAGCGCCCGGCGCGGCAGAGTTTCCTGCGCGCGCAATGCGGTCAGCATACCGCTCACGTGTTCCAACACCGGCGGGCAATGGGCCGCCACCCGCGCCCAGTTGTCGAACGGGCCGTATGCACCCAGCTCGGTATGGGCCGCGCGGGCCTGCGGAGTCATCTGATCGTCGGTCAATGGGGGAATGCGGGTCAACTGCGATCTCCTTTGGCCGCAGGGTATTGCAGGGCCAGATCGCCGCGACAACAGCGCGGTGATCACAACGCCGAGACGGCGGATCAAAGCACGTCGGTCGGCGAATTGAGCAGGATGTAGAGGCCGACGCAGACCATGATATACGGCGCGATCCGATCCAGACGCGCGACACGAGGCCCGAGGTTTTGCGCATAAGGTGCCCCCCACGCAGCGACCGAGGCTAACAGCACCGCAGCACAAATCGCTCCGATCAGGGCGGTCAGCCGGAAAACCGGGGCCGAATCCGCCAGCAGCGGGGTCATCACTGCGAAACTGTCCACCGACAAGCTCAGAAACAGGGTCACGACCGAGGTCACGGCCCCATTGGGTTCATCCGCCTGTCGCTCGGCCCCCGAAAACTGCTGCCAGATACCGCGAAGCCCCAGGGCCAGGGGGATCAGCCCAAGATACCCGATCCAGCCCGGAAGACCGCTTTGACTGACACCGATGGCCACCGCGAAAGCCAGCGACAGCACAATCGCCTGCGCCACGGCGAACCCTGCCACGGCCCGCTTGTGATCCATGACCAGCATCAGCCCCAGCAGCACCGCCAGATTATCGAGATTGGTCGACACCATCGCGATCCCGGCGGACACCGCAAAGAGCAGGTATTCACCCATCTGCGACCGTCATGCGCTGCAAAACCGACCTTGCCGCCCGCAGACCCGGCGCTTCGCCGCCACGGCCCAGACGCTCCATCGTGATCTCCATGGCCTGCCGCTGGGCATCCGGTGCATCCGACACCTGCGTCAACGCGGCGGCGATCTTGTCCGGTTGGCAGTCATCCAACAGACATTCGGGAACGGCCCGGGTTTCCGACACCAGATTGACCAGAGTCACGGTGTCCAGTTGCACCATGCGTTTGGCGATCAGGGTCGTAAGCCAGTTCAGGTTGTAAGCAATCACCATTGGCGTCGCCTGCGCCGCCAGTTCCAGCGAGACCGTCCCCGACGCAGCCAGCGACAGATCAGCCGCCGCGAAGGCCGCTCGTTTCTGGGCCACAGCCTGATCCGAGGGCACATTTCTTGGGTCGATCACAACTGGGGATCCGGGCCAGTCGCGCAGATGCTCGGCCACTGTATCAACCATATGGGCCACGGCGGGCACCACGACGCGCATGTCTGGTCGGGTTTTGAGATACTGCCCCAGCGCCTTCCCAAAGACCGGGGCAAGGCGATCCACCTCGCCCCGGCGTGAACCCGGCAGGGCCAGAAGAATGGGCGCATCGCCCAGATCATAGGCGGCCCGGAAATCGCGGATATCCGTCTCGGTCGCAATTGGTTCGCTGGCGACCGGATGGCCGACAAAGTCGCACTCCATCCCCGCGCGTTCCATATAGGGCGGCTCGAATGGCAGCAGGGCCAGAACGTGATCGATCACCTTGGCCATCTTGTCCGCCCGCCCCGGGCGCCAGGCCCAGACGCTGGGGGCCACGTAATGCACGCTGCGAATGTAGCTGGCCGCCTTCACCAGTTTTGCCACACGCAACGAGAAATCGGGGCTGTCGATAGTGATCAGCACATCGGGCTGCGTGTCCAGCACCGCTTGCGCAGTCTCGGCGATCCGGCGTTTGAGGTGGAAGAACTTGGGCAGGACCTCGACCAGCCCCATGACGCTCAGCTCCGCCATCGGAAACCGGCTTTCCAACCCTTGTGCCTGCATCAGGGGCCCGCCTACCCCATCGAATTCGATTTCGGGGACAAGGGTCCGTAGTCCCTCCATCAGCGCGCCGCCCAACCGGTCGCCCGAAGGTTCCCCGGCGACCAGAAAAACACGCATCAGGAGGCCCGCTCGCGCACGTAAAGGAACAGCCCCAGACGGTCGCATTCGGCAATCACGCGTTCGCGTTGCAGCACCAGAACGCCGCCCTTTTCGATGACGATCCCCGCAAGGCCCGCAGCCACCGCGCCGGACACGGTATCGGGTCCGATCGCAGGCAAATCGGCCCGACGATCCTGATCGGGTTTGGGGCCTTTGAACAACACACCGCCGCCGGCATCAGGCCGCTGAGTCAGAGATTGCAGCATCCAGGCGGTGCCAAAGATGCTTTCGACGGCCAGCACCTGCCGTTGCGAAACCGCGCAAGCCTGTCCGATATCAGCGTTGCCCATTGCGCGCAGGACAGCTGCGGCGCGCTCAGCGTCAGCCAGATCAGCCTCGGACGGTTGCGCCTCGGTCAGGCAACCAAGCGGAGGCAGCAAATCGGGCGCAATGTCATGCGCGGCTTGAACGGACAGGCCGGCACCCTCGAAGATGCCGATCACAGCCCGCAAGGCACCATCGTCGCCAGACATGATTGCCTGCTGCAGGATTGGCACCAAAGGCAGCGTCGCCGCATCGATGCGCGCGGGATCCACCTTGGGTCGCCGAACCGCGCCTGCCATGCAAATTTGGGTCACGCCGCGCGATTTGAGGTCGGCGATGAAACTGCCCAATTGTTCCAGCGGAAACACCAGATCGGGTGTCAGGTTATCGGGCTCGAACCCCTCCATTGCACAGATCAAAGGCCGCTCTGCCAGCGCAGACACAACCTCATCCGGTAAAACACCCGTTCCCGCAATCAATGCCAGCATGGGGTTACTTCCTTGGGGTCAGGAACGACCGGTCCGTGTCACCTGTGACGAAATCGACGATACGGCGCACATATTCGCTTTCGGTATCTTCACCCGCGCGGCGGGCACGCTCCTGAAAGGTGCCCTCGCCGCCCGACAATTCGCGGAACGCCGCCCGCAAAGCCGAGATATCAGCGCGCGACACGCCGCGCCGCTTGAGGCCCACCAGGTTCAGACCATCCAACTCACCGCGCGGTGCCTGTACCAGCCCGTATGGAATCACGTCATTGGGCACCATGGTCAGCGCGCCGATAATGGCCCCGCGACCCACACGCACCCATTGGTGCAGGCCCGAGATTCCGCCCACGATCACGTCATCCTCGATGATGCAATGACCTGCCGCACCTGCATGGTTCACCATGATCACACGGTTGCCGATCTGAACGTCATGGGCCACGTGAACACCGGCCATCAGCAAACAGTCATCGCCAATGCGGGTCACACCGCCGCCGCCTTCGGTGCCGGTGTTGATGGTCACATGTTCGCGGATCCGGTTGCGCTGACCGATTTCCAGCCGCGTGTTCTCACCGCCGAACTTCAGGTCCTGCGGGATCTCACCGACGACCGAGAAGTTGAAGATCACCGTGTCCTCGCCAACCGAAGTTTCGCCGGTGACAACAACATGAGACTTCAGCTCGACCCGATCCCCCAACCGGACCTGCGCCCCGACATAGCAGAACGGCCCAACGACGCAGTCCTGCCCGATCTGGGCGCCTTCTTCGATGATTGCACTGGGGTGAATGCCGCTCATGTTGTCTTTTCCATGTCCCAGTCAACATAGGCCGAAAACTCAGCTTCGGCGGCAACCTCGCCTTCAACGGTTGCTCGACCGCTGAACTTGAACAGTTTGCCGCCCTTCTTGCCACGGATCGTCTCGACATGCATTTCCAGGACGTCACCCGGAACAACCTTGCGACGGAATTTGCACTTGTCGATGCTCATGAAATAGATCAGCAGTTCGGTGTCGATCACATCCATGCCAACACCCAGCATAACGCCGGCGGTCTGAGCCATTGCCTCGACAATGGTCACGCCGGGCATGATCGGGGTTCCGGGGAAGTGGCCCTGGAAATGCGGCTCGTTCATGGTGACATTCTTGATGCCACGGGCCGAGTGGTAATCGGTGATATCGACCACCTTATCGACCAGCAGAAACGGATAGCGGTGCGGCAAAATCCGCTGGATCAGCTGAATGTCAGCGCTTTTGGTTTCCGTGGTCATAATTCAAATGTCCCGTTTTGCATTCTCAGTTTCAGCGTGGTTAGCAATACAGGCCCGCAAGGGCAAGCAAACCTATTCGCCTGTCCCGTCCTGCAAGCCGGTTCCATCACCGATTGCAGCATCGATACGCTCAATCGCGGCGCTGGTAATGTCCGAAGTGTCCGAACTCAGCAGCACGCTGGAGCGTTCGAGGATGATGGACGCCCCGTTTTCACGCATAAGATCGATCAGAACCGGGCGCGCCAATTCGTAGAACCTTTGGCGGCTTTCTTCGCTGATGCGGCCCAGAGCATCCAGTTTGGCGCGCTGACCCTCGCGATGCGATTGCACTTTGCGATCAAATGCCTCGGCCAGAGGACGGAAGTCTTCGGGCGCCAATTCAGCACGTTTCTCGGTCAGGTTCTTTTCTTCGGTGCTTAGCTCGGCAACGATCCGTTCGTTTTCCTCGGACAGCAGCGTGCCTTCCTGCTCGATCTCGCGCAGCACCCGCTGGCCAAATTCGGATTCGGTGAACAAGCGATCACTTGAGACTGTCAGCACAACGGTCTGCGTGACGCCCAATTGCTGCGCCGCCGCTGGTGTCACGCCAAACAGAGCCAGAAAAATACACAGGGCCCCCAAAGGGCCCTGAATGAGACGTTTGCAAATCCACCGCATCGCGGATCAGAACCGGGCTTGAACGGTCAGGTCAAAGTTCTGCTCGTTGTCGAACTCTTCTTTTTTCAGAGCTTTCGAGAAGTTGAACCGCAGCGGGCCGAAGGGCGTTTCCCACAGGACCGAGACGCCGATAACGTGACGGATCGACCCGTTGGCCCCGACGATGTTCGCCCCCGCCGTGTTCACGTTGTCGATGTTGTAGAGGTTCCCGACGTCATAGAACACACCGCCGCGCAGACCAAGTTCCTCTGGCAGGCCCAGCGGGAAATCCGACTCGAACCGGGCAACCCAGTAGTAGTTGCCGCCGATGGCGTCGTCCTGACCGTTGGACAGGTCACGCGGGCCAAGACCTGCGGGCTCAAACCCGCGGAATGTGTTCGGCCCCAGAAGGAAGCGGTCAATTGTGCGGCTGAAATCGTTGCCTGTCCAATGCAAGGCACCCAGTTCCAGTGTCGCGCGCAACACCACTTCTTCGCTTAGGACGCGGGTCTGTGCGATACCGCGCGCGGTTGTTCTGAAGAACTCGTTGTCGCCACCCAGACCGGCCGCATCAACACCAACCTCGAACAGCACACCGGCATTCGGATTCAGGCCACCAAGACGGCTGTCATAGACATAAGATACACCGATTGAACTGGTCGTGCGCTTGCCCTGATCGATTTCCGAGGAAATGACCGCGCCGTTGATCTCATCATCCTGCTGCGTCATCTCGCTGCGTTCCCAGCCGTACCGCAGGCGAAGCGAGGACAGCTCACCAATCGCGTAGGTCAGCTGCGGGTTAAAGAACACGCGCTCGGTGTCGTAGCTTGCAAAGCCCGAGTTCGTACCGGCCAGACCGAGGCCCAGATCGAAACGCAGCCGACGTCCCAACAGATAAGGTTCGGTAAAGTTGATGGTGTACTGCTCGGAATCCTGCGCCGTCGACAGGGTCAAACCCAGGTTCTGGCCGCGACCGAGGAAGTTGGATTCGTTCAGGCCAATCGCGATCCCGAAACCATCCGAGGCCGAGAAGCTACCACCGAGGCTGAGCGATCCGGTCGGTTGCTCTTCGACATCCACATCCAGAATAACCTGACTGGGCGACGATCCTTCGCGCGGCTCGACATTTGCAACGGCAAAGAAGCCCAATGCGTTGATGCGTTCCGCTGCCTGCCGGATCTCACGCGGGTTGAAGGGGTCACCTTCCACCGTGTCGAACTGACGCCGGATCACACGGTCAAGCGTGGTGGTGTTGCCTTCAATATCAATCCGCTCAACAAAAATGCGCGGGCCTTTGCTGAGGACAAATTCGACATCCAGCGTCAGGTCGCGTGGGTTGCGGGTCACCCGAGGTTCGACCCGCAGGAAATCGACACCTTGCCGGATCCCCAAACGCTCCTGCCGGGCAATCGAGTTCTCGATCAGCGTCGGTGAATAGGTCACGCCCGGTTTGATCTTCAGCGCTTCCTGATACGGGGCCGGATCGACGCCGGGAATTTCGCTGACAGTCGTGATCTTGCCGAACGAGAATTTCTGCCCCTCGGTCACATTCATGACCAGGAAGAAGGCATCACGCTCGCGGGTGAATTCCACATTTGCGCTGTTCACGCGGAAGTCGATATAGCCGCGCGACAGGTAGAAATCGCGGATAACCTGTTTGTCGAACTCGATCCGGTCACCGATGAAGGTGTCGCTGCGGAAGAAAGTACGCAGAAAGGTCGCCTGTTTGGTTTCCAGCACCCGACGCAGGCGGCGGTCCGAATAGGCCCGGTTGCCGACGAAACTGACACGCTCAACCTCGATCGTTGTGCCTTCGGCGACTTCAAAGACCAGATCTACGCGATTGTCGCTGCGGCGGATGATGCGCGGGATTACGGTTGCGGCGACCCGACCTTGGGCCGAGTACACCTCGGCAATCAGATCTGCGTCGGTTTCCGCGACCTGAGGGGTGAAAACGCGTCGTGGTTGGGACGAAATCACTTCGAGCAGGACATCGTCTTTGACGCGACGATTCCCTTCGATGCTGATCTGGTTGATCGTCGGATATTCCTGAACCTCGATCAGCAGGGTTGTGCCGCGCGGGGTCAGTTCGACTGTTTCAAAAACACCACTGTCAAGCAAACGCTGGAACGCGTCGTTCAACTGTCCGGTTGTGACGGTTTGCCCCGGTTCGATCCCCGTTCTGGCGATGATCGTTCCCGTCTCGATGCGGCGGTTTCCTTCCACCTCGAACGAGTTGATGGTGAAACTTTGCGCCTGCGCCGTGTTCGGCAAAGCCAGTAAGCTGGCGGCAACAAAAAGGAAAAGAAACGTCAGCGATTGCCACAAAATCTTGTTTGTAGACTTACGCCCCCCGCAGGATGTGCCCGCGCCTCGCCCGTCGGTCATTTTTTTCTCAACCCAGAATTTTAAGACTTTAATGCTGAGTAGCGGGAATGGATGGGGTTGTCAAAAGGCCAAAAAGCGCATCCGGCATTTGATGGCCTTTAGGGCGTGAAAAGACGGTCTGTCAGAATCACAATCCCGCCAGATAGGCACCAGCGGCCAGTGCCAGAGCGGTGACGGCAAAACTCAGCAACACATCCCAGTTCAGCATGAACAGGAAGCTAAAACTCCGATAGGATTTGCGCAGTGCTTTGGTCATGATCGCCCCTCAACGTCGCGCAAACCGTACCGTCGGAATGCGGCAAGAATGCGGCTTTCCTGTGCGGCTTGCGCCACAATCAGCAAAACAGGTCGTTGGTCACCGAGAACAACATCAGGCTGAGAATAACCGTGATTCCAACAGTCATCAGAATCCGCAATGCCATGTCGCTGGGTGGTTTTCCGGTCACGGCCTCATAGGCGTAGAACAGCAGATGACCACCATCCAGAGCCGGAATCGGGAACAGATTCAGCAACCCGACTGCGGTGGACAGGACGGCGATGAAGAAGATAAAGCTTTGCGCGCCTTGGCTGGCCATTGCGCCCGACGTCTCGGCGATGCCAATCGGGCCGGAGATGTTGCAGGTGCTGATCGCGCCGGTGATCATATGCCACATCCCCGACAGCGATCCTTCGATGATGCGGATCGTTTGATTGACGCCGCCTGTTAGCGAGTCAAACAGACCCGCAGGCTGGGTTGCAGGTTCCAGCATCATTCCACCGACGATACCGATGCGCCAATGGGTCTGAAAACCGCCATCAGACTTCGGTTCATCCGTGCGGCGCGGGGCCAGTGCAAACTCAAGATCGGCCCCGTCGCGCCAGACATTCAGCAACAGAACCCGACCATCCGAGCTTTCGACAAATTCCTTGAGCTGCTCGAACGCAAAGATCGGTTCACCATTTACCGAGGTGATGACATCCCCCTGCTCAAGCTGGATATCCATGGCCGCGCTGCGCGGCGCGACCTGACGGATCAGCGGCGGAAACAGCCACGGGGCTTCAACATCGATGGTCTGCCCATCGCGAATGACCGTGTAGTCCAGCACTGGCTCAACCGGCAGCGAGTCGGTGAACTCGCTCCAGGTGCTTTCCTCATCGAAATCCGGTGTTTGGATGCCTGCGATTGCGACGATCTCATCACCGACCTGCAAACCCTGAACGGTGCCCGGCAGGGGTTGCAACTCACCCACGGTCAAAGGCTCGCGCGAAACGCCCTGAGACCAGAAGATCAGCCCGAACACGATGATCGACATTGCAAAGTTGAACACAGGACCCGCCGCAACAGTGGCCGCCCGCGCCCAGAGCGGCGCGCCGTGCATCGTGCGACGCAGTTCTTTGGGGCTTTGTTCGGCGATCTCTTCCATCGCCTCTTCGTCCTTGCCCGACGCCGCGTTGGCATCGCCCAGAAACTTCACATAGCCGCCAAAGGGGAGCAAAGCGATCTGCCAGCGGGTGCCGCGCTTGTCCATGCGGCTCCACAGCACCGGGCCGAACCCGATGGAAAACACCTCGGCATGAATGCCTGACCAGCGCCCGACGATGTAATGGCCATATTCGTGCACCGCGACAATGGCGGACAAGGCGATGACAAAGGCCACAATGGTCCAAAGCAAATTGCCAAATTGCGGGATCAGGGAAAGTAGGTCCAAATGTCTATCCTGCTCGTTTGCTTACGGCTTCATCCGCCCATTGCCGTGCCAGTTGGTCCGTTTGCTGTACGTTATCAAGAGTCAAAGCGGCATCAATAAGACTATGTCCCGCTTCGAATCTGTCCAGAACCATTGCGACAATATCCGCCATGCTGGGGAAATTGATTCGACCCGCGATAAAGTGATCCAGCGCCCGTTCCTTGGCCGCGTTGAACACAGCCCCCGACAAGCCCCCGCGCGCCATCACGTCCCGCGCCAGTTTCAGCGCCGGATAGCGGGCCAGGTCGGGGTCCTGGAAGTTCAACTGCCCAATGGCGGGCAGATCCAGCCGCTGAACGGGCAAGTCCTGCCGATTGGGCCAATGTAGCGCGAATCCAATGGCGTGGCGCATATCCGGCGCGCCCAAATGGGCCATCACCGCCCCGTCGCGAAACCCGACCAGCGCATGAACGATGGATTCGGGATGGACCAGAACCTCGATCTGATCCGGGGCGACGCCAAAGAACTCTTTCGTTTCGATGACCTCAAGTGCCTTGTTGAACATGGACGCGCTATCGATGGTAATCCGCTGACCCATATCCCAATTCGGGTGGCTCGAGGCCTGTTCGACCGTCGCCTTGGCCAGATCGTCCAGCGGCCAGTCCCGGAATGCGCCGCCGCTGGCGGTGATGATGATGCGCTCGACCGCATCAATCTCTTCCCCCAACAGTGCCTGAAACACGGCCGAATGCTCGCTGTCCACCGGTAGCAGGCGGGCATTGTGGGTCTTGGCTGTTTCCAGCACCAAAGGCCCGGCACAAACCAGCGTTTCTTTGTTGGCAAGCGCCAGTGTCGCGCCTTGCTTCAACGCTTCGATCCCCGGCGCAAGACCGGCGGCTCCGACAATCGCAGACATGACCCAATCCGCCGGGCGCGCCGCCGCTTCGGTCAGTGCTTGAGATCCTGCGGCAGCTTCGACACCAGACCCCTGCAACGCGTCGCGCAGGTCCGGCAGGCGATCCTCAAAGGCCGTGACGGCCAAATCGGCCTTCAATCGACGGGCATCAGCAGCAAGCTGTTCGATATTCGCACCACCTGTCAGCGCCACGACGTCATAGGCCTGCGGATCCCGCGCGATCAGATCAATCGTGTTCTGACCGACAGAACCGGTCGCGCCAAAAATCGATACTTTGCGCATCACATTGCCCCGGGTGAATAAAGCAGGCCTGCCAGCAAGACAAACAGGGCCGCACCCATCATGCCGTCAAACCGGTCCAGAAACCCGCCATGGCCCGGTATCAGGTTCGAGCTGTCCTTGACCCCGAACCTGCGCTTTACCGCGCTTTCCACGATATCGCCTGCCTGACTGGCCATGGACGCAAAGACCGAGACCATTACGAACAGAACGCCAAACCCGCCATGGGCGGCAAACGCGACCCCGACAATAGCAGCAGCGACCCAACCGCCTGCCGTACCAGACCATGTCTTCTTGGGGCTGACCTTGGGCCAGAACTTCGGCCCGCCGATGGCCTTGCCCACGAAATAACCCGCGACATCGGTGGCGACCACAATGGCGATCAGCCAGATCATCCAGCCGAACCCCATATTCTCGCGGATCGAGATAAATCCCAGCCCTGCCCCGGCAATCCAGATCACAAAGATGGCGTACAGCCCCCTGGAGTGGCTGACCTGCCCGGCCCCCACCAGCGCCGGGGCCAGCAAGATCGGTAGTTTGTAAAGCGGCGGCACATGGTAACTCAGAACCACCGCGATGCCCGTCAGAATGCCCAGTTGAACCGCCACACCCATGCGCTGCGGTTCGATCATCCGAACCAGTTCCCATGTCATGATGGCGCAGGCGATGGCGATGAACGCCTCGAACCACAGACCGCCCAGCCACACCTCGATCGAGCCGATGGCCACAAGCACAATGGCGGACAGAACCCGCGTCGTCAGATCAGACCATCGGCCTTCGCTCATGCCGGAACTGCCCCAAAGCGTCTCTCGCGCGAGCCGTAGTTGCGACACAGGCGTTCCAGTTCAGCGGCGGTGAAATCGGGCCACAAGGTGTCGATGAACTCATATTCGGAATAGGCCGACTGCCAGAGCAGAAAGTTCGAAATCCGAGCCTCACCACTGGTGCGGATCACCAGATCAGGGTCGGGAAGAACCCGGGTATCCAGATATTTCGGCAGGGTTTCTTCATCCACATCTTCAGGCTTCAACCGCCCCTCGGCGACATCACTGGCCAGACGTTTGGTGGCCCGCGCAACCTCATCCCGACCGCCGTAGTTCAGCGCCACCGTCAGATGGACAAGGTCATTATCCTTGGTCTCTTCCTCAAGAGAATCCATCAGATCGGTCAACTTGGAATCCAGGCGCACCCGATCCCCGATGAACCGCACACGAATGCCGTTATCCGCCAGCGTCTTGGTTTCTTTCAGGATATACCGGCGAAACAGGCTCATCAGCCCGGCGACCTCGACCTGTGTCCGCTTCCAATTCTCGGTCGAAAAGGCAAAGATTGTCAGGTATTTGATCCCCAGTCCCGGGCAGGCCTCAACCACTTCGCGCACGCGCCGTGCGCCTGCATGGTGCCCAAACAGCCGGGGCCGACCGCGCGCCTGCGCCCAACGGCCATTGCCATCCATGATAATGGCCACATGGCGCGGACCAGCACAGGGCTCGGTGTGGGGATCTTTGGGCATGAGACCGGCTCAGACCTGCATGATTTCGGACTGCTTGGTCTCAAGCGCGGCATCAACGGCCTTGATCATCTCATCCGTCAGGTCCTGCACTTCGCTTTCCCAGAACTTCTGATCGTCCTCGGACATGCCGTCAGCCTTGGCTTTCTTGATCTGGTCCATCCCGTCGCGGCGCACATTCCGGATCGAAACCCGGGCGCTTTCGGCGTACTGCCCGGCGACCTTGCCCAACTCGCGGCGACGTTCTTCGTTCAGTTCGGGGATCGGCAACATGATGATCGTGCCGTTTAGCTGTGGATTGATCCCCAGCCCGCTTTCACGGATTGCCTTTTCCACCTTACCGACCAGGGACTTATCCCAGACATTGACCGTCACCATCCGGGGCTCGGGCACATTGACCGTGCCAACCTGATTGATCGGTGTCATCGACCCATAAGCATCCACCATCACCGGCTCCAGCATCGAGGCCGAGGCCCGCCCGGTCCGCAGTGAGGCAAACTCGGTTCTGAGGTTGGACATCGCGCCTTCCATGCGGCGCTTCAGATCATCGGTGTCCAGTTCGAAGTCGTCAGACATGCTGCTCACTCCCCGTCTTCAGGTGCTGTTTGGATGGGTCTTACGCCATCGCACTTGGGATGTATAGCAATCATGATCAGGAATTGTGCCAATGACCAGAGTTGTTTCGGTCCTTTTTCGCCAGGTTTTGATCAGCCGGGACAGGCACGCCCCGGCTGCCATGTCAGATCAGGCGTTCACGTCGACAACCACGCGCCCTTTGACCTGACCTTTGAGAATATCCGCGCCCAGTCCGGGCAGATCGGACAGCGCGGCGGGGTGCACCATCGCCTCCAGCTTATCCATAGGCAGGTCGGTCGCGATCCGCTGCCACGCGCGCACGCGGTTTTCATAGGGCTGCATCACGCTGTCGATGCCCAGCAGGTTCACACCGCGCAACAGGAAGGGAATCACTGTCGCAGGCAGCCCCGCGCCCCCGGCCAGACCTACGGCCGCGACCGAGCCGCCGTATTTCATCTGCCCCAGCACCCGCGCCAGCATCTCTCCGCCAACAGCATCCACACAACCCGCCCAGGTTTCGCTTTCCAGCGGGCGTTTGGTGGTCTCGTTCAACTCCTCACGCGGCACAATGGTCGTGGCCCCAAGCGACTTCAGATAATCCCCGGTCTCGGGCCGCCCGGTCACGGCGGCGACCTCGTAACCCAGGTTGCCCAGAATGGCGGTCGCCACGGACCCAACGCCGCCTGCGGCACCGGTGACCAGAACCGGACCTTTGTCCGGGGACAGACCATGATCCTCCAACGCCATGACAGCCAGCATGGCCGTGAAACCAGCAGTTCCCACCGCCATCGCCTGCCGCGCGCTCAGCCCGTCCGGCAAGGGAACCAGCCAATCCGCCAAAGCGTTGGCTTTCTGCGAATATCCGCCCCAATGCGCCTCACCCACGCGCCAACCGGTCAATACCACCTTGTCGCCGGGCGCGTACCGATCGTCCGAGGACGCCTCGACCGTACCCGCATAATCGATGCCCGGCACATGTGGGTACGACCGCACCAACCCGCCCCCTTTGGGCGACATGCACAGACCGTCCTTATAGTTCACTGTCGAGTATTCGACGGCAACCGTCACCTCACCATGGGGCAGATCATCTGCTGAAAGCTGCTTGACCGAAGCGCTCGCCAGCCCGCTTTCTTCACCCTTGTCCATTACCAACGCATTGAACATTTGCAGTTCCTTTCGTTTCCAAAAAACCAGATCCGAGTCTTCATCTGGCTAAAAATATCCCGGGGGAGTCGCGCAGCGACGGGGGCAGAGCCCCCTTCCCCCTCTAAACCCAAAAATGCGCCTTCACCTGCGCGCGGCGCGTGCCATCCGGCGTTTCAACATCCAGTTCGGTCCCCGGTTCCCAATGGCTCAGGCGGATCATGCCTATGGAGACATTCGTTTCGAAATCGGGCGACCAAACAGACGAGGTCACCTGCCCCACCTGTTTCCCATCCACAAAAGCCGGCCAGGGTCGATCGCAGGGCGGCACCGGGTCGCCCTGAATCGCAATCGGACGGATTTGTTGCACCGGGCCTTCCTTGGCCACGCGCAACAAGGCATCGCGCCCGATGCAGCCAATGGCCGTGTGCGTGTTGCAGAACTTGCCCAGTCCACATTCATGCGGCGTGTTGTCGTCCGTCATGTCATTGCCATAAGACAATAGGCCGCCCTCGATGCGTTCGATCAGGTTCGGACACCCGGCCCGCACCTGAAGGTCCTCGCCCGCCTTGAACAGCGCGTTCCAAAGCGGCATCCCGATATCGCCGCCCTCGACATAGATCTCGAACCCGCCCTGTTTTGAATAGCCTGATCGCGCAACAGCCAGATCGCGACCTTCGAACTCGAACATGTCGAACTTGAAAAACCGGATATCTCGCACCCGATCCCCAAAGACACGCGCCATCAACTCATCGGCCTTGGGCCCCTGAACTGCCAAAGGCGAGACGTCAGGCTCGTCCACCAGAACGTCCAACCGATACCCATTTGCCAATCCTTTGACCCACAACAACAAATCACTGTCGGCAATGGAAATCCACCAGCGGTCCTCGGACAGTTTCACCGCCACCGGATCATTCAGCATCCCACCGGTTTCATCCACGATGGGCACGTAATAGCACTGCCCCGGCAGCATTCCCCGCAGGTCACGGGGCGTCAGCATCTGCATCAGCCGCGCCGAATCCGGGCCGCGCAGTTCCACCTGCCGCTCGCAGGATACGTCCCAGACCTGAACATGCTCTTTCAGATGGCGATAGTCGGCTTCGACGCTTTCAAAAACCGTCGGCAGCAACATCCGATTGTAAACCGTATAGCCTTTGACCCCCGCAGCCTCGACCCCGTCGGAAAAGGGCGTGCGCCGCAAGCGGCGAGACAAGGATATTTGCGGCATTCAGCCCTCCTGCGGCAGGAAAACCAGATCACTGACCGGGGCCTCAGACCCGGTCTCGGTCAGCATTTTGTGCAATTGACCGCGATGATGCGTCTGGTGGTTGAAAAAATGCATGATGCACTGCGCGTAAGGCAATGTAATATCACCTTCTTTTGCCGCCGAATACCAGGTAAACGGGCCGGTGATCAGATCATCACCCAACGTGTTCGCCCAATCTGCAATCCGGGTATCCACGGTCTTACGCAGAGACAGCCAACTGGCCAGATCAGGGCACAGATAGACGCTTTCATGGATGCCGCCGCCTTTGCGATGGATGTTGCTTTCCGGGCCCGGCCCCTTGTCGAACCGGGACATCCAGATCCAATCGCCCCACAGCAAGTGGTTCGCTGTGCCCAGGATCGAGCCAAAAAACGCCCCGCGTTCTCGCGTTAGTTCCTCAGGGGTCAATGCTTGAAGAAACTCTGACAACTGACTGTTTTGCCATTGATTATAGCGCGACATTTCACGCGCATAGGCTCCGGTAATCATCACTTTGGCCCATGCCAATCGATGGGGCAAATCTCGGCTGATTTGCCGCCGAAATCCCAGACGCGGCCATAATCGCGCACCTTGGACTTGGTACCGCGCGCCACGATGATGTCCGGTCCCATCCAGTATTTCGAGTTCGAGACCATCACGGGATGCTCGGGATCCTTGCCCGCCAGCATCTCAATCTCACCCTGAACTTTGCGACCGATCACGATCCGGCGCTTGGTGCCGTCGCGCTCGATGGCGACCGGAGCCCGCTCGGCCCCGATGATCTCACTCACCAGCATGGTGAACAGGCCGGTGGTGCCGCCCGCCTGACCGCTGAAAATCTGCAATAGCCCGTTATACGCCTTGCCGCTGGCACGTTCGTCCACATAGGCGGCGACTTTCCATTGCCCCTCGCCCATACGGCCCGGAATGTCGACCAGCAGGCCGACGCACAGACCCGAGAGGTCCTCACCCTCGTAATGCCCCTCATCAATGATGACACCCATCCACGCGTGACAATGCCCCTCGGTCGGAGGGTGTGCGCCCAGCGAGACAACGCAGGGACAAAACACATCGCACGAGCAGTTCAGGATCAGTTCGCCCTTGATGGCCCATTCCGTCGGGCTCATCTCGCGCCGTTTCGGGTTGGGCATACGGCTGTCGATCCGCTGACTTATGGGAAGCCTGTCCGCTTCGGGTTTTCTGTTTTTTGCCATCGGCTTATCCTCCGTATGCAAAGGGATAGATCAGCAGGACAAGACCGCCTGCAATCAACGCAAACCCCATGGGTCGGGTCACAACATGCCCGATCTGGGGAAGTTTTTCCAAAACCATGAACAAGGTGGCCAGACCCATCCACAATAGGCTCATGACACCACCGACAAAGCCAAGTGCCATGAAGCCCCAACAGCAGCCCACACAAAACGCGCCAAGGCCCAGCCCCATTCTCACGCCGCCTGCGAAACCGGTTTTCCAATGGCCCAGGAAATAGGTCATCGGCGCATGGCAGACGCCGTGGCAGACCTCTTTCACGCGGGTGAATTGGAAGGCACCGACGACGATCAGCAACCCTCCGGCCACCCAGTTGGACTTGGCGATGCCCAACATGTCAACGACCCCACCAAACAACAGAGCTAGTTGAACGCCGGTGATCAGCGCCGCGAAGCCCACCCAGACGATGAAGTAACCGGTCAGAACGCCCAGCCATCCGGCGCGCGTGCCGTTGGCGCTGCGGATCAGGTCGTCATAGCCGCGCAGGGTTGGCACCAGAGTCGGCAGCATCATCGCCGCCATCATGATCGCCCACATCCAGAACAGCGGACCAAACTCGGCCATGGGCATATACATGTCCATACGCGGATCCATCGCCGCCATGGCCTGTCCCATCGGACCCGGACGACCGATCCAATCCAGGTCCATGTCGCGGCTCATCGAGAACATGACCCACCAGGCCCACAGGATCAGCACATAGAACGCCAGCCACATCCAGCTGCGTAGCATTGCGCGACTCATGTGATCCCCTCCGACTCAACTCCCTTGCTTTTCAAATGTCAGACTTTTAAATGTCAGACAAATAAAATCGTAAAGCCGCGTGCAAAATGAAGATTAACCCACAGAAAACCGCAGACCTGTCCGCGCAAATCGCGCAGGCCATTCGCGATGCGATTGTCTCGGGTGAGTTGATTGTGGATGAGCGTTTGCCGTCCGAGGCCGAATTGGCCGACCAATTCCAGGTCTCTCGCCCTACGGTTCGCGAGGCGCTGAAACGTCTGGCGGCTCAGTCCCTGATCCGCACCCAGCGCGGGGCAACCGGCGGGGCCTTTGTGAACCGCATCAGTTTTGAAGATGCGTATTCGCAGCAAATCACCACTTCGACCCTGTTGCTGTCGATGAACGCGGTGCGCTTCGATACGGCTTGCGAGGCGCGATACGCGCTGGAACGCGCCTGCGCCCCCTTGTCTGCGCAGCGTCGCACAGCAGATCAACTCGCCACCATGCGGGCCGAGATTTTCCGACAGGCGCAGCCCGGCTTGACGGATGAGGCGTTTTGCGCCTCGGACGTCGCCTTTCACCGGGCACTTGTGGACGGCGCGGGCAATCCGGTTCTGTCCTATCAACTGGCAGGCGCGGTCGAGGCGATGCAGCCCCTGATGAACATGATCACCTTCACCGCAAGGTCACGCGAAGAGATCATCTTGCTTCACACCAAGATCGCCGACGCCCTTGAAGCGCATGACGCCACAACGGTCGATGCCACCTTGGTCGAGCTGGAAGCTTACACCCGCCAACTGGCCCAGGACGTGGCCGAGCGCAAACGCAAACCCGCCTGATCCCGATCAGGCCCCAGGATTGACGCAGACGAACAGGCACAAGGAAGACAGAGCAGGCAGGATGTCACCCGGCGCCAAGACCGGAACTCTCAATACAAATTGAATATCAATTGCTTACGGGAGGACGTTATGAACACAAGACCGGACCCAACCTTTTATCCATCCGCCAAGCTGGCGATGGAAGGCCCCGCCGAGACGCTTGCTTTCACGCTGATGCTGAGCCCGGACTTTTCGCAACCCGACGGGCTGGCGGTTGTGAATGTCGATCCGACATCCGACGATTTCGGCAAGATCGTCCACAAGGTGATGATGCCGGAAAAAGGCGATGAGTTTCATCATTTTGGCTGGAACGCTTGTTCCTCGGCCTTGTCACCGCTGACCGGCCATGCGTTTCTGGAACGGCGCTATCTGATTATCCCGGGCATTCGGTCCAGCCGGATTTACGTGATCGACGTCAAGAACCCGCTTGAGGCCAAGATCCACAAGATCATCGAACCCGAGGAAGTCTTTGCAAAGACAGGATATTCCCGCCCTCACACCATCCATTGCGGCCCCGAGGGCATCTATGTCAGCACGCTGGGTGGTGGCGGTGAAGACGGGACCGATGGCCCTCCGGGTATCTTCATCATGGATTGCCAAAGCTTTGAGATCATAGGGCGGTATGAGATCGAGCGTGGCGTGCAGGACAAGCACTATGATTTCTGGTGGAACCTGCCACGCGATTACATGGTCAGTTCCGAATGGGGACTTCCTCCGCAGTTCGAAAACGGCATCGTGGCCGAGGATCTGTTGTCGAACAAATATGGTCACAGCATCCACTTCTGGAACCTACGCAACCGGACCAATATCCAGACCATCGATCTGGGTGAAAACCACCAGATGGCGCTGGAAATCCGCCCGGCCCATGATCCGGTCAAGCAATACGGGTTCTGCGGCGTGGTTGTGGACACCACCAACCTGCAAGGCGCGATTTTCACGTGGTGGCGCAATGAGGACGGCACGTTCGAGGCCAAAAAGACCATCACCATCGACCCGCAACCAGCCGACCCGGATGACCTGCCCGATCTGCTGAAGGGATTCTCGGCCGTTCCGCCATTGGTCACTGATATCGACCTGAGCCTCGACGACAAGTATCTCTATGTCGCTTGCTGGGGCACGGGTGAGTTGCATCAGTACGATGTCTCGGACCCGATGAACCCGACGCTGGCGGGCAAGGTTGAAATCGGTGGTATCGTCAAGAAAACCAAACATCCAAACGGTCAGGATTTTGGTTACGGCCCGCAAATGGTCGAGATCAGCCGGGACGGTAAACGCGTCTATTGGACCAACTCGCTCTATTCCACATGGGATGATCAGTTCTATCCCGGCGAACGCGGCGCGGCGATGGTCAAGGCCGATGTTGGCGAAAACGGTGGCCTGACGCTGGACCCGAACTTCTGGGTCGAATTCCCCGACGGCTACCGCAGCCACCAGATCCGGCTGGAGGGCGGAGACTGCTCGACCGACAGCTTCTGCTACCCCTCGGTCTGAGTTGGAGGTTCTGATGACATCAACGGCTGGTCTCTGGCTGGCCGTTGTTCTCAGCGGCGCATATCACGGGCTGAACCCCGGAATGGGCTGGCCGCTGGCTGTTTCTTCGGCATTGATGGAGCAGCGCCAATCCGCCCTGTGGCGCGCGCTGGCGGCCTTGGCTGGCGGGCATTTCGTGGCGATGCTGGGTGTCCTGCTGCCCTTTGCCCTGATGGCCGTACTGGTTGACTACCAACGCGAGATTCGCATCGGGGCGGCGCTGATCGTCATCGCGATGGGTCTCTATATCGCCCTCACCCAGCGCCACCCGCGATTCCTGTCGCGCGTCCCCCCAAGGAAACTGGCGCTTTGGTCCTTTCTGGTGGCGCTGGCGCATGGGGCCGCGCTGATGCTGGTTCCGATCTATCTGGGCCTGTGCGGCTTGGATGAATTGGATGCCGGGCATCAGGCAATCTCGCAGATTATGACAACGAATGGCCTGCTGGTTCTTGGGGTAGCAGCGCTGCATACCGCCGCAATGATCCTTGGCGGCGGTCTTTTAGCCTATGCCGTCTATCGCTGGCTGGGCCTGCAATTCCTGTCCCGCAGTTGGTTCAATCTGGAACTGATCTGGGCGCTCAGTCTGATTCTGGTTGGAGTTCTGGGGCTGTGGTCGGCGATTTAGTGCTTTTCTTCGGAAAACAACGGATTACCGTTGTCGACGGATAAGCAAGTTGGAAGAGGCCGAAATGGTAACAACCCTGAATGTAATCGTCGCTTTGCTGACCATCGGTTTCGGCCTTTTCGGCTTTCTGGCCCCCGCCCACACCGCCAACGCGCTGGATCTGGCCCCGACCGACAGCACAATGGGCCTAAGTGAATTGCGCGCCTCGGTCGGAGGGTTGTTTGTTGTAACCGGCATTGCCGTGATCTGGCTGAACGCGCCGATGGCATACACAATGCTGGGCGTGGTCTACGCAGGGGCGGCGCTTGGGCGGTTCGTGTCGCTGGCGTTGGACAACCCGCCATTCGTCAAAGCAGCCACTTTTGGTGGAATCGAACTTGTGCTTGCCGTCTGGCTGATTGCAGCGAACTTCAACAAAACCACATAACACGCTGTTTTTGAACGTATTCGCATCCAAAAATCTGGATTTGCAACCCAGCGCCGCCTCACCTATATAGGGTATGTCCTTCGGGACTATGGATATAAACGCGCTCGTAATAAGCGGATCGGACCCGGGGGCGGTACCCGGCGGCTCCACCAACCATCCTTCGTTTGGGGATTTTGGGGCCGAAACAGGATCGACGAACGTCTAAAGGGGTTAGCTTTGTCTCGGCTGTCTGCCACCGTTACCGGCGAAAATAGTACAATTGCAAACGACAATCGTGCTCCGGTTGCAGTTGCTGCGTAAGCAGTAACAAGACCGAAATCTAAGCCCTTGCGCCTAGCCGCGTAAGGCGGGGTTCGCAGGTACCTGGCAACAGAAACCTGCATTTCCACATTATAATGTCTGAGTTTAATTCTTTTTCTGTGCAGATTTAGAGTTTGTTCATCCCTTTTGTCCACTGTCATCCCAGTCAGACAGGAGAGCCGGGATGAAACACACAGATATCCTAAAAGCATGGTACGCCGAGGTTTGGGAACAGGGAAACACCGAAGCGATCGATCAGTATTTTGCGCCCGATACGATGGCCGAGGGGTTGATCCCCGAAATGCAGGTGGGCGCCGACGATTTCCGCGATCTGGTCATGGCCTTCCGTCATATCCTTGGCGAGATCACCGTTGAGATGCCCAAAATCATCGAAAACGGCGATTGGGTTTCAGCCATTCTTCACGTCAAAACCTTCCGCGCCGATAACGGGGCACCGCTGGAGGTCACCGGGCAGGTCATGGCGCGATTCAAGGGCGACAAGATGGTCGAAGCCTATAATCAGTTCGATTTCGTCTCGCTTTTCGAACAACTGGGTCAGTTTCCACAGGACACACTGCCGGTTTGTATGACGGGGCAAAGGCTGGATTGGGCCTGATCCAAAGGTGGTGCAATCTTGACCCATGGGCGGCTTGCACGGTAGCTAGAGCCATGGGGTAAGATTGCGAACGCCCCGTGAGGCGTCAGCCCAAGTTTCGCATGTATCCGAGACTACAAGGAACATGCCATGGCATCGCCAAACTCCATTACCCCAAAGCAATTGTCGCGTCTGATCGGCACACCTCAGGCCCCGATGCTGGTGGATATTTGTCTGGACGAAGATTTTGCGGAGGATCCGTATCTGATCCCCGGTTCATTCCGGCACCCGGTCGCAGACATTGCGGGGCTTGTGCGGCTGGTCTCGGATCGCCGCAGCGTTATCATCTGTCAAAAGGGCAAGAAACTCAGCCAAGGTGTCGTTTCCTGGCTGCGCAGTGAAGGCTGCGCGGCTGAGTATCTGGATGGCGGCATGTATGGTTGGCGCGACCTGCCGGACGGCCTGCGCATTCCGGCCGCGTCTGTGCCGTCGCCGGTTAACGGGCAGACACTGTGGGTCACGCGGCACCGTCCAAAGATTGACCGTATCGCCTGCCCCTGGCTGATCCGTCGCTTTGTCGACCCCAAGGCGAAATTTCTGTTCGTCGCGCCAGCCGAGGTGGAAAGCGTCGCAGAAAAATTCAACGCCACGCCCTTTGACATCGAAAACGCATTCTGGAGCCACCGAGGCGACGCCTGCACATTTGATACACTGTTGGACGAGCTGCGCCTGCGCTCTGAAGCGTTGGATCGGCTTGCAACCGTGGTGCGGGCTGCGGACACCAATCGCCACGACCTTGCCCCCGAGGCAGCCGGATTACTGGCCATCTCGGTCGGCCTGTCACGACAATATCGTGACGATCACGAAAACCTTGAGGCCGGGATGCATCTCTATGACGCCCTGTACCGATGGGCGCGCGACGGGTTTGAAGAAACCCATGACTGGCCGACGGATCGCAGATCATGACGCCTACACTCAGGGAATTAACGCAAGTGTTCGGCAGGATTGGCCTTCTGTCCTTCGGAGGGCCGGCCGCTCAGATCTCGCTGATGCATCACGAGTTGGTTGAACGTCGGCCCTGGCTGGATGAGCAAGCCTATCTGCGAGCCTTGTCCTTGTGCATGTTACTGCCGGGCCCCGAAGCCATGCAACTGGCGACCTATGCGGGTTGGCGCCTGCGCGGCGTGACCGGCGGGTTGATTGCCGGAACCCTGTTTGTGCTGCCCGGCGCGATTGTGATCGCGGCTTTGGTGATGCTTTACGCAGCATTTGGCACCCTGCCCCTGGTTCAGTCGGCCTTTCTTGGGATCAAGGCCACGGTCATCGTGATTGTACTACAGGCTTTGCTCAAACTGTCCCGCAAGGCGCTGTCGGATGTGGAACACCGCATCCTCGCGGGTCTCGGGTTTCTGGGCATTTTCCTGTTCAACATTCCGTTCCCTTTGATCATTCTGACGGCTGCTCTTTGGGGGTATCTCAGTTTCAAGGGCGCGGTACCCGCACCCGAACCCACCGCTGCAACGACCTTGGCAAAACCGTTTCGTACGATAGCCATTTGGCTGCCCCTGTGGCTGGGACCGCTGGTCCTGCTGACACTGTCGGGGCACCAACTGCTCAGCGATCTGGGCTGGTTCTTTGCCCGTCTGGCGGTTGTGACTTTTGGCGGCGCTTACGCGGTTCTGGCCTACATGACTCAGACGGTCGTCGATCAGTACAACTGGATCAGCACAGGCCAGATGATCGACGCGCTGGGCCTTGCCGAAACAACGCCGGGGCCGCTGATTCTGGTGACGCAGTTCGTTGCCATGCTGACCGGGCAGATAAACGGCGGCGTCACATTGGCCCTGGCAGCGGGTGCTGTGGCGCTATGGGCGACATTTGTTCCCTGTTTCCTCTGGATTTTTCTGGCCGCCCCCTATCTGGACAGCCTTGCGACGAGGCCAAGGCTGACAGCCGCGCTGCACGGCATCACGGCGGCGGTGGTCGGTGTGATTCTCAACCTGTCCGTGTGGTTCGCCCTAAATGTTCTCTTTGATGTGGTCGGTCAGGCAAGCTGGGGGCCGCTGTCAACTCCTGTTCCGGACGTGTTATCCCCAAATTATACTGCTCTGGCCCTGACATTTGCCGCAGGTCTATTGATTTTCAAGGCAAAATTGGGGATGGCAACGGTACTGGCGCTGATGGCTCTGGCTGGCATGGCCATCCATCTATTCTGATCAATCCGGCCATACCTGCTCTTTCGTTTCCAGTTAAAACGCCTATGCTGGGGATAACCACTTTCGAGGATCACACATGTCGCAAGACATCGACTATGGAAACCTGATGCACACCGCCATGCGCGGTCTCATCAAAACGGTTCTGACCGGCGTTTCCGAAACCGGCCTGCCCGGCACCCATCATTTTTTCATCACCTTCGACACCCGTGAACCCGGCGTGCAGATCGCGGATTGGCTGCGCGAGCGGTATCCAGAAGAGATGACAATTGTCATGCAGCACTGGTTCGAAAACCTTGAGGTTGGCGAGACCGGCTTTGCCATCACGCTGAACTTCGGCGACGCGCCCGAGCCGCTGTATATCCCCTATACCTCCATCAAAACCTTCGTGGACCCGTCCGTCGAGTTTGGCCTGCGGTTCGAAAGCCCCGAGGACGAGCTGGAAGAAGACAACTTCATCGAAGAGTCGATTGAGGTTGAAGAGCCTGAGGAACACCACGACGCAGACGTCGTCTCGTTGGACAGCTTCCGCAAATAGGCCCTGAAACCCCGCGACCCACGCGGGGTTTATTGTTTCTTCAGAAACGTTTCGACCGAGCGGGACTTTTCGCCGTTGATAAAGCGCGAGAAGGACAGGTTCAGGCCACCCTCGGCCAGAGTGCGGTCGAACTGCTGCAATTCATATCCGCCGGTCTCATCGATAAACAGTGAAAACACGGTCATCGTGTCCCCGTCGATGCGGCCCCAGACAAAGGGTTCGCCTTTCATGGGGTCCAACGGAACCTCATGACCAAAGACATTGCGCTTCATCGCGGCGGCGAACACGTCGGGACGGTCAGACGGTTGGAAATCGATTGAAAACGCCTGTTCCTTGACGCGCCCGTCCAGCTTGTAGGTCGTTGTTTTCCAACTGACGTTAAAGCCGTTTTTGGTCTCGTGAATCGAAACGCTCATGTCTCGGGGCGTGCTTGTTCCGTCCGCGTCCACCACATTTGCCGAACCGATATAGTCTCCGACAAACGGCGTTACGTCGGCGGCGCGGGCCGACACGCTTAGAACTGCGATCCACAAGGTTGCGGCCAAAGCCACCGAGATGGCTT
Organism: Ruegeria sp. H7; assembly: GCF_056532945.1. Classification (NCBI taxonomy): domain Bacteria; kingdom Pseudomonadati; phylum Pseudomonadota; class Alphaproteobacteria; order Rhodobacterales; family Roseobacteraceae; genus Ruegeria; species Ruegeria sp. H7. The sequence continues at coordinate 662,920 of NZ_JBQFNZ010000002.1, forward strand.
TGATTGGCGATATCCGTTCAGATTCGGGCATTTAAACCTCCTCGACCGCAGCCACCTTATTCTAAACATGCACGCGGTGCGCACAATGGCACAATCCTGTGCGGTGCAAATTAAAATGATGCCATCCGGCGGCTATACCTTTCGGGACCGTATGTCTAAGGTGCGCGCAACTGGCCGATTGCGTCACGGCGTTGTGGCCGCTAAACGGCATACGACTGCATACCAGACGGAGTGACAGATGTCTCAGACCCGCACCGAATCCGACAGCTTTGGCCCGCTCGAGGTTCCTGCCGACAAGTATTGGGGCGCGCAGACGCAGCGCTCGATCATGAATTTCCCCATCGGGTGGGAGAAACAGCCCGTGGCCATCGTGCGCGCGCTGGGCGTGATCAAGCAAGCCTGCGCCATGGAAAACAAGGCGACCGGCAAGCTGGACGCCAAAATCGCTGACGCGATCATTCAGGCCGCTGGTGAGGTGTTTGAGGGCAAGTTTGACGACAACTTCCCTCTGGTCGTCTGGCAGACCGGTTCGGGCACGCAGTCGAACATGAACTCGAACGAGGTGATCGCAAACCGTGCTATCGAGATTCTCGGCGGCGTGATCGGTTCGAAAGACCCGGTGCACCCGAACGATCACTGCAACATGGGGCAGTCCTCGAACGACACCTTCCCCACCGCCATGCATATCGCCACCGCGATGAGCGTGCGCGACGTGTTGCTGCCGGGTCTTGAAAAACTGGCCTCGGGCCTGGAACAGAAGGCCGAAGAGTTCAAGGACATCATCAAGATCGGCCGGACCCATACGCAGGACGCAACGCCCCTGACACTGGGTCAGGAGTTCAGCGGCTACGCCCACCAGATCCGTCAAGGGATTGCCCGCGTGCACGCGGCGATGCCGGGGATCTATGAATTGGCGCAAGGCGGCACAGCCGTCGGCACCGGCCTGAATACCCAGAATGGATGGGGTGAAGCGGTCGCAGGCCATATGGCCGAGATCACCGGCCTGCCCTTTGTGACGGCCCCGAACAAGTTCGAGGCGCTGGCCGCCCATGACGCCATGGTCTTCCTGTCTGGTGCTTTGGCGACGATTGCAGGCAGTTGCTACAAGATCGCCAATGACATCCGGTTTCTGGGCTCCGGCCCGCGTTCTGGTCTCGGTGAACTGATCCTGCCTGAAAACGAGCCCGGCTCATCGATCATGCCGGGCAAGGTGAACCCGACTCAGGCCGAGGCGCTGACTCAGGTCGCGGCCCATGTAATGGGCAACAACGCCGCGATGACCTTTGCCGGGTCGCAGGGGCATTTTGAGCTGAACGTCTATAACCCGATGATGTCCTACAACCTGCTGCAATCGATCCAGTTGCTGGGTGACGCTGCCGACAGCTTTACCGAACGGATGCTGTTGGGCATCAAGGCCAACGAACCGCGCATCGACAAGCTGATGAAGGAATCGCTGATGCTGGTCACCGCACTGGCGCCCACGATCGGCTATGACAACGCCACCACCGTTGCCAAGACCGCGCATAAGAACGGGACGACCCTGAAGGAAGAGGCCATCGCGCTGGGCTTTGTGGATGAGGCAACCTTTGACGCCGTTGTCCGGCCCGAGCAGATGATCGGCCCGAAAAACTGATGGGCAAGCCGGTCAATCTGAACCGGTTTCGCAAAGAAAGGGCGCGGGCCGAAAAGAAGGCCCGCGCAGATCAGAACGCTGTCGCCTTTGGGCGGACCAAGGCCGAAAAAGACGTCGTGAAACTGCGGCAGGACAAGCAGAAGCGCGACCTGGACAATCACGAGTTGGATGAATGAGCGGCCGTCCCGTCAAACGGTCCCTGACGCTTAAAGGGCATCGCACTTCGGTGTCTCTGGAAGATGAGTTCTGGCGGGCCTTTCGGGATATTGCACAGGAAAAAGATCAACCAATCAATGCTTTGGCGGCAGAGATTGATGTGGCTCGTGATCCCGAAACAGGCCTGGCATCCGCTATTCGGGTCTTCATATTGAACTGGTACCGCGACAAGGTTTGACCCTTGCAAGCACGCTTGCAATGCGTGTAGCGTGAGGTGAGAACAAAAAGGGTACGCGCATGACGGACACAGCCATCGGCCCAGACGGAAAACCTCGGTGCACGTGGTCTTTGGCCGCGCCCGAGTTTCCGGACTATCACGATAATGAGTGGGGATACCCGGTGGCCGACGACCAACGGTTGTTCGAGAAACTGTGTCTTGAAAGCTTTCAGTCCGGCCTCAGCTGGCTGACGATCCTGCGCAAGCGCGAGAATTTTCGCGCAGCCTTTTGTGGGTTTGATTTCAACAGGATGGCCGAGTTTTCCGATGCAGATGTCGAACGTCTGTCGCAGGACACAGGCATCATCCGCCATCGCCGCAAGATCGAAGCGGTGATCAACAATGCCCGCCGCGCGCAAGAACTGGTCGCCTCGGAAGGCTCTCTGGCCGCTTATGTCTGGCGGTATGAGCCGGAAATCCCGCCGCCGCCACGCAGCGCCTCAACCTCGGCTGAATCCATCGCCATGTCGAAGGACCTGAAGAAACGCGGTTGGAAATTCGTCGGACCCACCACGGTCTTTGCCTTCATGCAGGCGATGGGATTGGTCAATGACCATGCCGAGGGCTGCTTATGCCGGGAAAAAGCGGCGCAGATGCGCCGCGATTTTGTCAAACCGGTCTGAGGCTTAGCAGGACGCGTTGAAGATCTTGTCGATATTGCCGCCCAAAGCCGCGTTGAACTCGGCTTCTGATTGCTGCTTCGACAGTCCTTCGGTCAATGCGCGCGAGAACGAGGCGATCATCTTGCCGTTCTGACCCAGAAGATCACAGGCCTGCTCGGTCGAATACCCGCCCGACAGCGCCACGACACGCACGACGCGCGGATGATCTGCAACCTCGTCATACAGGTTCGCGTTGCTCGGGATGGTTAGCTTGAGCATCACATCCTGCCCCTCGTCCAACTGGTCGAGGTTTTTCAGCAACTCACCCTTCAGGATATCTTCGGCCTCGGCCTTGGTGTCCGAGTTGATGTTCACCTCAGGCTCGATGATCGGAACCATGCCTGCGGCGACAACCTCGCGCGCAACGTCGAATTGCTGCGCGACCACAGCGGCGATGCCTTCGGCGTTGGCTTCGTGGATGACCGAGCGTTCCTTGGTCCCGAACACGCCCTCAGCCTTGCCCAGGGTTTCAGCCAGCCCCGGAATGGGCTTCATCATCTGAACGCCATTGGCCTGATCTTCCAGCCCTTTGTCGATTTTCAGGAACGGCACGATCCCTTTGACCGACCACAGATAATCGGCCACTTTGCGACCTTCGATTTCCTCGCCCAAAGTGCGTTCGAACAGGATCGCGCCGATCACTTTGTCCTTGGTGAAGTCATCCGCCAGAATAATCCGCGCGCGCATTTGCTGGATTTCGCCGAACATTTCCTCGTCCGATCCATATTGCGAGGCATCCACACCATAAAGCGCCAGCGCCTTGGGAGTCGATCCGCCGCTTTGATCCAGTGCTGCGATAAACCCTGCGCCATTGGACATCTGCGCGCGCTGTTCTGCTTTGGACATAATGTTTTCCCGTTCAAGAATGATTCCGATTTCATTCTTCGCATACAGCACGGCGTTGGGCGATGATAGTTTGTTAGCGCTCAACCACGCGCAACCAAATGCCGTCTTTCGATCTGACGGTCAGATGGGCCACCGGAACCGGTGTTTTTTCGGCGATTGTTTCGAATCTGAACCTGCGCAATAGCGTGGAAAGGATCAACGGCCCCTCGACCATCGCAAACCCCGCCCCGGTACAGACACGCGGGCCGGTGGAGAACGGGATATAGGCGTCGCGCTGACAGGACTTGCCATTTTCGGTGTGCCAGCGTGCCGGATCGAATGCGTCGGGGTTATCCCACAACCGTTCTTGGCGGTGCAGATGCCACGGGCTGATAACGATCTGGGACCCCTTCGGCACTTCGCGATTGCGAAATCTTTCAGGGCAAGAGGCTTGCCGCACCATCATCGGCACCGGCGGGTACAGCCGCAATGCCTCGCGAAACACATCACGGCTGAGCTTCAGCTTGGACATGACGGCGAAGGAGGGGACGTCCAACGCCTCGGCCTCTTGCGCGACTTTCTCCTGCCACTCAGGGTACAGCGCCATCAGGTACAACGTCCACGCAAGCGCCGAGGCGCTGGTTTCATGGCCCGCCAGAAAGAAGATCGCGACCTGATCGATCATCTCTTCGGTGTCAAAACACGCACCGGTTTCGGGATCAGGCGTCGTCATGATCTTGGTTGCCAGATCATCCGGGGCCTCGCCTTGGGCAATCGCCACGGCCCGCTCGGACGTGAGTCTGGCGATAAGGTCGCGGATTTCCCGAGCCGTCTGACGGGTGCGTTTCGAATGCAACCGGGGCAACCAGCGTGGCAGCGGCACAAAGGCCGCCAGATTCAGCAACGGTTGTTCGCGCTGATAGGTTCGGAACTTACGAAACACCTCGGCGGCGATCTCATGCTCGATCGGTACGGAAAACAGCGTCCGAAAGATCACATCGGCAGCGGCGTGGCTGGTCACCTCTTCGCATTCGACCTCAGCCCCGGCCTGACCGCGCAGCCGTTCAACGCAGGCGTCGGCGGCGGCCTGCATGGCGGGAAACGTGTCTTTCAGACGTCCGCCCTCGAAAGCGGGGTCAATGATGCGGCGCTGGCGTTTCCAGACGTCGCCATTGGTCAGGAAGACCGAATTGCCCAACAATGGGCGCAGCCCCTCACTGATACGGCCGGATTTAGGAAAGTCGTCGGGGCGCTTTTTCAAAACGGTTTCAACCAGGTCCGGCTGGTTGATCATGTAGGACCGGAAGAAAGGCGTTCGAAACTCGGCCATCCAGGCGCGGTACAACCGCTCGGGCTGCGCGGACAGCAGATCGCGGCGGAACAGTTTGAGATAGCGCCACAGCGAAACACGATCAGGACGAGAGCGCGGTTTGGGCGGGGTCATGCGTCGACACTCGTATGTTTCGAAACCGCGGTCTCGATACGGGTTTTGGACGGGGTTCGCCCCTTGAACCGTGCGCCCAGTGTTTGGGGGCCTGCCGTGATGCGGAAGTAGTCATAAGTTCCGGGTTGGTCAAAAGCGCAAAGGTATTGAAAATGCAGCCGGAAGAATTTCCACCGCAATTCTCGCCAGCGTTCAGGCGACAGCGTCTGAGTGAACGCCGCAGACAGGACCAGCGGCCAGATCTTGTCCGGCCCGGCCACCCCGCTAACCGCAACCGGATCGCAGAGGGCAAAGGAACACCCATCGCCCGGCGCCGAAACATCGACCCAGGTCACGGCCTTTTGCGACGACAGAAACCGCAGATCACCCCGCAGTTTTGTGGCGTTGGGCAGAAACGAGACCATCGGAACCACCTGCCCGAGCGTCAAAAAGGACAGAACCGGGCGGTTCGGCAGATCGCCGCGCGCGCGGATCAAATCGGCCAGAACAGACACGCCCAGATGCGCGCCAGAGCTGTGGCCGACGACCAGAACCTCATCCACATCTGCATCCAAGGCGGCATCAATCAGGTGCACAAACTCATCCAGACGATTCTGCAGCCCGGCGGGAGTTTCCCCGTTCAGCTGCGCTGAATAGGCGTAATCGTGCATGAGGTAATAGGCGAACAACCGGTTATCGATCTTTCGAAACCATTGAAGCAGCAGGTAAGCTAAAGCCAATGAGGGCAACAGACCCCACCAACCCAGAGTGGCCATCGCAACAGCCACGACGATCATCGCAGCCGCCAATTGCAGTAAGAGCATGCCAACCGGATACAGCGCCGCGATCACCGGCCCTTTCCGCAACTGACTGAGCCGTTTCAGCGTGCCGGTTGAGATATAGGTCCACGCCGTCCGCCCGAGTTGAAGATAGGTCGCCAAAATCGACCCGGACATGCTGTCGCGCACGATGTCGGACCAGACCAGAACGTCCATGTCCGTCTGGACCTCCATGCCATCCTGAACCGAAGTCACGTGCCAGCCAAATGGTCCTTCGACAGGTTTGGGAGATATAGCAATCTCATAGCCCGAAATCGCGGCCTGCGCCTGCGACTCAGACCGATACAGCTCACGATAGCGGCGCGCCGGAATCGGGTCGTAGCCGGGGATGTAGAACACCCGGCGTTTACACACCTGACGCTGATTTGTGTGACTGCTCATGGCCTTACCTTCTGCTGCGAAGGTTAACGCAGCATTGCGGCCAAGGTAAGGTGGATCAGCCCAGAACCGCCAGTGCCGGGAAGGTTTCCAGCAGCCACCAGCTGAATTCGGTGAACAGGCCGGTGATCAGCATGATCCCAACGAACAGCAGCAGACCACCCATCACCTTCTCAATCGTGCCCATGTATGGCTTGATCCGGTTCATTACACTCATCGAGCGGTTCAGGAACATCGCCGCCAGCAGGAACGGAATGCCCAGACCCGCAGCATAAACACCCAGCAACAACGTGCCGCGCGCAACCGATGCCTCTGACGCCGCCAGGGACAGGATGGCCCCCAATTGCGGGCCGATGCACGGCGTCCAGCCAAAGGCAAAGGCAAGACCAAGGATATAAGCGCCGAACACCGAGCCTCCGGAATCACCGGTTTCAACCCGCGCCTCGCGGTCCAGCAGCGGAATGCGAAAAACGTTCAGAAAGTGCAGACCAAAGACAATAACCACCGCGCCCGAGAGCTTTGCAAACAGCACCTGATTCTTCAGCACAAACGCCCCAAACGCCGAGGCGGTAAAGCCCAGCAGCAGAAAGACGGTCGACAGGCCCAGAACAAAGAACAGCGCCGACAGGGTCGCCTTGCGCCGCGCGCGTGCCTCATCCTGCATCTCATTGATGGTCACGCCGCTCATATATGCCAGATAGGGCGGCACAATCGGCAGAACGCAGGGCGACAGAAAACTGATCAACCCACCGATCATGGCGATGAACATGGCGGGCAGCAGCCCCGCGTCGATGATATCAATTCCGAACATGACTAAGCACATATGGTATCAGGTGGATTTCGTCACGGGGCCATTCAGTCACATCCTCGTGGTCGTATGTTGCATGCTGGACAGCGTCGCCCGTTGGAAATATCTCAATCAACATGACTGACGAACCCGAGATACTCGACGCGCTAGGGCTTTTGTGCCCCCTGCCCGTTCTGAAGGCCCGCAAGCGGCTGAAAACCCTGCCTGCCGGGGGGCTTTTGCGTGTGCTGGCGGATGACCCGGCCGCAATCGTCGATGTTCCACATTTCTGCATGGAAAGCGGCCATAACTTGCTGTCGCAGGAAGAAGAGAACGGCCATCAGGTCTATCTGATCCAAAAATCAGCCTGATCGGATCGAGCCAAAGAAAAAGGCGGGCACCTGGCCCGCCTTTCTTTTGTTTACTGGCCCAAGGACCACCATCCGCGCCGCTTTGGCTTGGGTGGTTCGCTGGGTTTTTCCGGTTCTTCCGCCACGGTTTCCAAGACCGGTTCGGCTGCGGTTTCTTCCGCAACCGGCTCGGCAGGCGTGTCTTCGACGACAGGTTCGGCTGTAACCTCTTCCGCCTCAGCAGGGTCTTCCTGAGCGTCTGCGGCTTCGATTGGCTCTTCCACCGACTCAGCGACTTCTACAGCCTCGGCCTGAACCTCTTCGGGCTCAGACATCGCAGGGGTTTCGGCTTCCGCAGCAACCTCTTCGGCCTCGGGTTCAGCAACAGGCTCAGCGGGGGCTTCCTCAGTCACCGCTTCCGGGTCACCGGTTTCTGCCTCAGCTTCGGCCGCAACCGGTTCCGCATCCTTCTTTTTACGGCGCGGTGCTCGGCGGCGTTTTGGCTTCGCAGGCTTGTCCTCATCCTCGGACGCGTCGGCACCCTCTTGAGGTTTGGCATCGTCAGAGCCATCCTCGTCAGTAGCAACCTCTTCGCTCACGGCATCAGAATCCGCCCCAGCGTCTTGCTGTTCAGCCGCATTGCCACCCTTCTTCCGACGGCGACGGCGACGCTTGCGCTTGGGCTTGGTCTCTTCCTCGGCCTGAACGGTTTCCTCTTCAGCCTCATCCTCATCGGTCGCATCGACCAGATCCATCAGCGAGGCATCCGCAGACACAACAGGCGCGGTCGCCTCGGGCACGATCCGGCTGGCGGTCTTGAATTTCTCCATCGAGAAATCAGGGCTGACCAGATGCAGATCGCCTTCGACCCTTACCGACAGACCATAGCGCGCCTCGATCTGGGCGATATGCTCGCGCTTCTGGTTCATCAGGAAGTTGGCGATGCTGACCGGGCAACGCACCAACACCTCGCGCGAGCGACGGCGGGTGCCTTCCTCTTCGATCTGACGCAGGATCGACAGCGCCATATTGTCGTCCGAGCGGATCAGGCCGGTGCCATGACAGGCCGGGCACGGCTGCGTGGTCGCTTCCAGCATGCCGGGGCGCAGGCGCTGGCGGCTCATCTCTAGCAGGCCAAAGCCCGAGATGCGGCCAACCTGAATGCGCGCACGGTCGGTTTTCAGTTTGTCTTTCAGGCGCTTCTCAACAGCGGTGTTGTTCTTGCGCTCGTCCATATCGATAAAGTCGATGACGATCAGTCCGGCCAGGTCCCGCAGACGCAACTGCCGCGCCACTTCCTCAGCCGCCTCAAGGTTGGTCTTGAGCGCCGTTTCCTCGATCGAGCCTTCCTTGGTGGCCCGGCCCGAGTTCACGTCGATCGCTACCAGAGCTTCGGTCACACCGATCACGATATAGCCACCGGATTTCAACTGCACAGTCGGGTTGAACATCCCCGCCAGATAGCTTTCCACCTGATAACGCGCGAACAGCGGCAGCGCGTCCTCATACCGTTTCACGTTCTTGGCGTGGGACGGCATGATCATCTTCATGAAGTCCTTGGCGATGCGATACCCGCCCTCGCCTTCGACCAGAACCTCATCGATATCGCGGTTATAGAGATCGCGGATCGACCGTTTGATCAGATCGCCTTCCTCGTAGATTTTTGCGGGCGCGATGGATTCCAACGTCAGCTCGCGGATCTGCTCCCACAGACGCTGCAAATATTCATAGTCGCGCTTGATCTCGGATTTGGTGCGTTTGGCCCCGGCGGTCCGGATGATCAGGCCCGCGCCGGTCGGTACGTCGATCTCGGCTGCAATCTCTTTCAGCTTCTTGCGGTCGGGGGCATTGGTAATCTTACGGCTGATCCCGCCACCGCGCGCGGTGTTTGGCATCAGAACGCAGTAGCGCCCGGCCAGCGACAGATATGTGGTCAGCGCAGCACCCTTGTTGCCGCGTTCTTCCTTGACGACCTGCACCAGCAGAACCTGGCGCACCTTGATGACTTCCTGAATCTTGTAGCGACGCGGCCGCGGCTTGCGCGGAGGGCGAATATCCTCGCTGTCATCTTCATCCGCAACCGATTCAATCGAAGCATCCTTGGCAGTTGCATCCGATGGTGCGTTACCGTCTTCGGGGTTCTCACCTTCGGCATCGGCCTTGGCTTCTTCTTCAGCCTGCTCTGGCTCGCTCACCTCGTCCGACGAGTCCGCAGCGTCCTCTGCCGAGGCGTCCACCTCTGCATCGGCCTCACCCTCTGCTCGCGTCTCAGCCGCAGAGTCAGTTTCTTCCGCGGCCTGCTCATCGGCCTCGACCGCTACATCCGCCGCGTCTTCTGCAGGCGTTTCCTCATCCGCCGGCTCTTCCACCGGAGTGTCTGCAACCAAATCAACCGGTGAGGTCCCCTCGGGCACCGCCAGTTCCGCCTCTTCCCCGTCTTCAAGATCGATGGTTTCCATGCCGCTCGGTTCGGACGACACTTCAATCGACTCGACCGCATCATCGGATTTCACATCCGCCGCCTTGGTCCGCGACCGCGACCGGCGTTTTTTCGGCTTGGCCTCTTCCGCTTCATCCCGTGCCTTCATGGCCTCGGCATAAGCGCGCTCTTCCTCCATCAGCGCCTCACGGTCGGCGACGGGGATCTGGTAGTAATCGGGATGAATCTCGGAAAATGCCAGGAACCCATGCCGGTTCCCGCCATAATCCACAAAGGCCGCCTGCAGCGACGGCTCGACCCGGGTTACTTTTGCAAGATAGATGTTGCCAGCAAGCTGGCGTTTGTTTTCGGATTCAAAATCGAACTCCTCGACCTTGTTTCCGTCGACCACCACGACGCGGGTTTCCTCCGCGTGGGTGGCATCGATAAGCATTTTCTTAGCCATGTGTCCTTGGTGCACCGCGCCAAACGCGTTGTCCTGACCCGTCCAGGCGGACAGGCGCTTTTGGGGAGGTGTCTTGTCAGGGCGATATCGGACGGCGCGCGGCAGGGTCTGGCGCTATGGCCCCCTGCCCGGTCTCTCAAACGTTGCGCGCGCGTCATCGCGGTTCTTCTCCGACAGGCGCGATTGGGATCGCTGCCTGCCCATTTATTCCTTTCACCCGACGCATCGGGCTCAGGTACTCAACTGCCCCATGGATCGGGGCACAATCGGTCTGCTTCGCGGTGAAAACAAAAGATCACCTGCTGCGACGCAGCGAAACTCAAAGATTCGGGGCTTAAAGGCGCAAAAATGGCCCGGCCCGTTCGGACACAATAAAAGCAGTCCTGTGGAAAACACAATGGGCAAACTGCATCCCGTCCATCTCAAACGCGCCGCGCCCATCTTCTTCTGTTCAAAAATACCTCGGGGGGTGAATTGAGCCTGTGGCTCAAGAGGGGGGCTGGCCCCCCTCCCCGGCCTCACAAATAGTCCGACCGTTGAAGCCCGTATTTCGCCATCTTCTCATTCAACGTCCGACGCGGCAGGCACAGCTCATCCATGACCGAGGCAATAGAACCTTTATGTCGCCGCATCGTGTTGTCGATCAGCATCCGCTCGAATGCCTCGACATATTCTTTCAGCGGCTTGCCTTCGGTGGTCATCACCGGCTGCATTTCCTCGTGATCCGACATCAGCAAGGATGCAATCGTCCCCGACCCACGCCGCGATTGCAGCACGGCCCGTTCGGCGATGTTGATCAACTGACGCACATTCCCCGGCCACGGGGCCTGCAACAGCTGCGCCGCTTCCTGAGCGCTGACCTGCGGCGCATCACAGCCATATTCCTCGGCAAATTGCTCGCTGAGGCGGGTGAACAGGGTCAGAATGTCTTCGCCCCGTTGACGCAACGGCGGCATGGTGATCCGCAGCGCGGCAAGCCGATAGAACAGGTCCGGGCGCAGCACGTCTTCGCTGGTTTTTCCGGCCTCTTGCAGGTTCGAAATCGCAACGATGCGTGTTTCCGCCGGGGTGCCCTGTTCGTTCATCACGCTCAGCAAACGCGCTTGCAGCGTGTCACTTAGGGCCTCCACATCCTCCAGTACCAGCGTACCACCACGGGCTTCCTCAATCGCGGGCAGTTGAGCGTCTTCGGGCATCATCGGGCCAAACAGGCGTTTGGACAGCGCCTCTTCTTCCAGCGCTGCGCAGGACACCAGAACGAACTTCTTACCCGCCCGGCTGCCAACCGCGTGCAGCGCATGGGCTACCAGCGTCTTACCCGTTCCGGTCTCGCCGTCGATCAAAACGTGACCGTCCGCCTGACCCAGATCCAGAATATCCTCGCGCAGGCGTTCCATAACCGGGCTGGCCCCGATAAGCTTGTTCATGATCTGGGTGCCGCCCGACAACTCGCGCCGCAGCGCCCGGTTGTCCAGCGTCAGACGCCGCGCATTGCTGGCGCGTTTGGCCAGTTCCGACATGCGATCCGGATTGAACGGTTTTTCAAGGAAATCGAACGCCCCAACCCGCATCGCCTCAACCGCCATGGGTACATCGCCGTGACCGGTGATCATGATCACCGGCAGAGTGCTGTCCGCCCCCATCAGCTTTTTCAAAAGCTGAATACCATCCATCCCGGGCATCTTGATATCCGAGATCACAATGCCCGGATAGTCCGGCCCCAGCACCTTCAGCGCATCTTCGGCGCTGGCAAAGGTTTCGGTGTCATATCCGGACAATGCCAGCCATTGGCTGATCGACTGGCGCATGTCCTGTTCATCATCCACAATGGCGATCTTCATGGCCTGTGCCATAGTCTTCCCTTTTATTCTGCGGCCTCAAGGCCGTCGCTTCCCAGTATCGGCAATTGCATTTCGAACACCGCGCCGCCGTGTTGTCCGTTGCGCGCGGTTAGCCGTCCACCATGGTCGTTCACGATCCCGGACGAGATGGCAAGCCCCAGTCCGACGCCATCGCCGGGCTGCTTGGTGGTGTAGAAGGGCTCGAACAGGTTCTCGATATCCTCGATCCCGTAGCCATTGTCGCGCACGGTCAGCACCGCCGTATCACCCGCTGCCAGGATGATTTCCACATCCGGCTCTGCCACCGATTTGGTGGCGTCCAGCGCATTGCGCAAGAGGTTGACCATTACCTGCTCAATCCGCATCCGGTCACCCATCACCACCACAGGTTCTTCCGGCAGGATCTGAGTGATCTTCACATGTCGCTGGCGCAGTTGCGGTTCCATCATCGACAGGGACGAGGCCAGCGCTTCACCAAGATTCACAGGTGAAAACGCATCTGCCCCTTTGCGAGCGTAAGATTTCAGTTGCCGTGTGATCGCACCCATGCGCTCGATCAGCCCATCGATGCGGCCAAAGCTGGCCAGCGCCTCTTCGGGGCGGTTGCGGCGCAGCAGCAGACGCGCGCCAGCCAGATAGGTTTTCATCGCCGCCAGCGGTTGATTGAGCTCGTGGCTCACCGCCGCAGACATCTCGCCCAACGCCGCCAGTTTCGAGCTTTGGGCAAGGGTCTGCTCGGCCAAATCCAGCGTCTTTTCAACCCTTTCCCGCTCAGCGATTTCCCGCTGTAGCCTTGTGTTCAATGCGCGAAGCTCTGCCGACTCGCGCTGGAACAGGGCCATCCGCAAGGTGGCCCGACGGCTGAGCGCATAGAAGGTCAGCGCCAGAAGAATCGCAAATCCCATGATTTCCAGCGCAAGCACGCTGTTCACCCGCTCGCGCACCGACTCGTACGAGGTGAACGAGGTCATCTGCCAGCCGCGGAACGGGATGCGTTTTTCCATTCGCATCACCGCCTCACCCTGCAGGTAGGCGTCGGGCGGAAGCGCCGTCCAATCGGTCGTGGCCCGGATCGCGCGTTGAATTGCGCCCTGAGGCGGCTGACGCAGCATCGCCGACGTCTCATCCAGACCGCGCCATTGCGGCTCGGTTGAAAGGATGATGTTGCCGGTGCTGTCGGTCACCAGAACGGCGTGCGAAATACCTGCCCAGGCCCGCTCGAATTTCTGCAAATCGACCTCGACCACGATCACGCCGAGGATTTCGGCCGCACCTTGAATTCGGCGCGAATAGACAAAGCTGTAGCCGCCGGATTCCCTTGGTATGACCGAAAACAAGGTCGAATTGGCCCGGATTGCATCCACGAAATAAGGCGCGTTTCGATGCGCCTCACCCAGTCGGTTTCGGTCGGTGGCGGCAACCGTACGCCCGTCTCCATCCAGCAGCATCAGCGACGCGGCGCCGATTTCTTCCACGAACGAAATCAGGCGTTGGGTGGACAGCGTATAATCGCTGGATTGCAACGCCGAGATCAGGGTGGGGTCGCGCGACAACAATTGCGGAACAATGGCGTTGCGGCGCAACTCGCTCAGCAAGTTGCCGGAATCAAGCGCCAGCCGCAGTTCGGCGCTGTTTCGGGTGTCTTCGGTGAAGCGGTCGGTCAGCAGACGGTTGGTGATCCAGACCGTTGCTACCGTGACCAAAAGCAGCAGGATGATGGCCAGACGCAGCCGCCACCCCAGAGGTGCCCCGCGAAAGGGTCGTGCCAGTTTGGACCAGCCTGTGCGAACCTCGGTACTCATACCCAGAAGGTACGCGCGCTAGGGCCCAACCTCAAGTCACGCCGGAGCGAGCACGCCCGACAATGCGCGGAACAATGCCGTACCATCGGTGCCGCCGTGACCTTCATCCGCGGCCCGTTCCGGGTGCGGCATCATCCCGAGAACACGACGGTTTTCCGACAAAATACCAGCAATATCCCCGACCGAGCCGTTCGGGTTCTCGGTATAGGTGAACGCTATCCGGTCCTGATCGCGCAGCGTGGACAATGTGGCATCATCCGCGAAATAGTTGCCGTCGTGATGCGCAATCGGAATGCCAATCACGTCGCCAGCATTGTAGCCTTCGGTAAAGGCGCTGTTGCTGGTTTCGACCTTCAGGCCGACAGTTCTGCAGATGTATTTCAGCCCCGCATTACGCAACAGCGCGCCCGGCAGGATACCGGTCTCGGTCAGGATCTGAAAGCCGTTGCAGATACCCACGGCATAGCCGCCACGCTCGGTATGTTCGACAACCGCCTTGCAGATCGGGGATTGGGCCGCAATCGCGCCACACCGCAGGTAGTCGCCATAGGAAAAGCCGCCCGGAACGCCGACGATGTCGATCCCGTCCGGCAATGCCGCATCCTTGTGCCAGACCATATCGACCTGAAAACCGGCCTGTTCGAAAGCCACGGCAAGGTCCCGGTCGCAGTTCGAGCCGGGGAATACGATGACGGCAGCACGCATGGCAGACCCTCCTTTGCGGGTAATATCAGACCAGTTCGATCTCGTAGCGTTCGATGACCGTATTGGCCAACAGCTTCTCGCACATCTCGGTCACGTCAGCCTCGGTCGCGCCGTCTGCCAGCTCAAGGTCGATCACCTTGCCCTGGCGCACACCTTCGACCTGATCAAAGCCCATGGCGCCCAATGCGTGCCGCACAGCCTCGCCCTGCGGGTCCAGCACCCCGTTCTTGAGCATCACATGCACCCGTGCTTTCATTTTCGCAACTCCACCTGCGGGCCGCGCGTCAGGGCCCATTTCGTTGCGCGGGGGATAGCGTGGTTGCGGCCTTGGGACAACCCTGTTTGCACCGCAGTTTGACGCAGGTCGTTTTCTGGCCGCCACCGACAGGCTTGTGCGACCAAGCCAGTCAATTCGGCGGCCCTGAATCCGCAAAGGGCGGTCACACTGGACGGGCTTTCAATCCCAACAAAAAAGCGCCACCGGTTTCGCGGCGGCGCTTTGTTTCATCAGCCAAAGGGATCAGTTGATCAACGTTGGCTTGGTCACGTTGCTTTTCGGCAGCACACCCAGACGACGTGCAACTTCCGAATAGGCATCGGTCAGATTGCCCAAATCACGGCGGAATACGTCCTTGTCCAGCTTTTGACCGGTTTCAATATCCCACAACCGGCAGCTGTCGGGGCTGATTTCATCGGCCACGATCAAGCGCTGGTAATCGCCATCGAAAACGCGCCCGATTTCGATCTTGAAGTCGATCAGGCGAATGCCAACGGCCAGCATCAGACCGCTCATGAAATCATTGACGCGCAGCGCAAGGCTTAGAATATCGTCCATGTCCTGCTGGCTGGCCCACCCGAAGGCGGCGATATGTTCCTCAGTGACCAGCGGATCGCCCAGCGAGTCATCCTTGTAGCAATACTCGACAATCGGGCGCGGCAACTGCGTGCCTTCGGCAATGCCCAGACGTTTGGACATCGTCCCTGCGGCATAGTTCCGCACGATCACTTCCAGGGGCACGATCTCGCAATTGCGCACCAGTTGCTCGCGCATATTCAGGCGGCGGATGAAATGCGTGGGTACGCCGATCTGGTTCAGACCGTTCATGAAGAACTCGGACAGGCGGTTGTTCAACACGCCCTTGCCATCGATCACGTCCTTCTTTTCCGCATTGAACGCGGTGGCGTCATCCTTGAAATACTGCACAATCGTGCCCGGCTCGGGGCCTTCATACAGAATCTTGGCTTTGCCTTCGTAGATTTTCTTGCGACGCGCCATAAGCGACCTTTCCAGACTGATCAGAGGGATCGAGTCCCCTCACGTTGGCGTCCTCATAGTCCAAGCCCCCTCTTCCCGCAAGTTTACAGACCAGCGAGACTTTGACACAGCGCAAATACCTTGCACCGATGGTCCCGTATGGTCATATCATCAATGCAGACATCCTAACCCAAGAGGCCCCTGTCCCATGACCACTTTTGACGAGCGTGAAGCTGCGTTTGAATCGAAATTTGCACATGACGAAAAGATGCAGTTCATCGCCCGGATGCGCCGCAACCGGTTTATGGCTGTCTGGGCCTCGACCCTGAAGGGCGAGACCGTTGAACAGGCGCGCAAATACGGGCAGGAACTGGTTCATACGGACCTGCAGAATGTCAGCGAAGATGACGTGATCAACGCGGTCAAAGGCTATCTGGGCGATCTGGCGGATGAAGCCAAGATCCGGTCCAAAATGGCAGAACTGCTGGTTGAGGCCAAAGAACAGGTCATGGCCGAGGCCGATATCTGACCCTTCTCACAGAATTGCTCATGATCTTCATGAGTAATATGAATTTGATTTGACGCCCCTGTCATGAGACACGGGGCGTCTCTTTTTTCTTACAGGCGCATTACGCCTTGCTTCGGAATACCCCAATGACAAACGCGCTGACTGAACTTCTGAACACCGCCGATGCCATTCTGGCAGACGGCGCGACCGGCACCAATCTGTTCAATATGGGCCTGCAATCCGGCGATGCGCCCGAGCTTTGGAACGTTGACGCGCCGGACAAGATCAGGGCGCTGTATCAGGGTTCGGTCGATGCGGGCAGCGATCTGTTTCTGACCAACACCTTTGGTGGCACGGCCGCACGGCTGAAACTGCATGACGCACAGAATCGCGTGGGTGAGCTGAACCGCATCGGGGCCGAACTGGGCCGTGAAGTGGCGGACAAGGCCGGGCGCACCGTGATCGTGGCCGGGTCCGTCGGCCCGACCGGTGAGATCATGGAGCCTGTCGGCAGCCTGTCCCATGTCGAAGCGGTCGAGATGTTTCATGAACAGGCCGAGGCGCTGAAAGAAGGTGGCGCTGACGTTTTGTGGTTGGAAACCATCAGCGCGCCCGAAGAATTCCGCGCCGCCGCCGAGGCGTTTGCACTGGCCGACATGCCCTGGTGTGGCACCATGAGCTTTGACACCGCCGGGCGCACCATGATGGGCGTGACCTCGTCCGATCTGGCCCTGCTGGTCGAGACCCTGCCCAACCCGCCAGTGGCCTTTGGCGCGAATTGCGGCACAGGCGCGTCGGACATTCTGCGCACGGTTCTGGGCTTTGCGGCTCAGGGTACCGAACGCCCGCTGATTTCCAAAGGCAATGCGGGTATTCCGAAATATGTGGATGGCCACATCCACTATGACGGCACGCCTGATCTGATGGCGCAATACGCCGTGATGGCCCGCGATGCCGGGGCCACCATCATCGGTGGCTGCTGTGGTACCATGCCCGCGCATCTGGAAAAGATGCGCCGCGCTTTGGACACCACGCCGCGCACGGAACGTCCAACGCTGGATCAGATCACCGACGCGTTGGGGCCGTTCACGTCGGCCTCGGACGGCACGGGCGAGGATGCGGCAGCGCCGGAACGGCGCACGCGCCGTCGCCGCCGCGCCTGATTGCGATCAGCGCCCCTCGAATTTGGCGGGGCGCTTTTCCAGAAAGGCCACAACACCTTCGGCAAAGTCGCGCGAACGTCCGCATTCGCCCTGCAAATGCGCCTCGGTCGTCAACTGCTGCGTCAGCGTGTTTTCGTATGTTCCGCGCAGGGCCTGTTTCATCGCTGCAAAGCCTGCGGTCGGGCCGTTGGCCAGACAGGTGGCCCGCTTGCGCCAATGCGCGGCAAAATCCTCATCCGCGACCGCTTCCCAGATCAAACCCCAGTCATCCGCCTGACGGGCGCCGATTTTCTCGGCAAACAGCGACGCCCCCATCGCCTTGGCCAGCCCCATCTGACGCGGCATGAACCAGGTTCCGCCCGCATCCGGCAACAGTCCGATCAGGGCAAAAGCCTGCAGGAAATACGCACTTTCGGTTGCGATCACCACATCGGCACACAGCGCCAGATTCGCCCCCGCCCCGGCAGCCGGGCCGTTCACGGCGGCGATGGTCGGAACCGGGCAGTCATGGATGGTTTCAAGCATCGGCTGATACTCATCACGCAGGGACCGTTCGAGATCGATCTTCCCGGTCGATGACGCATCGCCCAGATCCTGCCCCGAGCAAAACGCCCCACCGGCCCCGGTCAGCACGACACAGCGCGCGTGGCGAGCGGCGTGTTTCATGGCATGGGTGATTTCCGCGCGCATCTGCGTGGTCAGAGCGTTCATCTTGTCCGGACGGTTGAATGTCAGAACGGCAAGCCCGTCCGTGATGTCCAACAGGATCGTTTCATAATCCATGCAAAGCCTCCCCTGGCGACAGTTTCAGCGAACCCTGACGTATTCGCAGGACAAGGGGAAGTGGAACCGCGCGTCAATCTTCCAGAATCTGACGCAGCCGTTCCTTTTCTTCGTCGCTGAGCGTATCCGTCTCGCCCGCCGCCTGAACTTTGGAACGGTTTCGAACAAAGTTCCACCCCATGCCAGCCGCAACCAGCAGCATCAGCGGACCGGCCAGCCACAGCATCAGGTTGGATCCCGTAACTTTCGGTTTCAGCAACACATATTCGCCATAGCGATCGACGATAAAGGAAATCGCCTGCTCGTCTGTATCCCCCGCGACCAGCCGTTCCCGCAGCAACAGGCGCAAATCGCGGGCGAGGTCCGCGTTGCTTTCATCGATGCTTTCATTTCGGCACACCAGACAGCGCAACCCCGTGCTAAGGTCACGCGCGCGCTGTTCCAGAACCGGATCGTCCAGAACCTCGTCAGGCTGCACGGCAAATCCGGGCGTCGCCAGCAGCATCAGGATCAAGATCAGGCGCTTCATTCCGCAGGTACTCCGGCCGAGGGGGTCTTGCGCGCGCCAGCAGCAACCCGGAAACGACGGTCACACAGGCTGAGAACACCACCCAGCGCCATCAGGATACATCCCGCCCAGATCCAGTTGGCAAAAGGTTTGACATAGGTCCGCATCACCCAGCCCCCATCGGCCTGTTGATCGCCAATCACCACATAAAGATCACGCAGAACCCGGTAGTCAATCGCCGCCTCGGTGGTGGGCATGCGCGCCACCGGATAGTCTCGTTTCTCTGGGTGCAAAGTGCCAATCACCCGATCGCCGGATTCAACCAGAACATCGGCCGTGGTCGAAAAATAGTTCGGTCCCTGCACGCGTCGCACGTCTTCCAGCGTCAGGGTAAATTGCCCCACCTCGAACGGCTGACCGGGTTGGGCGACCCGAATATCCTCAACCTCCCACGCGGTCAGACCGGCGATGGCGAAGATGGTGACGCCCAGCCCGGTATGGGCCACGGCCTTGCCCCAATCGGCCCCCGGCAGGCGAAACAGCCGTTTCAGATTGCCTTTGCTGCCCGTACGGCTCCACAGGTCAATGATCGCGCCGAGCGTGATCCAGGCCCCAAGGAACAGCCCCACCGGACCCAGCGCGCTGCGCCCGGTCTGCATCGCCCATACCAGCAGCCCCAAGGCCACGGCCAGCAGAAAGGCATAGCGCAGGGACCATACCGTCTTGCCCAGCTTGCCCCGTTTCCACGGAAGCATTGCACCAATGGGCAGAACCAGACCCAACAGCACCATGAACGGCGTGAATGCGACATTGAAAAACGGCGGCCCGACCGAGAGCTTCCGATCAAACATCATCTCGGCCACCATCGGCCACATGGTCCCGGCGAATACGACAAAGCAGCTGACGGCCAGAAGAACGTTATTCACCACCAGCGCGCTTTCACGGCTGACAACACCAAAGACGCCTTTGGCCTCCATCGCTTGCGCGCGCGCCGCAAACAGGGTCAGCGCGCCGCCGATGAAGAAAACAAGGATCATCAGGATGAATACGCCCCGCTCGGGATCCGTTGCAAAGGCGTGCACCGAGGTCAGCAGGCCCGAGCGGACAATGAACGTCCCGATCAGCGAGAACCCAAAGGCGATGATCGCCAGCAAGATAGTCCAGCTTTTCAACGCTTCGCGCTTTTCAACCACAATGGCCGAATGCAACAGCGCCGCCGCCAGCAACCACGGCATGAACGAGGCATTCTCGACCGGGTCCCAGAACCAGAACCCGCCCCAGCCAAGCTCGTAATACGCCCACCACGATCCCAGCGCGATACCGATGGTCAGAAAGACCCAGGCCGCCAGAGTCCACGGACGCACCCACCGTCCCCAGGCCGCATCAACGCGACCCTCGATCAGCGCGGCGACGGCAAAGCTGAAGGCCATGCTAAGGCCCACATAGCCGAGGTACAGAAACGGCGGGTGAAACGCCAAACCGGGGTCCTGCAGCAGCGGGTTCAGGTCGCGCCCATCAAAGGGCGCAACGGCAAGCCGGTCAAACGGGTTCGATGTAAACAGGATAAAGGCAAAAAACGCCACCGCCACGGCCGACTGCACAGCCAGCACCCGAGCCTTCAACGTCGGCGGCAAGCCACCGCCAAAGACCGCAGCCATGGCACCAAACAGGGTCACGATCAGAACCCATAGCAGCATCGACCCTTCGTGGTTTCCCCATGTCCCGCTGATCTTGTAGATCATCGGTTTCGCGGAATGACTGTTTTCAACCACGATCCGCAGCGAGAAATCCGAGCTTGTGAACGCCCAGACCAAGGCCCCAAATGAAAACGCGGTCAACAGGAACTGTGAAATCGCGGCAGGTTCCGCAAATATCATCCACCCGGTCCACCGCTTGGCAGCGCCGACAAGGGGCAACACGCTTTGCACGATGGCGATCAGAAAGGCTAGAATTAGGGCGAAGTGACCAAGCTCTGTAATCATGCCCATGGATATACTCCGCGGGCTTCCTGATCGCCAATCACTTTCGCCCATTTCAGGCGCACATAGTGTCGCGGTTCAGGCGCTGCGCAACCGTTTCCAATCGACCAATGCAGGATTGGGATCGGAGCGCATCACCTCAAGCTGCAACCCGGCATCCGGGCCGGTATCGGCAACGCCCGGGCTGTCACTGCGCAACTCCCTCAGCGCGCGCAGATTGTCCATGACCTGCGGGGCCCGCAACATGGTCTGAGATATCTCACGCTGCAGATCCTGCGCCTTGGCCTGATGCCGCGCACCGAAATAGAACGACACGATGACACCCAGCAACCACCACAAAGGTTCAGGCACCAGTGCGATCCCCTGCATCCGCGCGGCAAACCACAATGGGTCGATCATCGCCGCCGCAAACAGGCCCAGCGTTCCCAACGCCAGCGCCGGGCGCGGTACGCGGTTCAGCCCGTCCATAAACCGATCAAACGCACCCTTGCGCGGCACCTGAAACTCGGCCCCGAACTGCGCCATCGCCTGCCCTTGCACGGCCAGCGCCCGCCTGGCCCCTTCTTCGGAGTTTTCCCAAAAGATTTCCGCAGTTTCACGCACCACGTTGCGCCCGCCGCCGAACAGAAAACCCAACACGCCCGTAATCAACCCCATACCGCAACTCTCCTTTGAAACTCAACGTCGCCCATGTGGTATTTGGGCGAAATGAACTCCTCGGCCCGCCTGATCCATCCGCCTTTCCCACCGGCACGGCTGCGGGCGTATTTTCGCGATGCGGGGCGTCGATCCGCCAACCGGAAATAATAGTTTCGGCGCGCCACGCCATATGCATCCCGAAGGGCAACAGCGTCAGGGCGCAACGCCTCTTCACAGGCGCGTTCCGTCTGCGGCCCAATGACCCCATCAACCGCCACATCAAAGCCCATCTCGCGCAATAACCGCTGAAGGATTCGAACCGCCTGCGCACCCGCGTTGACATACATGTCAAACACCGTCGCGTGCAGAATATCGGGCAAAGCGGCAATGCGTGGCTTCTCAAAATAGTGCCGCACGAAAATATCGACCGCCTGCCCACGGCTCAGCACCCGGACATCAGCGGTGTCGACCTGCCCATCGCCGTTCAAATCCAACCCAAGCCTGCGCATGGTGTGAATGGTGACGCCAAACTTCGTGGCCCCGCCCGGATCGTCCGGGTCGTCCACAAACCCGCCTTCCCGCGCTACGATCTCTGCGGCTATCTGTTGAACCGTCTGCATATCTTCCCCTGACCAATCTGTCGGGCAAAACGGTCACGCAAGACAGTTAACATCCCCAAACAAAACAGGGCGCTGCCGCCTTATACGCGCAACGCCCCTGCTTCTTCTGTTCAAAAATACCTCCGCCGGAGGCACGCAGCGCAGCTGCGTTCAGCTTTCCTCAGGCCCCTTGTAGACGCCTTGTTCTTTCAAAGCATCCATCACTTCCTTCGGCATATAAGTCTCATCGTGTTTCGCAAGTATTTCAGTGGCTTCAAAGACACCGTTCACGTAACTTCCGGTCCCCACCATGCCCTGATTTTCAGAAAACAGATCCGGCAGAACACCGGTAAAGGCCACCTGTACGCTTTCGCCGCCATCAGTCACGA
Organism: Ruegeria sp. H7; assembly: GCF_056532945.1. Taxonomy (NCBI): domain Bacteria; kingdom Pseudomonadati; phylum Pseudomonadota; class Alphaproteobacteria; order Rhodobacterales; family Roseobacteraceae; genus Ruegeria; species Ruegeria sp. H7. The sequence continues at coordinate 685,306 of NZ_JBQFNZ010000002.1, forward strand.
CGAAACGCACCGTCTCACCCTGCCCGCGCACGATCGAGCCTTCCTCGACCAAGCCACCGATGCGAAACACCTCGGTCGGTGCGGGCGGTTCCGCGATCACCTGACTGGGCGAGCGGAAAAAGTTGATGCCGTCGCGCATTGCGTACCCAATCAACGCCGTCGACGCCACAAGGGCGACAACGGCCACCAGAATGACCTGAACTCGACGACGTTTCTTGAGCGTTTTCATACCGTCCTCACGGGAATAGAGGGGCCATCATCAGCCCCCGGGTTTCATCCTCACCTAACATCAGGTTGGCGTTCTGCAAGGCTTGCCCACTGCTACCTTTTGTCAGATTATCCAGCGCAGCGACCACAATCGCGCGCCGTTCGATCCGGTCAGCCACCACACCGATATGGCAGAAGTTCGAGCCCCGCACATGATGGGTCGACGGGGCTTCGCCCATTGGCAGCATCTGAATGAACGGCTCGCCTTCATAGGCCTTGGCCAGCGTCTCAAAGATGCTCTGCGGGTCGCCCTTTACATAGGTCGTCGCCAGAATCCCCCGGTTCGCCGGGACCAGATGCGGCGTGAATTGCACATGGACCGTGCGCCCGGCGAGTTTCGAGAATTCCTGATCAAACTCACCCAGATGCCGGTGCGTACCACCGATGGCATAGGCGTTGTACCCCTCGCTCAACTCGGCGTGCAGCAGGTTCTCTTTCAAAGACCGCCCCGCACCCGAGACTGCGCATTTCAAATCCAGCACGATATCGTCCAGATCGATCACACCGGCCGAGATCAACGGCCGCAGCACATACTGCCCCGTCGCCGCGTTGCAGCCTGTACCAGCCACCAGCCGAGCGGTGCGGATCTCGTCCCGGTAGAACTCGGTCAGGCCATAGACAGCCTCTTCCTGCTGCTCCAACGCACTGTGCGGATTGCCGTACCATTTTTCGTACTCATCCGCGTCCCGCAGCCGGAAATCTGCGGACAGGTCGATGATTTTCAGGGTCTTCGGCAGATCGCGGATCACATCCTGACTGGTTTTGTGTGGCAAAGCGCAGAAACACAGATCGATCTGAGAGAAGTCGATTTCCGAAATCTTGCACAGATCCGGCAGGTCCATATGGCGCAGATGCGGGAAGACCTGCGCCATGCTCATGCCTGCCTTACGCTCGGCCGCCAGCGCGACGATGTCCATGTTCGGGTGCTCGGCGATCAGCCGCACCAATTCGGCGCCGGTATAACCGGATGCGCCCAGAATTGCGATTTTGTGGGTCATGTCAGACCTCTTCTTTCCATGTGTCACATTTCATGACCGCCGATGTGACGGTCTTGGATTTAGAAAATTGGAAGGGGCGCGTCCTTGACCTAAATCAGGCCGCCTCGAACGAGATTTGTCGTCGGAGGAATTGTGTCGCCCGATCGCTGACAAAACCCGGCTTGCCGGTCGTCAGGAATCCGCTCGTGCCGTCGCCCAGCATATTGGGGTGGCGTTGCAGGTAGTCCGCCAGACTTGCGGCAACCAGATCGCCCTGGCTGAAGACCTGAACATCCGGGCCCAACGCGGCCTGAAAGGTCTCGGCCATCAACGGGTAATGGGTGCAGCCCAGAATCGCGGCCTGAGGGTCGGGCATTTTCCGTTTCAACGCATCCACATGGCTGCGGACCAATGCCTCGGCCAGAATCATGTCGCCATCTTCAATGGCATCGACCACACCACCGCAGGCCTGCGCCTCGACATCGACGCCAATCGCGCGGAACGCCAGTTCCCGCTGAAAGGCCCGGCTGGATACGGTGGCAGGTGTGGCAAATAGGGCAACGTGCTTCACCGCAACCTCGCGCGGGGGTGAGTTATCGCCCCACTGCCGTTCGGTCAGTGCTTCGATCAGAGGAACGAAAACGCCCAGAACCCGCTTACCCTCGGGCACACCCGCTTCCTGCATCCGCCGCAGCGCAGCGGCGCTGGCGGTATTGCAGGCCAGAATCACCAGATTGCAGCCGCGATCCCACAGTTCGTGCACCGCCTTGCGGGTCAGTTGATAGATATCCTCGGCGTCGCGCACACCGTAAGGCGCGTGTGCACTGTCCGCAAAATACAGGAAATCAACGTCCGGCAGGTGTTTCTGCGCGGCGTTCAGGACGGTCAGACCGCCCAAACCGGAATCAAAGATGCCTACTGCCATTTGCCCCTTCAGGCGCGATGCCGTTCCTCGAATTCATAGCCGTAGTCATACGACTTCAGCGGTGTCGGAGACAGCTCATACGTGGCTTTGCGCAGGAAATCCATCATCTTGCGCGTATCCTTGCCCAACGGGTCCAGAACATCGCGCCCGATGGGCTCGCCAATCACCACTTTGACCGGGGTATCGACGCGTTTCTTGAATTCTTTGATCAGCAGTCCCATCCGCAACGTGTTGTGCAGATGGCTGGCGATCTGGAACAGGCGCGAGGTGTGCCCGTCGAAAAACACGGGCACCACGGTCGCGTTCGATTTTGCCACCATTCGGGCCGTGAACCCACGCCAACCCGGATCCATCGGATAGGCAAACGGGTTGACCGCCGTGCTGACCGTACCGCCCGGGAAAATCCCAATCGCCCCGCCATCCCCCAGATAGTTCAGCGCGGTTTTGCGGGTTTCCAGGTTCAGCTTCATCGCCTCTTTCGTCTCATCAAACGAAATCGGCAGGATGATGCGGTTCAATTCCTCGGCCTTGCGGAACACCCTATGGGCCAGAATGCGGAAATCGCCGCGCGTCTCGGAAAGCATATGCCCCATCATCAGACCATCCAGAATGCCATAGGGGTGGTTGGCAATCAGGATCAAAGGTCCGTCCTTGGGGATATTCGACAACGACCCGCCCACAACGTCCAGCGTCAGCCCATATCGTTCGACCATGACGGCCCAGAAGTCGCGCCCTTTGGCCACGTCTTTTTCATACCCATCCGCACGCTTGATCAGGCGCATTCGGCCCGTTGTATTCTCCATAAGCTTGATAACCATCCGACCGCCTTTGGTTTCGGCGGAATGGGCGTAGGAAATGTCACGAACGACATGACGGCGCGAGGGCATTTACGGACTCCGGTTGTTCGCCTGTATTATATGTTTGAGGCGCAATTTTGCCTAGCTATCGTGACAGGTTTGTGACGCCTCATTCCGCCGCAGCGCGCAGTTCTGGCCCTCCACTTTTGATGGTCGCTAGCAATTCCTCGCGCCGTTTCGCGGCTTTGGCCTCGTTTTCCAGCAAAACCGGGCCGAAACCGCGGATTTCCAGCGGCAGACGCGCCAGGGCGGCAATGGCTTCTTGCGTGTCCTGAGACACCAAAGGCAGAACCTGCTTCATGTCCTTTTCATATTGCCGGATCAAAGCGCGTTCCATTTTGCGCTCGGCCGAGTATCCGAAAATGTCCAGAGGTGTTCCCCGCAGCACCTTCATCTTCGCCATCAGCTTAAGCGGCCCCAGCATCCACTCACCAAAGGCGCGTTTGCGCGGTCTGCCGTTACCGCCTGCTCTGCCAAAGATCGGCGGGGCAAGATGGAAGGTCATCTTGAAGTCGCCATCAAACTCCGCCGCCGCTTTGTCCCGGCTGCTGAGCAGCAATCGGGCAACCTCGTATTCGTCCTTGTAGGACAGCAGTTTGTGGTATCCCTTGGCCGCCGCTTCCTGGATCTTGGCATCCTCGATCCCATCCACCAGCTTGCGATAACGTTTGGCCAGCCGCTTGGATTGGTAGTTGGTCAAGTGCTGCGCCCGGAACTCAATCATCTGGTCCAGAGATTTCGGCAACTCGGTGACCGAGGGCGACAACATCGCCTGCACCTCGTCCGGGTGCAGAACAGCCCAGCGGCCTACATTAAAGGCGCGTTTATTGCGCTCAACCGCTGTGCCGTTGAGTTCGATGGCACCCATTATGGCCTCGTAGGTAACCGGCAGGACGCCGCGCTGCCAGGCCGCACCAAAGACCATCATGTTGGAATAGATCGAATCGCCCATCACCACCTTTGCCAACTCGGTGGCATCAAATAGCGTGACATCGTCTTTCAGCCGCGCCTGCAAGGCCAGTTCCAACTGATCGGCCGGGATGCGGAATTCGGTGTCGCGGGTGAAGTCGCCGGTTACGGTTTCGTGGCTGTTGACCACGGCACCTGTCTGTCCGGCCCGTGTCAGGCCCAGCGTCTTGGCCCCGGCTGACACCACCAAATCGCCACCAATCAGCGCGTGCGCCTCACCCGTGGCCACGCGAATGGCGCTGATGTCTTCCGGCTTGTTGGCCAGACGGCAGTGGATATGAACCGCGCCGCCTTTTTGCGCCAGACCTGCCATCTCCATCATGCCCGCGCCCTTGCCGTCTATCTGCGCGGCCTGCGCCAGAATAGCACCAAGGGTCACGACGCCCGTGCCACCAACCCCGGTGATGACCACGTTATGCGTGCCCCTGATCTGCAGTAGCTCCGGCAGTGGCAGATCGGGCAGATCAAGCTGTTTCGTCGCCTCTTTCCGAATTTTCGCCCCTTCCAGAGTGACAAAGGACGGGCAGAACCCGTTCAGGCACGAAAAATCCTTGTTACAGCTTGATTGATCAATCGCCCGCTTGCGGCCCAGTTCGGTTTCCTTGGGCACGATCGAGACGCAGTTCGATTGCACCCCGCAATCGCCGCAACCTTCGCAGACATCCGTGTTGATAAAGACGCGTTTGTCCGGGTCCGGGAATTCGCCTCGCTTGCGGCGGCGGCGCTTTTCGGCAGCGCAGGTTTGGACATAGACAATGACCGAGACACCGTCGATCTCGCGGAACCGATCCTGCACTTGCATCAACTCGGCCCGTTCGAAGGTTTCCACACCGGAGGGCAAGGCGCCAAGGTTCACGTCTTCTTTCTCGTCATAAACCAGCGCTACGTGTTGGACACCCATGGCCTTGACCTCGGCCACGATCCGTTCGGCGGTCAGATCGCCTTCGTTTCCCTGTCCACCGGTCATTGCAACCGCGTCGTTGAACAGAATTTTGAAAGTGATGTTCGTGCCCGCCGACAAAGCGGCCCGGATCGCCTGCACGCCCGAGTGGTTATAGGTTCCGTCGCCAAGGTTCTGGAACACGTGATTGGTGGTCGAAAACGGAGCCTCCCCGATCCAGTTCGCGCCCTCTCCGCCCATCTGAGTGAACCCGGTCGTTTCCCGATCCATCCACTGCACCATGTAATGGCACCCGATCCCGGCATAAGCCCGGCTGCCATCGGGCACTTTGGTCGAGCTGTTATGCGGACAGCCCGAACAGAAATACGGCAGACGCGTCGCGATTTCCTGGGCGTTGTCGGCCCGACGCGCTTGGGACAGCTTTTCTAGCCCCGCCCGAACACCATCGGTATCGCGGCCCTCTTCGATCAGGATCTCACCCAGTTTCTCGGCAATCATGATCGGGTCCAGCGCGCCGCGCGTGGGGAACAGTTCCTCGCGGTGCAAGGTCCCGGCCCCGCCCTTGTACCAACCGTAAACGCGGCGACCCCGGCGGTCGTCAAAGATGGCTTCCTTGACCTGCACCTCGATCAGTTTGCGCTTTTCTTCAACGATAACAATCAGGTCCAGCCCTTCTGCCCAGTCATGGAACCCGGCCATATCCAGCGGAAAGGTCTGCCCGATCTTGTAGGTGGTGATACCCAGGCGCTCGGCCTCGGCCTCATCAATGTTCAGCAGCGACAGCGCGTGGGCCAGATCCAGCCAGTTCTTGCCAGCCGCCACAAACCCGATCTTGGCCCCCGGCTTGCCCCAGACCCGTTTATCCAGCTTGTTGGCATGAGAAAACGTCTCGGCCGCGAAACGTTTATAGTCGATGATCCGCGCCTCTTGCAGATGCGGCGTGTCGCCCAGTCGGATGTTCAGTCCGCCCTCGGGCATGTCGAACTCGGGCATTACCAGACCCACCCGGTCCGGCCTGCCATCCACGACCGAGGTCACCTCGATCGTGTCCTTCATCGTTTTCAAGCCAACCCAGACACCGGCAAACCGGCTGAGTGCAAAGCCGTAGATGCCGTAGTCCAATATCTCCTGCACGCCCGCCGGGCTGACCACCGGCATATACATATCGACCAAAGACCACTCGGATTGGTGCAAAACGGTCGAGCTTTCGCCCGTGTGGTCATCCCCCATCGCCATCAGCACGCCGCCATGCTGTGCCGTTCCCGCCATATTGGCGTGACGCATCACATCGCCCGACCGGTCGACACCCGGCCCTTTGCCGTACCAAAGACCGAACACACCATCATAGCGCCCATCGCCGCGCAATCCTGCCTGCTGGCTGCCCCATAACGCGGTGGCGGCCAGATCTTCGTTCAGACCGTACTGAAAGGTAACGTCACTTTCGGCAAGATACCGCTGCGCCCGCATCATCTGCTGATCGACGGCTCCAAGTGGCGAACCGCGATATCCGGTCACCAGTCCCGCCGTATTCAGCCCGGCCTTCTGGTCGCGCGCGCGCTGCATCAGCATCAGCCGCACCAGCGCCTGCGTTCCGTTCAAAAGAACAGGTGACTTTTCAAGATCGAACCGGTCGTTCAGCGATATTTTTGGCTGACTCATCAGACGTCTCCCCTCGTCAGATCAGTGTGCTTCATATTCTCGCATATTAGGTCACAAATGCTGACCTGTATAGAGTTTATCCACTGAAACCTAACGATTTCACCGTTTGTTTGTGGAACTTGTTACCTATTTCATATAGGCCTTCCCGAGGATAACGAAAGTTGCGGCGATGGATTGGGATAAGCTTAGGATATTTCACGCGGTTGCAGATGCAGGCAGCCTGACCCATGCGGGGGACAAGCTCAATTTGTCTCAATCCGCCGTGAGCCGTCAGATCCGCGCGCTGGAAGAATCACTCGATGCGACCCTGTTTCACCGTCACGCCCGTGGCCTGATCCTGACCGAACAGGGTGAGTTGTTGTTCGATGCGACCTCGGCCATGTCCAAACGCCTCGACGCTGCAGCTGCCCGCATCCGCGACAGCGAGGACGAGGTGTTCGGCGTCCTGCGTGTTACCACGACCTTCGGCTTTGGAACCCTGTGGCTGGCCCCGCGCCTGCCCAAGCTGTATGAACAGTATCCCGATCTGAATATCGACCTGATGCTGGAAGAACGCGTTCTGGACCTGCCCATGCGTGAGGCCGACGTTGCCATCCGCATGAAAGAACCCAGCCAGGCCGATCTGGTGCGCAAGCGGCTGATGACTGTTCAGATGACGCTGTATGCCACACAGGAGTACATCGAAACGCATGGCGGCAACCTGAAGTCGCTGGACGAGATCAAGGATCATCGCCTGATTTGCCAAACGCCCGCAGCGCCTCAGGTCGGGGCAAGCGCGTCAATGGTGCGCCATTTGATGACCTATAATCCGGGATCTCTGCTGACGGTGAACAACTACTTCGGCGTCCTGCAGGCCGTGCTGCACAATCTGGGCATTGGCGTTCTGCCCGATTATGTCACGCAGGATTTCCCGCATCTGGTGCCCGTCCTTTCCGATATCGAAACCGCCGATGTTCCGGTTTATCTGGCCTACCCCGAGGAATTGCGGCACTCCAAACGCGTTGCAGCGTTCCGCGATTTTGTTCAGGCCGAAATCATTGAACAACGCAAGCAGTTGAAGAAATTGGGTAAACTATAGATATGCGCGTAGGGCATATCAGGGTTGTCCAATGCACAGTCTGAAACTCCTTGAACGTTAACAAACTGATCCCTAAATGAGCACTCGAAGGCGGTGATGCTGAAACGCTCATCATCTTCATACCTCCCTGTTGGACTATGGCCGAGCTTAGTGCTCGGCCTTTTTTTTGGTTTCACGGGTTGTCAGGGCGGTGAAACTGCTGGGAAATCTGGCGGCTTGTGCCTATGATCCCGAAAAACAACTAAATTTTTCGCGATCGAGGACAAATCAATGTTCCACCCCCTACGCCTTTTGGCGGCGCTTTTGTCATTTGTGCTGATGACCGCGCCATTGCATGCGCAAATCGCCACAACGTCGTCATCGGACGCACCTGCCACAGTGACCATCCCCGAGGACCTGACCCCGGAACAGGTAGATGGTCTGGTGGCCCGCATGTCGGACGATCAGGTCAGGTCGATCCTGTTGGAGCGTCTGGATGCCGTTGCCGAGAAAAACGCGGCAGAGGCGGAAGAAGTTGATGATCCGATCACGGAACTCAACGAAATCTGGACCGAAATGGTGACGTCGTGGACGCAGGTCATCATGACTGTGCCGAACATCTTCCATGCCCAGGTCGAGGCGGTTTCGAATTTCACGGGAACTTTTGGAGCCAGCGGAGCGCTTACACTTATGGGGTTGGTCCTGAGTGTTCTGGTCGTGGGCTTCATCGCGGAAAAGCTGTTTGAGCTGCTGACGCGTCGTTGGCATGTACAGGCTGAGGTTGAAGAAGAAGGCGATCTATGGGGCGCCGTCCGCTACCTGTTTGGTCGTTTCTGCCGAGAAATCGCCGGGCTTGTGGTGTTCTATGTGGTGATCCGCGCGGTCGGTCGCGGCCTTTTGTCTGCAGAACAAATCACCTATGCCGCGCCTTTCGTGTTCTATCTGATCTGGGTTCCGCGACTGGGTGCAGCCGCCTCGCGTTTCATTCTCGCACCCAAAAAACCGCATTACCGTTTGGTCAATATTGACGATCACTGGGCGAAATACCTGCATCGTAACCTGATTGGCCTGCTGATCTTGATCGGCTTCACGCTGTTCCTGTTGCACTTCAACCGGCTGAACGGGATCACCAGCGGCGAGACGCGCATTGGTTTCTGGCTGAACGCGGGGATTCACATCTATATCGGCGTCATCGCGTGGAAAGCGCGTGAGGGCCTGTCGCAGATGATGCTGGGCACCGACCCGGACCACACAAAATTCGACGAGGAAGTGGCGCACTACTATCCCTACTTCGCGATCGGTGTCTCGGCGGCGATCTGGCTATTGGTCGAGTTTCTGGTGGCTCAGCGCGATCCGTCGTCGCTTGCGCTTCTGGTTCAGGGCGCGCATTTCGCCACGATGTTCTGGCTGCTGATCGCGCCTGCGCTGGATACGTTAATCCGGGGTCTGGTGCGTCACCTGCAACCGCCAATGCTGGGCGAAGGCCCGGTGGCCGAGCAGGCCTACAGATCGACCAAACGCAGCTATATCCGCATTGGTCGCGTTCTGGCCGGTATCCTTGTGATCCTGATGATCGCCAAAGCCTGGAACCTGAACCTGCAGGAAATCGCAGGCGGCGCGCAGGAAGAAGGCAGCCGGCTGATCCAGTTCTTCATCATCATCGCGGTCGGCTACATCCTGAACGAGGTCGTCTCGCTTTGGATCAACCGTCGCCTGGCGAAAGAGATGACCGCCGATCAAAGCCCCGATGAAGAGGCTGGCGAAGGCGGCGGTTCGGGCGGATCGCGTCTGGCGACGGTTCTGCCGCTGCTGCGCGTCACGGCTCAGGTCGCGATTGCGGTGATCTTCCTTCTGCTGGCGCTGGGGGCCTTGGGTCTCGATATCACGCCGTTGCTGGCGGGTGCCGGTATCCTTGGTCTGGCCATCGGTTTCGGCGCGCAAAAACTGGTCTCGGACATTGTGGGCGGGATCTTCTTCCTGATCGACGATGCCTTCCGCGTGGGCGAATATGTCGATGTGGGCGGCACCACCGGCACGGTCGAGAAGATCTCGATCCGGTCGATGCAACTGCGCCACCATCGCGGGCCGGTGCACACCATTCCTTACGGTGAGATTCAGAAGCTGACCAATTACAGCCGCGACTGGGTCATCATGAAGCTGAAATTCACCGTGCCTTTCGACACCGACCCCAACAAGGTCAAGAAGATCTTCAAGAAGATCGGTGCCGAGATGATGGAGGACGAGACTCACAAGGATGGCTTCCTGCAGCCCTTCAAGTCGCAGGGTGTGTTCGACTTTGACGATGTCGGCATGATCATCCGCGGCAAGTTCATGGCCAAGCCGGGCAAACAATTCACCCTGCGCAAGGAAATCTTCAATCGGGTCAAGGCGTCGTTCAAGGAAAACGGCATCGACTTTGCCCGCCGCGAAGTGCGTGTTGCGATCCCGGGTCTGGATGAGGCCGAGAACCTGACGGATGAACAAAAGGCAGCCGTAGGTGCAGCAGCGGCGGATGCCGCCAACAAGGCGCAAAACCCCGCGTAACGATACGCAGCCAGCCCTCATTCTGTTGATGGCTGGCCGCTGAATTGCAAGGAAAGAACACGGAACCGCCCCTACCGTCGGTTCCGTTTTTCTTTGCCATAACCGCCCTGCGCTGACTTGGCCCTTTCCACAGGCCGCCCCTTGCCCTAAAAGGCGCGCAATCTCGGCCCACTTGGACACAGGACAGACGATGCAAGAGCCCGCTATCACACCCGATCTGATTGCCGCACACGGGCTCAAGCCCGAGGAATACGACATGATCCTCGAGATCATCGGGCGCGAGCCTTCCTTCACCGAATTGGGCATCTTCTCGGCCATGTGGAACGAGCACTGTTCCTACAAGTCGTCCAAAAAATGGCTGCGCACCCTGCCGACCTCTGGCCCTCAGGTGATCTGCGGTCCGGGCGAAAACGCCGGTGTAGTCGATATTGGCGACGGACAAGCCGTGGTCTTCAAGATGGAAAGCCACAACCACCCCTCGTATATCGAACCCTATCAGGGTGCGGCCACTGGCGTGGGTGGCATCCTGCGTGACGTCTTTACCATGGGTGCGCGTCCCATCGCCTCGATGAACGCGCTGTCGTTTGGTGAGCCCGGCCACCACAAGACCCGTCAACTGGTGAACGGCGTGGTTGAAGGCATCGGCGGCTATGGCAACTGTTTCGGCGTGCCTTGCGTCGGCGGCGAAGTGCGGTTCCATCCCGCCTATAACGGCAACTGCCTTGTGAACGCATTTGCCGCCGGTCTGGCCGACAGCGACAAGATTTTCTACTCGGCCGCATCGGGCGTCGGGATGCCGGTCGTCTATCTGGGTGCGAAAACCGGCCGTGACGGCGTTGGCGGTGCGACCATGGCCTCGGCCGAATTCGACGACACTATCGAAGAAAAGCGCCCCACCGTTCAGGTCGGCGACCCCTTCACCGAAAAGCGCCTGATGGAGGCGACGCTGGAGCTGATGCAGACCGGTGCCGTGATCTCGATCCAGGATATGGGCGCGGCGGGTCTGACCTGTTCTGCCGTGGAAATGGGCGACAAGGGCGGTCTGGGCGTGCGCCTTGATCTGGAAAACGTCCCCCAGCGCGAAGAGAACATGACAGCGTACGAGATGATGCTGTCGGAATCTCAGGAACGCATGCTGATGGTGCTGAAGCCCGAGCTTGAGGCCGAGGCCCGCGCCGTGTTCGAGAAATGGGATCTGGATTTTGCCATCGTTGGCGAAACCATCGCCGAAGACCGCTTTCTGATCATGCATAATGGTGAGGTCAAAGCCGATCTGGTCCTGTCCAAACTGTCCTCGACCGCGCCGGAATACGACCGCCCATGGGAGCCAACCCCCGAGGCCGCACCGCTGGAGGATGTACCGCAGATCGATCCCATTGACGGTCTGCGCGCCCTGCTCGCCTCGCCCAACTACGCGGGCAAGCAATGGGTTTATGAACAATACGACACCATGGTCATGGCCGACAGCGCCCGCACACCCGGCCTGGGCGCAGGCATGGTCCGCGTCCACGGCACTGACAAGGTGCTGGCCTTCACCAGCGACGTGACGCCGCGCTACGTGCGGGCCAACCCGGTCGAAGGCGGCAAACAGGCGGTGGCCGAGGCCTATCGCAACCTGACTGCCGTCGGGGCCAAACCGCTGGCCACCACCGACAACCTGAACTTCGGCAACCCCGAAAAGCCCGAAATCATGGGCCAGTTCGTTGGTGCCATTCAGGGCATCGGCGCCGCCGTTGGCGCGCTGGACATGCCCATCGTGTCGGGCAATGTCTCGCTTTATAACGAGACCGACGGTCAGGCGATCCTGCCCACCCCGACCATCGGTGCCGTGGGTCTTCTGAACCATTCCGATGAAATCATCGGCAATGAGGTTCGCGAGGGCCATGTTGCCCTGATCATCGGCGAGACCAATGGCCATCTCGGCCAATCCGCCCTGCTGGCCGAAGTGTTCAACCGTGAAGACGGCGACGCCCCGCATGTGGATCTGGACGCGGAAAAGCGCAACGGGGATTTCATCCGCGCCAACCGCGAGATGATCAAGGCCTGCACCGATCTGGGCGATGGCGGCCTTGCGCTGGCCGCGTTCGAACTGGCCGAGGCCGCTGGCGTGGGCGTCCAACTCGACGAGGCCCCGACCGAGTTCCTGTTCGGCGAGGATCAGGCCCGCTATCTGGTCGCCTGCAACTTCGATCAGGCCGAGGCGCTGATGATCGCCGCCGGTCAGGCCGGTGTACCGCTGGTCTCGGTCGGTCGTTTCACCGGCGACAGCGTCAAGATCGGCGCGTCCGAGGCATCGCTGGCGGATTTGCAAGACACGTTCCGCACCAGCTTTGCGGCGGCTGTTGCCTGACCTACAGGCTTCTTCTCGTCCCAAATACGGACATCCTGCGCGCACAACCGGGCGCAGGATTTGCCGGTTTTGTCCGCGCGTGCCATCTTGCACGCCCCGCCCCATCGCTCTACATCTTGGGAAAGACTTTCAGGAGTAAACCTACATGCCGATGAGCGCCCACGAAATTGAAACCCTGCTGCGCGAGAGCTTTCCCAACGCGGAAATTCAGGTTGGCGGCAGCGATGGCGTGCATATGTCCGCCATGGTCGTGGACGAAAGCTTTCGCGGCAAAAACCGCGTTCAGCAGCAACGCGCCGTTTACGCGGCCTTGAAAGGCAAGATGGACGGGCCGGACGGAGAATTGCACGCGCTGGCGTTGACCACGAAAGTCCCAGAATAGCTCTTGGTTTTCCGCAGAAAACAGAGATCCCAATGCATTCCCTAAAGGGAAGACCACAAGGAAACGCGAAATGACCGATGTGAAAACCCAGATCGATGAGACCGTCAAAGCAAATGACGTGGTTCTGTATATGAAAGGCACCAAAGAGATGCCGCAATGTGGCTTCTCATCCCGTGTGGCTGGCGTGCTGAACTATATGGGCGTCGATTATGCGGACGTGAACGTTCTGGCCGATGACGCGGTGCGTCAGGGCATCAAGGATTACTCGGACTGGCCGACCGTGCCGCAGCTATATGTCAAAGGTGAGTTTGTCGGCGGCTGCGACATCATCACCGAGATGACCCTGTCGGGCGAACTGGACACGCTGTTTGACGAAAACGGCGTCGGCTACAACAAGGAAGCCGCAGACAAAATACGCGAAGCAAACGCGTGATCCAGCCTTAGCGGCTGGAGCAATTCTGATAGATCACCTGCTCGCTGGCGGCATCGCTTGCCGCCAGATAGCTGATGGACGCGTCCCACCCTTTCGAGCGCAGAACATAGGTGCCTTCCGTGTCGACGGATTCGTAGCGGATGCCCGAACCGCTTTCGACCTGACGCAACGCAACAAGAGTATTGTCCACAATCGTCGCCGCCGCACCCGTCCCGTCAGCAGCGTTGAAATAGGTGACCGGCAGCGGCAATCCGTTTTCGCAGGTGAAGGTCACGGACAGAATGTCGATCTCGGCCAACGCTGCCGAAGCAGACATCGCGACCAGTGCACCACCGGCCAGAACACGTAGCTTGTTCATTGGGATTTCTTCTCCTCAACGACCGAGGCCAGGGCTTCGGCCCGTGCCGCCAATTCGGCCAGCGTATCGGTCACCGAAGGCGGAACCACCGCAACCTCGACCCGTTCCGGCTCGGGCGCAGGGGCGTTGCGCAGGGTGTTCAGCTCGGTTTCGGCCTCGGCCAGTTTGGCCTCCAGCGCCTTGACCTTATCCTCGGTCGCAGCCGTTTTGTCGGCCAGCATCAGGCCCGCCATCAACAGCATCCGGGATTCCGGCATCCGGCCGATCTGATCCGACAGAACTTGCGCCTCGTCATCCAGCATTTTTGCGGCAGATTGCAGAAACACCTCTTCCCCGTCCTGACAGGACACATCGAACCCGCGCCCGCCGATATGAATGGTAACCTCGGGCATTATTCCACCTCACCTTCCGCAAGTTTTGCCTGGTTCAGCAACGGCTCCAGCCGCGCCAGAACCGCGTGGGCCTCGGCCGCATCGGTTGCCTGCGCCGCGCGTGTCGCCTCCAATTCCGCGATCGTCGCCCGATTCAGAAGTTCGGCATCTGTCACACCTTGTTCCGCTGCGGCCCGCAACTCATCAACCGAGCCGCGAAGTTGTTCGTTGGCTTTGCGCATCCGTTGCAGATCATCATCCAGCCGAGACATCGCTGCCCCATGGCTGGCCCGTTCGGCGCGCAACATCTCAAGCTCGGCGCTCAGGTCGCCCACACGTTCCGTATCGGCAAGTTCCGCCCGCAACCGGCTGTTTTCCGCCTCAATCTGCTTGGCCTGCGCCACAAGCGCCTGAAGCTGTTCCAGCTCGGCCTGCAAGGGCGCGGTATCATCAAGCGCCTCAAGCTCGGCCTTTAGCTGTTCATTCTCGGCTTTCAGCGTGTCCAGTTCTTCCGAGTTTTCCAACGCGGCTTTGGCTTCGGCCAATTCCGCGCGGGCCGCTTCGACCGATGCCAGCTTTGCAGTCGCCTCGGCCAGTTGTTCGCGCAGTGTCTCGGTTTCGGACCCGTCGCCCGAGGCCCCGCGGGCCTGATCCAATTCGGCGCGCAGCCCATCGACTTCCTGTTCATGCCGTTCTTTCAGGGACTTCAACCGTTCCTGTAGCTGAGCGTTTGCGACGCGTTCATCCTCAAGCTCGGCCTTCAACCCTTCATCCGCATCGCCACTGCCGGGGGCTGCGTCCTGCAAGGCGTCGACGCCCGCGCCAATGCGCTCCATCGCTGCAATAATGCGATGCTGTAATTCCTCGATCTGGCTCATGCCCCTGTCATCTCTTTATCAAGGTTCGTTCTGTTGCAGGGTGACCCGAATCAACGTCATCCCCCACCTGCAAGTAGTTTAGCGGAATGCGGCGGGAAATACCCACTGTTTGGTTTCAACAACTTGGACAGCTCTCTTGAAGCGCATGGCCTTTGTGACACGCGGTTCTGCTTGCACTTTGAGGGGTGGATGCTATTGAGCGCGCAATCTGCTTCAAATCCAAAGGAACAACGCCCGTGGACCTGACTGCGCTGCGCAATGCCAACCCCGAACACTGGGACAAAGCTGCGGCCATCCGCACCCTGACCCTGGACGCCGTCGCCGCCGCCAATTCCGGCCATTCCGGCATGCCGATGGGCATGGCCGATGTTGCGACCGTACTGTTCGAAAAGCACCTGAAATTCGACGCCTCAAACCCCAGCTGGCCCGACCGTGATCGGTTCATCCTGTCGGCAGGCCATGGCTCGATGCTGGTCTATTCGCTGCTGTATCTCACGGGTCATGCCGACGTCACACTGGACGAGATCAAGAATTTCCGGCAGCTGGGCGCGAAAACCGCCGGTCACCCGGAAAACTTCCTGATCGATGGCGTTGAAACCACCACCGGTCCGCTGGGTCAGGGCATCTCGAACGCCGTGGGCTTTGCCATGGCCGAGGAAATTCAGCGCGCCCATTACGGCAAAAAGGTTGTCGATCACTATACTTACGTGATCGCAGGCGACGGTTGCCTGATGGAGGGTGTCAGCCAAGAGGCGATCACCCTAGCGGGCCGTCACGAACTCAGCAAGCTGATCGTCTTCTGGGATAACAACAACATCACCATTGACGGCACCGTCGACATCGCCGACCGCACAGATCAGGTGCGCCGTTTCGCGGCCTCGGGCTGGCATGTGATCGAGATCGACGGCCACGACCCCAAGGCCATCGATGCTGCCATCGTGGACGCGAAGAAATCCAGCAAGCCGACCATGATCGCATGTGAAAGCCATATCGCGCTGGGTCACGCGGCGCAGGACACGTCAAAAGGCCACGGCGCGCTGACCGATCAGGAGCAGCTTAAGGCGGCCAAAGACGGATACGGCTGGCCGCATGATGCGTTCGAAATCCCCGCGAATGTCAAATCCGCTTGGGAGGCCATCGGCTCGCGCGGTGCTGCTGAACGTGCCGCATGGGAAGAACGTTTTGCGCAACTGTCCGAGCGCAAGCAGGCCGAATTCAACCGTGCCTACGCGTTTGAGGCCCCCAAGAAACTGGCCAGTGCAATCCGTGCGTTCAAAAAGCAGGTGTCGGAAGATCAGCCCAAACTGGCTACACGCGCCTCGTCCGAAAAGGTTTTGAACGTCGTGAACCCGATCATGACCGAGACAGTGGGCGGTTCGGCCGACCTGACCGGTTCGAACAACACCAAATCGGCCGATATGGGTGTGTTCCTACCGGAAAACCGTAAAGGTCGTTACATCCATTACGGTATCCGTGAACACGGTATGGCCGCCTCGATGAACGGCATGGCGCTGCATGGCGGCATCCGCCCCTATGGCGGTACGTTCATGGCGTTCACCGACTATGCCCGCCCCTCGATGCGTCTGGCGGCACTGATGAAGATCCCGTCGGTTTTTGTGATGACCCATGACTCGATCGGACTGGGCGAAGACGGCCCGACCCACCAGCCGGTCGAGCATCTGGCAATCTCGCGCGCGACGCCGAACACCTATGTGTTCCGTCCTGCTGATACCGTTGAAACGGCTGAGGCCTGGGAACTGGCGCTGACCTTCAAGGACAGCCCCTCGGTCCTGTCGCTGACCCGTCAGGGCGTTCCGACCGTGCGCAAGGATCACAAGACCAAGAACCTGACCGCGCAAGGTGCTTACGTTCTGGCCGAGGCCGAAGGCAAACGTCAGGCGATCCTGATTGCCACCGGGTCCGAGGTGTCGCTGGCGATGGAAGCCAAAGCGATGCTGGAGGCCGAAGGCATCGGCACCCGCGTCGTCTCGATGCCCTGCATGGAGCTGTTCGCGCAGCAGGACGAAGCCTATCGCAAGCGCGTTCTGCCCGCCGGTGCCGTGCGCGTCGGGATCGAGGCCGCCGTTCGCGCCGGTGGCTGGGACCGCTGGCTGCTGGGCGAGCGTGGCCGCGAAGCCAAGGCCGGGTTCATTGGCATGTCGAGCTTTGGTGCCTCGGCCCCTGCCGGTGAGCTTTACAAGCATTTCGGTATCACCGCCGAAGCGACCGTCGCCAAGGTCAAGGAATTGCTGGGCTAAACCCAAGCGCTTAACTCAAAAGCCCCGGCCAGCGCCGGGGCTTTTTTGTCAGACGAAGATGATAACCGACTGCATCCCGTCCACGATCAGATCGCCGTCGGTATTCCACACCCGCATGACCTGCGAGCTATAACCGTCGCGCCCTGCCGTTAGTTGATGTTCCAGCAGCCACCAGCCATCGCGAGTGTGAACATCCTCGGACACCACGTTGAAAATCCAGTTCATTGATGAATTCGGGCCGGGTTTCTTCAAGGTCGGATAGATCGCAGGCGGTGGCAGATCCGCGACCGAGATCAGCCCTTCCATCCGATCCCACATTCGCCGGTCACGGTGCCGCGCCCATAAACGCAAGTACCCGTGTTCCGCACCCGAAAACGGCAAAGAGCCTTCCACCCGGTTGACGTCGAAATTCTCAAGGAACGGAATTGGCGGGCGCGGCAAGCCCAGCGGGAAATAGGGATCGCAGGCTTCGGGGTCCGGGGCGGGTTTTGCGGGGTGGTCAAAAGCGACATGGCTGTCCTGCGCATGACCGAACGAGAACGTGGCGGTTGCCGCCACCTGCCCTTCAATCTCGGCGCGGGCGTTGATGATTGTCACATTGCGGCCCTGGCGCAAAACCTCGGTACTGATCGTGGGCGCAGCGCCAATCGGGGCTGTGAAATTGATCAGAGCGGATCGCAAAGGCGGCAGGCCCTTATGATGTGCGTGGACAGTTGACAGCATCAGGGCCGAGGAAAACCCGCCAAAGGTCGTGCGGCCCTGCATCCAGTTCTGGGGCACAGGGAAACTCAGGCCGTTGTCTTTGGCGACCCGCGCCTCAAGAACATCGATCAAAGACTGATTGGGCATGAGGGTACCAATTCTACTGTGTCTTACCCGACACTAGCCGCCTGACAACACATCACCATCACAACCCAACGTCACATTCGGATTCTGTTTCAGTGCTTCTCGGCTGATCCGCTGAAAGCGCCCATCATTGGACCGACGACCTTGGTCGCGACCGGGATCAGAACAAAGCCCCAGGCCAGACCGAACACGCCGTCCATAGTCGCTTTGGACACCCACTCAATCACACCGACCCACTGGCCGGATGCCATATGACCAAGCGCATAAGCCCAATCGTGAATGTGATGACCAAGCCAGCCAAAGCCCAGAACCTCCATCCCGTGGATGACAATCGATCCGCCGACCCACAGCATCGCCGCCGTGCCGACGATGGACAGAACTTTCATGACCACCGGCATGGCCTTGACCAGCCCCCGGCCTGTCCCGCGCCCAATCGGCGTTGGCGCGTTCTGCGCCAGAAACAGCCCCACATCGTCCATTTTCACGATCAATGCGACCGATCCGTAAACGGCCACGGTCACGCCGATGCCGACAACCGCCAGAGTCGCCGCCTGCATCCAGATATTCGGGGCCTCAATCGCCGCCAGAGCAATCGTCATGATCTCAGCCGACAGGATAAAGTCGGTCTTGATCGCGCCCTTGACCTTTTGTTCTTCAAGGTGGCCGGGATCGCGCACGCTCATGTCTTCTTCGATGGCGTGGCTGCCATGTGGGAACAGGACGTGAAAGATCTTCTCGGCCCCTTCGAAACATAAGTAAGACCCGCCAAGCATCAGTAGCGGAGTGATCAGCCACGGCGCGAAATTCGCCAACAACAGCGCGACTGGCAAAAGCAGGATAAGCTTGTTGAAGAACGACCCGCGTGCAATGCGCCAGATGATCGGCAACTCGCGCGCAGGTGCGAAACCCTGAACGTATTTCGGCGTCACCGCCGCGTCGTCGATGATCACGCCCGCCGTCTTGGCCCCGGCCTTACCGGCCGCTGCTACCACATCATCGACCGAGGCCGCAGCCACCTTGGCAATCCCCGCCACGTCGTCCAAAAGGGCCAACAGACCGCTCATTGCGCATCCTTTCCTGTCACCTGTCGCACCGCGACCCTACCCGATCTCACAGCTAGCGCAAGCGTTAGCGCAATCGCGTGAGGTTTGCGCTAACACCTTAAAAATATGCCGCTTTTGCCCTTTTGAGATTCCAATTTCGCCGCTATATGGCCTGCAACGCAAGCGCATCTGGAGACATCTCATGACCATTAAGGTCGGCATCAATGGTTTTGGCCGCATTGGCCGCTGTACCCTGTCGCATATCGCCGCCTCTGGCCGCAACGACATCGAAGTGATCAAGGTCAACGCAACCGGCCCGCTGGAGACTTCGGCGCATCTGTTGAAGTATGACAGCATTCATGGCCGTTTCCCGCGCGATGTATCGATTGACGGAAACACCATGGATCTGGGTCGCGGCCCGATGCAGATGTTCTCGACCTACGACATGAACGAGCTGGACTGGGAAGGCTGCGATGTCGTTCTGGAATGCACCGGCAAGTTCAATGACGGCATCAAGGCGAAAACCCACCTTGAGCGTGGCGCCGGCAAGGTTCTGCTGTCCGCACCGGGCAAGAATGTCGACAAGACCATCGTGTTTGGGGTCAACCACAACACCCTGACCGCGAACGACAACATGGTGTCGAACGGCTCGTGCACCACGAACTGCCTTGCCCCGCTTGCCAAGGTACTGGATGAAGGTGTCGGCATCGAACATGGCATCATGACCACGATCCACGCCTATACCGGCGACCAGCCGACCCTGGACCGCCGCCATAGCGATCTGTATCGCGCCCGCGCTGCCGCGATGTCGATGATTCCAACCTCGACCGGTGCCGCCGCTGCGCTGGGTGAAGTGCTGCCCAACCTCAAGGGTCGTCTGGACGGCTCGGCCATCCGTGTGCCGACGCCGAATGTCTCGGCCGTTGATCTGAGCTTCCGCGCCTCGCGCGATGTGACCGTCGAAGAGGTCAACGCCATCGTCGAAGAAGCCGCCAAAGGCCCGATGCAGCGCGTTCTGGGGTATGAGCCCGCGCCGCTGGTCTCGACCGACTTCAACCACACCGAAGAAAGCTCGATCTTCGCACCCGACCAGACCCGTGTTGTCGACAACCGCATGGTCCGCGTGCTGGCCTGGTATGACAACGAATGGGGCTTTTCGGTCCGCATGGCAGACGTTGCCGTTGCAATGGGTCGTCTTAACTGACCCTTCGGACTTCGCTTGTAGCTTTGCACCCGCTCAGGTTATCTGGGCGGGTGTTTTCGTTCGGGGACAGAATGACAAATCAACTCGCCATCTGGCTCGGATTGCTTATCCTCGGCGCGATCGTGCTGGACTATGTCCTGTTCGGACCCGAGCATTTGGTGTTCCTCAGCAAGAAGCTTTACGCCTTCCTGGACTGGGTCGCTTTCTGGCGCTGACCGAGGTTTTTCTTGACATTCGCGCCAATCTGGAATTGTTAGCGCTAACCAAGCCCAATTCGGGACTCTCTGACGAATGAAACGGAGCGCGACATGACACTCAAACTGGCAATCAACGGCTTTGGACGGATCGGGCGCGGAGTGCTACGGGCGGTCATGGAATCGGGCCGCACGGATGTTCAGATCGTGGCGATCAACGATCTGGCGAAACCCGAAATGAACGCGCATCTGTTCGAGTTTGACAGCGTGCATGGCCGCTACCCCAACACAGTTACCCTGAGCGACGCAGGTCTTGACGTCGGCGCGGGCCCCATCCGATTGACCAGTGAACGCGATCCCGAAGCGCTGGATTGGTCGGACGTCGATGTCGTGCTGGAATGCACCGGCGTCTTCCGGACGCGCGAAGCCGCTGAGCGTCATCTGAAGAACGGATCGAAGAAAGTGCTGATCTCGGCCCCCGCGCGTGGCGATGGTGGGGTCAAGACCGTGGTCTTTGGTGTCAACGACAGCGAACTGACCGCAGACGACATCATCGTCTCGAACGCATCCTGTACCACTAACTGCTTGTCGCCGGTCGCTGCGGCGCTGGATGCGGGGCTTGGCATTGTGCATGGCAACATGACCACCGTTCACGCCTACACGGCCAGCCAGCCGGTGCATGATACGGCAGGCAAGGACCCCTACCTGTCGCGCGCTGCCGCCTTGTCGATGATCCCGACAACCACCGGCGCGGCTGCTGCGGTCGGGCTTGTGCTGCCGCAACTAGCGGGAAAGCTGACCGGTCAGGCGATCCGGGTCCCTACCCCCAACGTCTCGGTTGTCGATCTGGTGGCCGAGGTGTCGCGCCCGACGACCGAGGATGAGGTCAACGCGCTGTTCGTCGATGCTGCTGCGAAAATTCCCGGCGTACTGGCTGCGGAAAACCGGCCCTTGATCTCGGTCGATTTCAATCATGATTCCCACAGCTCGACCGTGTCGCTGGCCGAAACCAAGGTCACCGACGGCACCCTTGTGCGGGTGCTGGCGTGGTATGACAATGAATGGGGTTTCTCGAACCGGATGCTGGACACAGCCGCCGCGATGGGTGCCCTAGCCTAAGCGGTCGCGCAAGGCCGCGTGGACGCTGGGTGTGACGAATTTCGACACATCCCCGTTTAGCCGCGCGATTTCTTTGACCAGTTTCGAGGCGATGGCCTGATGCCGCGCCTCGGCCATCAGGAACACGGTCTCGATTGAATCGTCGAGGGCACGGTTCATGCCGACCATCTGGAATTCATACTCAAAGTCGGCCACAGCCCGCAGACCGCGCACGATGATCTGGGCGCCCACATCGCGGGCGCAATCGATCAGCAGATTTTCAAAGGGATGAGCAACGATCTCGGTGCCGGTCTGTTCGGTCAGATGCGCGCATTCCGCCTCGATCATGGCGACACGTTCTTCCAGTGAGAACAACGGCCCCTTGTCGCGGTTGATCGCAACGCCGATCACCAGCTTGTCCACCAGCGCAGAGGCCCGACGGATGATATCAATATGACCCAGTGTAATCGGGTCAAAGGTTCCCGGATACAATCCAACCCGCATCAGGATCTCCTGCGCAACATTATTTCTGCGCTAGCAAACATAACTTTGACGCAGGTGCAAGGGGTGGAAACGCCCCTGACCAAGTCAATGGCCCATGATCATGCCCTGAAGGGCGTCCTTTTCCATCGCCAGTTCTGCCAGTTGCGCCTTGACGACATCGCCAAGGGTAACAATGCCGACCAGCTTGCCCTCTTCAACGACCGGCATATGGCGAAAGCGCCCTTCGGTCATGCGTGACATGATGTCTTGAACCGTCGCCTGCCGTGTGGTCGTGACCAGATCTTCGGTCATGTACGAGCTTACCGGCTGATTCAGGCACCCGCTGCCGCTGGCCGCCAGTTCGCGGACGATATCGCGTTCGGACAGGATGCCCACCGCCGTCTGCCCGCCGTCTTCGGATACGACAACGGTCCCGATCCGTTTCTCCGCCAGGATTTTTGACGCCTCAGAGACCGTCGCTGAAGGTTGAACCGTGACCACGCCTTCTGCGGCCTTGGACTTCAGAATGGCCTGAACGAGCATTAAGAACACCTCCGGAATAATAAACTTATTCCAAAGCGTTGCGCGATTAGGACAACCTGTCAAGCTTCGGCGGCGGCTTCCAGCCGCGTCACTTCTTCACGGATGCCCTGCGTCAGCGCCTCGGCAAAGCGGTTCAGGCGTTCATTGCGCTGATCGCCCTGATGCCGGACCAGATAGAAACTGCGGGTCAAATGTACTTGGTCCGTCAGGATTTTCCTCAGGTTCGGATGGAACGGCAGGGTAAAATCATGCGCGACACAGACCCCGGTGCCCAACGACACCTGCCGCAACTGAACCGAGACCGAATTCGATGCAAGCGCGACACGGTCAACGCCGATGTCATTCAGATAATCCAGTTCCCGGTCAAAAATCATGTCCGGGATATACCCGATCAGACGGTGCCCTTTCAGATCGCCAACCTTGCGGATCGGATCATGACGATCCAGATAATCCTGCGCGGCGACCATGTGCAGGCGATAGTCGCTGATTTTCTTGACCAGCAATTTTCCCGCCGTCGGAGCACTTACGGTAACGGCCATATCGGCCTCGCGCCGGGACAGGTTGATGATCCGGGGCAAGGCGAGGATCTGAATGTCCAGATCCGGGTTGGCATCGCTGATCTTGGCGCAGACTTGCGGCAACAGATAGTTGGCCGACCCATCCGGCGCCCCGATCCGGATCTGACCGCTAAGCGATTTGGTCGAGCCAACCACCGCACCGGCGGCGGCACGCATCGCCTCTTCGGCTTGCAGACCGTGATCCAGCAAGCGTTGACCTGCCCGCGTCAGGATGTACCCCTGCTGCGATTTGGTAAATAACGGCGCGTCCAAAGTGGCCTCGAGCCGGGCAATGCGCCGACCGACCGTGGCCGGATCGATTTTCAGGATACGACCCGCTGAAGACAGGCTTTCCTCGCGCGCGACGGCCAGGAAAACCCTCATATCGTCCCAATTTGGGTCCATGCTTTGCCTTCCGTGCTTTTCCCAGCGCGTATTTTTCGAACATTTCCTCTGTTCGGGTGATTTTTGCAAGCCTATCCTGCGCCCAAACGTTCGGAGGAGATATCAATGCAAGACCTGACCCATTTCCTGAATGGCGCGCAAGTGGCCGGCACGTCAGGCCGGTTTGACGACGTCTTCAACCCTGCAACGGGCGAAGTGCAATACAAATGCCCGATGGCCAGCGCCGCTGAAACGACGGCCGCCATTGAACAGGCCGCGATTGCCCAACCCGCATGGGGCGCGACCAACCCGCAAAAGCGCGCGCGCGTGATGATGGCGATGGTGCATCTGATGAACCGCGACATGGACAAGCTGGCCGAGGCGCTCAGCCGCGAGCACGGCAAAACCATTCCTGATGCCAAGGGTGATCTGCAGCGTGGATTGGAAGTGATCGAATACTGCATCGGCGCGCCGCAAATGCTGAAAGGAGAGTTCACCGACAGCGCAGGCCCCGGCATCGACATGTATTCGATGCGTCAGCCGCTGGGCGTTGTGGGGTCGATCATGCCCTTCAACTTTCCCGCCATGATGCCCTTGTGGCACGTCGGTCCGGCACTGGCCTGCGGGAATACCGTGGTTCTGAAGCCGTCTGAACGTGACCCCTCGGTCCCCTTGATGCTGGCGGAACTGTTCGTCGAGGCCGGTCTGCCGAAAGGCGTCTTCCAGGTCGTCAATGGCGACAAGGAGGCGGTCGACACCATCCTTGATAGCGAGATCATTCAAGGTGTGTCATTTGTGGGCTCGACCCCGATCGCGCAGTATATCTATTCCCGCGCCACCGCGAACGGGAAACGCGCACAGTGCTTTGGCGGCGCCAAGAACCATATGATCGTGATGCCCGATGCGGATCTGGATCAGGCTGCCGACGCCTTGGTCGGTGCAGGATTTGGCGCGGCGGGTGAACGGTGCATGGCCGTTTCGGTTGCGGTTCCCGTGGGTCAGGATACCGCCGACGCGTTGATCGAAAAGCTGGTGCCGCGCGTCGAAAAGCTGAAGGTCGGCCCCTACACCGCAGGCGATGACGTTGACATGGGTCCGGTCGTGACCGCCGCGTCAAAGGAACGTATTCTCGGCCTGATCAACTCAGGTGTGGAACAGGGCGCAAAGCTGGTCGTGGACAACCGCGATTTCAGCCTTCAGGGGTATGAGGACGGCTTCTTTGTCGGGCCGCACCTGTTCGACCATGTGACACCCGATATGGACATCTACAAACAAGAGATCTTTGGCCCCGTCCTGTCGACCGTGCGCGCAGAGTCGTATGAAGAGGCGTTAAAGCTGGCGATGGACCACGAATATGGCAATGGCACCGCGATCTTCACCCGCGACGGGGACACAGCGCGTGACTTTGCCAACCGGGTCAACATCGGCATGATCGGCATCAACGTTCCCATCCCGGTGCCGCTGGCCTACCACACCTTTGGCGGCTGGAAGAAATCCATGTTCGGGGACCTGAACCAGCACGGACCGGACAGCTTCAAGTTCTACACGCGCACCAAGACCGTGACGGCCCGCTGGCCGTCGGGCATCAAGGAAGGTGGCGAGTTCAATTTCAAAGCCATGGACTGATCTGAGCCATGACACCCTCAAGCCCGGCCCATTTGGCCGGGTTTTTTGTGGCAAAGACTCGCCAATGCCCCAGAAAACCCGCACCTTCACGATAAATTCAGGTTTCACAGGCTGGAAATTCGCATCCTGCACAAATAATTTACTCTCAAATTTTTTGATCGAGCAGTTCAAAAATATCGGAGGCCGTTTTGTCCAATTCCCGTATGACCCGCCGCTCGGCCCTTTTGGGGGTCGCGTCCGTTCTGGCAACGCCCGCGCTTGTACGCGCGCAAAGCACGGATGCCTTCCCGCAGACCGAAGACGCGATCAGCACGCAGTTGCCGGTGCGCCGCAATGTATCCTCGTTCTCTCAGCAGAACTGGCAGGATCACTTTGACGAGCTTGGCTCGGGCTGCCTGCTGGCCGACATCACCAGCCGTGCCGTACATTACTGGGGTCCTGACGGGACCTATAAGCTGTACCCAAGTTCTGTACCGATGAGCGAAGAACTGACCAAGCGCGGTTACACCAAAGTTGTGCGCAAGGCCGAAAATCCAAGTTGGACACCGACCGCGTCGATGCGGGAACGCGATCCTTCGCTGCCTGTCCGGATGGATGGCGGCGATCCGGGCAACCCGTTGGGCACCCGCGCCATGTATCTGGACTGGCCCGCCTATCTGGTGCACGGCACCCATGATACGCGCAAAATCGGTCGTCAGAGCTCATCCGGTTGCATCGGATTGTATAACCAGCATGTGGAAGAGCTGTATCCGCTGGTCCAGATCGGCACGCAGGTGCGTCTGGTCTGATCTGATCTGATCATCAGTTACACAAAAGCCCCGGCCATCAGGACCGGGGCTTTTGTTTTCTGCGGTCGTGGCGCTTATTCCGGCAGGATCACCGCGTCGACCACATGGATCACACCATTGCTGGCCTCGATATCGGCCTGAACAACTTCGGCACCGTTGACCTTCACGCCGTTGCGCGCATTCACGCTCAGACGGTCGCCCTGCACGGTCAGAACCTTCGCGCGCTTGCCAGCGATATCGCCCGACATCACCTTGGCCGGAACCACGTGATAGGTCAGAATCTCAACCAGCTGATCCTTGTTCTCGGGCAGCAAGAGGCTTTCGACAGTCCCCTCGGGCAATGCTGCAAACGCCTCATCCGTCGGCGCAAACACGGTGAACGGGCCATTGCCCTTCAGCGTATCGACCAGACCGGCCGCCTGAACGGCTGCGACCAGGGTGGTGAACGATCCGGCAGATACTGCGGTATCGACAATGTCAGCAGCCTGGGCCTTCAGCGGCATGGCAAATGCGAGTGCGGCGGCAGCGCCCATAAACGTGCGACGAAACATGGCTGTCTTCTCCTCTCCAGCTTGTTATGGAAAGGGGTACGGGCCTTTTGTCACACCGGATCACTTTGAGATCACTGTTCCTTGATCTGAACCCAGATACTCTGGGCGCGACCCTCTTTCAAAAAGGGCAAGGCTTCGACGGCATCCGGACGCTCCTGTTGCAGGTAGTATCCCGGCCAAAGCATTGAAAACGCGCCAGATTGCAGCAAAGCGTGCAACATGTACTGTTCCCCCCAGCCGGGGCAGTCATAGAAGAACCGCTTGGGATATTCATAGGGCAAAAAAACATCATGCACGTGGATGACAACACCCGGTTTCAGGCTGGGAATGATGCGGCAGAACAGGTGCGCGACATCGTTCGACATCCGAACAACATGGCTGGAATCGATGAACAGGACATCGCCGGCCTCCAATTGGTCGAACAGCGCGGGGTCCACATCTTCCAGCCGTTTCTGTTCGAACCCGTCCACCACATGCGCAATATCCGCCCGGGGATACGGGTCGATGGCCGTGATCTTGGTTTCCAACCCACCATCGATGATCGCCTGACGTGTGACGCGGGTCGAATTTCCGCAGCCGACCTCGATAACCTGTCTTGGCTGAAACCTTCGGATCATCAGGTACAGCGCATCCGCGTCAGGGCTGTCATAGTAGCCATTGCCGAGGCGATAACCGGTCTGATTGCGCGTGGGGTCTTTCAGAGCGGCCAAGGCGTCGCGGTGTTCCGCAAACTCCTGTTTCAGCGGCTCGATATCGAACCCCTCCATCCCCGGTGACAGAGTGTATGCCGGTTTGGTCAGCCCCCCTGCCCGCTCGAACGCTTCAAGCCGTGCGCGTTCGTCCTGTTCGGCGGCCTTGTCGATCAGTTTCACCCCCAACTCATCAAGCGCTTCGTTGATCTTCGGGAATTTTCTGAGTTTCACGCGCGTCGCTCCGGTTCGGTGGCTTTCTGCATTTCCATACCTTTCCGGCAGGGGCCTTCGCAAGCGGCAGAACGGCAAACCCTTGGCAAAACGCCGATTTCCGTATTCACTGAGATCGTAAAACAAAGGGAGGTCCGTGTATGCAGCAGGATTTCACGCTGGGCATTGAAGAAGAATATCTGCTGGTTGACCGCGACAGCCTGCAACTGACCGAAGCCCCCGCCGCCCTGATGGAAGCCTGCCAGGCCGATTTCGAAGGTCAGGTCAGCCCCGAATTCCTGCAATGCCAGATCGAGGTCGGAACGCGCCCTCATACCACGATCAAAGGCGCGCGTGAGGATCTGAAGCGGCTGCGATCTTGTGTGTCGAAACACGCCGCCGCATATAACCTCAGCCCGATTGCGGTATCCTGCCACCCGTTCGCCAATTGGAAGGATCAGCACCACACCCGGAAGGAACGCTACGATGCCCTGCAACATGCCTTGGGCGGTGTTGCGCGACGAATGCTGATCTGCGGAATGCACGTTCATGTGGGGGTCGAGGACCCGGCGCTGCGGGCTGACCTGATGCCCCAGCTCTGCTACTTTCTGCCTCACCTTCTGGCGCTGTCCACATCCTCGCCCTTCTGGAACGGAGAGGATACGGGCCTGTCCTCCTACCGGCTGACTGTCTTCGACAACCTGCCGCGCACAGGGCTGCCACCTGACTATAACAGCTGGTCCGAATACGAGCGTACCACCGGCGTTCTGGTCGAACTGGGTGTGATCGAGGATACCTCAAAAATCTGGTGGGACCTGCGCCCGTCGCACCGGTTCCCGACGCTTGAAACCCGCATCATGGATGTGCAGCCCCGGTTGGAACATACCCTGTCGCTGGCGGCACTGGTGCAGGCCCTGACCCGGATGCTGTGCCGCCTGAAGGCGCGAAATCTGCGGTGGCGACAGTATGATCGGTTCCTGATCAGTGAAAACCGGTGGCGCGCTCAGCGCTATGGTGTTGGCGAAGGGCTGATCGATTTCGGGGATCGCTCGATCAAACCGATGGCCGAGTTGATGGGCGAACTGATGGGCATGCTGGCCGAAGATGCCGAGGCGCTGGGCACCATGACCGAACTCGCGCGATTGCGGCAGATTGCCGAAAACGGGACCTCGGCCACACGCCAACGGCGCGCACATGCCGAAGCTGTCGCCAAAGGCGAGGACCCCGGTCAGGCGGTCGTTCGCCATTTGATCGAAGAGTTTCACGCCGATCTGTGACCCTGCGGCGCGTAGTCGCCGCGCAGCCCGCGAACGATTGCTGATCTTGCAAAATTTCTGTAACGATTGCGAAATAAACAAGCGTTCAATTCTTTACCTGCGGGAGGGTACGCCATGGATTTCGGGCTGACCGAGGAACAGACAGCCATCTTCGATATGGCATATGCGTTTGGGCAGGAAAACATCGCCCCATTCGCGCGCCAATGGGAAAGCGACGGCACCATTCCAAAGGACTTGTGGCCCAAGATCGGGGAACTTGGATTCGGTGCGCTATACGTGTCCGAGGACAGCGGCGGGTCGGGCCTGACCCGGTTGGACGCGACACTGGTTTTCGAGGCCTTGTCGATGGCCTGCCCCTCGGTCGCGGCGTTTCTGTCGATCCACAACATGTGCGCCAAGATGCTGGACAGCTTCGCCAGCGACGACCTTAAATCCCAAGTTATGCCAAGCGTGCTGAGCCTGAACACAGTGCTCAGCTACTGTCTGACCGAACCGGGCTCAGGCTCGGACGCGGCCGCGCTGAAAACCCGCGCCGAACGCACTAATGAAGGGTACACGCTGAACGGGTCAAAGGCCTTTATTTCCGGCGGAGGATATTCGGACGCCTATGTCTGCATGGTGCGTACCGGTCAGGACGGCCCCAAAGGTATTTCGACCGTCTATGTCGAAGACGGAACACCCGGCCTCAGCTTTGGTGCGCTGGAACAAAAGATGGGCTGGAAAAGCCAACCCACCGCGCAGGTCCAGTTCGACGACTGCAAAATTCCAGCCGGCAATCTGGTCGGCGTTGAAGGCGACGGGTTCAAATACGCCATGAAGGGTCTGGATGGCGGGCGTCTGAACATCGCCTCTTGTTCCTTGGGCGCGGCACAGGCCGGGCTGGACATGACCCTGCAATACATGTCCGAACGCAAAGCCTTTGGCCAATCCATCGACCAGTTCCAGGCCCTGCAATTCCGCCTGGCGGATATGGAGATCGAACTGCAGGCCGCCCGCACTTTTCTGCGCCAAGCGGCCTGGAAACTGGATCAAGGCGCTCCGGATGCGACCAAATTCTGCGCCATGGCCAAGAAATTCGTGACCGAGACCGGATCGAAGGTGGTCGATCAGTGCCTGCAATTGCACGGCGGCTACGGCTATCTGGCCGATTACGGCATCGAAAAGCTTGTGCGCGATCTGCGGGTGCATCAGATATTGGAAGGCACGAACGAGATCATGCGCGTGATCGTCGCGCGCCAGATGATTGCACAAGGCTAAAGGTTACATGTCCGACATCGACATCCGCACAACCGGCCGCGCCGGGCGCATCACCCTGACCCGACCCAAGGCGCTGAATGCGCTGACCTACGATATGTGCATGGCCATCGACGCAGCCCTGCGCAACTGGCGCGAGGATGATGCGGTCGATCTGATCATCTTCGACGCGGAAGGCGACAAGGCCTTTTGCGCCGGAGGGGACATTGCCGAACTTTACCAGACCGGAGTCGAGGGCGACTTCGCCTATGGTCAGACATTCTGGCGCGACGAATACCGGCTGAACGCCCTGATCTTTGAATACCCCAAACCTGTCATCAGCTTCCTGCAAGGCTTCACCATGGGCGGCGGCGTCGGAATCGGTTGCCACGGCAGCCACCGGGTTGTTGGCGAAACCTCTCAGATTGCAATGCCCGAATGCTCCATCGGGCTGGTTCCCGATGTCGGCGGCACGCTGATGTTGGCGCTGGCCCCCGGTCGATTGGGAGAGTTTCTGGGCACCACCGGGCACCGCATGGGCCCCGCTGATGCGATCCTTGCCGGGTTCGCCGATCATTTCATCCCGCAGGATCAGTGGGCTGATCTGATCGACATGCTGGAGGCGTCCGGCAACGCCGATCTGATTGGCGAACAAGCCGCCACGCCGCCCAACGGTGAACTTGCCGGTCTGCAACCCGAAATTGACCGCACCTTCGATGGTGAGACACTCGGCGATATTCTAACCAACCTGCGGAGCAGTGGTTCCGAATTCGCGGTGAAGGCGCTGGCCAAGCTGGAACGGAACGCGCCGCTGTCGGCGGCCTGCACGGTGGAAATGCTGCACCGCCTGCGCGGGGCCACGCTAACCATGCGTCGGGCGCTGGAAATGGAATACCGTTTCACCTTCCGCGCCATGCAACATGGTGATTTTCTGGAAGGCATCCGGGCGCAAATCATCGACAAAGATCGCAATCCCCGCTGGCAATATGCGGATATGACCGTGCCAGCTGTGGCGGTGTCGAAGATGTTGCAGCCGCTGGGCAAGGACGCCCTGACATTCGAGGAGGAGTAAGACATGCAAATCGGGTTCATCGGGCTGGGCAATATGGGCGCGCCCATGGCGGCCAATCTGGCCAAAGCCGGTCACACGGTGCGCGGTTTTGATACCGCAGGGGTCAGCGTGGACGGTGTCACCAATGTTGAGACAGCTGCCGAGGCCGTCGCGGACGCGGACGCCGTTATCACAATGCTGCCGAACGGAGCCATCCTGCGCGCCGTCGCCGATCAGATCATTCCACATATGCAATCCGGTGCCGCTCTGATCGACTGCTCAACCGTCGATGTCGACAGCGCCCGCGCTGTTGCCAATCAAGCCGGTGCCGCAGGCCTGCTCTCGGTCGACGCACCTGTTTCGGGCGGGATCGGCGGGGCCTCGGCAGGTACGCTGACCTTCATGGCCGGTGGATCCGAAGACGCCTTTGCCAAAGCTGCCCCCCTGTTCGAGATCATGGGGCAAAAGGCCGTGCACTGCGGCGAAGCCGGGGCCGGTCAAGCGGCCAAGATCTGCAACAACATGATCCTCGGCGTCACCATGATCGCTACTTGCGAAGCCTTTGCATTGGCTGACAAGCTGGGGCTGGACCGTCAAAAAATGTTCGACGTCGTCAGCACGTCCTCCGGCTATAGCTGGACCATGAACGCCTATTGCCCCGCCCCCGGCGTTGGCCCAACCAGCCCTGCGGATAACGGCTACCAACCCGGTTTTGCCGCCGAGCTGATGCTGAAAGACCTGCGCCTCAGCCAGCAAGCCGCCGAAAGCGCCGATGCGGACACTCCGATGGGGCAAGCCGCAACGGCGTTGTATGAACAATTCGTCGAAGGTGAAGACGGGAATGGTATGGATTTCAGTGCCATGCTGCCTCGATTCGAGAAACGCGGTCGCGGCTGATCTAACTTTCGTCTTGGGATAAGATACAAAGCCGATCTGCGTATTCGGACAAATCAAACCCAAACGGCATCCGCGTTTGCAGCGCGCGCGCGGATGCCGAAACACTGTCCGGATCGGCACACGCCTCTTTGCATCCGAACAGAACATGCGTGCCCTCGACTTCAACCATGCAGGCATCTGCAAAAACCGCCTGAAAGTCCGCTTTCTGCTCAGACAGCCGAGGGTCGCTGTCCACGAGATTCATGCAGACCACGCCCCGGGGCCTTAGCTTGCTTGCGCACATTTCAAAGAACGCGGGCGTGGACAAGGACTGCGGCACACGCCCGTCCGCCGCGAAGCAATCCAGATAGATGTGGTCGAATTGCGCGTCCAACTGTTCGGCCAAATGCAAGCTGCCGTCGGCGCAGGAAATCCGCAGGCGCGGACCGTCTTTCAGACCGAAATACCGGTATGACAGGTCAAGAACTTCCCGATCAATCTCCGAGCCGGTGATCATGACATCATCGAGCAGCGCATGAAGAACCGTGGGCACCCGCCCACCGCCACCGCCCATGACATAGACGCGCTCGGGCCGAGGCACGAAAGCAA
This sequence comes from Ruegeria sp. H7, assembly GCF_056532945.1. NCBI lineage: Bacteria > Pseudomonadati > Pseudomonadota > Alphaproteobacteria > Rhodobacterales > Roseobacteraceae > Ruegeria > Ruegeria sp. H7. The sequence goes on from NZ_JBQFNZ010000002.1 coordinate 717,757, forward strand.
GGCACAACAGCATCGCCTGCGTATAACCACCGGTCAGAGTCAGCGGGTTTGTCAGATCAATGCGCGACATGACTCCGCTGAGCGCGTCGTTGGTCAGAGGAACTCCGCTGGGGCAAAACACCAGAAACAGCTCGCTCCCGCTCTTTGCAACGACCACCTGACCGATTTGGCCCTGCCGATGCTCGACCAAACCATCCGGCAGATCCTGCAAATGCCTCAGCCGCTGTGCAATTGAGCCGGGTAAGGATGCCGAGATGAACACGGTCGGATCTGGATCGGCCATGCGACCTCCGTTCGCGTTGGACGCACCGACACCGCCGATTTGCCAGGCGCCGTCCCCAATAGACGTATTCCTGGCAGTATGCGTGAGCGGGCTACTCGGCGGCAACCGCCTTTGCATCAAGCATCTGTTTCAGATACCGCCCGGTGTGGCTGCGCTCGACCTCGGCCACCTCTTCCGGGGTGCCGGTCGCGACAATCTCACCACCACCGTCACCGCCTTCGGGGCCGATATCGATGATATGGTCGGCGGTTTTCACCACGTCCAGATTGTGTTCGATTACAACAACCGTATTTCCCTGATCGACCAATTCATGCAGCACTTCCAACAGCTTGCGCACATCTTCGAAATGCAGACCCGTGGTCGGTTCATCCAGAATATACAAGGTGCGCCCGGTGGAACGTTTGCTGAGCTCTTTCGACAGCTTAACCCGCTGCGCCTCGCCCCCTGACAGGGTCGTGGCCTGTTGACCGACCTTGATATAGCCCAGCCCCACACGCGCCAGCGCATCCATCTTGTCGCGGATCGACGGCACGGCTTTGAAGAACTCCTGCGCGTCCTCCACCGTCATGTCCAGCACGTCGGCGATGGATTTGCCCTTGAACTTGATCTCCAGCGTCTCGCGGTTGTAGCGCGCACCCTTGCAGGTCTCGCAGGTCACGTAAACGTCGGGAAGGAAGTGCATCTCGATCTTGATGACACCGTCACCCTGACACGCCTCGCAACGGCCACCTTTGACGTTGAAGCTGAACCGCCCGGGCTTGTACCCGCGCGCCTTTGCCTCGGGCAGGCCAGCGAACCAGTCGCGGATCGGGGTGAAGGCCCCCGTGTAAGTCGCTGGATTCGAACGCGGAGTCCGCCCGATGGGCCGTTGGTCAATGTCGATAACCTTGTCCAGAAATTCCAGCCCCTTGATGGTCTCACATGGCGCGGGTGTCTGACGCGCGCCATTCAGACGCATCGAGGCGGTTTTGAACAGCGTCTCGATGGTCAGCGTGGATTTGCCGCCCCCGGACACGCCGGTCACGCAGACGAATTTACCCAGTGGAAAATCGGCGGTGACGTTCTTCAGGTTGTTTCCCGTCGCTTTGACAACCGAAACCTTCTTTTTGTTACCTTTGCGCCGTTCGGTCGGCACCGAAATCTCTCGCGTGCCGGCCAGATATTGACCCGTGATCGAAGCGGCGTCAGCCGTGATTTCCGCTGGCGTTCCTTTACTGACCACCTGCCCGCCATGCACACCCGCGCCGGGGCCAATGTCGAACACATAGTCCGCCTCGCGAATGGCTTCTTCGTCATGTTCTACGACGATGACCGTGTTCCCCTGATCCCGCAGGTTCTTCAGTGTACCCAGCAGTCGGTCATTGTCGCGCTGGTGCAGGCCGATGGATGGCTCGTCCAGTACATACAGAACACCCGTCAGGCCCGAGCCGATCTGGCTGGCCAAGCGGATACGCTGGCTTTCCCCTCCGGACAGTGTGCCACTTGAACGTGACAGCGTAAGGTATTCCAAACCAACGTTATTCAGGAATCCAAGGCGTTCGCGGATTTCCTTGAGGATGGCGCGCGCGATCTCGTTCTTCTGCACGCTCAGATGGTTCGGCGCATCCTTAACCCAAGCCAGCGCCTCGCGGATCGACATCTCGACCACCTGACCCACATGCAGGCCCGCGATCTTTACCGCCAACGCCTCGGGGCGCAGGCGGTAGCCTTCGCAGGTGCCGCAGGGGCGGTTGTTTTGATACCGTTCGAATTCCTCGCGAATCCACGCGCTGTCGGTCTCGCGATAGCGGCGTTCCATGTTCGGTATCACGCCCTCAAAACTGCGCGTGACCTGATAGACCCGCCCGCCTTCGTCATAGCGGAACTGGATTTCCTCATCGCCCGAGCCGCGCAGGAAGACCTGCTGCACCTTGGCGGGCAAATCCTTCCACGGCGTGTTCTTGTCGAACTCATAATGCCGCGCGATGGCCTCGATGGTTTGCAGGAAATACGGGGACTTCCCTTTGCGCCATGGGGCCAAGGCACCATCGTACAGCTTCAATGTCTGATCCGGCACGACGAGGCGTTCGTCAAAGAACAGCTCGACCCCCAAACCGTCACAATCCGGGCATGCCCCGAAAGGGGCGTTGAACGAGAACAGGCGTGGTTCAATTTCGGGAATGGTGAAGCCGCTGACCGGGCAAGCAAAATTCTCACTGAACGTAATGCGTTCCGGGTCACCTTCGCGCGGGGCGGTTTCCAGAATCGCGATCCCATCCGCCAAATCCAAGGCCGTGCGCAGGCTGTCGGCCAGCCGGGTTTCCATCCCTTCGCGCACAACCAGACGGTCGACCACAACGTCGATGTCGTGACGGAATTTCTTGTCCAGCGTCGGAGGCTCATCCAACTCGTAGAATTCGCCGTCAACTTTCACACGTTGAAAGCCCTGTTTGCGCAGTTCCAGAAACTCTTTCTTATATTCACCCTTCCGGTCGCGCACGATAGGGGCCAGCAGGTAGCCGCGCGTCCCCTCCTCCATCATCATGATCCGATCGACCATGTCCTGCACCTGCTGCGCTTCGATCGGCAAACCGGTCGCAGGGCTGTAAGGCGTTCCTGCGCGCGCAAAGAGCAAACGCATATAGTCGTAGATCTCAGTCACAGTACCCACGGTGGAACGTGGGTTTTTCGACGTCGTTTTTTGTTCGATGGAAATCGCCGGGGACAGACCGCTGATATGGTCCACATCAGGCTTTTCCATCATGTCCAGGAACTGACGCGCATAGGCCGACAGGCTTTCGACATAGCGGCGCTGACCTTCGGCATAGATCGTGTCAAACGCCAGCGAGGATTTGCCCGAGCCGGACAGACCGGTGATCACCACCAGCTGATCCCGTGGAATATCGACGTCGATCCCTTTCAGGTTATGCTCGCGCGCGCCGCGCACTTCGATGTTCTTCAGCTCAGCCATTCAGGCCCCCAACCAGACAAGTGTCCTAGAAATAGGCGAGCGGCGCTGAGTCTCCAACAGAAAAGTTAGAACAAAGTGTGAACGAACCAATTATTGCCGACACCTACTGACAAGGCGCGACGCAGTTGGGCCTTGCAGGGCAATCGCTGATGGTCTGAGGTGTAAACTAAAGGAGAAAATGGCGCGGTTGACGGGGCTCGAACCCGCGACCCCCGGCGTGACAGGCCGGTACTCTAACCAACTGAGCTACAACCGCGCATCTATTTTCATGGCCTTTATCCTGGACCAAGGATTGCAGCGATGGCGCGGTTGACGGGGCTCGAACCCGCGACCCCCGGCGTGACAGGCCGGTACTCTAACCAACTGAGCTACAACCGCCCGCTGCACGTTCGCTCTGAACGTTGGGGTGTATTATGGCCCCGCCCCGGCATCGTCAAGCGGCGTTTTGAAGTTTTTTCCGAATTCCAGAATTTTACGCATGCCGCTGTCCGGGCGGCGGCGTCAGTTTTCTGGATACGGTCAAATGGCACGCGGTTGTCCGTGGATTTCCGCACAGAAACAGCATGCTTCACCCTCAATGTGACACCCCGGCAACAGCACCAGTTAATTCAAGTGAATCAATACACCGCAAAGCAGAATCAACCTAATGCTGCGCGCGCAAAAAGGGCCACATTCCGGGGCCCGGCCAACAAAAAAAGATCGGAGCATAATCTTGAAAAAACTCTTTATCTACAGCGCCCTGTCAGCAACCCTGTCGACCGGCGCGGCGCAGGCTGTCGAACTTACAGGCGGTTATCTTGATCTGGGGTATTCAACCTTCACCGACACCGATTTTGGTGACGTCTACAACCTGAACGGAGCTGCTGAACTGGCCTTCACCCGCGCGTTCAGCGCCCAGTTGGATCTGGGCGGCTATCGTTTTCAGGACCTCGGCGAAACCGCAACGAACTGGACACTGCATGCCAACTTGCACACCAGCGGCAACGCGTCGTTTGGTGCGTTCTACGGTCAGGAAAAGTTGGAAGATGCTGATTTCGACTTTTTCGGAATCGAGGGTGGCTTCGACGCAGGCCCGGCAGAGATCGAAGGTTATATCGGTCGCCAGGAACTGAGCAACGTCTCTGGTCTGGACGGAACAATTTTCGGAGTTTCGGCCACAACCGAACTGAGTGACCGCTGGGACTTCACCGCAAGCTGGGACATTGTCGACAACTTTGTGGGTGCGTTGGATTACAACCTTTTTGCAATCGGCGCCACCTATGCCGCCGCTGACAACGCCGAAGTTTATGGCAATATCGGCGTCGCACACATCTCATCTCCGCTGGTTTCCGGCAGCTCGAACGAGGCCTATGTGGGCGTCGGCGTTCGTGTAAACTTTGGCAACGATCGCGGCACGACATTTGGCCGTCGCGGTGTTCTGGCCAAACTGCCTGGCCTGCCCGGTCTGTAAAACACCAGGGCCCCGGTTTTCCGGGGCCTTTCGTTCTGCGCACGTTAGCCGGGAAAAACTGATCTTCCCGCCCTTGCAGAGCACCAAGACCTGCGGTAAGAGGCCGCCCTATGGGTGATTAGCTCAGTGGTAGAGCGCTTCGTTCACATCGAAGATGTCAGGAGTTCAAATCTCTTATCACCCACCATTCCCCTTTCCAATCGTGTGACTCCGCTTAGCTTGCCACCGGGCGTTGTAACTGCGTATCCTTTTCACAATCGCTGAATTAACGGCGCGTGAACAAGAGGATACGCATGGCCAAACTCAAGCGGGATATTGGCCTTGTGGGTCTGACCTTCATTTCCGTCGGCGGAATCATCGGGTCAGGATGGCTGTTCGGGCCGTTGCTGGCGGTGCAACACGCGGGTCCTGCTGCGATCCTGTCATGGATCATTGGTGCAGTGGCAATGTTCATCCTTGCTATTACATTCGCCGAAATCTCGGCCATGCTACCGATCCCCGGCGGCATCGCCCGCGTACCGCAGTTCTCGCACGGCAACATCGTGTCGATGGCGATGGGCTGGACGGCCTGGATCGGCTACAACACCACGGCCCCGATCGAAGTCGAGGCAATGTTGAAATACCTGGCCCCCTACGCCCCGTGGCTCCACACTGCAGCGACCGGAGATCTGACCGGCGCGGGTATTGCAGTGGCCCTGTTCTTCATGCTGCTGTTCGTCGCCATCAACGCGCTGGGCGTCAAGTTCTTCACCCAGGTCAACGCCGCGCTGACATGGGCCAAGATTGCAATTCCGATTGTGCTGTCGGTGCTTCTGATTGCCAGCCGGTTTGACACGCAGAACTTCTCGCACCCCGACGGATTCGCGCCTTACGGTCTGCAAGGCATCATGGCCGCTGTATCGACCGGAGGGGTGATCTTTTCGTTCATCGGTTTCCGCCACGTGGTCGACATGGCCGGAGAGGTTCGGAACCCGAAATTCGACATTCCCGCCGCTCTGATCCTGTCGATCATCCTGTGCGCAGCGATCTACCTGGGCCTGCAAGTCGCGTTCATCGGTGCGCTTGACGCCGACATGCTGAAAAACGGGTGGAACAGCCTAAACTTTGGCGGCGAAGGCCCGCTGGATGCGGTCATCATGTCCGTTGGGATGGTCTGGTTTCTCAGCCTGCTGAATGTGGGATCGGTCATTGGCCCCTTCGGCAACGGGCTTGTGGCCACCGGGTCGAATGCCCGGATTGCACTCGCCCTGTCGAAGAACGGGTTCCTGCCGCAACGCTTGACGATTCTGTCTACGTTTGGCGTGCCGCTTTGGGCGCTGGCCTTGAACTTTGTAATCGGCATTGTGTTTCTGCTGACGGTGCCCTTTACCACAGTCATCGCCCTGAACGGGGCCGCAATTGTCTTGTCCTTTGCGGTGGGGCCAATCGCCGTTGTCTGCCTGCGCCGCTTGATGCCCGACCACCCCAGATCCATCCGCATCCCCGCCGTCAAACTGGTGGCCGTCACCGCCTTCGCCGTTGCAACTCTGGTCGTCTATTGGAGCGGCTGGGACACCGTATGGCGGCTGGGCATCGCGCTGATGGCAGGGATGGTCCTGCTTTTAGTCCGGTTCTGGGGTCGGCTGGATGAGATGGACGTGACCGAGGCGCTGTGGCTGGTGCCCTATCTGGCGGGCATCGGCCTGATCTCATACCTCGGTCAGTTCGGTGACAGCGCGCTGAAGCAAATTCCGTTCGGGTGGGACATTGTACTCTGCACCCTGTTCTCGGCGGTAGTTTTCGCCCTCGCCGTTCGGTCCGCCCTACGGGATGAAAAGTTTCAACAATACATCGCGGAAGAAGAGATACTGGACCCCAAAAAACCGATTATTGGGTTCTGAAACGAAAAAAGGCGGGGTCCGGCCCCGCCTTTTCAATCTTTTCCGCACGCTTAATGCGCCGTCGCTGATGGGCCTGCGTTTTCCGCAGCCTTTGTCGCAGCGGCAGCAGCTTCCTCGGCGGCCTCGTCCCATTCGATGGGCTCTGGCTCGCGCACCAGTGCTTGTTTCAATACTTCCGAGACATGTTTGACGGGAATGATTTCCAGCCCTTCTTTCACATTGTCCGGAATCTCGGCCAGATCCTTTTCGTTTTCTTCCGGGATCAGAACCGTCTTGATGCCACCGCGCAGCGCCGCCAGCAGTTTCTCTTTCAAACCACCGATGGGCATCGCATTGCCGCGCAACGAAACCTCGCCCGTCATGGCAATGTCCTTGCGCACTGGAATGCCGGTCAGGACCGAGACAATCGAGGTCACCATCGCCAGACCCGCCGAGGGGCCGTCCTTGGGCGTTGCCCCATCCGGCACGTGGACGTGAATGTCCAGCTTGTCGAACTGCGGCGGCTTCACCCCGATCTTCGGTGAGATCGACCGCACATAGGACGAGGCCGCGTCGATGGATTCCTTCATCACATCGCCCAGCTTACCGGTGGTCTTCATCCGACCCTTGCCGGGCAGTTTCAGCGCCTCGATATGCAGCAGATCACCGCCCACGGACGTCCAGGCCAGACCGGTCACGACGCCGATCTGGTCGTCCTGCTCGGCCAGGCCATAGCGGAACTTCGGCACACCCAAGAAATCATCCAGATTGTCCGGCGTCACCGTCACGGTTTCCGCCTCTTTCTTGATGATCTTGGTCAGCGATTTCCGCGCAACCTTGGCGATTTCACGTTCAAGGTTCCGCACGCCCGCCTCGCGGGTATAGGTGCGGATGATCTTTTGCAGCGCCTCATCGGTCAGTTCGAACTCTTTGGCTTTCAGACCGTGGTTCTTGACCTGCTTGCTGATCAAGTGCTGCTTGGCGATCTCACTCTTTTCCTCTTCGGTGTAACCGGCCAGCGGGATGATTTCCATCCGATCCAGCAGAGGCCCCGGCATGTTGTAGCTGTTCGAGGTTGTCAGGAACATCACGTTGGACAGGTCATATTCGACCTCAAGGTAGTGGTCCATGAACGTGCTGTTCTGTTCCGGATCCAGCACTTCCAGCATCGCCGAGGCCGGGTCGCCACGGAAGTCCTGCCCCATCTTGTCGATTTCATCGAGCAGGATAAGCGGGTTCGTGGTTTTCGCCTTTTTCAGCGCCTGAATGATCTTGCCGGGCATTGAGCCGATATAGGTGCGACGGTGGCCCCTGATCTCGGATTCGTCGCGCACACCACCCAGCGAGATGCGGATAAACTCGCGCCCCGTGGCTTTTGCAACCGATTTACCCAGCGAGGTTTTACCCACACCGGGAGGGCCAACAAGGCACAGGATCGGGCCTTTCAGCTTTTTCGAACGCTGCTGAACCGCCAGATATTCGACGATCCGCTCTTTGACTTTCTCAAGCCCATAGTGATCAGCGTCCAGAATGTCCTGCGCGCGGCCCAAGTCCTTTTTGACGCGGGATTTGGTGCCCCACGGCAGCGACAGAATCCAGTCCAAATAGTTGCGCACGACGGTGGCTTCGGCCGACATCGGGCTCATGTTGCGAAGCTTTTTCAGCTCGCCTTCAGCCTTTTCGCGGGCCTCTTTCGACAGCTTGGTTTCGTTGATCTTGGCTTCCAGCTCGGCGACTTCGTTCGAACCGTCCTCACCATCGCCGAGTTCCTTCTGAATGGCCTTCATCTGCTCATTCAGGTAGTACTCGCGCTGCGTCTTCTCCATCTGGGATTTGACGCGGGTCTTGATCTTTTTCTCGACCTGCAGAACCGACATTTCGCCCTGCATCAGGCCATAGACCTTCTCAAGCCGTTCGCTGACGCTGAGCGTCTCAAGCAGTTCCTGCTTTTGCTCAACCTCAATACCCAGATGACCCGACACCAGATCGGCCAGCTTGGCAGGCTCGGTGGTTTCACCAACGGCGGTCAGAGCCTCTTCGGGGATGTTCTTGCGCACTTTTGCGTAGCGCTCGAACTCATCCGCTACAGTGCGCAGCAGCGCCTGTGTGGTGGTCACATCGCCCGGGATTTCGGTCAGATACTCGGCACGCGCCTCGAAAAACTGATCGTTTTCAAGGAATTCCGTGATCTGCACACGCGCCTGTCCTTCGACCAACACCTTGACGGTGCCGTCGGGCAGTTTCAGCAGTTGCAGAACGTTGGCCAGAACACCAGCCTGATAGATGCCGTCCACTTCCGGATCATCGACACCGGGGTCGATCTGGCTGGACAACAGAATTTGCTTATCATCCTGCATCACCTCTTCCAGCGCGCGGACCGATTTGTCTCGGCCCACGAACAGCGGCACGATCATATGCGGGAAAACCACAATGTCGCGCAGCGGCAGGACGGGGTATGAGGAATTCAGAGGCTCTTGCATGCTCTATCCTTATCGTTGGCAAGACGGCTCTGGTCCCTGCTTGAGGCAACGCTTGGCCGTCTCCTGTCTTGGATGGTTAAAGGTGGGGCTGTCACCGCCCTATTTCAACCTCACCATCATGTCTCTGGCGCAGCATGACCCGAGGTTTTCCGGACTGCAAGGCGTCCCGGAAACATATCCACCGAAATTAACGCACCCTGCGTGAGAAATACGCAGGCAAAAAAGATCAGAACACGCGCTGCACGGCGCGGGACAGGAAAAACCCGTGGCCGTCCTGATTGCGACACTCCAGACCTTTCCGCGAGGAGCTACAGGTAAACCCACCAAACTGGCCCGTGACACCATATTCCGCACGGTTAAACCCGCCGCGGTTTCGATTCAGCGGCTGGCACAGCATTTCCACGGGGCCGGTATTGAACATCAGGAAATCATGGCCCCAGTCGGATTGGCAGTCGGAAGGCCGAGGTAACGCGGGCTGGCCGGACTTTTCGATTATCGTGCACTGGATATCAGAAGACTCAGCGCCTTCGCCCACCGAACACTGAATATTTTCGGAAGGGGTTTCAAAGGTCCAGACATCTGAAATGACAGGTGTCGCGCAGAAAATTGCTGCGCCGAGAAAAAGGCGAAACATAAAAACTCTCCGGGTCACGAACTAAAAATAACATTGCTTAAAGTGTCCTCAGACTACCTGAAAACCACGCAATTGTCACCCGAACGGGACGGCTATAGCGGCTCGATATCGCCCTGCGCGCGCGTTGCATGGAAATCGGCCTGCCACGCATCGAAGCTTCCGGCCGAGATGGCATCCCGCATGCCCTGCATGATCTCCTGGAAATAATGCAGGTTGTGCCAGGTCAACAACATGCCCGAGATCATCTCGTTCGACCGGAACACATGATGCAGATAGGCGCGCGAATAATTCGAACAGGCCGGGCACGAGCATTCCTGATCCAGTGGGCGCGGGTCGTCCGCATGCCGCGCGTTTTTGATGTTCACCACGCCACGACGGGTGAAAACCTGTCCGGTACGGCCAGAGCGCGACGGTAGGACGCAATCCATCATGTCCACACCGCGCGCCACCGCGCCGACGATGTCATCCGGCTTGCCCACGCCCATCAGATAGCGTGGCTTGTCGGTGGGCAGGAAATCGGGGGCATAGTCGAGGCAGTCAAACATCGCCTCCTGCCCTTCACCCACGGCCAGACCGCCAATGGCGTAACCTTCGAAACCGATGGCTTTCAACGCCTCGGCGCTTTCTTCCCGCAGATCCTGTTCCAAACCGCCCTGCATGATCCCAAACAGCGCGTGACCCGGACGATCCCCGAACGCATCGCGCGACCGCTCGGCCCACCGCATCGACAGGCGCATCGACTCGGCAATCCGCTCCCGGTCGGCGGGCAGCGAGGGGCATTCGTCGAAACACATCACAATGTCCGAGCCCAGCAGGCGCTGGATTTCCATCGAGCGTTCCGGCGTGAGTTCGTTCTTGGACCCATCCACATGAGATTTGAAGGTCACGCCCTTCTCGGTCAGCTTGCGCAGCCCGGCCAGCGACATGACCTGAAACCCGCCCGAATCCGTCAGAATGGGCCGCTCCCAATTCATGAATTTGTGCAGGCCCCCCAGACGGTCAATCCGCTCGGCCGTGGGACGCAGCATCAGGTGATAGGTGTTGCCCAGCAGAATATCCGCCCCGGTTGCACGCACGCTTTCCGGCATCATCGCCTTGACGGTCGCCGCGGTGCCGACCGGCATGAAGGCCGGCGTGCGCACCTCGCCCCTTGGCGTGTTGATCACGCCGGTACGGGCCTTGCCATCGGTGGCTGTCAGCTCAAAAGAAAACTGCTGGGTCATATCATCGTCTCTGATCGCGGAACCGGGCAGGCTTTGCCCGATCCACCGGTGCTTTGCAACCCGTCAGGGCAACGAGGCGACGCGGGCCGTAAACAGATCCACCACCCCTGCCCCGTCCACATCCCGACAGACCGAGACCTTTGGGCGACCGTCATGTGGCACCGTGGCCCCAAGTGCAGCGCCTTCAGTGGTGACGTGCAATCCGGTCTGAACGATCTCGAACATATGATCATGGGTGCAGGCGATCACTGCGGTCGAATCGTGCAGGCCGCAGCCTTCCAACCCGCCGATATCCTTGTAGAACTTCAGATAAAACCGCGAAATATCGCGCAGGAATGCGCCCATATTGGGTGACTGATCTGCCAGCGCCTCGAAATCTGCGGTTTCGTACAGGGTTTTCAGCGTGACATCCAAACCTACGACCACTGTCTCTGGCGGCGCGGCGAACACCGCATCGGCTGCCTTGGCGTCGTGGTAGATATTCGCCTCGGCATGTTCGGTGATATTGCCGGGGCAATAGACAGCACCGCCCATGATGACCAACCGTTTAAGGTTCTGCGCGAACTCGGCATCCAGCTTCATGGCGTCGGCGATGTTGGTCAGTGGACCAACGGCGCAGACGACCAGCTCACCCCGATGTTGACGTGCCATGTCGGCCAGAAATTCGGCCGCGGACAAGTCGTGGTTCTGCCCGATCTCGGGAATATCGGTCAGATCGCCAAAACCCTCGGGGCCATGCACATGCTCGGACGGGCTGTGGCTGTCCTGCCCGTGGGCAAAAGGCGCGCCTTGGGCGACCGGAATGCCCAAACCCAGCTTATCGACCAGAAACCGAGCGTTTCGGCTGGACTGGTGGACATGCGTGTTGCCAAAAACAGTGGTCAGCCCGATCAGATCAATCTCGGGCGCGGCAGCGGCGTAGGCGATGGCCATGGCATCGTCGATACCGGGGTCTGTGTCGATAATCAGTTTCATCCCGCTCCGATAGCGCAATCAGGCACAGATGCAAAGCGATCACTGTCACCGCTTGCAACCGTCCGAATGGGGCATACCGCTATTTGCAACCGCCTGCATTCACGCCATACCAGAGTTGAAATCGGGCGACTCAACCCCCAAATGTATACTAATGTACACAATAAAAGAGGACAGTTATGACAGAAGAGCAGATCATTGGATTGCTTTCGTCGAATATCATTTATTTTTTGGCCGCCATTCTGGTGGTCATCGTTACGCTCAAAGGCATCAAGATCGTTCCCCAATCCGAAAAATACGTGGTTGAACGGTTCGGACGCCTGCATTCTGTGCTTGGACCGGGCATCAACTTTATCGTTCCGTTTCTGGATGTTGCACGCCACAAGATATCCATTCTGGAACGCCAGCTGCCCAATGCGACACAAGACGCGATCACCAAGGACAACGTGCTGGTTCAGATCGACACCTCGGTCTTCTATCGCATTCTAGAGCCTGAAAAGACCGTGTACCGTATCCGCGACGTGGACGGCGCGATTGCCACCACCGTTGCCGGTATCGTCCGCGCCGAGATCGGTAAAATGGATCTGGATGAGGTCCAGTCGAACCGCGCCCAGCTGATCGCTCAGATTCAGGAAAGCGTCGAAACTGCCGTGGATGACTGGGGTATCGAAGTGACCCGGGCCGAGATTCTGGACGTGAACCTCGATCAGGCCACCCGCGACGCGATGCTTCAACAGTTGAACGCCGAACGCGCCCGCCGCGCGCAGGTGACCGAAGCCGAAGGTCAGAAACGCGCCGTGGAACTGCAGGCCGATGCCGAGCTTTATGCCGCAGAACAAACCGCCAAAGCCCGCCGCATCCAGGCCGAGGCCGAGGCATATGCCACCGGCGTCGTCGCCAAGGCCATTCAGGACAACGGGATCGAGGCCGCGCAGTATCAGGTTGCGCTGAAACAGGTGGAATCGCTGAACGCGCTGGGCAATGGCACCGGCAAACAAACGATTGTCTTGCCTGCAAATGCTCTGGAAGCCTTTGGCGATGCGTTCAAGATGCTGAAAGGAGGCAAGTGATGGCCGACCCCTTCTGGCTGACATGGTGGATCTGGTTGGCGGGCGCTTTGGCGCTCGGCATCCTCGAAATCGTTCTGCCCGGTTTTATATTTCTGGGCTTTGCCATCGGGGCCGCTGTGACCGGGCTGCTGCTGCTCATCCCGGTGCTTGCCCCATCGCTGCCGGTTGTGCTGCTGATCTTCGCGGTGCTGTCGCTGATCGCCTGGCTGGGGCTGCGCCGAACCTTTGCGCACCCGCACGGGCAGGTGAAAACCTTTGAGCATGATATCAACGACTAACGTCAAGGGTCGCGCGGCGGCCTTTGCAGCACTGGACGCTGCCACAGCCATTCCCTATATAATCACTCAGGCAACCGACCCGAGGCGAAGATGACGCACCCGAGCGAACACTTAGAAGGCACACCGCTGATTGCACCTTCGACAATTGAACACCCCCTTTACGACCAGGTGGTCGAGGCGTGCAGAACGGTCTATGACCCTGAAATTCCTGTCAATATCTATGACCTCGGCCTGATCTATACGATCGACATCAAGGACGACAACGCGGTCAAGGTGATCATGACGCTGACCGCGCCCGGCTGCCCGGTTGCGGGCGATATGCCCGGCTGGATCATGGAAGCCATCGAACCGGTTCCGGGGATCAAGGAAGTGGACGTTGAACTGACGTGGGAGCCGCCCTGGGGCATGGAGATGATGTCGGACGAAGCCCGGCTTGAACTCGGGTTCATGTGATCGCGCCTAAGGCATTGTCACAAAAGGTTAATCCATCCGTTACCGAACTGTAGGCCCGCTGTCACATTTCTGCGGGACACATACGGCGCATCGACGACCGCCAAGGTTTAATTCTGTCATGCGCATGGGCCGGTACCGACTGTGCCATCCCCCATCCCCGGCCCGGAAATTGGACCGCTCTTGCCCGAGAGCGGTCTTTTCTTTTTCCGGATACACTGGGGCCTAACTCAGACCGCAGGTCGCTTTGATGTCCGCGGCCCGCTGGTCCAGCTCTTTGACGTAGTCGCCGGACAGCATTTGCAGTCTTTTGTTCTCGGTCCCGGTTACAAGACCCAGTAATGCACCTGCCGGAGTGATCGCGGCGACGCTTTCCAATTGCTGGTCCTGAGCGTGTTTCTTTTCCGATGCAATCGCCCGCAGATCCCCTTCGGCTGTGGCACAATTGATCGGATGCCGCTTGAGTGTTGTGTCCGAATAAGCGGGAATGGCCGTGATCATGGCTGCGGTGCCGATCAAAGCAGTATAAAAAATTGCATTAGCTTTGTCGCGTAACCCATTCATTTCAATATAACTCCCCAAATGTAATCTGATCTCTGGCCGACTTTGGCAAACTGTCTTGGGTCAGGCTACGCGCATCCGTCACGTCAAGGCAACCCGCGCAAGCCGGTGGTAAATTTCACAACATCCAATCGCACTGACTTGAGCCTGCCGGGATACGCCCCTAAATTAGCGGTAACGCGCGACGACGGAGACACAGATGTTCGGCATTCCCGGCAAACAGGCCGTGACCATAACGCCCAAAGCTGCAGAGCAGATCACCCGCCTGATGAAATCCGGCGGTCATACCGGTCTGCGTATCGGTGTGAAAAAGGGCGGCTGTGCAGGCATGGAATACACCATGGACTATGTCGACGAAGCCGACCCGCATGACGAGGTGGTCGAACAGGACGGCGCACGGGTGATGATCGCCCCTATGGCGCAAATGTTCCTGTTCGGAACCGAGATCGATTACGAAGTCTCGCTGCTGGAATCCGGGTTCAAGTTCAAAAACCCCAACGTGGTCGATGCCTGTGGTTGTGGCGAGTCGATCAAGTTTGACGAAAGCCTTACATCGCAGCCCTAAGCTGATTTCAGGTGCAGATAGGTTTCATTGAAACGTTTCGTCAGGTGATCGCCTGCGGAAATCACCTGCCCTGAACCCGGTGGGGCGACATTGGTGTCGTAGGTTGGGTTGAAGAACATCGGGACCGAGATCCTTTCGTGGGACCCGCCTATTACCCGGTGCTCGGTCGCCTTGACGCGGCCTGCGGTCCAGAACTCCAGCATCTCACCGAAGTTGATCACAAAGACACCCGGTTCGGCCTGAACCTTCTCCCACGCCCCATCGGGCATCCGTACTTCCAATCCAGACGTGCCGTCGGTGGCCAAAAGGGTCAGGCAGCCGTAATCTGTATGCGCGCCAATGCCGAAGTCTTTGTCCCCGGCCCAAACAGGCCGCTGGGGATAGTAGTTCCCGCGCAGCAGGGCCATTGGCGTGTCGAAGGCCGCATCAAAACTGCTCGCGTCCCGCCCCAAGGCGACAGCAATCGCGCGCAACACCCGCATGGATACATCGCAGGCATCCGCGTAATACGCGCGAATGGTGTCTTGAAAGTGCTCTGGTTCCTCGGGCCACAGGTTCGGGGCATACACGCTCAGGTTCTGGGCGCGGTATGGGTTGCCCTGCGGCAGTTCATAGCCGCAATCGAACACTTCCTTGAAATCCGGATTGGCTGTCGGATCAACCTGCTCTGACTGCGGCGCGCCCCAGCCCCGATTGGAACCGGTCACAGCCATGTCGACAGCGCGTTTATCCTGCTCGGGCAAGCGGAAAAAGTCGTAATAGGCCGCGATCACGTTCTGAATGCGTTCCCGCGTCAGCCCTGTGTTGCGCACCTTCAAGAACCCAACCTGTCCAACGGCTTGCCGCAAGCGCGCAAGCTCTTGCGGGTCCCGGTTGTCCAGCTTTTCAAGATCAAGGTTGTCGATCATGGCATCCTCAGAAGACTTAGCGCGGAAACTGCCCGTCACAGATATGAACTGCAACCGCAATTGTAAGGTCCGATCATCGATGCTATCCGATGGCCCAAACGACCAAATTCGCAGGGAGAGTTCGATATGCGGCGCAAGCTGGCGGCTGGAAACTGGAAAATGAACGGAACCGGCGCAGCGCTTGCCGAGCTTAAGCAACTTACGGCCAAGCACCCCTCGCCTTCGGTCGATATTCTGATCTGTCCCTCGGCCACCCTGCTGCACCGCGCCGCCGAGATGGTTGAGGGTACTGGCGTCTCGGTCGGCGGGCAGGACTGCCACGCAGAACACTCGGGCGCGCATACAGGTGATGTCAGCGCCGAGATGCTGCAAGACGCCGGTGCCACGGCAGTCATTCTGGGCCATTCGGAACGGCGCGTGGATCATGGCGAGCAGAACGAAGACGTGCGCGCCAAGGCCAGATCGGTCATGGATCAAGGGCTGAAGGCGATCATCTGCGTCGGCGAAAGCCTTGAACAGCGCGAGGCCGCCAACACATTGGACATCATCGGCGGGCAGATGTCGGGCTCGATCCCGGACCAGTCAACCGGCGAGAACCTGATCGTCGCTTACGAACCGATCTGGGCCATCGGAACCGGCAAGGTTCCGACGCTGGAAGAAATCGGTGAGGTCCACGATTTCATCCGCGCCCGTCTGGAACGCCGGTTTGGCGAGGGCGTCGGCCGCTCGGTCCGGTTGCTATATGGCGGTTCGGTCAAGCCGTCCAATGCGGCCGAAATTTTCGGTGTTTCGAATGTAGACGGCGCGCTGGTCGGCGGGGCCAGCCTGAAAGCTGCGGATTTCTCGGGCATCATCGAGGCGCTGGAAGGCATCTGAGCCGGGGCAGCACAATCAGGCCAGCTTCATCGTCACGATCCCGGCAATGATCAACGCCGCTGCCAGAAGGCGCATGGGCGTCAGCGCCTCACCCAGCACCGTGACGCCCACCAGAAACGCACCAACCGCGCCTATGCCGACCCAGATCGTATAGGCGGTGCTCAGCGGCAGATCCCGCATCGCCAGTGACAGCAACCCAAACGAGCCGATCATGGAAACGCCCATGATCGCAGTTGGCAAAAGCCGCGTGAAACCAGCGGATTGCTTCATCGCACCCGCCCAGACAATTTCGAGAATTCCGGCAAAAACAAGCATGATCCATGCCATGAGGTGACCCCTTATCAACGCGGGTCGTCCCGCATGATCTGCCCGTGGTGGGGAGGTCGTCCTCTGACCCCGAGATAGGCATCCCTGCCCCGGGTTCAAGTGTGTGGCCGGGCAACACGCGCCGCCCGGCCACAAATTCGCTAGTTCGTTATGATCTCAGGCCCCATGACCGAGTTCGGCAGGAAGGTCGAAATCCACGGGATATACGTCACCATGATCAGGAAGACGAACAGCACCGCCAGGAACGGCAACGCAGCCCGCACGACGCTCATCATCGGCATGCCTGCCACGCCGGACGTCACGAACAGGTTCAACCCGACCGGAGGCGTGATCATCCCGATTTCCATGTTCACCACCATGATGATGCCCAGATGGATCGGATCGATGCCCAGCTCGATGGCAATCGGGAAGACCAGCGGGGCGACAATGACCAGCAGCCCTGAAGGTTCCATGAACTGACCGCCGATCAGCAGGATCACGTTGACCACGATCAGGAAGGTCACCGGACCCAAACCGGCAGACAACATCGCCTCGGCAATGTGTTGCGGGACCTGCTCGTCGGTCAACACATGTTTCAGGATCAGCGCGTTGGCGATCACGAACAGCAGCGTGACGGTCAGTTTACCCGCCTCGAACAGCGTGTGCTTGGTGTCAGGGTGAAAGAACGCGGTGACCAGAGCATGCGGTTTCTTGAACAGCGGAATATTCGCTGTCCCCTCTTCCGTGCTGAGCGGCCCCATGTCCTTGTAGACAAAGCTGGCGATCAGGAAGGCGTAAACAGCGGCCACCGCTGCGGCCTCGGTCGGGGTGAAGATGCCGCCATAGATGCCGCCCAGAATGATCACGATCAGGAACAGACCCCAACCCGCCTCGCGCGCCGAGGTGAAAATCTCGCCCCAGCCTTTCCAGTCGCCTTTGGGCAGGTTCTTGACCTTGGCCATCACGTAAATGGTGATCATCAGCATCAGACCAGCCATCAGGCCCGGAATGACACCCGCCAGGAACATCCGCCCGACCGAGACCTCAACGGCTGCCGCGTAGACAACCATCACGATCGAGGGCGGGATCAGGATGCCCAACGTCCCCGCGTTACAGATCACACCGGCGGCGAATTCCTTGGAATAACCCACCTGACGCATTCCGGCGATGACAATAGAGCCGATGGCCACAACGGTCGCCGGGGACGACCCGGACAACGCAGCAAACAGCATACAGGCAAAGACACCCGCAATCGCCAGACCACCGGGCAGATGCCCCACGCACGCAATCGAGAACCGGATGATCCTCCGTGCCACCCCACCCGTGGTCATGAAGGACGAGGCAAGAATGAAGAACGGGATCGCCAGCAGGGTAAAGTGTCCCTCGAACGCCTCGAACAGCGTGCCCGCGACCGAAGCCAGCGAACTGTCGGAATAGATCAGCAGGAACAGGGTCGAACTAAGGCCAAGCGCTACCGCAATTGGAACCCCGATCAGCAGCAGGCCGATGACCATCGAGAAGAGAAGTACAACGTCCATCAGTCATGTCCTCCCTGCTGCGCGCGCACTTCTTCGATCTCGTCCTCAACCTCGTGGCTGGCGACCAGACGGTCCGTTTCACCGCGCCAAATCTGCAGGGCAACCTGCGCAAAGCGGATCACCAGCAGCAGCATCGACAAAGGCAGGATGAAATACGGAACGACCTTGGGCAGTTTCTCGTAATATTCGCCATAGTTGATCAGGTCTTCCAGGAACCGCAGCGGTGCGATCATCGGAATATCGTCAACTTCATAGAAACTCTGGCTGCGGGCGTCGAAATTGAACCCGGTCGGGAACCAGCGACCCGATGTGGGCGGCAGGTCAGCAAATACCGCCCAGTAATCATAGGCACCCTTGAGCAACAGCAGCGAGAACACCAGACAACAGGCCACGGCGATCAGCGCCAGGATCCGACGCGGCGCGGGGGCCAGCATGTTCAGGATCGCATCGACCCCCAGATGAGCGTGTTTCTTGACCGCATATGACGCGCCCAGCAGCACAAGCCAGCCGAACATGAACACCGTCAGTTCCAGCGCCCAAAGAATGTTCGAGTTAAAAAAGAACCGGGCGATCACATTGGCAAAGGTCACGGCCGTCATCAGGCCCAGCAGCAATGCAATCACGGTCTCTTCGATATGGTCGACCAGCCCAGCCGGGCCGGATTTCGCACCAGACATCTTTCTGTCCCCGCATTTTTCGTGATGAGAGTAACTTGCGGCGGGCCTTTGAAGCGGCCCGCCAAGGCCGCGCGTCGTTAACTCCCCAGTCCCCGGACGCGCGGCCTGACCGGATCAGAACCCGGCGTTGATGGCCTGTGCGGCGTCGATCTTGTCCTGCCCCACGTCACCGGCGAACTGATCCCAGACGGGCTTCATCGCATCAACCCAGGCCTGACGCTGTTCGGGGTTCAGTTCACGAATGATACCACCCGCGTCGGTGATCGACGCTTTGGCTGCTTCATTCACGGCAAAGGCTTCCTTGTTCCGGGTTTCGGTCACTTCGTCCATGATGGTCATGAACTGGTCACGCACCTCGGGGTCCAGGCTGTCCAGCCAATCCACCGAGGTCACGACCAGATAATCGATGATGCCGTGATTGGTCTCGGTAATGCCGTCCTGCACCTCGAAGAACTTCTTGCCGTAGATGTTCGACCAGGTGTTTTCCTGCCCGTCCACAACGCCCTGTTGCAGCGCGCCATAGACTTCCGAGAACGCCATCTTCTGCGGGCTGCCACCGATCGCTTCCATCTGCGCAACCAGCACGTCCGAGGACTGCACCCGGAATTTCAGACCATCCGCATCCGACGGATCAACCAGCGGCTTGTTCGCCGACATCTGCTTCATGCCATTGTGCCAGAAGGCCAACCCCTGCAGGCCACGGCGCTGCATGCTGTCCTTCATCGCCTGACCATCGGCCGAGGCCTGGAACGCGTCCACGGCATCGATGTTCTTGAACATGAACGGCAGGTCGAACAGGCGGAACTGTTTGGTGAACTTCTCAAACTTCGACAGCGACGGCGCGGCCAGTTGCACGTCGCCTTGCAGCATCGCCTCAAGCACCTTGTCGTCATTGTAGAGGGTCGAGTTCGGATAGACCTCCATACACATCACGCCGTTCATCTCGTCATTTACACGCTGTTCCAGCAGCGAGGCAGCGATACCTTTCGGATGCTTGTCGGTGTTCGTCACATGCGCGAACTTGACGACGATTTCACCGTCGTCGCACGCCGCAATACCCGCCGAGGCGGTTACCGCCAATGCCAGAGCCGTCGCGGCTGTTGTCAAAACTCTCATCTGTTCTCCTCCCAGACTTCAAAACATTCCATCAGATGCCACAGGGGCACCGCATGCCGGGCAGTGAAGCGAATCAAATCTTACCGCACAACGTTTTGATTCCGGGGATGAAGGGTCGTTATTTATATAATAATAACCGATACTTAAATTATACCTTTCAGGCACGTATTTTATCACCCAGCCAAGGGTGTGCGGAAATCCGCACAGCGGAAAACCAAGATGTGCGGAAATCCGCACGGTTTTCGAATCATCGGTCCAGAATCAATCCCTTTGCCCCACCGCGCCCACCGCAGCCCGCGCCAGCGGGCTGCCCGGCCCAACAGCTTTGATCGCATGAAAATGCGGGCAAAACTGGCGGGAGCGTCTGCTTATCTGCGATAATCCTCGGGGCGGATCTGATACCGCGCCAGCTTGTCATAAAACGTCTTGCGCGGCAGTTTCAGTGCCTTTGCCGCGTCCGAGGCTTTGCCATTGTGCCGCCCCAAAGCCGCAATCAACAACGACCGTTCGACCCGCGCCATCTGATCGCTCAACCCAAGTTCCGCGGCCTGAGCGACATCCTCGGGCATCCCCAACACAAACCGCATCGCTGCAGACATCAACGACCGTGCATTCCCCGGCCAATCGCGCGCCATCAACGACGCCAGATGGTCCGAGGTGATCTCGGGCTCGGGGATACCGGCCTGTTCGGCGGCTTGCGCCACATAGTGACGAAAGATGACCGGGATATCCTCGGGCCGCTCGGCCAGAGACGGAATGCGCACCTGCATCACGTCCAGACGATAGAACAGATCGGCGTTGAAACGCCCCTCGTCCGACAGCGCGGCCAGATCCGCCGTTGTCCCTGCAAGGATCCGGGCATCCGTGCCCTGTTCAATCCGTTCCAGAGCCGCATATTGCGTGGCCTGCGGCATTGCCGAGATCTCATCCAGAAACAAGGACCCACCCGCAGCATCCTCGCACCCTTGCAGTAGCTCCTCAGCAGTCAACGCGGATCCCGCGCGCTTCACAAAGGGACCCTGTGCAACAGGAGACATCAGATGCACAACTTCGGCCACCTTGGACACCCCGCTGCCCGGCGGCCCGGTCACCAAAACCTCGGCCCCGGTTGGGGCGACGTTTCGCACCCGCTCGCGCAACGCCTCGGCCTGTGGTGACAGGCCGAACAACAGACGCGCTGCGGGATCGCCGCGCTCAAGCTCCGACTTCAGTGCGCGTTTTTCCATGACCTGCGACCGCTGCGCAAAAGCGCGTTCTAGCACCGCCAACAGATCCGAGGCCGCGCAGGGCTTTTCCAGAAAATCAAACGCCCCCTGCCCCATGGCCTGCACCGCCATCGGGATATCCCCCTCACCGGTCAACAGGATCACCGGCAGTTCGGGGTCCACATCGCGCGCATAGGTCAGAAGATGAAAACCGTCACGCCCCGGCATCCGAATGTCCGAGACGATGACACCGGGAAAATCCGCCCGGATATGATCCTTTGCCGCAACAAAGGATCCTGCCGGAACAGGCGTGAATTCGGCCAATTCCAGAGTCTGCGCCAGTGCTTCGCGCACGGCGGCATCGTCATCGACCAGAAGGACCCTGCGCGTCATGCAACCTCTTCCTCCCTGAAATACTCAAGCTCGACAGTGAATACCGCGCCGTTTTCGGCGTTCGCACCGCGAATATTGCCGCCAAAGCTCTGCACCAGCCCGTAAGAAATCGACAGGCCCAGCCCCATGCCTTCTGACGAGCCGACGGATTTGGTGGTATAAAACGGCTCGAACAATTTGTCGGGGTCTTCGATGCCCGGCCCGCTGTCGCGTATCGCCACAACAACGCGATCTCCGGTTTCAATCTCGATCACGATACGCTTGTCTTCCTGCCCGCTCATCGCGTCGATGGCGTTGTTGATCAGGTTTACAAAGACCTGCGCCAAACGAACCTCACCGCCCCACGCATTCACCGGATGGGTCGGTGGGGTCCAGTCCAACGTTACCCCTTCTTCACGCAATCTTGCCTCTGTCAGTTCAATCGCCGATTGGATCACCTGAACCAGATCGACCTTGCCCATAGGCTCGCTTTCATTTCGCGCAAAGGCCCTCAGGTTCTTGATGATCCGCGCCATGCGCGCGGCCATTTCCGAGATACGGCCAAGGTTTTTCCCGGCCTTTTCACCCTGCCCCCGCTCCATGAAGGCTGCGCCATTGTCGGCGAACTGTTGAATGGCCATCAAGGGCTGGTTCAATTCGTGACTGATGCCCGCCGACATCTGACCCAATGCGCTTAGCTTACCGGCCTGCACCAAATCCGCCTGAGCTTGCTTCAAGGCGGCTTCCGCCTCCTGCCGCTCAGCCACTTCGCGCCGCAGGGCCGTGTTGGCTGTCGTCAGGTCCCGTGTTCGCTTTGCCACGCGGCCTTCAAGCACGGCATTGGCTTCGGCCAAGGTCCGCCGCCGCTCGGTGGCTAGAAACAGCAAGGCGCCAAAGGCCAGACAGATCGCGGCCACCGCCGCCGCCTGCAACCCGGCCAACCGCCGCGCCGGGGCCACATCCACCAGCACCTCGGCGGTCATGTCGATCACCGGCAGATCAAGCGTCAGATGCAGCGCGTGCTGCGGCAGGTAACGGCCCCAGTTCAACCGCCATAACTCGTGCCCGCCAACCCAGGACGAGGCGAAATCGACCGGCGCGCCCTCGGGCGGCGTCAACCCCCGCTGCCCGTCCGCGCGGTACCAGAACAACAGGTCGGACCGGTTCGAGATAAAGACGACGCCGTTGTGATCAACAAAGAAAACCGCTTCGGTACTGCCGCGCCAGGTCTGTTCGACATCCTGCACATCGGCGAACACCATCAAGGCCCCTACGACCTGCCCGGCCGGGCCAAAAGCCGGGGCCGCGTAGGAATAGATCCTGTTTCCGCTTTCGGTTTCGACACCATGCGCACTTCCCATCGCGCCTTGCAATGCACGTTCAAACGCCGGATGCCCCGCCATGCTGCGCTGCGCAACCGGCTGGGCCGAAGCCAGAACGCGGCCAGTTCGATCCAGATACATCATGTTGACCGCAGCCGTCTTGTCGGCCACATCCAAAAGCACCTTGCGCGCGTCTTGCTGCTGCTGGGACGTTTCCAGCGCGGCCAGCGTTGGATGACCCGCCATCAGAACCGCAAGCTCCTGATAGACCTGCATCTGAGTGCTCAGCCGGTCGGCGGCCAGTTCCAGATCGGCTTCGGCCTTTTCGCTCAGCTGCGACAGCGCCTGCCGATACCCGTAGGACCAGACACCTGCCGACAATAAACCGACCGCGATCAGGAAACCGCAAATGACCCAAAACCTTTGCATGACATAGGGTCTTGCATTCACGCCGCCTGATGGCAAGTCTGCGCCGCATGAAGACCGTCTCTCAACCTCCGACCGATCCGGGTTTCGTTCAGGACCCCTATCCGTTCTATGACACAGCCCGCGCGCATGGGGATCTGGTTTATTGGAGCGACTACAACATGGTCGCCGCCGTTTCGCACAAGGCGGTCCACGCGCTGTTGCGCGACCGCCGATTTGGTCGCGAAATCCCGGCTGAGCTTGCAAAACCCGGCCCGGATCACCTGGCCCCGTGGCTGGCGGTCGAGGCTCATTCGCTGCTTGAGACTGAACCACCCCGCCACACGCGGCTGAGGGCTTTGGTCACACGGGCCTTCACCTCGCGCGCCATTGCCGCCTTGGCCCCGTCGATCGAAACCCTGTGCCATGACTTGATTGATCAGTTTCCGGACCGGCCCTTCGACTTACTGGATGCCTATTGCACGCAAGTTCCTGTCATAACGATCTGCCGCCTGCTGGGGGTGCCCGAAAGCATGTCCCCCGACCTGCTCAGATGGTCCCACGACATGGTCGCGATGTATCAGGCAAGCCGCACGTCAGAGACTGAACAGAACGCAGCGCAATCCGCACAGGATTTCACCGCCTTTCTAGACGGTTACATCCAACAACGACGCACCGACCCGCGTGACGACCTGATCACCCGCCTGATTGCGGCAGAAGAAGAAGGCGACAGGCTGTCAACCGATGAACTGATCGCCACCTGCATCTTACTGCTCAATGCAGGGCATGAGGCGACGGTCCACTCACTTGGGAATGGTGTAAAAACCCTTCTTCAATGCGGTCTGGGCAGCAGTACCCTCGGGCCGGATGCAATCGATGGCACTGTGGAAGAGATCCTGCGCTTCGATCCGCCCCTGCATATGTTCACCCGCTATGCCTATGAAGAGGTTGAGGTTTTTGGCCATTCCTTCAAACGCGGCGATCAGGTTGCGCTGTTGCTGGGTGCCGCCAACCGGGACCCCGAGGCATGGCCGGACCCGCATATCTTCAATCCAAAGCGTCCGGTCAAAACAAACTCAAGCTTTGGCGGCGGCCTGCACTTTTGCGTTGGCGCGCCCCTGGCCCGGCTCGAGATGCGCATCGCTCTGCCCATCCTGTTCGACAGATGCCCCAATCTGCACCTGACCGAGCCGCCAACATACTCGGACAGCTACCATTTTCACGGCCTTGAACACCTAATGGTTCTGGCCTGAAGCCTAAAATCAAATCGCGCGTTCCGCGCGATGCCTCCGGCGGGGATATTTTTAGCCAGATGAAGTCTGGATCCCCTGTTCATCTGGCTGGAAATATCCCGGGGGAGTCGCCCCGACAGGGGCGGCGGGGGCAGCGCCCCCAACCCCCTTAGGTGCTGGCCAAGGCGTTCAAGGGAAGCATGGTCGTGGACTTGATCTCTTCCATTGACAGCAATGCGGTGACGTTGTGGACACGAACCTCTGATATCAGAGACTGGTAAAACTGATCATAGGCGCGGGCATTTTTAACCCGTACTTTCAGAATATAGTCGATGTCCCCTGCCAGTCGGTGTGCCTCTTGCACTTCGGGTTGATCCCGAAGGGCTTTCAGGAACTTACGCTGCCAGTCGGCTTCGTGCTCGGATGTGCGGATCAGAACAAAAAAAGTGGCCTCGAACCCCAGCGCTTCGGCGTCCAGCAATACCGTTTGCTGACCAATGATTCCGGCGCTTTTGAGCTTGCGGATTCGATTCCAAACCGGGGTCTTGGAACTGCCGACCCGGGCTGCTATTTCGTCCAGCGACTGGCTGGCATCGCGCTGCAGCTCAGCCAGAATTTTCCGATCCGTATCGTCTATCCGCACCGACATTCCATTTTTCCTTCAGTTTCGAAACGCTCGTCCCAAACAGGTCGCTTAAGAAGACGCACGTTCTTATTTATTCCGCGATATGGCGGTTTGGTGGGAATATTTCCTATATTGTAGGGCAAGTCAAACCAAGCTCTGGACGATCTGATGCAGCTTACGAACGAAACAGGACGCACAGGACATGTCGACTTTGTCGGCGCTGGTCCCGGTGATCCGGAATTGCTGACGCTCAAGGCCCTGAAAGCCTTTGAGCGCGCGGATGTCGTTCTGCATGACCGTCTCATCGGCGAAGACGTCCTGACCCTTGCCGGGCAAAGCGCGCATCTGGTGGATGTTGGCAAGGCTGGGTTCGGCCCGTCATGGAAGCAAGCCGATATTGACGCACTGCTGGTCGATTATGCCCTGAAAGGCAACCGCGTTGTGCGTCTGAAATCCGGCGACCCCACCGTGTTTGGGCGGCTGGACGAGGAAATCGAAGCGGTTGAGGCTGCTGGTATCTCGTGGCGCATCGTTCCCGGCATCACTGCGGCCTCTGCAGCCGTTGCGGGCATCGGTCAAAGCCTGACCCGGCGTGGGCGCAATTCCTCGGTCCGGTTTCTGACAGGGCATGACATGAAGGGTTTCGCCGATCACGACTGGACCGCTCTGGCGCGCGAGGGATCGGTTGCCGCGATTTACATGGGCAAGAAATCCGCCCGTTTCATCCAGGGTCGCCTGATCATGCACGGCGCGGACCGCGCCACCCCCGTAACACTGATCGAAAATGCCTCGCGCCCGGATCAGCGCGTTGTGGCAAGCACACTCGATCAACTGCCCACCGACCTGAGCGCCGCCGAAATGGACGGCCCGGTTCTGACATTCTATGGCCTTGCCCCGCGCCAAGCGGCCGAGGCCCTGACCGAATTCAATAAGGAGCTTGCCTGATGGCCCGCGCTTTTACCCCTAAAGTTGTCACTGCAAATGACCTGCTGGAAGGCGACGTGATCTACCAGACCGAGGATGACCGCTGGTCGCGCGATCTGTCCGAGGCCGAGCTGATCACCGATGAAGCCCACGCGCAGGTCCGTCTGCTGGACGCCGCCCGCCAAGCCAACAAGATCGTTGGTGCCTATCTTGCCGATGCAGCCGCTGGCGCAAACGGCCCCGAACCCACCCATTTCCGCGAGGAGTTCCGCCGCACCGGGCCCTCGAACTATGCCCATGGCAAGCAGGAAACTGAAACGCAGCCCCGGGCCTGACTTCCGGCCCCTCTTCCTCTCCCCAAAAGGCCCCAAAGTTCGGGGCTGCAACTAAGGACAGCTAGATATGTATCGCTACTCCGAGTTCGACACAGCATTCCTGGCAGAGCGCAACAAACAGTTCCGCGCACAGGTCGAGCGTCGTATTGACGGCTCGCTGACCGAAGATGAATTCAAACCCCTGCGCCTGATGAATGGCCTTTATCTGCAACTGCACGCCTATATGCTGCGGGTCGCCATTCCCTACGGCACGCTGAACAGCGCGCAGATGCGCCAACTGGCGCTGCTGGCCGAGAAGTGGGACAAGGGCTATGGCCATTTCACCACCCGTCAGAACATCCAGTATAACTGGCCGAAACTGAACGACGTGCCGGATATGCTGGACGCGCTGGCCGAAGTTGGGATGCACGCCATCCAGACCTCAGGCAACACGATCCGCAACGTGACCGCCGAGCATTTCGCCGGTGCCGCCGCGGATGAGATCGCCGACCCGCGCCCCTATGCAGAACTGCTGCGCCAGTGGTCCACCGACCACCCCGAGTTCCAGTTCATGCCGCGCAAGTTCAAGATCGCCATCACCGGCAGCGAAAATGACCGCGCCGTGATCAAGGCGCATGACATCGGCCTGCAACTGGTCGAGCGTGACGGCGTTCTGGGTGCCCGCGTCATCGTGGGCGGCGGCCTGGGCCGGACCCCGATGATCGGCAAGGAACTGTCCGAATTCGTCGCCTTTGACGACCTGCTGGCCTATCTCGAGGCCACCGTTTCCGTGTGGAACCAGATCGGCCGCCGCGACAACAAATACAAGGCGCGTATCAAGATCACCGTGCATGAACACGGCATCGACGCCATCCGCGCCAAGGTCAACGAGCGCTTCCTGCAGGTTCGCCCGCAGTTCAAAGGTGCCGACATGGCGCTGCTGGAAGAAATCAAGGGCCACTTTGCTGCCCCCGCCTTCCGCGAAGGTTCGGTTGCGTCGTTTGAAAGCGCCTATACCAATGATCCGGTATTCCGCTCGTGGGTCGATACCAACATCGCGCCGCACAAGAACGCGGACCACGCGATTGTCACGATCTCGATCAAAAAGCACGGCGCAACGCCGGGTGATGCAACGGCTGAGCAGATGCGCGTGATGGCCGATCTGGCCGAAGAGTTCGCCTATGACGAGCTGCGTATCAGCCATGAGCAGAACGTGATCCTGCCGCATGTCCACAAATCGGACCTGCCCGCGATCCATGCCAAGCTTAAAGAATACGAACTGGCCACAGCCAATATCGGCCTGATCAGCGACATCATCGCCTGCCCCGGCATGGATTACTGCGCGCTGGCGACGGCCCGCTCGATCCCGGTTGCGCAGGAAATCGCGACCCGGTTTGACGAGCTGAAGCTGGAGCACGATATTGGCCACCTGAAGATCAAGATCTCGGGCTGCATCAACGCATGTGGTCACCACCATGTGGGCCATATCGGCATCCTTGGTCTGGACCGCGCTGGCGTCGAAAACTACCAGATCACGCTGGGTGGTGACGCGACCGAAACGGCCGCCGTTGGCGACCGCACCGGTCCGGGCTTTGCCTATGACGAGATCGTGCCAGCGGTCGAACGCATCGTGGACACCTATCTGAACCAGCGTGAGAGCGCCGAAGAAACCTTCCTGGAAACATATCGCCGCGTCGGTATGGCTCCGTTCAAGGCGGCCCTCTACCCCGAGGCTCAGGCGAATGCCGCTTGACCTTATCCAGACGGAATTGGGTGCAGACAGGCGCGAACTGACCGACAAGGTTGACGCGCTGAACAACCGGTTCCGCCACCACAGCGCCCATGATGTCATGCATGGCGCAATCGAAGAGATCGACGAGCTTGCTCTGGTCTCAAGCTTTGGGGCGGAATCGGTGGTGCTGCTGCATATGGCGGCGGTGGTCGACAAGATGACCCCTGTGCTGTTTGTGGATACGCAGATGCTGTTCACCGAAACGCTGGAATACCAGCAGGAGGTCAGCGAGCGTCTGGGCCTGAAAAACGTTCAGATCATCCGCGCGGATGATCAGGAGATTCAGCGGGAAGACCCCTATGGCGCGCTGCGCCTGCGGGATACGGATGCGTGCTGCAACCTGCGCAAGACCTTCCCGCTGCAACAGGCATTGACCGGGTATTGCGGCTGGATTACCGGGCGCAAGAGATTCCAGTCCGGTACCCGCGCCGCGCTCGATTTCTTCGAGGTCGAGGACGGAACAGGCCGGATCAAGGTGAACCCGCTGGCCCATTGGGCGCCCGAAGATGTGCGCGCCTATATGGAAGAAAACAACCTGCCCCGGCATCCGCTGGTGGCCAAAGGATACCCATCGATCGGCTGTGCGCCCTGCACCTCGCCGGTCAAAGAGGGCGAAGACCCCCGCGCCGGGCGCTGGCGCGACCAGAACAAGGAAGAATGCGGCATCCATTTTGTCGATGGCAAGATGGTGCGCGCCGGAGAGAAAACATGAACGTAATCGTAACGGATGAGGGGTTCGCCCCCGACGACTGGACCGACGGCTTTGTGACCCTGGAAGACGCCGCGAATGATGTTGTGGCGCTGGATGTGGCCTCGGACACCGACCCGGATGAGCTGATTGACCGTCTGGGCAGCGCAAAAATGGTACGCGTGGACTTTCCGTCCTCGGCGGATGGGCGTGGGTTCACCATCGCGCGCGTGCTGCGCCTGAAAGGCTTTACCGGACGTCTGCGCGCCAAGGGGCACGTTCTGGCCGACCAATACGCCATGGCCCGCCGTAGCGGGTTTGACGAGGTTGAAATCGACAACGCCCTGGCGACCCGTCAGCCCGAAGATCAGTGGCTGGCCCGCGCCGACTGGAAAGAGAACAACTACCAGGCCCGCCTGCGCGGTTAAGACCGCCATCGCCAGCTTGTGAAGGAAGGGGGCAAACTGTCCCCTTTTCCTGACTTGGATCAAAGATTAAACGGAGATGTCGGTTTACCTCACCGGCAGTGAAACGATGACAGAGATGAAACCCGTGAGTGAAGCAACCGCCGTAAAGGCCCCCGTACTGCCCGACGCGCAGACTGTGACCGATGTGAAGCATTGGACCGACAGCCTGTTCTCGTTCAAAGTGTCGCGCCCTGCGACGCTGCGGTTCCGCTCGGGCGAGTTTGTGATGATCGGCCTGATGGGCGACCCCGACCCCAAAACCGGGCGTCAGAAACCTCTGCTGCGCGCCTATTCGATTGCTTCGCCTTCGTGGGATGAAGAGCTGGAGTTTTACTCGATCAAGGTGCAGGACGGCCCGCTGACCTCGAAGCTGCAGCATATCAAACCCGGCGATCAGATCATCCTGCGGCCCAAGCCCGTCGGCACGCTGGTGCATGATGCCCTGCTGCCCGGCAAACGTCTGTGGTTCTTTGCCACCGGCACCGGCTTTGCGCCATTTGCCTCGCTGCTGCGCGAGCCGCAGACCTATGAGGACTATGATGAGGTCATCATCACCCACACCTGCCGCCAAGTGGCCGAGTTGGAATATGGCCGCCAGCTGATTGAAAGCATTCGTCAGGACGAATTGCTGGCCGAACTGATGGGCGAAGGCTTTGCCGACAAGATCCGCTACTACCCGACAACAACGCGGGAAGAGAGCCCCAAGATGGGCCGCATTACGGAACTGCTGAAAGACGGCACCGTGTTTGCCGATCTGGGCATCGAAGGCGGCATCAAGCCCGAAACCGACCGCGCGATGGTCTGCGGCTCGCTGGCCTTCAACCTGGACATCAAGGAAATCCTGGAAGAGTTCGGCCTGCGCGAGGGCGCAAACTCGGAACCCAAGGAATTCGTGATCGAAAAGGCATTTGTCGGCTGATCGACACGGCTGGCTGGGCCTTTCCTGACCCGGCCAGCCGATTCCCGCGATAATTCACGGGAATTTCCGACTTACAGGCGTTTATGCTGCTTGAAACGCTGCCCGGCCCGGTCTAAATTCCGGGCTCGAAATTCTGCAATCATCAAAGGAATGAACCCATAGCTCGCAGACCCCACAACGCGCCGCCGCAGAGAGATACCGGACCGCGCGTCAACGACAAAATCCGTGCCCCCGAAATCCGCCTGATTGGTGCTGAAGGTGAAAATGTCGGGGTGGTTCATCCCGCCAAAGCCATGCAACTTGCCGCCGATGCCGGCCTCGATCTGGTCGAGATCTCGCCCAACGCGAATCCGCCGGTCTGCAAGATTATGGACTTTGGCAAGTACAAGTACGAAACGCAAAAGCGCGAAGCCGAGGCCCGCAAGAAACAAAAGATCATCGAGGTGAAAGAGGTCAAGTTCCGGCCCAACACCGACACGCATGATTATGACGTCAAGATGAAGAACGTCTTCAAGTTTCTGGAAAAGGGCGACAAGGTCAAAGTCACCCTGCGGTTCCGCGGTCGTGAGATGGCGCACCAGAACCTGGGGCGTGAACTGCTGGAACGCGTTGCCGAAGACATCAAGGATATCGGCAAGGTCGAGAACATGCCGAAGATGGAAGGCCGTCAGATGATCATGATGATCGGCCCGCTACCGCAGAAATAGTCCCTGCAAGCAATCCCAATTCGAACCCTGTCAGAGACGATCTGGCAGGGTTTTTTCGTTCACCTGAACGTCATAGAACGCGATTTGCATCCCATCGAGATAATCCGCACATGCTGAAAGCCGGAAAGCGACAACTGGTCGATTTCAGACGCTCTGATTTCGACGCCGCCTTGGCGCAATCCGGAAAGATGTGGATCGGGGTTTGGCTCAATCCGAATGCGACGGATCCTTGGGAGGCTACGATGGGTGAAATGTCTTTTGCCGGCGGCGTTTATCAGTCGCTTCCATCGCAGGCCTATTGCGACGAGGCCGTGTTTGCCACCGAACGCAGCCGCATATTCAGACGCGCGTGGCAACTGGTTGGCCATGTAACCGACCTGCCCAACCTTGGGGATTACGTAGTCGAGGATATCAGCGGCATCTCGGTGATTGTGGTCCGGGGTCAGGATGGTGAAATCCGCGCTTTCTACAATGTCTGCGTGCATCGCGGGCATGAATTGCTAAATGGCAAGGGCTGCGCCAAAAAGATGACCTGCCCCTATCACGCCTGGACCTACGACACGACCGGTCAGCTGCGCGCCGCCCCAAATGCCACTGCCTTTCCCGGGTTCGACAAAAGCCAGTACAAACTGCGCCCGGTGCGGATTGAGGTCTTTTTTGGGCTGATCCTGGTCAATCTGGATGCGGATGCACGCCCGATGGCCGAACTGGCACAGGAGGCGCTTGGCGAGATTTCGGACTATGCCCCCAACCTGCCCACCTACCAGCGCGCCGATCGCACGGAACGCTTGGCCAGTGCGAACTGGAAGGTCGTGGCCGAGAATTTCAACGAATGCTACCACTGCGCGGTGGTGCACAAGACCCTGACCACAGGCGTTGTCGACCCGGATCAATACCAGACGCGCGGTCACGATTACGGCATTCGCCACGCCAGCCCGGCCCGGCCGGATTCCCAGAAATCCTATGAGTATGTGGCGGACCCCGCTGCGCGCACGGACAAATTCTTGACCTGGTGGTTCTTTCCCCTGTTCGCGCTGCAGGTCTATCCCGGTGGCATCGTGAACACCTATCGCTGGAAACCGCTGAGCGTAAACTCCACCAAGATCGAGGTCGACTGGTGGCTGCCCGACGCCACCCCCAACACGGTCGAGCGCGAGATCATCCTGCAACACCGCACCACCACCTTTGCCGAGGACGGCCCGATTGTGGATTCGGTGCAACGCGGATTGGAAAGCGGTGCCATCGGTCACGGCGCACTGGTGGTGGACAATGCCTGCTCGTCTCAGTCAGAGCATCCGATCATGGCATTCAACGCGCATTATCAGAAGGCCATGCAGAACACGGCCCTCTGACCCCTTTTTCAGACCGGAAGCGTCGCATCGATGGCTTTCGCCAGTTTTGAAACCAACTCGTCAATCTGCGGCTCTTCGATGATGAAGGGCGGTGCCAGCAGGATGTGATCGCCGCTCTTGCCGTCGCGGGTTCCCGACATCGGGTAGCAGATCAGCCCCTCGGCCATTGCCGCCTTCTTGATCTTTCCGGCCACACCATGCGCCGGATCGAACGGGGTCTTGCTGTCCCGATCCGCAACCAGTTCGATCCCCCGGAACAGGCCACGCCCGCGAATATCGCCCACATTCGGGTGCTGGCCAAAGGCAGCTTCCAGCGCCGATTGCAGTTTCTCACCCATCACACCGGCGCGCGCGGGAAGATCTCGCCCGGTCAGTTCGCTAACAACCGCCAAAGCCGCCGCCGTGGCCACCGGATGGCCGATATAGGTATGCCCGTGCTGAAAGAAGCCAGAGCCGTTCTGAATGGCCTCATAGATCCTGCCCGTGCACAGCATCGCGCCAATCGGTTGATAGCCAGCCCCTAACCCTTTGGCGATACATAGAATATCAGGTGCCGCCCCGTCATGATCGCAGGCAAACAGATGCCCGGTCCGCCCCATGCCGCACATGACCTCATCCAGGATCAACAGCACACCGTACTGATCGCAGATTTCACGAATGCGCTTGAAATACCCGTCCACCGCCGGAACAGCGCCCAGCGTCGCCCCGACAACCGGCTCGGCCATGAACGCCATGACCGTTTCGGGACCAAGCCGCAGAATCTCGGCCTCCAACTCATTGGCGACACGTTGGCCGTAGTCAAAACTGCTCTCACCCTCGGGCTTCTCGGCATATTCATAGCAGGGCGCGATATGGGTCATCTCGATCAGCATCGGCGCAAATTGTGCCCGCCGCCAGGCATTGCCGCCCGCCGACAAAGCCCCTAGCGTATTGCCGTGATAGCTTTGCCGCCGTGCGATCACGTGGCGGCGCTCGGGCTGGCCGATCTCAAGGTAGTATTGCCGGGCCAGCTTGATCGCGGCCTCGGTCGCTTCGGACCCGCCCGAGACAAAATACACCCGATCCAGATCACCCGGAGCATGCTCGATCAGCAAATCCGCCAGCGCCTCGGCAGGTTCCGAGGTCATGAACCCGCTATGCGCAAAGGCAATCTGTTCGACCTGCTTTTGAACCGCTTCGATAACGGCAGGATTGGAATGCCCCAAACAGGACACCGCCGCATCGCCACAATCCAGATAGCGTTTGCCATCGGCATCAATCAGGTAACACCCCTCGCCCCCCGCCGCGACGGGAAGAGCAGCCTTGGTGTGGCGCGGAAAAACATGGCTCATTTCGAAACTCCCTTGATCAAAGACACCAGCGCCGCAACCGACGCCGCATTGTCAGCCCATGGCTGACCGTCAGAATTCGTCAGGCTGTTTTCGAACCCGACCCGCAGATCACCGCCGCGCTGCGCGGCCTTATGCAAGCACGCATGTTCACGCGGCCCAAAGGCGCACACCATCCAAGGTGAGCGATCCTGCGGGAACTGATCAAGATCTTCGGGCGACGACACCTGACCGGTCGAATAGCGTCCCAGCACCAAAAGGCGATCCTCCTGCCCGTCCCGGACAATGCCTGCGCGCTGCCATTCGGTCAGCAATGCCGCATCCTCAGCATCATACAGAATATGCTGAACGCGCGTCCCCTGATCTTGACACAGCCCATAGACACGATCCGCCATCTCGGGCGCCCGCGCGATCTCACGCACCGAGACCGATGCCCAACCGGGCCGCACCTGTCGCAAACACCCATACTGGGCATCGACGCCATAAATGCCCGCAGCCTCGGTCGTGATCTGAATGTCAAGATCGGGCACCTGCTTTTTCAGTTCCGCGACGGCTTCGAGATACCGCCCTGCATCCA
Source organism: Ruegeria sp. H7 (assembly GCF_056532945.1). Lineage (NCBI taxonomy): Bacteria > Pseudomonadati > Pseudomonadota > Alphaproteobacteria > Rhodobacterales > Roseobacteraceae > Ruegeria > Ruegeria sp. H7. The sequence continues at coordinate 752,182 of NZ_JBQFNZ010000002.1, forward strand.
GCGAATGTTGCCCGTGCGCATCCCGAATATGAAGATGCAAGCCATCTGCCCCAGCCTCACGACACGCCCGCGCGGTTTGGACCGTCTCTTTCAGGGTAACTGGCAGGTGCGGGTGATCCACATGCCCGCGCCGCGCGCCATTGGGTGCGACAAGGATGTAAGGTTGCTTTGGCAGGTCGGTCATCGGTTGCTCCGTCAAACACACAGCCGATCTATCCATGCCTCGGACGTTTTCAATTGGATAATTTAAAAACATATGTTTTCTTTCACACCATGACCGACACCCTCAACCAGTTGACCAACGCTCTCAGACACGAGATCGACCACATGCCGGCGCAATTGCAGGCGGCGGCCAAATACGTGATCGACCATCCCGGCGACTTTGGCCTCGACCCGATCCGCGTCACAGCCGAGAAGATCGGCGTCAGTTCAAACGTCCTTGTGCGCCTTGCCCAGCGTATGGGGTTTGACGGCTACGACGCCTTCCGCCACCCGTTCCGGCAAGCTCTGGTCACGGACGGAGAGGATCGCCTGCATCAGGACTGGCTGTCACGCCAAGGGACAGACGGGCCGTTCAGCGCAGCCCAGGCCGATTTCGCCCGCAACGAGTTGAATGTGGTTACAAGATCACTGCGGTTGATGGACCCCGGCGACGTCAAGGACGCGACCAACCTTATTCTGAACGCGCAGCGCTGTTTCATCACCGCGACGCGGGCCAGTTACGCCCTGGCTTACTATTTCCACTACGCAGGCCGCATGGCCCATCCCGGCCTGCAACTGGTGCCACGGCATATGGGCTCTGCCACTGACGATCTGCTAGACGCGGACAGCAACGATTGCCTGCTGGCCATGACCGTGCGGCCCTATTCGGCAGAAACCATCCGCACCATGCGCTTTGCGGCAGACAAAGGGGTCCGGATCATCCTGATCTCGGACAGCGACGTGATCGCGCCGGGATTGCGACCCGATGTCAGCTTACAGATCAGCACGCGGTCCATGCACCATTTCTCCAGCTTTTCCGGGGCCATGGCCGTGCTGGAATGCCTTCTCAGCCATCTCTTCGCCGCAGGTGGCGAGGACGCCCGCCGCCGGGTCGAAGCCTATGAAAAGGCTCGCGAGGATACAGGCGCCTATTGGCAGGCCCCGAAACTGCCCAGAATACGCAGCACATAAAAAGCCCCGGCGCACAGGCCGGGGCTTTCCAGAAAAACCTGCCTGCTTCACATACAGGCTTCAACGGCGCGCTTGGTCATTACTCCAACCAGATGCGCCCGGTATTCCTTGCTGCCATGCAGATCGGCAATCATGTTCATCGGGTTGACCTTCAGATCCATCAACGCATCAGGACGGAACGCAGTGTTCAGCGCCGCCTCGGCCTCGGACCACCGGAACACACCGTCCTCGCTGGCCCCCGTTACGGCAACACGGACACCATCCGAGAACCGCGCCACAAACACACCGACCAGGGCAAAGCGCGAGGCAGGTTGCAGGAACTTCTGATAACTCGCCGCCTGCGGCACCGGGAACCGGACCGATGTGATGATCTCACCCTCATCCAGCGCCGTGCTGAACATACCGTCAAAGAAATCATCCGCCCCGATCTGGCGCGTATTGGTCACGACCGTCGCGCCCGATCCCAGCACACCTGCCGGATAACACGCCGCCGGGTCATTATTGGCGATGGACCCGCCAAGGGTACCGCGATTGCGCACCGCCGGATCACCGATCTGACCCGCCAGCGCCGCCAGCGCCGGATAGTTTCCCGCAGCCTCGCGCGCCACCACCGCATGCGGTGTCGCCCCGCCAATCGCGACCGAGCCGTCATCCTCGATGCAAACCCCCTGCATCTCGGCAATCCCGCTCATCGACACCAGTTTCGACGGCGCAGCCAACCGCTGCTTGAGGGTCGGAATCAGCGTCTGCCCACCCCCCAGCGCCTGCGCATCTTCAGACCCTAACGCAGCAACCGCATCAGCGATGGTCGAGGGCTTCTCAAACTCGAAATTGTACATTTCGTCTTCCTTTCCGAAAGGCGCGGATCCGCCCTTCATCTGGCTATAAATATCCCGGGGAGGGCGAGGGGCTGGC